>NZ_JAGPWD010000062.1 GCF_018119395.1 Massilia sp. ZL223
TGTTCGACGAAGCGTTGTGTTCGTCAGCAGCAGAGAAGCGAGATTATGCGGTGTTTTGCGATGTTCGTCAACTTCTTTTCTTCCACCCCGTCGCCTGGATCGCTTTGCAGCGCTGTCCGCGTCGGGGAGCGAGACTATAGCAAAGCGCCGCCGTACTTGCAACGCTTGCGATTGTGATATCGTTGCCGCCGCCTTTTTGATCTTCTCATCCATTCATGCAGATCCCGACCATCTCCCCTATTCATGATGCGGCCCTGGCGCAGGCACTGAGCGACGCCATCAATAACAAGACCAAGCCGCTTGGCAGCCTTGGCCGCCTCGAAACCCTGGCCGCGCAACTGGGACTGATCCAGCGCTCGACCGACGTTCGCATCGATCAGCCGGCGATCATCGTGTTCGCCGGCGACCACGGCGTCGTGGCGGAAGGCGTATCCGCCTTCCCGCAAGACGTGACCTGGCAGATGGTGGAGAACTTCCTGGCGAACGGCGCCGCTATTAATGTCTTCGCCCGCCAGAACGGCGCCGCGCTGCACGTCGTCGATGCGGGCGTGAACCACGCGTTCGGCCAGCGCCCCGGCCTGATCGACAGGAAGGTGGCGAACGGTACCCGCAACTTCGCCAGGGAAGCCGCGATGACGCCACAGGAATGCGCCACCGCGCTCGAACACGGCATGACCCTGGTGCGTGACCTGCCAGGCAACGTGGTCGGCTTCGGCGAAATGGGTATTGGGAACACGACTGCCGCCGCGGCCCTCATGCACAAGCTCACCGGCGTGCCGCTGTCGCGCTGCGTCGGCGCAGGCACTGGTCTCTCCGCGGAAGGCATCCAGCGCAAGGAACAAGTCATCGCCGCAGCGGCGGCCCTGCACGCAGGCGTGAACGATCCGCTCGACGTGCTGGCCACTTTCGGCGGCTTCGAGATCGCCATGATGGCCGGCGCCATGCTGAAGGCGGCCGAGATGCGCAAGGTGCTGCTGATCGACGGCTTCATCGTCACCAGCGCCCTGCTGGTCGCCGCGCGCCTGCAGCCGTCCATTCTCGACTACTGTGTGTTCTCGCACTGCTCCGGCGAACACGGGCACGCGCTGATGCTGGAGCAGCTCGGCGCCAAGCCGCTGCTGGACCTGGGGCTGCGCCTGGGCGAAGGCACCGGCAGTGCGCTCGCCCTGCCGCTGCTGCATGCGGCCGCCAACTTCCTGAGCCAGATGGCGACCTTCGCCTCGGCCCAGGTCAGCGAGCGTTCCGCTTAAATGCACCAGCTGCGCCTGTTCTTCATCGCACTGCAGTTCTTCACCCGGCTGCCGATCCCACGCTGGGTCGGCTTCGAAGCCGCGTGGCTGAACCATGCGTCCCGCTACTTCCCGCTGGTCGGGCTGGTCGTGGGCGCCATCGCCGCCGCGGTATATGCGGCGGCGGCCCTGGTCCTGCCCGCGCCGGTGGCGGCCGTGCTCTCGACCGCAGCGACGATCTATATCACCGGCGCTTTCCACGAAGACGGCTTCGCCGACACCTGCGATGGCCTGGGCGGAGGCATGACGCGCGAGCGCGCGCTGGAAATCATGAAGGACTCGCGCGTCGGCGCCTATGGCGCGATCGGCGTCGTGTGCATGCTGCTCGCAAAATGCACGGCCCTGGCGACGCTGCCGCCGGCCAGCGCCATCGCTGCCCTGCTGCTGGCCCATCCGCTCTCGCGCCTGGCCGCGACCTCGCTCATCTGGACCATGGAATACGCGCGCGCCGAAGGCAAGGCCAAGCCGCTCGCCGAGCGCATGAGCGCCGGCGAATTCGCCATCGCCACCGCGACCGTGCTCCTGCCCGCCGCTGCGCTCGTCCTCAACGGCGCGCTCAGTGCGGTCGCCTGCGCCGGCGCCGTGCTGGCGGCAAGCCTCGCCGCGCTCTGGCTGGCCCGCAAATTCGAGCGCCGCCTCGGCGGCTATACCGGCGACTGCCTGGGTGCGGTCCAGCAGCTGTCGGAAGTCGCGATCTACCTCGCCGTGCTGGCCACGCTCGGCCAGGGCGCGCTAGCCTGACATGCGGCTCTACCTCGTGCGCCATCCGCAGCCGGTGGTGGCGCCCGGCCTGTGTTACGGCAGCACGGACCTGCCGGCCCTCGATGCCGGAATCGACAGCGCGCTCGACACGCTGTCGGGACTTGGCCTGTCCGACTTGCCCGTGTATTCAAGCCCGCTGCTGCGCTGCGCCGCACTGGCTCGCCGACTCTCGCCCGCCCCCGTATTCGATGCGCGCCTGGCCGAGATGAACTTCGGCGCCTGGGAGATGCGCAGCTGGGACGACATCCCGCGCGCCGAGGTCGACGCCTGGACGGCCGACCTGCTCTACTACCGCCCCGGCGGCGGCGAAAGCGTCATGGATGTCGCCGCACGCGTCGCTGCTTTCCACGACGAGATCCGCAACGAAGGCATCGAGCAGGCGCTCGTCATCTGCCACGCCGGCGCCATGCGCCTGCTGGCTTCTCTCCACCTCGGCGGCAGCATCGAAGAGGCCGCGCTGCGGGCCGCGCAAGCCCCTCACCGCATCGCCTACGGCGAGCTGCTCGTGCTAAAGAGGTAACAAAACCGTATAATGACGCCGTTTTGGTGCTCGCGCCTGTGTCCACAGGCGCAGTTAAACGGGAAACACGAAGCCTTTCTACAAGGCCAACGTGTGCTGCCCCCGCAACGGTAAGCAAGTGCCGCATTCGATGCGGCGAACCGTCTTCCTCGACCACTGTGCGTTCGCATGGGAAGGTCCGACGGCCACACTTGCCAGCCCGGATACCGGCCAAAAGGTGGGAACGCGTTCGCGCATTCCTGTTCAATCTGGCCCACGGGGACGTCGGCTGGTTGTCCATTGATAGAAACTGTTCATGAACTTTCCTGTAACACGGCAAGCGGCCGCAGTGTCGTTTGCGCTCGCCATTCTTTCGTCTTCCGCTTTCGCCAACGCACCTGCCTTCGACACCGTCGTCGTCACCGCCACCCGCACGCCGCAAAAGGCCGACGACGTCATCGCCGACACCACGGTCATCCACGCCGAAGAGATCACGCGTTCGGGCGCCGGCTCGGTGGCCGACATCCTGCAGCGCCAGCGCGGCATCGAGATCACCCGCAACGGCAGCGCCGGCGCAGCCACCAGCATCTTCCTGCGCGGCGCCAACAGCAACCAGGTGGTGGTCCTGCTCGACGGCGTGCGCGTCGGCTCCGCAAGCACCGGCGCGGCGAGCTGGAACGCGGTGCCGCTGGGCGCCATCGATCGCATCGAGATCGTCTACGGCCCGCTCAGCACCCTGTACGGCGCGGACGCCATCGGCGGTGTGATCCAGATCTTCACCCGCAAGGGCGAAGGCACACCCGTGGCCAGCGCTTCCGCCGGCGCCGGCAGCAACGGCACCCGCCAGCTCGACGCCAGCACCGCCGGCGGCCTGCATGCATTCAGCTACGCCATCGGCGCGGGCTACGAGGAATCCGACGGCTTCTCGGCCACCCGCCCGGGCGCCTTCGGCTTCAACCCCGACGAAGACGGCTACCGCCGCCGCAACCTGAATGGCCGCATGAGCTATACCGTCGCGCCGGGCCACGAGATCGGCGCCCAGCTCCTGGTCAGCCGTTTGCGCGCCCAGTACGACAGCGGCGCCGGCAGCTTCGACACCCACAGCGACCAGGACCTGGACACCGCCGCCCTGTTCATGAGCAACCAGATCCTGCCGAACTGGCGCAGCACCGTGCAGTTCGCGCGCTCGGAAGACAAGCAGCGCAGCGTCAGCAGCGCCGCGGCCACCGGCACCAGCCGGATCGACACCGTGCAGGACGAGTTCAGCTGGCAGAACACGGTCGCACTGGGCCCGGACACGCTGCAGCTGCTGTACAGCCACCGCAAGGAAGAGGTGCCGACGATGCAGCGCAACCGCATCACCAATGCCTATGGGGCGGTGTACTCGGCCAGGCGCGGCAGCCACCTGTTCGATGCGAGCGCGCGCCAGGACCGCTCTTCAGTGTACGGCAACAAGCACACCGGCGCAGCCGGCTACGGCTACGACTTCGGCAACGGCCTGCGCGCCAGCGCCAGCGTCGGCACCAGCTTCCGCGCGCCAACCTTCAACGAGCTGTTCTATCCAGGCTACGGCCTGGAAACCAACCAGCCCGAGAAAGGCCGCAACCACGAACTGGGCCTGCGCTACGCCGGCGGCCGCGTCGAGCTGGACGCGCGCTACTACCGCAATCGCCTGAGCGACATGATCGTCTCGGCCACGCCCTGCCCGTCCCGCGCCGGCAGCTGCGCCTACAACGTCAACGAAGCCCTGTTGGAAGGCGTGAGCGTCGGCGGCAGCACGCGCATCGCCGGCATCAACCTGCGCGGCAGCCTGGATTGGCAGGATCCACGCGACGAAACCACCGGCAAGCGCCTGGCGCGCCGCGCGAAACGGCATGCGAGCTTCGCCGCCGACTACACGGCCGGCACCGTGAAGGCCGGCGCCGAGTGGCAGCTCTCCAGCGGCCGCTTCGACGATGCAGCCAACCTGCGTCCGCTGGGTGGCTATGGCCTGCTCAACCTGTACACTACTTGGCAATTCACCCCGGAACTGTCGCTGCTGGTCAGGCTCAACAACGTCGCGGACAAGCACTACGAGCTCGCGCGTAACTACGGCACCAGCGGCCGCACCTGGTTCGCGGCCCTGCGCTACGGCATGCGCTGACGGGGACAACACAGAGACCTAGCATGCATCCACCCATCCGTCCGCTGCGCCAGCGCGCCCTGCTCATTATCGCCGTCCTGATGGCGGGCGCCGTCGCGAGCCTCCTGTTCGCCGGCATGACCGGGTCGATCCAGGTGCCGCTGGCGGAACTGCCCGAGGCGCTGCGCCAGCTCGCGCATGGCCGCGCCGAGTCGCTGCCTGCCTCGCTGCTGGAACTGCGCGCCGGCCGCGCCCTGACGGCCTTCGTTACCGGCGGCGCGCTGGCCCTGGCGGGGGTGATGATGCAGGCCCTGCTGCGCAATCCGCTGGCCGATCCCTACGTGCTCGGCATCTCGTCCGGCGCGGCGGTGGGCGCGCTGGCGGCGCTGATGATGATGGCCACGGCGGTCATCGTGGACGGCGCGGCCCTGCTGGGCGCGGTGACGGTCTCGATGCTGCTCTACCTGCTGGCCCGGCGCGACCTGCGCGGCGGGCTGGCGGCCGAGGGCGGCGCTTCGATGCTGCTGCTGACCGGCGTGATCCTGTCGGCCCTGTGCAGCGCCCTCGTCACCCTGATGCTGTCGATCGCACCGGAAGGCCGCCTGCGCAGCATGGTGTTCTGGCTCATCGGCGACCTGGCCGGCGCGCCGCTGCGCCTGACGCCCTGGCTGGTGCTGGGCGGCGCGCTGGTGTATGCGATGCGCAGCGCGCGCGCCATGAACGTGGTGGCCCTGCATGCGGAAGCCGCATCGACCCTGGGCGTGCGCGTGGGCGCGCTGCGCAAGGGCCTGTTCTTCGTGTCCGGCCTGCTGACCGCGAGCGCGGTGACCAGCGCCGGCTCGGTGGGTTTTGTCGGATTGATCATTCCGCACGCCTGCCGTTTCGCCTTCGGCCCGGACCACCGCGTGCTCATCCCCGCCGCGGTGCTGACCGGCGGCAGCTTCCTGGTGTTGTGCGATACCCTCGCCCGCACCGTGCTGGCGCCGCAGCAGCTGCCGGTAGGCGCCATCACGGCGCTCATCGGCGCACCGGTCTTCCTCTACCAGCTTCACCGGCTCAGGAAGTGATCATGCTCCGGACCCAAGACCTCCTCCTCAAGGCCGGCAGCCGCACCCTGATCCAGGGGCTGAGCTGGCACGTGGCTCCCGGCGAATGCTGGAGCATCATCGGCCGCAACGGCGCCGGCAAGAGTACCTTGCTGCGCACGCTCGCCGGGCTGCACCGTGCGGACGCGGGAACGGTGAGCATCCGCGGCCGCGAACTATCGGCCTGGAACCCTGCCGAGCTGGCGCGCGAACGCGCTTTCCTGGCCCAGTCGCGCCATGACGCCTTCGCCTACAGCGTAATCGAAACCGTGCTGTCGGCGCGCCATCCCTATCACGCCAACCGCTACTGGGAAGGCAGCGACGACCACCACGCCGCGATGCAGGCCCTGGACGCCATGGAAGTGGCCGACCTGGCCGCGCGCGATGTACGCACCCTGTCCGGGGGCGAGCGCCAGCGCGTGGCCATCGCCGCCATGCTGGCGCAAGAGACGCCGCTGCTGCTGCTCGACGAGCCGGCCAACGCACTCGACCTGGCGCACCAGGTCAGCACCATGGCCCTGTTGTCCCGCTTGTGCAGGGAGCAGGGCAAGACCGTGGTCATGATCGGCCACGACCTCAACCTGGCGCACCGCATCTCCAGCCACGCGCTGCTGCTCATGGGCGACGGACGCTGGCAGGCCGGCGCCGTCGACGCGGCCATGCAGCCGGCGCTGCTGAGCGACTACCTCGGCCATCCGATCGAGATGCTCGAGCATGGCGGCCGCCGCATTTTCATTCCCATCGAGGCAAGCCTATGAACGACATGACCCCAGACGAGATTTCCGCACTCAACGAGCGCCACCGCGCGCGCATGGAGCGCAAGAAGGCGGTCATCGACGCCAAGATCGCGGCGGCCGACAAGGAAATCGGCATCCTGATCGTCAATACCGGCAACGGCAAGGGCAAGAGCTCGAGCGCCTTCGGCATGGTGGCGCGTGCGCTCGGCCACGGCATGAAGGTGGGCGTGGTCCAGTTCATCAAGGGCGCCATGTCGACCGGCGAGGAACTCTTCCTGCGCCGCTTTCCCGGCGAGGTCAGCTTCCACGCGATGGGCGAAGGCTATACCTGGGAAACCCAGGACCGCGAGCGCGATATCGCCAAGGCCAACGAAGCCTGGGAGCAGGCCAGGCGCTTCCTCTCCGACCCGAGCTATGGCATGGTGGTGCTGGACGAACTGAATATCGCATTGAAATACCGTTACCTGGACGTGCACACCGTGATCGCCGACCTGCTCGACCGTCCCACGATGCAGCACGTGGTGGTGACGGGACGCGCCGCCCCGCCCGAGCTGGTGGCGGTGGCCGATACCGTGACCGAGATGAACGTGGTCAAGCACGCCTTCAAGGCGGGCATTGCGGCGCAAGCCGGAACGGAGTGGTGATGAAAACGCATCCTGGAGCACGCGTGGTCCTGGTCGCGGCCATGGCTTCCGGCCAGGGCAAGACGACGGTGACGGCCGCGCTGGCGCGGCGCCTGGTCCGCATGGGCAAGCGGGTACGCGTGTTCAAGTGCGGGCCCGATTTCATCGACCCGCTGCTGCTGGAGCGCGCCTGCGGCTCGCCGGTCTATAACCTGGACCTGTGGATGGTCGGCGTGGACGAGTGCCGCCGCCGGCTGGGAGAAGCGGCGCGCGAGGCGGACGCGATCCTGGTCGAAGGCGTGATGGGCCTGTACGACGGCTCGCCCTCGGCGGCCGACCTGGCGCGCGAATTCGGCATTCCCGTACTGGCCGTGCTCGACGCTTCGGCCATGGCCCAAACCGCGGGCGCGGTGGCGCAGGGCTTGCGCGACTATGGTCCGGTGCAGATGGCCGGCGTGGTCGCCAACCGCATCGCCAGTCCCGGCCATGCGGCAATGGTCAAGGCCTCGCTGCGCGACATCCCGCTGATCGGTTCCCTGCCGCGCCAGGACAAGCGCTTGCCGGAACGGCATCTGGGCCTGGTGGTGCCGGGCGAGGTCGAGAAGGTGGAAGAGCTGCTCGACGCCATGGCCGACCAGATCGAGTTCGACGACACGGCCTGGGACGCGCTGCCGGTCCTGCCCCCGACGCCCGTGCAGCCTGCATCCCCGGCTCTTCGGCCGCTGGCTGGGCGCACCATCGCCATCGCACGCGACGCCGCTTTCGTATTCGTCTACCCGGCCAATGCCGAGCTTCTACAGCAGATGGGCGCGCGGCTGGTCTATTTCGCGCCGCTCGACGACGAGCCGGTCCCAAGCGACGCCGACGCGGTCTACCTGCCGGGCGGCTACCCCGAATTGCACTGCCCCGCGCTGCAGGCGGCGAAGCAGTGGCGTACCTCGCTTCGCGACGCCCATGCGCGCGGCGTGCCGATCGTCGCCGAATGCGGCGGCATGATGGCGATTGCCGATGGACTGACCGACAAGCAGGGACAGCGCTGGCAAATGGCCGGCCTGCTCCCGGGCGAGGTGGTGATGCAGCCGCGCATCAGCGGCCTGGGCATGCATGCAATGCCGACCGCCCAGGGCGAGCTGCGCGGCCATACCTTCCACTACTCGCTCATGCATTCCGATCTGCAGCCGCAGGGACATACGGTCAAGCAGAACGGCAGCCAGGGCGAAGCCATCTATCACCGCGGCGCGCTCACGGCGTCCTACTTCCACGCCTACTTCCCGTCCAACCCGGAGGCGGTGGCGGCGA
Organism: Massilia sp. ZL223; assembly: GCF_018119395.1. Classification (GTDB taxonomy): domain Bacteria; phylum Pseudomonadota; class Gammaproteobacteria; order Burkholderiales; family Burkholderiaceae_D; genus Telluria. The sequence goes on from NZ_JAGPWD010000062.1 coordinate 8,417, forward strand.
TGTTCCTGGGACAGGCGCGATGAGCTGCACCCTCTTCTTCGGCGGCGCGCGCTCCGGCAAGAGCCGGCTGGCCGAGCGCCTTGCGCAGGATTCGGGCAAGGAGGTCGTCTACGTGGCGACCGCGCGCGTCGGCGACGGCGAGATGGCGGTCCGCATCGCCCACCACCGCAGCCAGCGCCCCGGCCACTGGCATACCGTCGAGGAGGAGCTGGCGCTGGCCAGCGTGTTGCGCGCATGGTGCGCGCAACAGCGGCTGGTGCTGGTCGACTGCCTGACGCTCTGGCTCAGCAACCTGATGTTCTCGGACGGCCGCGCCTATCCCGAGGTGGGCGAGGTGGCGCTGCCGCCGCGCTTTCATGCGGAGCGCACCGCGCTACTCGATGCGCTGGAGGCGGGACTGCCGGGCGATGTCGTCTTCGTGTCCAACGAAGTGGGCTTGGGCATCGTGCCCTGGGGCGCGGTGTCGCGCAGCTTCGTCGACGAGGCGGGACGCCTGAACCAGGAAGTGGCCGCGCGCGCGGACCGGGCGGTATTCGTGGCCGCGGGCTTGCCGCTGGTGCTGAAGGGCACTCCGTGCTGATCGGCTTGTCCCCGCCGGCGCTCGCCCTGCTCCTGGTGGCCGGCATCGTGCTCGACCTTCTATTGGGTGAAGTACGGCGCTGGCATCCGCTGGTCGGATTCGGGCGGCTGGCCGCCTTCCTGGAGCGTCGCCTGAACCGTGGCGGCGCGCGCCTGGTGCGTGGCGCGGGCGCATGGCTGCTGGCGGTGCTGCCGCTGAGCCTCTTGTTCGCCGTACTGGCCGATGCCGCCGGACTGTGGCTGCATGCGCTCCTGCTGTATGTCTGCATCGGCCTGCGCAGCCTGCGCGACCACACGCTGCCGATCTACGCGGCGCTGCGCGAAGGCGACCTGGCCCAGGCGCGCCTCCTGACCGCGCGCATCGTCAGCCGCGATACCGCCACGGCGAATGAACCCGACCTGGCCAAGGCCAGCGCCGAATCCCTGCTCGAGAACGGCAACGACGCCGTGTTCGGCACCCTGTTCTGGTTTGTCGTTGCCGGCGGACCGGGCGCGGTGCTGTTCCGGCTGGCGAACACGCTGGACGCCATGTGGGGCTACCGCAACGAGCGCTACAACCTGTTCGGCCGCTGCGCGGCGCGCGTGGACGACGTCCTGAACTACCTGCCGGCGCGCCTGACCGCGCTGTCCTACGTGCTGCTGGCCGGCGCCGGCCGTGCGCGCGCCTGGCGCTGCTGGCGTACGCAGGCGCCGATGTGGAGCAGTCCGAATGCCGGGCCGGTAATGGCCAGCGGCGCGGGCGCACTCGGCGTCTCGCTGGGCGGCGCTGCAAGCTATGACGGCGAAGTTGAACAGCGTCCGCAACTCGGCGCGGGGCCGGCGGCATCAGCGGCCGACATCTTGCGTGCCTGGCGGCTGGTCTTGAAGACAACGCTGTTATGGACGGCTGCGGTATGCGCGGCAGCGATCGGGGTGAGTGCGCATGCTTGAACACGGAGGCAATCTGCGCGACGCGGCGCGGCGCTTCGGGCGCAGCGACTGGATCGACCTATCGACGGGCATCAATCCGCATGGCTATCCTATCCCCACCCTGGCGCCGGACGCCTGGCATCGTCTTCCGGAACCGGATGCGCGCCTGGCCGATGCGGCCTGCACCTATTACCGCGCGCCGCAGCTCTTGCCGGTGGCCGGTACGCAAGCCGCGATCCAGGCATTACCACGCCTGCGGCCGCCTTCGCGGGTGGCCGTGTCGGCGCCCTCGTATGCGGAGCACGCCCATCACTGGGGCCTGCACGGCCACATGCGCCGGCTGGTGCCGTATGCGGACCTGGACCGGGCGGTGGACGACAGCGACGTGGTCGTGGTGGTCAATCCCAATAATCCGACTGGCGAGACGGTGCCGCCGGCGCGCCTGCTGGACTGGGCGGCGCGCCTGCGGGCACGCGGCGGCTGGCTGGTGGTGGACGAAGCCTTCGGCGATACCGCACCCACGCTCAGCGTCGCGGCGCATGCGGCGCAGCCCGGCCTGATCGTCCTGCGTTCGGTCGGCAAGTTCTTCGGCCTGGCCGGCTTGCGGCTGGGCTTTGTCGCGGCGCATGAGACGGTCCTCGCCGGCCTGGTCGACCTGCTCGGGCCCTGGGCCGTCAGCGGTCCCGCGCAGGACATTGCCTTGCTGGCGCTGAGCGATACCGCCTGGCAGCAGGAGACGCAGCGGCAGCTGGACAGCTCGGGAAGACGCATGCGCGCGCTGCTGCAGGCGCACGGTATCGAGGCAAACGGCACGCCCTTGTTCCAGTGGTGGCCGGAAGCGCAGCCCGAGGCATTTCACGAACACATGGCGCGCCGCGGCATCTGGTGCCGGCTGTTCCGCGAATCCGCGCGCGGCGTCCGCCTCGGCCTGCCGGCCGGCGAGGAAGGCTGGCAACGCCTGGATCAGGCATTAAGCGAATGGAGCAAACGATGAGGAAAACGATGCTGCTGCTGGCCTGCGCGCTGGCGGTCCAGGCCCAGGCCGCAATCACGGTCAAGGACGATGCAGGCAGATCGGTCACGATCGCCAAGCCCGCCGAGCGCGTGATTTCGATGGCGCCGCACGTCACCGAGATGCTGTTCGCGGCGGGCGGCGGCAAGCGCATCGTCGGGGCGGTGAGCTATAGCGACTATCCGGAGGCGGCCAAGAGCATCCCGCGCATCGGCTCGAACCGCGAGATCGACATCGAACGGGTGATCGCTCTCAAGCCCGACCTCATCGTCGCCTGGATGCACAACAGTTCCGAACGCCAGATCGAGATGGTCAAGCAACTGGGCATCCCCGTGTTCCAGAGCGACCCGCAAACCTTGGAGAACATCCCCGAGAATGTGGCGCGGCTCGGCCAGCTGATGGGCACCGACACGGAAGCCAGGGCCACCGCTGCCCAGCTGCGGCAGCAGCTTGCCGGCCTGCGCGCGCGCTACGCGAACCGGCCGCCGGTGCGTACCTTCTACCAGGTGTGGGACAAGCCGCTGTACACGCTCAGCGGCAAGCACATCGTCACCGACGCGCTGCGCCTGTGCGGCGGCGAGAACATCTTCGACAAGTTGGCGACGACGGCGCCGATGGTGTCGGTCGAAAGCGTGCTGCAGGCCGACCCTGAAGCGGTGATCGGCACGGCCGAGAAAAACTATGGCGGCGTGGGGCTGTGGGAGCCCTACCGGAGCATGCTCGCGGTGCGCAAAAACAATCTGTTCACGCTCGACGGCGACCTGCTCAACCGCGCGGGTCCGCGCATGATCCTCGGCGCCGCCGCGCTATGCGACAAGCTCGAGCTGGCGCGCCAGCACCGCGGCAAATGAGCAGCTTCCCCTACCAGACCCTGATGGTGCAGGGGACGACCTCGGACGCCGGCAAGAGCACAGTGGTGGCCGCCCTGTGCCGCCTGCTCAAGCGGCGCGGATGCAAGGTGGCGCCGTTCAAGCCACAGAACATGGCGCTCAACAGCGCGGTGACGGCGGACGGCGGCGAGATCGGCCGGGCGCAGGCGCTGCAGGCGATCGCCGCCGGCGTCGAGGCGCACACGGACATGAACCCGGTGCTGCTCAAGCCATCGAGCGACGTCGGCGCCCAGGTCATCATCCATGGCCGCGTGCGCGCGGAGATGAATGCGCGCGACTACCACCAGTACAAGACGGTGGCGATGGAAGCGGTGCTGGAATCGCACCGCCGCCTGTCGGCACAGTACGAAGCCATCATCGTCGAAGGTGCGGGCAGCCCGGCGGAGATCAACCTGCGCGACCGCGACATCGCCAACATGGGCTTCGCGGAAGCGGTCGACTGCCCGGTGATCCTGGTGGCGGACATCGATCGCGGCGGCGTGTTCGCGCACCTGGTGGGCACGCTGTCCTGCCTGTCGGAGTCGGAGCGGCGGCGCATCGTCGGCTTCGTGATCAACCGCTTCCGGGGCGATATCTCCCTGCTCGAGCCGGGCCTGGAGTGGCTGGAAGAGAAGACCGGCAAACCGGTGCTGGGCGTGCTGCCCTACCTGCACGGGCTGTATCTGGATGCGGAAGATGCGGTGCAGCCGGCGCAAACGGGACGCGGACACTTCCGCGTGGTGGTGCCCAGCCTGCCGCGCATGAGCAATCACACGGATTTCGATGCGCTGCGCGCGCATCCGGACGTCGACCTGCGCTTCGTGCGCGAAGGGGAAGCGATTCCGCCTGCTGACCTGATCGTTCTACCGGGGAGCAAGAACACGCGCGGCGACCTGGCGTGGCTCCGTCAGCAGGGATGGCCGGAGCAGCTGGCGCGGCACCTGCGCTATGGCGGGAAGGTCATCGGCATCTGCGGCGGTTTCCAGATGCTCGGGACTTCAGTGTCCGATCCGCACGGCCTCGAGGGAAAGCCTGGGACATCCGAAGGCCTCGGGCTGTTCGAGATGGATACCGTGCTGGCGCCGGAAAAGCGTCTGGCGCAAGTGAGCGGTTACTGTGCTTTTGGGGCTCGCCAGGATGCGCGCGTCCAAGGCTACGAGATACACATGGGTGTTTCAAGCGGCGCGGCCTTGGCGTCGCCCGCCTTCCTGGTCGATGGACGCAAGGAAGGCGCGATGTCGCAGGATGGCCAGGTCCTGGGGACCTACTTGCATGGCCTGTTCGACCACCCCGACGCTTGCCACGCCTTGCTGCAGTGGGCGGGGCTGCGCAGCGAGACGCGCGTGGACGCGCATGCCCTGAGGGAGGCCAGCATCGACCGGATCGCGGATGCGGCCGAGGACATGTTCAGGAATTTGATTGCGCTGCGCTGAGGTGCGCTTCAGTAAGGATGGGGAATGCGCGTTTGCGCATAGCCGGAACTGATCAGGGCCGACAGCATCCGCCAGTCGCCGGACTCGCTCACCGCAAACGCTCGCGTTCTGCGTTCACGCGATTCGTCCAGCTGGCGGGGGACGCCGGTCGATACGGCGCTGAGCCGGCCGTCTTCGATCAGCAAGGCTTCCGGCCGCGCGGTATTGCTGTTGACGTTGATGCCCCACACGCGGCCATCGTAGAACGGAAGCACCCCATCGACCTGGGTATGACCGACCACGATGTGATCCACGCCGAAGCGCTCCAGTACCTGCGCCACGTCGCGGTCGCTGGCCTTGGGATAGCGATCCTCGGCGGGTTCGAAATACCCGCGGTACTGGGTCAGGCCGGCCGGTCCCAGTGCGGCGTCCAGTTGCGCGCTTTGCGTGGCGGCGCCGCTCCAGTACTGGACCATGGCGCTGTTGATTTCTTCGAGGGACACGCCGGAGGCGGCGACCTCCGGGCTGATGCCGCCGTGAGTGATGAGGACCTTGCCGGCCTTGAGTGCCAGCGGCTGGCGGCGCAGCCATAGGCCGATGACGGTATCGCCCGCGAAGGCCCCGGCCTGGCCGCCCAGCTGGCCCAGAGCATACAGGTGTTCGTGGTTGGCGCGGGAGATGATCCCGCGCAGCATGTACTGTTCGTGATTCCCCAGCAGCACATGGACCGCGCCGCCGGCGTCGCTTGCCTGCAGGCTCAGTCGATAGAGTTTCCACAGCACGGGGAATACATCGCGTCCGCGGTCGACCGCGTCGCCGGCGATCACGAGATGGTTGCGGCCGTACTGCCATTGTCCGTTCGCATCCGTCACGCCGAGCGAGGTCAGGGCCTTGTCCAGGAAGGTGATGTTGCCTTCGATGTCGCTCAGGACGAGCATCTTTCCGGGTGGGTCGATGACGGCGCGGGACTCGGCCGGGATGCGGTTAACCGGATAGACGCTGTGTTTTCCTGCGCAGTCGATGGACAGCTCGCTGTCTTTACCGGTGCGGCTGAAGACACGGTCTTCGCAGAACCAGCTGGCGGTCCACTCTCCGCTTCCCGAGCGGCGCACGACCGGGCCGTCCAGGAAACCGGGGATCCGGACGGCATCGCCGGTGCCGGCATACGTGGGGAAGCCAGCATTGCCGACGCCGATCGGTATCAGCAGGCGCTTGTGGACACCGTGCTCGGTGCGCTCGACGCGCGAGTTCGACAAAGAGATCGCCAACAGCACGACCAGCAAGAGGACCACGCTCAGCAGGATGCGCAGCGTGATAGTACGAAATCGTTTCATCAGCCGTTCAGTGTTAGTTAAAACGACGGCAAGTGTAACGTTTGTGACATCGGAAATCAGCAGAAGATAGACGAACCTGACAACTCTGCTAGCTCTCCGACCCGGCGCCGGGACGACTCTGTCATGTGGAGAAGCACAAAGCAAAAAACCCCACCCGAGATCACTCGAGTGGGGTTCTGCT
>NZ_JAGPWD010000063.1 GCF_018119395.1 Massilia sp. ZL223
CCCCCCCCCGCGGCCCCCGCGGGCCCCCCCCCCCCCCCCCCCGGGGGTTTGGGGGCGCGGGCCACAGGTGAGCGTTACGTCAAGCTTGCCCTTCCACCTACGTATTCTTGGAGCTTCCCACACGGCTTGCAGCGCGCCAGAATGGACCGCATCTACGCTGCAGGCGCACCACGCCGGTGCTTGTCCATAACAGATGTTTCTGTATCTAGCTGAAATGTCATGTTATATTTCACATTTGGTTGCACTCTTGCAACAGTGTGTGACTATTTTGGTGCGCTGCGTCATACTGCGCGAATTGGAGTAGTATGCGACTCAGTTGGACCACCTAACAAAGCAGGCAAGCGATGAGCGACACCACTATCGACACCGATACCATGGAATTCCAGAGAGACCTGGATGCGCGCGGACTGAACTGTCCACTGCCCATCCTCAAAGCGAAGAAAGCGCTTGCCGAGATGGAGAGCGGCCAGGTGTTGCGCATCGTGGCCACCGACACCGGCTCCGTGCGCGACTTCCAGGCTTTCGCCAAGCAAACGGGCAACGCGCTGCTGGCCCACACCGCCGAGAACGGCGAGTTCACCTTCCTGATGCGCCGCAAATAAGCGCCATCCACGCGGGACGGCCGCCTTCCCAGGCCGTCCTGTTGCTCCACCCTTTGATTTCTTGCGTTTTTTAGTTGAAAACCTCTAGCCAAAAAACGCACGATCGTGCTTTAATTTAGTTGGAAGCCTGAATTTCTCTTATAATCTAGGCCATTTCAGACTGTCACCCATTCCATTTTTCTAAAGGCACCCTATGAAAGTCCTGGTACCCGTCAAACGCGTGGTCGACTACAACGTCAAGGTCCGCGTCAAATCCGACGGCAGCGGCGTGGATATCGCCAACGTCAAGATGTCGATGAATCCGTTCGACGAGATCGCGCTGGAAGAAGCCACGCGCCTGAAGGAATCCGGCAAGGTCACCGAAGTGGTGGCGGTGTCGGTCGGTGTGGCCCAGTGCCAGGAAACCCTGCGTACCGGCATGGCGATCGGCGCCGACCGAGGCATCCTGGTCGAGACCAATGTCGAGACCGAGCCGCTGGCAGTGGCCAAGATCATGAAGGCGCTGGCCGACAAGGAACAGCCGCAGCTGATCATCCTGGGCAAGCAGGCGATCGACGACGACTCGAACCAGACCGGCCAGATGCTGGCTTCGCTGCTGGGCTGGCCGCAAGCCACCTTCGCATCGAAAGTGGTGCTGGAAGATGGCAAGGTCACCGTGACCCGTGAAGTCGACGGCGGCCTGGAAACCGTGGCCCTGAGCCTGCCGGCCATCGTCACCACCGACCTGCGCCTGAACGAGCCGCGCTACGTGACGCTGCCGAACATCATGAAGGCCAAGAAGAAGCCGCTCGAGACCATCAAGCCGGAAGACCTGGGTGTCGACGTGACCCCGCGCCTGAAGACCCTGAAAGTGGTCGAGCCGGCCAAGCGCTCGGCTGGCGTCAAGGTGCCGGACGTGGCGACCCTGGTGCAGAAGCTGCGCACCGAAGCCAAAGTCATCTAATCGGCCGTCTAAAAAATTCATAGGAATCATCATGGTCGCACTCGTTATTGCTGAACACGACAACGGCTCCCTGAAGGGCGCTACCCACCACACCGTCACCGCGGCCGCCCAGTGCGGCGGCGACGTCCACATCCTGGTCGCCGGCTCGAACTGCGGCGCCGCCGCCGAAGCCGCCGCGCAGATCGCCGGCGTCGCCAAGGTGCTGGTCGCCGACGCGCTGCACTTCGCCGACGGCCTGGCCGAGAACGTCGCCGAGCAGGTGCTGGCTGTCGCCGGCAACTACTCGCACATCCTGGCTCCGGCTACCGCCTACGGCAAGAACATCCTGCCGCGCGTGGCCGCCAAGCTGGACGTGGCCCAGATCTCGGAAATCACCAAGGTCGATTCGCCGGATACCTTCGAGCGTCCGATCTACGCCGGTAACGCCATCGCCACCGTGCAATCCAGCGACAAGGTCAAGGTCATCACCGTGCGCGGCACCGCCTTCGACGCCGCAGGCGCGGGCGGCTCGGCTGCCGTCGAGCAGATCGCCGCCGTGGGCGATTCGGGCAAGTCTTCTTTTGTGGGCCGCGAGCTGGCCAAGTCGGACCGTCCGGAACTGACCGCGGCGAAGATCATCGTCTCGGGCGGCCGCGGCATCGGCTCGGCAGAGAACTTCAAGATCCTGGAACCGCTGGCCGACAAGCTGGGCGCCGCCATGGGCGCATCGCGCGCAGCCGTGGACGCGGGCTTCGTGCCGAACGACTGGCAGGTTGGCCAGACCGGCAAGATCGTCGCGCCGACCCTGTACATCGCCGTCGGCATCTCGGGCGCGATCCAGCACCTGGCCGGCATGAAGGACTCGAAGACCATCGTCGCGATCAACAAGGATCCGGAAGCCCCGATCTTCTCGGTGGCCGACTACGGCCTGGTGGGCGACCTGTTCGAGGTCGTGCCGCAGCTGGTCAAGGAACTGGGTTAATTCCCGCGCGGCGGTGAGCGTCATGTTCAGCTCTCGCCGCCGACATCTGCATATCCGTCGTTCCGGCGCAGGCCGGAACCCAAGTTCGATGCGTACCGCCGGCGTTCAACGCTAGCTGGGGCGCACATAAACTTAGGTTCCGGCCTGCGCCGGAACGACGATTTTTTTTGCGCGCGCGATCTGCGCGCGGCACCAGACTAGGAGACAAAGGTGAGCTACCAAGCCCCGCTGAAAGACATGCAGTTCGTCCTGAACGAACTGGCGAACCTGGAACAGATCAACCAGCTGCCCGGCTGCGAGGACGCGACCGCCGACACCGTCGGCGCGGTCCTGGAAGAGAGCGCGAAATTCTGCGGCGAAGTCGTCGCCCCGCTGAACCACTCTGGTGACAAAGAGCCGAGCTTCTGGAAAGATGGCAGCGTCACCACCTCGAAGGGCTTCAAGGAAGCCTTCCGCGCCTTCGTCGAAGGCGGCTGGCAGGGCGTGCAGCACCCGTCCGAATTCGGCGGTCAGGGCCTGCCCAAGCTGGTGGCCACCCCGTGCATGGAAATGCTCCACGCGGCCAACCTGTCGTTCGCGCTGGCGCCGATGCTGAGCGACGGCGCCATCGAGGCGCTGCTGACCGCGGGCTCCGACGCGCAGAAGGCGCTGTTCCTCGAGCCGCTCATCAGCGGCAAGTGGACCGGCACCATGAACCTGACCGAGCCGCAGGCCGGTTCCGACCTGGCCGCCGTGCGCACCCGCGCCGAGCCGCAGGGCGACGGCACCTACAAGATCTTCGGCACCAAGATCTTCATCACCTACGGCGAGCACGACATGGCGGAGAACATCATCCACCTGGTGCTGGCGCGTACCCCGGATGCACCGGCGGGCGTGAAGGGCATCTCGCTGTTCGTCGTGCCGAAGTTCCTGGTCAACGCCGACGGCTCGCTGGGCGCGCGCAACGACGCGCACTGCGTCTCGATCGAGCACAAGCTGGGCATCAAGGCCAGCCCGACCGCCGTGCTGCAGTTCGGCGACCACGGCGGCGCCATCGGCACCCTGGTGGGCGAAGAGAACCGCGGCCTGGAATACATGTTCATCATGATGAACGCGGCCCGCTTCGGCGTCGGCATCCAGGGCGTCAGCGTCGCCGAGCGCGCCTACCAGCAGGCAGTCAGCTTCGCCAAGGACCGCGTGCAGTCGCGCGAAGTGGCCGGCTCGCCGGGCCCGGTGGCCATCATCAACCACCCGGACGTGCGCCGCATGCTGATGTCGATGCGCTCGCAGATCGAGGCGGCGCGCGCGCTGGCCTACGTCGGCGCGGGCCTGTCGGACATCGCCCATCACCACGCCGATGACGCGACCCGCAAGGCCAACCTGGCCGTGTACGAGTACCTGGTCCCGATCATCAAGGGCTGGTCGACCGAGATGAGCGAGAACGTCACCCGCGACGGCGTGCAGGTGCACGGCGGCATGGGCTTCATCGAGGAGACCGGCGCGGCCCAGCACTACCGCGATTCGAAGATCCTGACCATCTACGAAGGCACCACCGCGATCCAGGCCAACGACCTGGTGGGCCGCAAGACCGTGCGCGACGGTGGCGCCGTGGCCAAGGGCCTGATCGCCCAGGTGCGCGCGACGGCTGCCCAGCTGGCGGAAGTGCAGGGCGACCTCGCTAGCGTGTCGCGCCGCCTGGTGGAAGGCGCGGACGCGCTGGAGCAGGTGGTGGACTACGTGGTGGCGAATGCCAAGTCGGATGTGCGCGCGGTGTTCGCGGGCAGCGTGCTGTACCTGAAGCTGGCCGGCATCGTGCTGGGCGGCTGGCAGATGGGCCGCGCGGCGCTGGTGGCGCACCAGAAGCTGCAGGGCGGCGAGGGCGATGCTGCGTTCTTCAAGGCCAAGATCGCGACGGCGCGCTTCTTTGCGGATCACGTGCTGTCGGGTGCGGGTGGCCTGCGTACGGCGATCGTGGAAGGCGCGGCGGGGGTGCTGGCGCTGGATGTGGAGCAGTTCTAAGCGCTTCTTGTGAGCGATAAAAAAAAGCGCCTGCGGGCGCTTTTTTTGTTGGGTGTGTGGCTGTTCAAGCAAACTTGGGTCCCCGCCTGCGCGGGAACGACGGTCTTATGGCTAATGGCTTTAAAATCGTCGTTCCCGCGAAGGCGGGAACCTAAGTTTATCCGCACAGCGTTAGCCGTACGCCCCACCCGTATAAAGCAGATCAAACAGACGCGCAATCGTCCCAATCAGCACAATCGCCCCCACCGTCATCACCAGCACCAGCAACAGCGGCAGCAGCCAGTTCGACCGCGACGCCTTCCCGCTGCCGCCGTTGTACGCCGCATCCCACTTCTCATCCGGTATCAAGCCCAGCACCAGCGCCTCGATGCAGGCCGCGATGAGCGACACCAGCAGCGGCAGCACGATGTAGAAGGGATGCGGCTTCACCGCCCCATACAAGATCCCGGTCACGAACAGGCTGCACACATGCAGCAGCCCCAGCCGATCGGCGCTGCCCTTGAGGTAAAGGCGGTGAGCCCCCAGCCAGCCCAGCACGAGAGCCAGGAAAACGGTCAATGTCTTGTTCTTGTGCGCCACAGCCATGAATAGTTGCCAATCGTTCAGGAAAGCCAAGAGTATCGTCCAAATTGGCCAAAATGGCACGCTTTTGCCGGAAGAGGCGAGAGGCTTGGTGGCGGTGTGGCTAAAAATAGGCGATAATGTTTGATTCGGCCGGGACTGCGCGCCGGGTTGTCGTTAACACTTGCTGCTGGGAGTCGTCGCGCGCTATAATCGTCGACTTTCTCCGTCCAGCTCACTTTTTCGGAATTATTATGGTCGTTATTCGTTTGGCTCGTGGTGGCGCTAAAAAGCGTCCGTTCTTCAACATCGTTGCAACCGACTCGCGCAACCGTCGCGATGGTCGTTTCATCGAGCGCATCGGCTTCTACAACCCGATGGCTTCGGGCGCCGAAGTCGGCCTGCGTATCGCTGCTGACCGTCTGGCTCACTGGCAAGGCGTTGGCGCACAACTGTCGCCGACCGTCGCTCGCCTGGTCGCCCAGCAGAAGCCGGCTGCTTAATTAAGCAGTAGCAAGAGTCTTAGGTTTGACCGATTCGGCAGCATCCGGGGTGCAAATCCCCGACGACCTGATCCAGGTTGGCTATGTGTCCGGCGCGTACGGGCTGGTAGGCGGAATCCGCATTACCCCGCACTCGATGGACGCAGATGCGCTGCTGAACGTCAAAACCTGGTGGCTCGACAAGCCGACCCTGCGGCCCGTCTCCGTGCGGACCGCGAAGTTCCATAGTGGCGACGTGGTTGCCACCCTGGTCGGCATGCGCGACCGCAACGAAGCCGAGGCGCTCAAGGGCGCCACGATTCAGGTGTCGCGCAAGGACTTTCCTGCACTCGACAACGACGAGTATTACTGGACCGATCTGATCGGCCTGGATGTGGTCAACCTGCAGGGCGAAGCCCTGGGCAAGGTGACCGACATGATGCACAACGGCGCGCAATCCATTTTGCGCATCACGCCGGTCAGCGAAGGTGATCCAACTGCGAAAGTAGAGGATCGCCTCGTGCCGTTCGTGGACCAGTTCGTCAAGACCGTCAACCTCGAGGGCAAGCTGATTACCCTGGACTGGGGCCTGGATTATTAAGCCTCATCCAACCGGAGCGAGATCCGATGCAGTTTGACGTCGTGAGCTTGTTTCCAGAAATGTTCGCCGCATTGACGCAGTCGGGAGTCACCCGCCGCGCCTTCGAGCAGCAACGCTGGGCCCTGAAGATCTGGAATCCGCGCGATTTCACGCAGGACCGTCACCGCACCGTGGATGACCGCCCCTATGGCGGCGGCCCCGGCATGGTGATGCTGGCGAAACCGCTCGAAGCCGCGATCAATGCGGCCAAGCAAAGACAGGTCGACATGGGCCTGCCGGCGCCCCGTGTGGTCTTCATGTCGCCGCAAGGCAAGCCGCTGACCCACGAACGCGTGATGGCACTGAAGGACGAGCCCGGTCTCGTCATCCTGTGCGGCCGCTACGAGGCGGTGGACCAGCGTTTGCTGGACCGCTGCGTCGACGAGGAGATCTCCCTCGGCGACTTCGTGCTGTCCGGCGGCGAACTGCCGGCGATGGCCCTGATGGATGCGGTAGTCCGGTTCATCCCCGGCGTGCTGGGCGACGATGCCTCGGCGGTCGAAGACAGCTTCGTCAACGGCCTGCTCGATTCGCCGCATTACACGCGGCCGGAAGTGTACGAAGGCGAAGCGGTGCCTCCTGTCCTGATGGGCGGCAATCACGCCGAGATCATGAAGTGGCGCCGCCAGCGCATGCTGGAAGCGACATGGAAAAAACGGCCCGAATTGCTGGACCAGGCGCGCGCCGCCGGCCGGCTGACCAAGGCCGATGAACAGTTTCTGGCAGGTTTAAGCAAACCTGCCGAGTAAGAATGTACCTTTGTGTGCATGTAACGGCGGGCATGTTGCCCGTTTGTTCAACCCCATCCTCTACTGGGCAAGGCTTGTAAGAACAGCGCAGCGCCAGCAAGATGGTTTTTGGAGTGATAAAAATGGATCTGATCCAGCAACTCGAGCAAGAAGAGATTGCGCGCCTCGGCCGCAACATCCCTGATTTCGCACCAGGCGACACCGTGATCGTCAGCGTCAACGTCGTCGAAGGCAACCGCAAGCGCGCCCAGGCATACGAAGGCGTCGTCATCTCGCGTCGTAACCGCGGCCTGAACTCGAACTTCATCGTTCGCAAGATCTCGTCGGGCGAAGGCGTCGAGCGTACCTTCCAGCTGTACTCGCCGCTGATCGCTTCGATCGAAGTGAAGCGTCGTGGTGACGTGCGCCGCGCCAAGCTGTACTACCTGCGTGAGCGTTCGGGCAAGTCGGCACGTATCAAGGAAAAGCTGCCGCAGCGTAAAGCAGCTACCACTGCTGCTGCTGAGTAATAGCGCCTGTGTACTGAAAAAGGCATCCGCAAGGATGCCTTTTTCTTTTTCGGCGCAAGATATGAAGTTGGCTATCTTTGTTGCCAACCGAGGAGGATGTCCGTTTTGGTCAAGCTCGTATTCGACCCCACCCAGATGCCGGTCGGCGGCGTCGCCGGCGAAGCACCCGTCGCGCCTGGGCGCCTGACGCCCGCAGCCCTGCGCGCCCGCTTTGCGCAAACCCTGCCGTGGGACCCTGAATTCTCCGAAGAATCCCTGGCAGTGCGCGGCCAGGTGCTCCGCCGCGCCGCCGTGCTGGTCCCGCTCGTGATGCGTCCCGAAGGCGTCACCGTGCTGCTCACGCGCCGCACCGAGCACCTGTCCAGCCACGCCGGCCAGATCAGCTTCCCCGGCGGTGGAGCGGAAGAGCTCGATTCCTCGCCCATCGAAACCGCCCTGCGCGAGACGGAAGAGGAGATCGGTTTGCACCGCCGCCACGTCGAGATCATCGGCGTGCTGCCCGACCACACCACGATCAGCGCCTACCGCGTCACGCCGGTGGTGGCCCTGGTCGAGCCGCCTTTCGAGATCAGCGCCGACCCGAACGAGGTGGCCGAGGTGTTCGAGGTCCCGCTGGCCTTCCTGATGGATGGCCTGAACCACCAGCGCCGCACCCTCGAGCTGCCGCAGACCCAGGGTCGCCGCAGCTTCTACGCCATGCCATATGAGCAATTCTTCATCTGGGGCGCCACGGCCGCCATGCTGCGCAACCTGTTCCACTTCCTCCGCGCGTAAAACTTTCTTACAGGACCCTATTTGATTCCGGAGGCCTTCTCCGTTATCGTAGCGGGCAGTTGTATTGCAATAACAAAAAAGGGTTCCTGAATGACATTCTTTTCCATCCTGTGCGCGCTGCTGATCGAGCAGCTGAAACCGCTGCGCGCGGATAACCAGGTCTACGCTGGCATCAAAGCTTTTGCCATGCGTATCGAGAGCTGGTTCAATGCGGGCGAGCAGCGCAATGGCCGCATGGGCTGGATCCTGATGATGGCGTCCCTGATGGTGCCGATCTACCTGGTGTACTGGCTGTGCATGCGCTACAACCTGGTGTTCCTGGCCTTCGCCTGGAACGTCCTGATCGTCTACCTGACCCTGGGCTTCCGTCACTACAGCCATTACTTCACCAACATCCAGCTGGCCCTGAACACGGGCGACGAGGCCGCCGCGCGCACCCTGCTGGCGGAGTGGACCCACCTCGATACGGTCGGCATGGACAGCACCGAGATCACCCGCGTGGCGGTGGAAAACGCCCTGATCACCACCCACCGCAATGTGTTCGGCGTGTTCTTCTGGTTCCTGATGCCGCTGGGCCCGGCCGGCGCAGTGATGTACCGCGTGTCCGAATACCTGTCCCGCGCCTGGAACGAGCCCGACCACATGCGCAACGAAGCCTTCGGCCAGTTCGCCGCCAAGGCCTTCTACTGGATCGACTGGATTCCGGTGCGCCTGACCGCGATCGCGTTCGCAGTCGTCGGCAACTTCGAGGACGCCATCTATGCCTGGCGTAACTTCGCCAACCGCTGGGCCGACGAAGCCAAGGGCATCATCCTGGCCGCCGGCGGCGGCGCCATGGGCGTGCGCCTGGGCACTCCGAACGAGAACGCACCCCAGCTGCTGCCGGCCGACGCCGCCACGGTGGACCTGAGCGATGCCGAAGCGGAGGTGCTGCCGGGCGAAGAGCCGAACATCAGGGCCCTCCAAAGCACGGTAGGATTGGTGTGGCGCGCCCTGATATTATGGATGATCCTCCTGCTCCTCACTTCCAGCGTGGTGTGGCTCGGCTGAACGATAGTGCCGCGCGGCCCTCGTGCCCAAGTCTTCTATAAGATATAATAGTGAGCTGAGGTTCTTCTCATCCACGCAGTACTTTCTGTTTGAGCAAGCAGCACTATGGCCGAGTCATCGCACACCACGGATAAGGAACTCACTGGCGAGTTTTTTATCCTGGGCATCACGAACAAAGGCAGGCAATTCCGCCCGAGCGACTGGGCGGAGCGCCTGTGCGGGGTCATGGCCTGCTTTTGCCCCGGCTCTTCCGGACGGGACGCCCACCTGAAGTTTTCGCCCTACGTCCACCCGACGGTGGTGAACGGCACCAAGGCCGTGGTGGTCAACCACCAGCTGCAGAAGATCGAGCCGATGGCTTACCATTTCGTCATCAACTTCGCCAAGGATAACGACCTGCAAGTCGTCGACGCCTGCTTCGTGCCCCTGCCGGGCGAAAAGAAGCCCGGCGCTGCCTGATAGCCATTCCCATCTTCCCAACTGGCGCTATGATGAAAATCAAGGCGCCAGTTTTGTTTTGGCCTAGCGTATCCGCGAGAACGATAGGAGGGCATCATGCATATCGGCGAAATCTGCACCAGCGACACCATCAGCTGCACCCGTGACGAGACAGTGCAGGGCGCGGCGCTCCTGATGCGCCAGCATCACGTGGGCGACGTGATCGTGGTCGATGCGGCCGACGACAGCAATACGCCGGTCGGCATCGTCACCGACCGCGACATCGTCGTATCCGTCATCGCGCCCGGGCTCGACCCGGCCAGCATCCTGGTCGGGGACATCATGAGCGACGACCTGCTCACGGCCAGCGAATCCGACGATGTCTACGAGCTGATCGAGCGCATGCGCCTGCGCGGCATCCGGCGCGTGCCGGTGGTCGACGCGGCGGGCAAGCTGAGCGGCGTGGTCTGCGCCGACGACCTGCTCGAATTCCTGGCCGAGGAAATGGGCGAGCTGTCGCGCATCAGTTCCTGGCAGCAGGCGCACGAGCGGCGTGTGCGTCATTAAGACTGCCTTAATAGCAGACCTGCTAGCTTCGGACAGGCTCATCCCTCTGTTACCATCCCGGAAATCGTGACAGGCGGCGCCATGCGCGTCCGCCTTTGCATAAAGGGATGGTATGGATTGGATGAGTTTCAAGCGCGGCCCGGCCGCGCAGGTATGGGTCGGCGCGGCCGCCTTCGTCATGGCCGGGGCCGCCTGGAGCGCCCAGTTGCCGAAGGGTGTGACCCTCGGCCCTTCGGTCGAAGGCATCACCGAGTACCGCCTGGCGAATGGCCTGAAGGTGCTGCTGTTCCCGGACGCCTCGCGTCCCACGATCACGGTCAACGTCACCTATCTGGTCGGCTCGCGCCACGAGAACTACGGCGAGACCGGCATGGCCCACCTGCTCGAGCACCTGCTGTTCAAGGGCGCGAAGAACAACCGCGATATCACGCAGCAGTTCTCCGACCGCGGCATGCAGTTCAACGGCACGACTTCGCTCGACCGCACCAACTACTACGAAGTGTTCCAGGCCTCGAAGGCCAACCTCGACTGGGCGCTGCAGATGGAAGCCGACCGCATGGTCAATTCCTTCATCGCGGAGAAGGACCTGGCTTCCGAGATGACCGTGGTGCGCAACGAGTACGAGAGCGGCGAGAACTCTCCGGGCGGCGTGCTGTTCAAGCGCATGCAGAGCGTGGCCTACGACTGGCATTCCTACGGCCGCTCGACCATCGGCAACCGCAGCGACATCGAGAACGTCAGGATCGCCAACCTGCGCGCCTTCTACAAGACTTGGTACCAGCCCGACAATGCGGTGCTGCTGGTGGCCGGCAAGTTCGACCCCGCGTCGACCCTGGCCAGCATCAGCCGCCTGTTCGGCGCCATCCCCAAGCCCAAGCGCAGCCTGCCGCAGTTCTGGACCGTCGAACCGACCCAGGACGGCGAACGCAGCTTCGCCGTGCGCCGCCAGGGCGACGTGCAGATCGTCGCCGTCGGCTACAAGATTCCCTCCGACCTGCATCCGGAGAGCGACGCCCTCGGCTTCGCTAACGAGATCCTGGGCGACGTGCCCAACGGCCGCCTGCACAAGCTGCTGGTCGAGACGGGCAAGGCCAGCCAGGTGTTCAGCTTCGGCCAGACCGGCTATGCGCCCGGCCTGCAGTTCTTCGGCGCCGTGGTCAAGAAGGGCGAGCCGGTCGAACCGGTGCGCGAAGCGCTCACCCAGGCGGTCGAGGAATTCGCAGGCAAGCCGCCGAGCGCCGAGGAGATGGAGCGGGTGCGCCGTTCCTACCTGAACACCATCGAGCGCAGCCTGAACGATCCGCAGGCGGTCGGCGTGGCCTTGTCCGAAGTGATCGCGCTGGGCGACTGGCGCCTGTACTTCCTGGGCCGCGAGCGCATCCAGAAGGTCAGTGCGGAACAGGTGGCGGCCGCGTCGCGCAACTACTTCATGCGCAGCAACCGCGTGACCGGCACCTTCCTCCCCGAGGAGGCGCCGCAGCGCGCCATCGTGCCGGCCGCGCCCGCGGTCGAGGCGGTGATGAAGGACTTCAAGCCGGCCGCGTCGAACCTGGTGGCGGAAGACTTCGACCCCAGCCAGCAGAACATCATGAAGCGCACCACGCTCACGACGGCGGGCGGCGTGAAGCTGGCCCTGCTGCCGAAGAAGAACCGCGGCGAGACCGTGACGGTCGACCTGCGCCAGCACTTCGGCGACGAGAAGAACATGTTCGGCAAGGGCGCGGTGCCGGCGCTGACCAGCGCGATGCTGATGCGCGGCACCACGCGCTATACCCGCGCCCAACTAGCCGACGCCTTCGACAAGCTCAAGATGACGGGCAGCCCCACCCACTTCCAGACCACGCGCGCCAACCTGCCCGAGGCCCTGAAACTGGCCGCCCACGTGCTGAAGGAGCCGGGCTTCCCCGAAGCCGAATTCGAGCAGCTGCGCCAGCAGTCGCTGGTGGGCCTGGAAGCCAGCCGCGCCGAACCGGAAAGCGTGGCCGCGCGCGCGCTGGCGCGCCATGGCGACCCGTACCCGCGCGGCGACGTGCGCCATGCGAATTCGCTGGAGGAAGATATCGAGGACATCAAGGCCGCGCGCCTGGACGAGCTGAAGGCCTTCCACCGCGACTACCATGGCGCCCAGCCGGCCGAAATGGCCATCGTCGGCGACTTCGATCCCAAGGAAATCACGCCGCTCATCGACCAGCTGTTCGGAAGCTGGAAGGCGCCCGCCAACGCGGCGCCCATCCTGCGCCGCCATGTCGAGGTGGCGCCTACGGCGCAGACCATCGATACGCCGGACAAGGAGAACGGCTTCTACATCGCCGGCATGAACCTGGACCTGAACATCGACGACCCGGACTATCCGGCGCTGATGCTGGCCAATTACATCTTCGGCGAGGGCGGCCTGAAGTCGCGCCTGATGGACCGCATCCGCCAGAAGGACGGCCTGTCCTACGGCGGCGGCTCGGACCTGGCGGCGGGCAGCATGGACCGCGCCGGCAGCTTCACCATCAGCGCCATCGCCGCGCCCCAGAACCTGGCCAGGCTGGATGCCGCGGTGCGCACCGAGCTGGCGCGGGCGCTCAAGGAGGGTTTCACGGCGGCGGAACTGGCTGGCGCCAAGTCGGGCCTGATGCAGCAGCGCCTGCAGAACCGCTCGGACGACGGCGTGCTGGCGGCCGGCTGGACGGCTTTCCTGTACCAGAAGAAGACCTTCGAATGGTCGGCTGAACTCGAGCGCAAGCTGATGGCGGTCACGGTGCCCCAGCTGAACGCCGCCTTCCGCAAGGCCATCGACCCGGCCAGGCTGTCGGTGTTCATCGCGGGCGACCAGGGCAAGGTCAAGCCGCGCTAGAGTGCCGCCTCTAGTCTGCTTCGCAACACATGTGAACACATTTGGTGGTCATTTGTGACAGGAAAAATGCGCTTGCGTTAGAATGTTGCTTTTGGGCAGCACACGTTGCGCAGTTTTACTGGGAGCATCATGAAGGGCATCAGCAAGCAGCAGCCGGACGCGGGCATCTCGTTTTCCGGCAGGGTCGTTCTCGTTACCGGCGCGGCAAGCGGGATCGGACGGGCGATCGCGCTGGCTTTCGGCCGGGCCGGGGCCAGCGTGGTGGTCGCGGACACCTCGATCGAAGGCGGCCACGCGACCGCCGCGATGATTGTCGAATCGGGCGGCAAGGCCTTGTTCGTGCAATCCAACGTCACCCGCGCGCACGAAGTCGAGGCGCTGGTCGACAAGACCATCAACTATTACGGCCGCCTGGACTACGCGGTCAACAATGCCGCCGTGGACGAGGAGCGCCAGCCGCTGGCGGAAGCCGACGACGAGCAGTTCGACCGCATCATGAGCGTCAACCTGAAGGGCGTCTGGCTGTGCATGAAGTACCAGCTGCGCCAGATGCAGAAGCAGGGCAGCGGGGCGATCGTCAACATGGCGTCGGTGTCCGGCCTGGTGGGTTCGCCCAGCCGCGCGATCTACGGCGCGTCCAAGCATGCCGTCGTGGGCCTGACCAAGAGCGCGGCGGCCGAGTATGCGCGCGAAGGCATCCGCGTGAACGCGCTGTGCCCGGCCGCGGTGAAGACGCCGATGCTGGCGCGCGCGATCGAGCGCGATCCGGTGTTCGAGAAGAAGCTGAAGGCGGCGCAGCCCTTGGGGCGCTATGCGGAAGCGGCGGAGATCGCGAATGCGGCGTTGTGGCTGTGTTCAGACCAGGCGTCGTATGTCAATGGGCACGAGCTGGTGGTGGATGGCGGGCTTACGGCGGTTTGAGC
>NZ_JAGPWD010000064.1 GCF_018119395.1 Massilia sp. ZL223
GGGTGTTTGCAAACCAATTTGGGCCCCGCCCTCCGCGGGCACGACGGTCTTCAAGTTAGCGATCGAAGTCGAGCTGGCCGTACACCAGCCACCTTCTTTCAACGTCGTCCCGGCGAAGGCCGGAACAATGCCACTGGCATTGTTCCGCCCAAGTTCACGCTGCACAGTGTTAGCGCGCCACCACCACCTCCGTCACCACCCCCGTCGCAATCCCCACCAGCGCATAACTCGCCCCCGCCTGCACCCACTGATGCCCGCGCGGCGGCTCGCTCAGCTTGTGGGCGCGCCAGTTCTCGATCACGTAATGATGGGTCCGGTAACGCGGCGGCAGCTGCTCTCCGCGCTTGAGTTCCCCGAAGCTTTCCACGCTGCGAAAGCGAACCGTCTGCCTCGCCTTCCCTACCTGCTGCACGCTTGCGTCGTGCAGCATCGCATGCTGCCCCCCTTGTGCCCGCTGCTGCGCATGTGCGCCCGGGCCGCTCGACAGGAGTGCGGCAAGCAAGACCGGTACGATCAACTCGTTCATCTCAATGCCCCTCCTTGTTCTCTCTCAGCGCGTACTACATCACGGAATTCACCCCTGGTCTGTTCGCTCGACCACCATACTGCCCCGTTGCTCCGAACGTCGCACGTTAGGCGGATTTGGCGGATAATGTCGGCTTTACCAATCCCGCCCCGCCGTGACCAAGTCCCTCGCCGACCAGATCGAAGACCTGCTGCCGCAGACGCAATGCACCAAGTGCGGCTACCCTGCGTGCCGTCCTTATGCGGAAGCGATCGCGCGTGGCGAAGCCGAGATCAACCAGTGTCCGCCGGGCGGCATGGAAGGCGTGCGCCGCCTGGCTGCCGCCACGGGACGCAAGGTCATCCCGATCAACCCGGCCAACGGCGTCGAACGGGCGCGCCCGGTCGCCTTCATCGACGAATCGCTGTGCATCGGCTGCACCCTGTGCATCCAGGCCTGCCCGGTCGACGCCATCCTGGGCGCGGCCAAGCAGATGCACACCATCCTCCCCAGCCTGTGCACCGGCTGCGACCTGTGCGTCGCGCCCTGCCCGGTCGACTGTATTTCGATGATCCCGGTCACGGGAGAAGCGACCGGCTGGGACGCCTGGTCGCAGGAAGCCGCCGACGCCGCCAGGGCGCGCCACGATTTCCGCGCCGAACGCCTGCGCCGCGAGCGCGAAGAGAACGACGCCCGCCTGGCCGCCAAGGCTCTGGAGAAAATGCGCGCGGTCACCGCCGAGGTGACCAACACGGCGGAGGAGCTGGCCGAGAAGGAGCGCAAGCGCGCCATCATCGCGGCCGCCATGGCGCGCGCGCGCGCGAAGGCAGCCGGGAACCCTCCGGACAAGAACTAAGCAGATGAATCCCGCCAAACGTCTCGAGATCTTCACGCGCTTCCGCGCCGCCAATCCCAAGCCCACCACCGAGCTCGAATTCACAACGCCCTTCGAACTCCTGATCGCGGTGCTGCTGTCGGCCCAGTCGACCGATGTCGGCGTGAACAAGGCCACGCGCCGGCTCTACCCGGTGGCGAACACGCCGCAGAAAATCCTTGATCTCGGATTGGAAGAACTGAAGTCTTACATCTCGACCATCGGCCTGTACAACACCAAGGCCAAGAACGTCATGGCGACCTGCCAGATCCTGGTCGACCAGTACGGCGGCGAGGTGCCGCCTTCGCGCGAAGCCCTGGAGTCGCTGCCGGGCGTGGGCCGCAAGACCGCCAACGTAGTGCTGAATACCGCCTTCGGCGAACCGACCATGGCGGTCGACACCCACATCTTCCGGGTGGCCAACCGGACCAGGATCGCCCCGGGCAAGAACGTCGACATCGTCGAGCAGAAGCTGCTCAAGTTCGTGCCGAAGGAATTCCTGCACGACGCCCACCACTGGCTGATCCTGCACGGCCGCTACACCTGCGTGGCGCGCCGCCCCAAGTGCTGGAACTGCCTGATCGTGGACTTGTGCGAATTCAAGGACAAGACGCCGGCGCCCGCCGGCGTGCTCGATCCCGCCGCTCAGGCGGCGGAACTGGCGGACGAATCGGCCGAATAGAGCCGCTTTTCGCCGGCGGCGAAGGAGGCGCGCACGATGCGCCCGTTGACCACCTCGTACACGCACAGCATCTCGAGCGTGCCTTTCCCTTCGGGGAAATTGCGGGTGATGAGTTCGAGGTCGGTGACGAAATTCCCCATCACATTGCGCGACAGGACGCGCGCGTGCAGGTCCGGCTCCAGGAAGCGCTCCTCGTAGCGCGGGCGGATCTGCGCGTGTCCTTCGGCCAGCAGCGCCCCGTGCAGGGCGAATTGCTGCGCATCCGGCGCATAGGCGAGCATGAGGGCGTCCAGGTCCTTGGCGTTGTAGGCGTCGAGCTGGGCCTGGACCACGGCGAGAGGGGAAGAAGGCTGCATGGGCTTTCCAATCGATGAGATCCGCGCATCATATCCCTAAGTTTTCCCGACAGTGAAACCTTCCTCAGGCCACCCGGCGCAGGACGGGACGCCCGTGCGTCGCCGGTGCGGGGACGCGCGCCGCCGGCTGCTCTTCGTCGAGCCTGAACACGCTGACCACCCCGGTCAGGGCCACGGTCTGCTCGCGCAGCGACTGCGCGGCCGCAGCCGCTTCCTCGACCAGGGCTGCGTTCTGCTGGGTGGCCGCATCCATCTCGCCGATCGCCTGGTTCACTTGGGCGATGCCGGCGCGCTGCTCCTGGCTCGCCGCACTGATCTCGCCGATGATGTCCATCACCTGGCGTACGCTGGCGACGATCTCGCTCATCGTCGCGCCCGCTTCGCCGGCCAGGCGGTTGCCGGCCTCGACGCATTCGCTCGACGCACCGATCAGGGTCTTGATCTCCTTCGCCGCCGTCGCGGAGCGCTGCGCCAGGTTGCGCACTTCGCTGGCCACGACGGCGAAGCCGCGCCCCTGCTCGCCGGCGCGCGCCGCTTCCACCGCCGCGTTCAGCGCCAGGATATTGGTCTGGAAGGCGATGCCGTCGATGACGCCGATGATATCGACGATCTTGCGCGACGAAGCGTCGATCGAGGCCATGGTGCCGACCACCTGCTCGACCACCTTGCCGCCGCGCGTGGCGACATCGACCGCCGACACCGCAAGCTGGCTGGCCTGGCGCGCATTGTCCGCGTTGTGCTGGACGGTCGAGGTCAGCTCTTCCATCGACGAGGCGGTTTCCTCGAGCGCGCCGGCCTGCGATTCGGTGCGGCCCGACAGGTCCAGGTTGCCGCGCGCGATCTCGCTGGAAGCCAGCGCAATCGTCTCGGCGCCGCCGCGCACTTCGTGGACGATACGGTTGAGGCTGGACGACATCTCCTTCAGCGCCAGCAGCAGCTGGCCGGTCTCGTCGTCGCTGCGGATCGTGATCTGGGTACGCAGGTCGCCGGCCGCCACGCTTTTGGCGGCTTCGACAGCCTCGTCCAGCGGACGGGTGATAGAACGCGATACCAGTACCCCGGCGACCACCGCCACCGCCGTACCGAGCAGCATGAACAGGTCACTGAGGAAGGTGGCGCGCTCGCTGACCTCGTCGGCGAGCGCGGCGCTGGCCGCACTATGGGACGACATGGCCTTCTGCGCCTGAACCAGCAGCGCCGCCGGCGCACGGTCCTTGCCCTTGACCGCCGCATCGCCTGCCGGTGCGTCGAAACCGGCCTCGGTGAAGGCGGCGTAGCCGCGGCGGTAGTCCTGGCCCATGGTGGCGTGGGCACCGCCGAACTGCGCCACCAGCTCGCGCACTTCGCCCGCGGGCAGTTGCGTCAGCAGCGCCTTGACCTGGGCGTCGACCTGGGCTTCGTTCTTCTGGAAGGCGTCCCAGTACTTGCGGCGCTCTGCCTCGTCCCTGCCGCGCAATAGCGTGTTCTTCCACTCCTGGAGCTGCTTGCGGAATTCGGACAGCAAGGCCTCGACCTGCTGCGCCTGGCCGGCTTCGGCCACGGCGGCCCGGTAGGAGTCGACGGAACGATTCATCTGCGACACCCCGAAGAAGCCGGCGCAGGCGACCAGCAAGGTGACGGTGGCGAAGCCCAAGGGCAGTTTACGGCTCAGTTTCATGAAACAGTCTCCAGCAGCGTGATGTGCATTGCACAATATTGCCGCTAGTCTAACGACTTATAGTTTCAAGAAACAGTTAACGAGCGCCGCCTGGGCGACGGTGAATCGAGCCTGTGTCCAATCTGCAACATAAAGAAAAGGTGAGCAAGCGCCCACCTTTCGGTTACAGCAAGACCATGTTATCGCGATGCACCAATTCAGGCCCCTCGACGAAGCCCAGGATGCGTTCGATCTCGCTCGAGGAATGGCGCATGATGCGGCGCACTTCGCTGCTTGCGTAGTTGGTCAGACCGCGCGCCAGGGCCCGGCCGTTTTCGTCGACGCAGGTGATCACCTGGCCGCGGCCGAATTCGCCGTTCACCGCCAGCACGCCGATCGGCAGCAGCGACTTGCCTTCCCTGGTGAGCTTGAGGACCGCGCCCGCATCGATCACCACCTCGCCGGTAGTGTGCAGGTGGTCGACCATCCACTGGCGGCGCGCCGTCAGGCGGCCGGTGGCGGCGGTCAGCTGGGTGCCGATCGCTTCGCCGCCCGCCAGGCGGGTCAGCACGTCTTCTTCGCGGCCCCAGGCGATCACGGTGTGGGCGCCCGAGCGCGCGGCGCGGCGCGCGGCCAGCACCTTGGTCAGCATGCCGCCGCGGCCGATGCTGCTGCCGGCGCCGCCGGCCATGGCTTCCAGCGCCGGATCGCCGGCCTGGGCTTCCCCGATCAGGCGCGCATCCGGATCCTTGCGCGGGTCGGCGGAGTACAGGCCGCGCTGGTCGGTCAGGATCACCAGGGCGTCGGCTTCGATCAGGTTGGCGACCAGCGCCCCGAGGGTGTCGTTGTCGCCGAACTTGATCTCGTCGGTGACCACGGTGTCGTTCTCGTTGATGATCGGCACCACGCCGAGGCGCAGCAGGGTCGTGAGGGTCGAGCGCGCGTTCAGGTAGCGCTCGCGGTCGGCCAGGTCGGCGTGGGTCAGCAGCACCTGGGCGGTCTTGATGCCGTGGGTGCGGAAGCTGGTTTCGTAGATCTGCGCCAGGCCCATCTGGCCCACGGCGGCGCAGGCCTGGAGCTCGTGGATGTCGGTCGGGCGGCTGGCGAAGCCCAGGCGCAGCATGCCTTCGGCGATGGCGCCTGAGGACACCAGGACGACTTCCTTGCCGAGCGTGCGCAAGGCGGCGATCTGGGACGCCCAGCGGGCGATGGCGGTATGGTCGAGGCCCTGCCCCTCGTTCGTGACGAGCGAGGAGCCGACCTTGACGATGATGCGGGAGGAGGACTGGAGGACGGAGTTCATGGCGACAGGATTTTCCCTCGCGGCCGCAGCGCCAGCAGGGAAAGTCCTGTCAGCAACTCAACCGCGCAGACGACTAATAATACGCCCGTCGGCAGGCCGATCGCAAAGGCTGCGACCAGGCGCCCGGCCGGCTGGGCCAAAAGGAATAATGCAGTGAGGTCGCCGAGGACGGGTTGGTCAACCTGTCTGGACGCCAGCAGAGCCAGTCCCGCGGTGGCGAGGCGCACTCCGACGTAGATGGCGTAGAACTGGCTGTAGCCGTTCACGCCAACGAGGAACAGACCCATCGCGGTGGCGATGCGGTCGGGGTCGAGCATGGCCGCGAGCGCGGCCAGCGAGCTGGTGGTGGCGACCAGCTGCAGGAGCTGGACGCGCCACCAGTCGCGCTTGGAGAAAGCAGCGCTTGTTGCCGACTGCGCAGCCAACTCAGTCTTCGACAATCTTGAAACGGGGATCGTCCGGATCGATGGACGAGATGGTGCGCGCTTCCTCGACCATCTGTTTTTCTTCGGAACGCTGTTCGACGTGGCGCTCTGTTTCCAGGTGCTTGTAGATGGCATGCACCAGGTCTTCGCAGCCTTCGCGGTTCAGGGCCGAGATCTCGAACACCGGACCCTTGAAGCCCATGCGCTTGACGAAGTCCTTGGCGAGCTTCTTGCGCTCTTCCTCCGGCACCACGTCCAGCTTGTTGAGCACCAGCCAGCGCGGCTTGTTGAGCAGCTCGGCGTCGTACTTCTCGAGTTCCTTGACCAGGGCCTTGGCTTCCTTGACCGGATCGGTCTTGCCGTCCATCGGCGCCACATCGACGATATGCAGCAGCAGGCCGGTGCGCGACAGGTGGCGCAGGAACTGGTGGCCGAGGCCCGCGCCTTCGGCGGCGCCCTCGATCAGGCCCGGGATATCGGCGATCACGAAGCTCTTCGCGTGCGACACGCGCACCACGCCGAGGTTCGGATGCAGGGTCGTGAACGGGTAGTCGGCGATCTTCGGGCGCGCGTTCGACACGGCGGTGATGAAGGTCGACTTGCCGGCGTTCGGCATGCCCAGCAGGCCCACGTCGGCCAGCACTTTCAGTTCCAGGCGCAGGGTGCGGCGCTCGCCGGCCTTGCCCTCGGTCTTCTGGCGCGGGGCGCGGTTGGTCGAGGTCTTGAAGTGGATGTTGCCCCAGCCGCCCTCGCCGCCCTTGGCCAGCAGTTCGGTCTGGCCGTGCTCGGTCAGGTCGGCGACGATTTCGCCGTTGACCTCGTCCACGATCAGGGTGCCCACCGGCATGCGCAGGTAGACGTCTTCCGCGCCCTTGCCGTAGCAATCCGAGCCGCGGCCCGGTTCGCCGTTGCGGGCGTTGTGCACCTTGGAGTAGCGGAAGTCCACCAGGGTGTTGATGTTACGGTCGGCGACCACCCAGATCGAGCCGCCCTTGCCGCCGTCGCCGCCGTCGGGCCCGCCGAAGGGGCGGAACTTCTCGCGACGGAACGAGGCGCACCCGTTGCCGCCGTCGCCTGCGATGACTTCAATTCTTGCTTCGTCGATAAACTTCATGATGACCGCCAAAAAACTAAAAAGGCCCTACCGTGGGCAGAGCCTTTCGATGGAAGGCTTGCGCCTTACAAAGAGCGCCGCTGAGCGGCGCGTTGCGTGAATTACGCTGCGACTGCTTCGTTCGCCACGACGGTCACGAATTGCTTCGAGCCGACGCCTTGCTTGACGAACTTGACCGTGCCGTCCACCAGGGCGAACAGGGTGTGGTCCTTGCCGGTACCGACGTTGGCGCCTGCGCGCACCGGGGTACCACGCTGGCGGATGATGATGCCGCCGGCGTTGATCGCCTGGCCGCCATACACCTTCACGCCGAGGCGTTTGCTTTCTGAGTCACGGCCGTTTCGCGTAGTGCCGCCGCCTTTTTTGTGTGCCATTCTAAATGCTCCTTATGACTGGGTGTCCGGACGGCGATTAGCCGTTGATCGAGACGATCTGGATTTCGGTGAAGTTCTGGCGGTGGCCCTGACGCTTCTGGTAGTGCTTACGACGGCGCATCTTGAAGATACGGACCTTGTCGTGACGACCATGCGAAACCACTTTCACCAGCACCGAAGCACCGTCGACCAGCGGAGCACCAAACTTGATGCTGTCGCCCGCGCCAACGGCGAGGACCTGATCGATCGTGAGTTCGGAACCAATGTCAGCCGGTATCTGTTCTACTTTGAGTTTTTCGCCAGCGACAACTTTGTATTGCTTGCCACCGGTTTTTATGACCGCGTACATGATTGAGAAACCTCGTTAAATGTTAAAAGAATTCCGCCGGCGCAATAGCGTCGAAGTACACACTAAACTGCTCGAATGCCGGGGAACAGAGGATTATACATAAATTGCTGCCACGCGTCAAAGTGACATCCTGCCTGCCGAGTAGCGTCGCGCGCGGCCAACGGACGCCTCGGGTTTCATTCTGCGCCGCTGGGCAGGACGGGCGCTGCTGGCTTGTCGTATAATCGCGGCACTTGATAAAAACTCACTGTTTATTGCAGGTTCGCCTTGTCAGCCGCCATCCAACACGCCCAACAACACTCCATCACCTCTTCGATCGCGACCGACATGGAGGCCGTCAATGCGGTGATCCGGCAGCGCCTGCATTCGGAAGTGAGCCTGGTGAACCAGATCGCCGAATACATCATCAGCGCCGGCGGCAAGCGCATCCGCCCGGTGCTGGTGCTGCTGCTGGCCAATGCCTACGGCTACAAGGGCGCGGCCCACCATGAACTGGCGGCGGTGGTGGAATTCATCCACACCGCGACCCTGCTGCACGACGACGTGGTCGACGAATCCTCGATGCGCCGCGGACGCCAGACCGCCAACGCCCTGTTCGGCAATGCCGCCTCGGTGCTGGTCGGCGACTTCCTGTACTCGCGTTCCTTCCAGATGATGGTCGGCCTGAACGACATGCGCGTGATGCAGATCCTGTCCGACGCCACCAACGTGATCGCCGAAGGCGAGGTGCTGCAGCTGCTGAACATGCACGATCCGGACGTGACCGAGGACAGCTACCTCAAGGTGATCCGCTCCAAGACCGCCAAGCTGTTCGAAGCGGCGGCCGAGCTGGGCGCCCTGGTGGCCGGCGCGAACGACGAACAGATCGCCGCCGCCGGCGAGTACGGCCGCTCGCTGGGCACCGCCTTCCAGCTGATCGACGACGTGCTCGACTACGCGGGCGACGCCGCCGAGATCGGCAAGAACCTGGGCGACGACCTGCGCGAAGGCAAGCCTACCCTGCCCCTGATCTGGCTGATGGAACACGGCAGCCCGCAGCAGCGCGAACTGGTGCGCACCTGCATCGAACAGGGCGACGAGCAGCAATTCGAGGCGGTCCTGGCGGCCGTCACCTCGAGCGGCGCGCTGGCCTATACCCGCCAGCAGGCCGAGCAGGCTGCACGGCGTGCGGCGGCCGCGATCGAAGGCTTGCCGGAGAACGAATACAAGCGCAGTCTCTTGCAGCTCTGCAGCTTTGCTGTTGACAGAAACCACTAAGACGACTATAGTAATGCCTTCCCGAGATGCCGGAAACGACGTCTCAAACCCAGTCGGGGTGTAGCTTAGCCCGGTAGAGCGCTACGTTCGGGACGTAGAGGCCGGAGGTTCGAATCCTCTCACCCCGACCACAGAATTCAGTAAAAAAGCCGACCTCGTGTCGGCTTTTTGCTTTCTGCGCTCTCCCCTCTGGTTCGTTGTCCGCCTTCTCCCTTTAGCGTATGTTGCGTATTAGTTAGTCTTCCCCAACAACGACAAGGAGACAGCGATGCCACGCTACATGGTTGAACGCACCTTCCCCGACGGTTTGAACGTACCCGTGAATGCCGCCGGCGCGGAAGGCTTGTGCAACATCGTCAAGGCGAACGGCGAACAGGGAGTCACCTGGGTCCACTCTTATGTCAGCGCAGACAAGCAACGGACCTTCTGCATTTACGACGCCCCTACGCCCGACGCCATCCGCCAGGTCGCGGAGCGCAACGGCCTGCCGGTCAATAGCATCACCGAAGTCTCGGTGCTCGATCCCTATTTCTACCACTAAAGAAAACGCCAACCGATGGGGTTGGCGTTGCACCTCTAGCGGCCGATCAGCACCTGCTTCACGTTTTCATCGGGCAGGGCGATACGCAGACGGCGTGTCGCCGGGTCGAACCTCAGGTCCTGCACCGGCTTGCCGTCGATGCTGACCGTGCCCGGGGCAGCCGCCAGGCCGATGAACTCGATCGCGCCCACCCGCTGGTAGCCCTGGCTGGCCGGGATGTCCAGGCGCACGCCCTGATCGTCCTGGCTTACCCTGATCATGCGCGACGCTCCTTCGCGATAGCCATAGCCATCGCCCGCATCCTGGAACACCTGGCTGCTGCCGCTGGCCCCGAGCGCAACGGCGAGCGTCAGCGGCTGGTCCTTCATCTCGCCGGTATGCTGCACCGCCGCCACGGTGGGCACGCTGGCGCCGGCGCGGATGTAGAGCGGCAGCCGGTCGAGCGGCGCGGCGACCTTGGCCGAGGTGCCGCCCTTGTGGCGGGCGCCGCTCCACCAGTCGAT
Source organism: Massilia sp. ZL223 (assembly GCF_018119395.1). Classification (GTDB taxonomy): domain Bacteria; phylum Pseudomonadota; class Gammaproteobacteria; order Burkholderiales; family Burkholderiaceae_D; genus Telluria. Next base: position 9,920 of record NZ_JAGPWD010000064.1, read on the forward strand.
CCATGTGCTGCCCTTCGGGAAGTAGACTTCGCGGCTGGTCCGGCCTTCGTGCAGCACCGGCGCCACCAGCAAATCGCCGCCCACCAGGAACTGGTCCTCGACCAGGCTGGCACGCGCATCGCCCGGATAGTCGAACCACAGGGGACGCATCGGCGGCAGGCCCGTACGCTCATTGGCTTCGAACAGCGAATACAGGTAAGGCAGCAGCTGGTAGCGCAGCGCGATCGCGCCGCGGTTGATGCGCTCGTATTCCGGACCGAAGGACCAGGGCTCGCGCGGGGCCGAGACATCGTTCGAGTGGGTGCGGAAGTAAGGCGTCAGCGCCGCCGCCTGCATCCAGCGCGCGTGCAGTTCGGCGCTGGCGCTGCCCATGAAGCCGCCGACGTCAGCCCCGACAAAAGGCACGCCCGACACCGACAGGTTGGTCAGCATCGGAATGGTCAGCGCCAGGTGGGTCCAGTTCGGCGAATTGTCGCCGGTCCAGACGGCGGCGTAGCGCTGCACGCCGGCGAAACCTGCGCGCGTGAGCACCATCGGGCGCTTCTCGGGGCGCAGCTTGCGCAGTCCTTCGAAGCTGGCGCGCGCCATCTGCATGCCGTAGACGTTGTGGTACTGCGCATGGCTACCGGGGAGGCCGTCGCCGGCATGCCGGGCGTCCAGCGGGAAGGTGCGCTGCGGTCCCAGGCCGATCTCGGGCTTGTCGAAGCCGTCGGCCGGGAACACGCCCGGCTCGTTCATATCGTTCCAGAAGCCGTCGATGCCCAGGTCGAGCGGCGCCTGGTACAGGCTGCCGAACCATGCGCGCGCCGCCGGCAGGGTGAAGTCCGGGAAGGCGCACACGCCCGGCCAGACCTTCTCGTGCAGCTCGCTGCCGTCCGCCTTGCGGACATAGACGCCCTGCTCGCGGCCGCTGCGGTAGATCGAAAAGTTCTGGTCCAGCTTGATGCCCGGGTCGACGATGGTCACCGCGCGGAATCCCTGGCCGTGCAGCTGGTCCACCATCTTCTTCGGCTCCGGGAAGGTCTTCGGATTCCAAGTGAAGACGCGGAAGCCGTCCATGTGGTCGATGTCGAGGTAGATCACGTCGGCCGGGATGCGGCGCTTGCGGAACTCCTGAGCCACGTCCAGCACCTGCTGCTGGTTCATGTAGGACCAGCGCGACTGGTGGTAGCCCAGCGCCCACAGGGGCGGCAAGGCGCCCCTTCCCGTCAGCGCCGTATAGTCGCGCAGGACGCCGGCCGGGGTGCGCGCGGCGCCGCCCGTGAAGACGTAGTAATCCAGCTCGCCGCCCTTGGCGCCGAAGCTGTAGCGGTGCGGATCGGTCTTGCCCATGTCGAACCAGGTCCGCCAGGTGTTGTTGAAGAACAGACCGTAGCTCTTGCCTTCATGGAGGGCGATGAAGAAGGGGATCGCCTGGTAGGACGGGTCGTGGCCGGCCGGGTAGTCCGGCACGTCCGCGTTCCACATCACCATCGACTGCTGGTGCCGCGACATCGGGAAGGTCTTCTCGCCGAAGCCGTAGTACAGCTCGTAGTCGTCGCGGCGCATCGAGGTCTCGAAGGAGCCGTCCTTCGTGTTGAAGGCCATCGGACGCGCCGGATCGTCGCCGACGACCAGCCGGCCCGCGCTGTCGACCACCGAGATCGCGAGTTCGGGCGTCTTGCGGATCACCACGCGGGTGCCGGACTCGGAGCGCAGCTCGGTCAGGGCGCCCCTGTTCGTCACCGTGGCGCGGGCCCTGGGCGGCGCGCCGTCGATCGCGTAGGAGACATCGGGGGCGAAGCGGCCAGCAGGACTCATGCGCACGCGGACCGCGTCCGGGGTGGCGAAGCCGACGCGCACGCGCGCGCCGCTGGCCATGCGCAGCTCGACGCCACCTTCGAAGGGCTGGCTTTGGGCGACGGCGCCGACGCTGCGCAGGGCTGCGGCAGCGGGCAGGCTCGCCAGCGTCAGCATCAGCAGCGCGGCGCAATAAGCAGGCTTAGTAAGTTGCATCGAGAGAGACCCTCCTGTCGGGAGCAATGAATTCGCGCATCAGGGTGATGGGCGCGATCGCGGACCAGCCGCAGAAATCGGGTTTGGCCGGCATGCCGGGTGCGGCGGCGTCCGGTGCATAGTTCTCCCAGAACGTGCCGGTGCGCCGGTAGACCTCGGCGACGCAGTCGTAGTAGCTGCGCGCCAGCCCGGCTGCCAGCGCCTGCTGGCCGTAGCGCCGCAGGCCACGGATCACCATGTAGTTGGTCGGGGCCCAGACGCCGCCCAGCCAGTACCCGCCCTCCGGCGTGAAACCCGCCTGGTTGGCGGGGAAAGTCGCGACAGGCACCTTGCGCCAGAAGCTGGCCGGATCGGTCAGGTGGCGCAGCAGCGGCGCCACGCGCTCTTGCGGCACGAGGCCCGCCAGGAGCATCCAGAACATGCCGATGTGCTTGCGGCGGATGGGCTGGCCGTAGCCGAGGTCGTAATAGAAGCCGTCTTCCTCGTGCCAGCACAGGCGATTCAGCGCCTGCCCCATCGCGGCGTGGAAGCGCAGCAGGTCCACGGCATCGTCCGGACGCCCGGCCAGGCGCGCGATGCGCGCGAGGTTCTCGGCGCACAGCGCCATCTGCGCCGAGGTGTCGACCGCCCTGCCCTGCACGTTCCAGGCCGGATGCAGGCCGTTGTAGTCGAAGGGCAGCGAATCGCGCGGGGTCAGGGCAATCCCCTGTCCGTCGTCCCGCCAGCCGTCCGGATGGCGCGGAATATTGTCCATGCCGGAGCCGAGCGCGTCGTTGAAGCACAGCCCGTCCTCGCGCACCAGGTAGCCGCGCAGGTAGTCGAAATTGCGCTTCAGCGCAGGATAGACGCGGCGCAGGCGATCGAGATCCCGGCTTTGATCGAACAGTTCCAGCTCGGCGAAGGCGAGCAGCGGCGGATTGACCGACACCGGATGGGCCTTGGGCCATACCGGTTTGCCCCTGCTGTCGTATTCACGGCAGATGTAGCCGTCGGCCTCCTGCACCGTGTAGAAGTTATCGAGCGCGTTGGCGATCGGCAGCAGGTCCGGATGGTATTTCGCATAGCAGGCCAGGAAGCAGGTATCCCACAGAAAGATGTTCTTGCTGAAGGCTGCATCGAGGAAGGGCTTGCCGAACACGGAATCGCCTTCCTGCCGGATATGGCGGCGCGCGCTGTCCAGCGCGGCGCGGTACATGGCGTCGCCCGCACGGGCCGGCGGAAACGCGCAGCCGGACAGGCCGGCGCCGGCAAGCGCCAGCAGCAGGCGTCGTTTGTTTTTCATGGGAGAAGAAGATCGGCGGGGGGGGGCGGCCC
>NZ_JAGPWD010000065.1 GCF_018119395.1 Massilia sp. ZL223
GGGCCGCCGCGCCCCCCCCCCCCCCCCCCCCCCCCCCCCGGGGGGCGCCCCCCCCCCCGGGCCTGTTCAATCATCGACTTTAAGCAGCCGCCTTCTGTTCAGCCGCTTTCGGCTCTGCCGGCGCGGTCCCGCCGATGGATTCGAGCTTGATCTGGACCAGCTGGCGGCCCGGATTGTTCTTGTCCATGGCGGCCAGGGCCGCGACGTACGCCTGGCGTGCTTCCGCCAGCTTGTTCTGGGCGACCAGCACGTCGCCCTTGCGGTCGTTCACTTCGGCGGCGAACTGCGGCAGGAAGTCGGTGCCGAGCAGCTTGATCGCCTCGTCGTAGGCCTTCTCGTCCAGCAGCACGCCCGCCATGCGCAGCTTGGCGACCGACTTGTACTCGTCGTTGCCGTGGTCGATGGCCCACTGCAGGTGCGCCTTGGTGGTCTTCAGGTCGCTGGCGTCGAAGGCGGCCTTGGCGCCGGCCAGCGCGGCCATCTGGGCGTAGGCGGTGCCTTCGTACTTGGTCTTGATGTCGCCGGCGACGCGCTGGACCTTGGCGTTGTCCTTGGCTTCCAGGGATTTCTGCAGGTCGTCGTACAGCGCCGAGGCCTCGGCGGCCTGGGTGCGCTTGTGCGAGTTCCAGAAGTTATACGCGGCGTAGGAACCGAGCGCCAGGATCAGCACCCAGGTGATGATGTTGCCGTACTTGGACCAGAAGGCCTTGAAAGTCGCTATCTGTTCCTGTTCTTCGAGATCGTATGCCATTGTCTTGTCTGTTTTTCTGGTAGGTGGATCGGTCTGACTACTTCTGTGTTACGGGTGGTAATGCACGTGGTCGTGATCGTGGTCGTGGTCGCCGACGATCTGGTCGACCACGTAGTCGACCACATTCTCGAACGGCACACTGGCCTGCTGCTGCTCGCCTGCTTCGCCGCGCATGGCTTTCACCGCCGCCTGGCTCTTCGCGACTTCGTCCTCGCCGATGATCACGGCGAAGGCCGCGCCGCTGCCGTCGGCCTTCTTCATCTGGCTCTTGAAGCTGCCCGCGCCGGCCGGCGTTGCGCAATGTAACACAACATCCAGGCCCGCATCGCGAAGGCGCTCGGCCAGGATGAAGGCTTGCGCCTGGGCTTCCTCGCCCTGGTGGACCATGTAGACGTCGCACTGGTTCGGGGCGGCGGTCTCGCCCAGGCCCTTCATCAGCTCGATGATGCGTTCCATGCCCATCGCGAAGCCGACCGCCGGGGTGGCCTTGCCGCCGAAGGTTTCGATCAGCGGGTCGTAGCGGCCGCCGGCGCAGATGGTGCCCTGCGAACCCAGTTCGTCGGTGACCCACTCGAACACGGTGCGGTTGTAGTAGTCCAGGCCGCGCACCAGGCGCGGGTTGATCGTGTACTGCACCGCATTGCGGTCCAGGATCTTCTTCAGGCCTTCGAGGTGGGCCAGCGATTCCTCGCCCAGGTAGTCGAGCAGCTTGGGCGCCTTGTTGACCATGTCCTGCATGGCCGGGTTCTTGGTGTCCAGGATGCGCAGCGGGTTGCTGTGCAGGCGGCGCTTGGCTTCGGCGTCGAGGATGTCCTCGTGCTTTTCCAGATAGGCGATCAGGTCCGCGCGGTGGCGCAGGCGCTCGTCGGCGTTGCCGATCGAGTTCAGTTCCAGGCGCACGTTCTGGATGCCCAGGTCGTCCCACAGGCGGCGGCACATCATGATCAGTTCCGCATCGATGTCCGGGCCCGAGAAGCCGACGGCTTCCGCTCCGAACTGGAAGAACTGGCGGTAGCGGCCGCGCTGCGGACGCTCGTGGCGGAACATCGGGCCCTTGTACCACAGGCGCTTGGGACCGTCGTAGACCAGGTTATGCTCGAGCACCGCACGCACCACGCCGGCCGTGCCTTCCGGGCGCAGGGTCAGCTTGTCGCCGTTCATCGAGTCTTCGAAGGAGTACATCTCCTTCTCGACGATGTCGGTGACCGCGCCGATGGCGCGCGCGAACAGGCCGGTTTCCTCGACGATCGGGGTGACGATCTTCTGGTAGCCGTAGCTCTTCAGGATCGTTTCGGTGGTGTTCTCGAACAGCTCCCACAGCGGTGCGTCTTGCGGGAGGATGTCGTTCATGCCTTTGATGGCGACGATTTTTTCTGGTTTGGACATATTGTTAGCTCTTCTCCCGTCATCCCCGCGCAGGCGGGGATGACGTGCTGGGGGCGCGGGTCAACTCAAGCGCGCCCGGTTATCTTATTGTGCGGCCGTCTCGCGGCTGTAATTCTTCTTCACGTAATCGAGCACGATGGTCTTGAACTCGTCGACAATGCGCTCGCCGCGCAGGGTCGCGAACTTCTGCCCGTCGACGAACACCGGCGCCGCCGGCGATTCGCCCGTACCCGGCAGGCTGATGCCGATGTTCGCGTGCTTCGATTCGCCCGGGCCGTTGACGATGCAGCCCATCACGGCCACGTTCATCGCTTCCACGCCCGGATAGGTCTTCTTCCACTCCGGCATCTGCTCGCGCAGGAAGGTCTGGATGTTGTCCGCCAGTTCCTGGAACACGGTCGAGGTGGTGCGGCCGCAGCCCGGGCAGGCGATCACCATCGGGGTGAACTTGCGCAGGCCCATGGTCTGCAGGATCTCCTGGCCGACCACGACTTCCTTGGTGCGGTCGCCGCCCGGTTCCGGGGTCAGCGAGATGCGGATGGTGTCGCCGATACCCTCTTGCAGCAGCACCGACAGCGCGGCGGTCGAGGCCACGATGCCCTTGCTGCCCATGCCGGCTTCGGTCAGGCCCAGGTGCAGCGGGTAGTCGCAGCGGCGCGCCAGTTCGCGGTAGACCGCGATCAGGTCCTGCACGCCCGACACCTTGCAGCTCAGGATGATCTTGTCGCGCGCCAGGCCCACTTCTTCCGCACGCACGGCGTTCTCGATCGCCGAGGTGATCAATGCCTCGTACATCACGGCCTGGGCGCTCCACGGATTCGCACGCGCGGCGTTTTCATCCATGATGCGGGCCAGCAGCGATTGGTCCAGGCTGCCCCAGTTGACGCCGATGCGCACCGGCTTGTCGTACCTGGCGGCGATCTCGATCATCTGGGCGAACTGGGTGTCGCGCTTGGCGCCCTGCCCCACGTTGCCCGGGTTGATGCGGTACTTCGACAGCGCCTGCGCGCACTCCGGATAGTCGCGCAGCAGCAGGTGGCCGTTGTAGTGGAAGTCGCCCACCAGCGGCACGTCGACTTCCATGCGGTCGAGCTGCTCGCGGATGGCCGGCACCGCGGCCGCCGCTTCCGGCGTGTTCACGGTGATGCGCACGATCTCGGAACCCGCGCGCGCCAGTTCCTTCACCTGGATCGCGGTGCCGATCACGTCGGCCGTGTCGGTATTGGTCATCGACTGCACCACCACCGGCGCGTCGCCGCCCATCCAGACCTGGCGCTGGCCGTGCGCGACCAGCACCTTGCGGCTGGCGCGTCGGGCCATCGGGCCGGAGGGGATCGGATCCTGGATGCAGGGTTCGTTCATCGAAGTCATGTAATTCAGCTCGTTATTTCAGGGACACGCGCGAGATGGTCTTGCCCGGCGATTGCGGCAGCGCCACGGCGGCGCCGCGCAGGGTCGCGCTCACGCCGGTCGGCGCGCCGACCACCAGGTTCACCGGCTCGGTGACTTCGATGGTCTCGGTGCTGCCGGCCTTGACCAGGCGCGAAATCAGCGGACGGCCGCCCTTGGCCGGGCGCACTTCGATCCAGGAATCCTCGCGCACGTTCAGCACCAGGGCGTTGGCGCCCGCGGCGGCGGCCGGGGCCGGGGCAGCGGCAGCCGGAGCGGCAGGCGCCGGAACAAGCGCAGCGGCCGGCGCGGTACCGGCGGGCACGGTCGTGACCGGCGTGGTGGCTGGCGTCGTGGCCGGCGCAGCCGCCGGCGGGGTGACGGGCGCAGTCGTGCCCGGCGCCGCGCCGGTCGGGGCCGGAGTCGTGGCGTCGGAGGCCGGCGCCGGCACCGAGATCAGGGGCACGGACGGATTGTTCAGCGGGCCCTGGACGGTACCCGGCGCAGCAACGCCATTGTTCGCAGGTGCGGTCGCGCCGACCGGGCTCTCGAGCACCACGCCGTCGGCCGGATTGGCGTCGGCGGCCGGGCGATTACCCGGGAACACGCCGAGCTGCCAGGCGGCTGCGACGGCGCCGGCGACGACCAGCGCGCCGACGATCCAGCCCACCGGCAGGCGGTTGCGCTTGCCGCCGATCGGGAAGCGGGTTTCGTTGAAGGCGGCCGGGCGCTGTTCGCGGCGCGCCATCGGGGCGCCTGCCTGCGCTTGCGGCGGCATGTTCAGTTCGATCATCGAGACCAGCGGCGCGGCGTCGATCTTGAGCAGCTTGGCGTAGGCGCGCACGAAGCCGCGGGTCACGGCCGGGCTCGGGAGCGAAGCATAGTCGCCCGCTTCGATCGCCACCACCTGGCGCGGCGCCAGCTTGAGCTGGTCGGCCACCTGTTCCACGGTCCAGCCCATCGCCTCGCGTTGCGACTGGAGGGTCTTGCCCGGGTTGCCCGAGGGGTTGTCCGGGGTGCCCGGCTGGTCTGCGTGCTCGTTCATGTTGTCTGTCTCACTCATCAAAGGCCCCGCGCTCGAACGCGGCGTACTCCTGCGAACCGGGGAAGCGCTTGCGCAGCTGCGCAGCCAGGCTGGCTTCATGGGTCCGGTCGCCCAGCTTGCGCTGCACGCGCATCGCCAGCCACAGGGTGTCGGCCGGGAGCGTGTCGAGGGTCGCTGTCTCGATCAGGCGGTTAATGAAAAAACCGGCGCGCTGGTAATCGCGCCGCTCGAAATAGACCCGCGCCAGGCCGGCATTGGTGGCCTGCAGTTCGGGGTTCAGACGCAAGGCGTCGAGCAGGTAGCGCTCGGCCGCGTCCATGTTGCGGTTCTTGATGCTGCACACGCCCGCATTCACGAGGGCGCTCACCGGCGTCTGGTAAGACGGGTTCTTGATGGCCGCATCGAAATAGCGCATCGCCTGGGCCGGCTTGTTCAGCGACTGGCACAGGAAGGAGCCATAATTGTTCGACAGGCCCGGATTGCCCGGCGCCAGGCGCAGGGCATGCTGGTAATTGTCGTCGGCCAGGGCCAGCTGCCCCATCTCCGTGTAGATCAGGGCGCGCAGGCCATAGGCCTCGGCATACTCCGGATACACGGCGATCGCCTGCTTGACCTCGTCGAGGGCGATGTCGTGCTTGCCCTGCTGGTAGTAGCCGACCGCGAGCTGCACCCGGATCGAGGCGCGCTTCTCGGCCGCCGTCTCGTCGGACGCGGTCTTCAGCTCGCCGCCGGAATTGGCGCCCGGGCCGGCGCAGCCGGCCAGCAGCACAAACAGCAACGCGGTTGCGGCCCTGCCGGCGGCGCGCATCAGGACGGGATCTCCACGATGCGCCCGAAGTCGGCGCCGAACTTCTTCTGGTACTCGGCCATCTTCTCCATGCGCTGGGCGACGCGGGTGCGGTCCTGCACCTCGCCGGCCAGCTGGCCGCAGGCGGCGTCGATGTCGTCGCCGCGCGTCTTGCGCACGGTGGTCACGATGCCGGCGTCCATCAGCACCTGGGCGAAGGCCTTGATGCGCGGATTCTTGGAACGGGTCAGGCCCGATTCCGGGAACGGATTGAACGGAATCAGGTTGAACTTGCAGTTCACGCCCACTTCCGGGTCGTTGACCAGGGCAATCAGTTCGCGTGCGTGCTCGTCGCTGTCGTTGAAACCGTCGAGCATGCAGTATTCGAAAGTGATGAAGTCGCGCGGGGCGAACTCCAGGTAGCGCTTGCACGCGGCCAGCAGCTCGCGCAGCGGGTATTTCTTGTTCAGCGGCACCAGCACGTCGCGCAGGGCGTCGTTCGACGCGTGCAGCGACACGGCCAGGGCCACCGGCACATCCTGGGACAGCTTGTCGATGTTCGGCACCACGCCCGAGGTCGACAGGGTCACGCGGCGGCGCGACAGGCCGTAGGCGTTATCGTCGAGCATCATCTTGAGCGCGGTGACGGTCGGTTCGTAGTTGAGCAGCGGCTCGCCCATGCCCATCATCACCACGTTGGTGATCTGGCGCTCGCCTTTCGGACCTGGCTCGATGCCCTTGGTGCGGCGCAGCTCGAACTCGGCCATCCACAGCTGGCCGATGATCTCGGCGACCGTGAGGTTGCGGTTGAAGCCCTGCTTGCCCGTGGAGCAGAAACGGCAGTTGACGGCGCAGCCGGCCTGGGTCGAGATGCACAGGGTGCCGCGGTTCTCTTCCGGGATGAACACGGTTTCGACCGCGTTGCCATTGCCCACGTCGACCAGCCACTTGCGGGTGCCATCAAGGGAGGTGTGGTCGCTGATGATGCCCGGCGCCCGCACTTCGGCGCGGGTCTTGAGCTTTTCGCGCAGCGACTTGGCCAGGTCGGTCATGCTGTCGAAGTCAGCTGCGCCGAACTGGTGGATCCAGCGCTGCAGCTGCTTGGCGCGGAACGGCTTCTCACCCAATTCGGCGCAGTAAGCGACGAGTTGCGCGGGATCGAAGTCCAGCAGGTTGGTGAGAGTCGTCATGATGTTGTCCTTAATTCAAATTCCCCGCTCGCGCAGTCCCGAGGACTCGGGCGAGCGGGTTTACTCTAACAATTAGCTCGGGGCACTGGTCCCCGCGCCAATTAACGCGAGTAGACGTTCAGTGCCGGGAAGTAGTAGGCGATTTCCACGGCGGCGGTTTCGGCGGCGTCCGAACCGTGCACGGCGTTGGCATCGATCGAGTCGGCGAAATCGGCGCGGATGGTGCCGGCGTCAGCCTTCTTCGGGTCGGTTGCGCCCATCAGTTCGCGGTTCTTGGCAATGGCGTTTTCGCCTTCCAGCACCTGGATCATGACCGGGCCCGAGACCATGAAGTCGACCAGGTCCTTGAAGAACGGACGAGCAGCGTGCACGGCGTAGAAGCCTTCGGCTTCAGCGCGCGACAGTTGTGCCATGCGGGCAGCAACGATCTTCAGGCCAGCGCCTTCGAAGCGGCTGTAGATTTGGCCGATCACGTTTTTTGCAACTGCGTCCGGCTTGATGATGGACAGGGTGCGTTCGATTGCCATTGTAAAAACTCCAATAAAAAGAAAGGTTAGAATCGAGAAATTCGTTAGAACTTTGGAACTCAATCAACCTTTAATTTTACCATATATCCCCCATATAGAGGCTATTGCGGCCAAGGCAAGCGGAGTGTTACAGTGGCGGCGAAAAACCGCCCAGTTTCATTGTCGTTTCTACCAGCACGTGCTTCTTTGCCTGTTTCATGCAGATTTAAGCTGGCTGGGCTATGCTGAACCTGAGGCATCCTTTACTCAACCGGAGGCAATATGTTCCCTAGTACGCAACAGCAACGTACCATCGACCTGACCAAAGGTGGCCAGGTAGCGTCGCGCAGCAAAGTTCTGCGCAACACGTACTGGCTGCTCGCGCTGTCGATGATCCCGACCGTCCTGGGCGCCTATATCGGCGTATCGATGCAGCTTGCTATGTTCAGCGGCATCATGGGCTTCGTGATCTTCATGGCGATCGCGTTCGGTTTCATGTTTGCCATCGAGAAAACCAAGGACTCGGCGGCCGGCGTGGCCTTCCTGCTCGGCTTCACCTTCTTCATGGGCCTGATGCTGACCCCGCTACTGCGCCACACCCTGGGCTATTCGAACGGCGGCAGCCTGATCATGACCGCCTTCGGCGGCACCGCCTGCGTGTTCGCCGTGATGGCCAGCATCGCCACCACCACCAAGCGCGATTTCTCGGGCATGGGCAGCTGGCTGATGGCCGGCGTGATCGTCCTGATCCTGGCCGCGGTGGCCAACATCTTTCTGCAGATGTCGGTGCTGTCGATCGTGATCTCGGTGCTGGCGATCGGTATCTTCTCGGCCTTCATCCTGTTCGACGTGCAGCGCATCGTCAACGGCGGCGAGACCAACTACATCACCGCGACCCTGGCGATCTACCTGGACGTGTACAACATCTTCACGAGCCTGCTGCGCCTGCTGGGTATTGCGGGCGGGGATGACTGAGCGGTTCTAGTTGCCTGAAAAGAAACCGGCCTGAGGGCCGGTTTTTTTATGCTTAAGTGGCGCAAGGAAGCGCTTTGGCTGCGCTGCGAACTTGGGTCCCGGCTTTCGCCGGGAGTCGTAGGCGCCAGTGGCGCGTGCGACGGTCTTAAGGTTAGCGGCAGCTTTCGCTGTTAGTGTCAGCACATGAACCGTCGTTCCGGCGAAGGCCGGAACAATGCCACCGGCATTGTTCCGCCCAAGTTCAACGCACGTTTTAACAGACGCAACGCTTACTGCTGCTCGCCCTGCTCCGCAATCACAACAGCATTCTCGTCAAAGTCAGCCCCCTTCACCGGCTTCGGCCCCAGCTCGAACACCCCCACCGACTCGACGTGCGAGGTATGCGGGAACATGTTCACCACGCCCGCCTTCTTCATCACGTAACCCGCCTTGTGCACCAGGATCCCCGCATCGCGCGCCAGGGTCGACGGGCTGCAGGACACGTACACGATCCGCTGCGGCATCATGTCCTCGTGCGTCTCGCGCAGCTCCGCCAGCGCCAGGGCCAGGGCCATGGCGCCGTCGCGCGGCGGGTCGATCAGCATGCGGTCGAACTTGCCCAGCGCAACCAGGTCATCCTTGGTCACTTCGAACAGGTTGCGGGTGTAGAAGCTCGTCTTCCCCGACACGCCGTTGGCCTTGGCGTTGTCCAGCGCGCGGGTGGTCAGCGCGGTGCTGCCTTCGATGCCCACGACTTCGCGCGCCTGGGTGGCGAGCGGCAGGGTGAAGTTGCCCAGGCCGCAGAACAGGTCGGCGACGCGGTCGGTCTTCTGCACTTCCAGCAGGCGCAGCGCCTTCGACACCAGCACGCGGTTGATGTGGTGGTTCACCTGGGTGAAGTCGGTCGGCTTGAACGGCATCCTGATGCCGAACTCGGGCAGCGTGTAGTACAGCTCCTTGCCTTCCGGGTAGTACGGATAGGCGGTGTCCGGGCCCTTCGGCTGCAGCCACCACTGGATGTTCCACTGGTCGGCGAAGGCCTTCACCAGGGTTTCGTCGGCCGGGGTGAGCGGCGCCATGATGCGCAGCACCAGCACCGTGGTTTCCTCGCCGATCGCCACTTCGATCTGCGGCATCTGGTTGTAGATCGACAGCGCGCCGACCAGCTCGCGCAGCGGCACCAGCATTTTCGCCACGTGGTCCGGCAGGATCTCGCAGGTGGTGATGTCGGCCACGTAGGACGAGCTGCGCTCGTGGAAGCCGACCAGCACCCCGCCCTTCTTGGCCACGTAGCGCACCGACAGGCGCGCGCGGTAGCGGTAGTCCCAGGTCGGGCCGTACATCGGGCGCATGATGGTTTCGGCCTTCACTTTGCCGAGGTGCCACAGGTTATCCTCGAGGACGCGCTGCTTCATGGCGACCTGGGCCGACGGCTCCAGGTGCTGCATCGAGCAGCCGCCGCAGTAGCCGAAGTGCTGGCACTTCGGTTCCACGCGCATCGACGAGGCGCGCTGCAGGGTGACCAGGCGGCCGGATTCCCAGTTCTTTTTCTTGCGCAGGGTCTCGAAGCTCACGCGCTCGCCGGGGAGCGCGCCTTCGACGAAGATCACCTTGCCGGGCGTGCCGTCCTCGTTTTCCAGGTGGCCGACGCCGCGCGCGTCGCCGTCAAGGGCTTTGATGTCGATGAAAGTTTCTTGCATGGTGAAGGCGAAATGGGAATGGGCGCAGGGCTGGCTGCGCGGGGAGTCACAAATAAAAAATGGCCGGAAGCGGCCCGGCGGGCATCATAGCAAGGAATTGGGGTGGGCGCTACCGGGGCAGGCGGCTGCTCGTGCGATGTTGAACTTGGGTCCCGGCCTTCGCCGGGAGTCGTAGGCGCCAGTGGCGCGTGCGACGGTTTTTAGGTTAGTGGTGATATCTGCAGTTTGTGGTTGCTTATGCACGTCGTTCCGGCGAAGGCCGGAACCCAAGTTTGCACGCACACCGCTAACTCACAATAACGAATCCCGCAATACCCCACGCGCCGCCATCGCCCGCTTGAGCTTGATGAGCGCCTCCTGCTGGATCTGCCGCACCCGCTCGCGCGTCACGCCCATCTCCTCGGCGAGCGTCTCGAGCGTGGCCGGATCGTCGTTGTCCAGCCCGAAGCGCCGCGTCACCACCAGGCGCTGCTTGTCCGGCAGCCGCGCGAGCCAGTCGCGCACCAAAACCGTCACCTCGTGCTGCTCGGCGCGCACATCCGGACTGTCCTCGGCCTCGTCCGGCAGCATGTCCATCAGGCTCGATTGGGGATCGTTGTCCAGCGGCGCATCCAGCGAGGCCGCGTGCTCGGACAGGGCCAGGATGTCCTGCACCTCTTCCACCGGCCTTCCGACCAGGCTGGAAATATCCTCGGCCGAGGCGTCCTTGCCGTCGTGCTTCTGGGCTTCGAGGTGGTATTTGGCGCGCAGGACCTGGTTCAGCTCGCGCACCATGTGCACCGGCAGGCGCACCGTGCGCGCCTGGTTCATGATGGCGCGCTCGATGCTTTGGCGGATCCACCAGGTGGCGTAGGTCGAGAAACGGAAACCGCGCTCGGGCTCGAACTTGTCGATCGCCCGCATCAGGCCGATGTTGCCCTCCTCGATGAGGTCGAGCAGCACCACGCCGCGGTTGATGTAGTGCTTGGCGATCGAGACGACCAGGCGCAGGTTGTGCTCGATCATCTTCTGGCGCGCGTCGAAGTCGCCCGCCTTGGCTAAGGTGGCGAAGTGGACCTCTTCAGGCGGAGTCAGCAGTGGCCGCGCGCCGATCTGGTTCAGGTAGTGCTGGGTAGTATCGGTCGCGAGCTCGGCCTGCAAGACCTTGCGCAGCTCGTCGACCGTGTCGATTTCTGGGGTGCCGGGCAACATGCCCTCGGCGGTGTTGCCGTCAGCCGCAAGCTCGCCCTCGCGTTCCGGTTCATCCGGAAACTCGTCCGTCACATCCTGGTCTGGCGAGTGCGGCTCTTGCGTCATACCCTTCCTATCGGCCGGGCAAGAACCTCGATGGATCGACGGGTTTGCCCTGCTGGCGGATTTCGAAATGCAGCTTGACCAGTTCAGCGTCGGAATCGCCCATCTCGGCGATCACCTGGCCCTTGGCCACGTTGTCGCCTTCCTTCACCACAATCTTGCGGTTGTGCGCGTAGGCCGACAACAGGCTGTTGCTGTGCTTGACGATCACGAGGTTACCATAACCCCGGATGCCGCTGCCAGCATACATTACCTTGCCCGCGCCGGCGGCCACCACTTGCTGGCCCATCCTGCCGGCAATGTCGATGCCCTTGTTCCGGCCTTCGTCGAAAGTGGCGATGATGCGGCCGTCGGACGGCCACATCCAGCTCAGTTTGTCGTCATCGGTCGCGGTCACGCTGGGCGCGGCAGCCACGGCCGGAGTGGGCGGCGGCGTCGGCTCGAGGCGCGGCGCCGCTTCCTTCTGCGCCTCGGCGACATTGGTCTCGCTGTACGGCTTCTTGTCGGCGCGCGGCGTCGTCTTGCGCGGCGGCTGGGTGGCCGGCGGCGGCATCGGCACCGGCTGGGTGGTCACGCCCGCGGTCTTCTTGCCTTCCGGCTCGGCCACGCGCAGGACCTGGCCGACCTTGATGTCGTCCGGATCGCGCAGGTTGTTCCAGGCAACCAGGTCGCGGTAGTTCTGGCCATGGTCGAGGGCGATGCGCAGCAGGGTGTCGCCCTTGCGCACGGTGTACATACCCTTCTCGTCCTGCTTCGGCTCTTCGACGCGCGGCTGCGCCGGGCGGGTCTGGACAGCCGGGGTGCGCTCGACGATCGGCGCCTGGCGGGTGGTGGAAGTACAGCCGGCAACGAGGCCGAGGACTATCGTCAGAAGTGCTAAACGAGGTGCTTGTTTCATTGTCATTCTAGGTTCTGGTCCACAGACGGCGGGACACCGTTATACGGTGCCCGGACGCAGCGGCACGAAGTGGCAGGCTTCCAGCGTCTCGCTGGACCACTCGCTCTTGCCGGTGCGCGTGATGCGGTGCAGGTGCTGGACCTGCCCGCCGACGGGCGCGACGAGGTGCGCCCCGATGGCCAGCTGCTCGAGCAGTGCCCGGGGCACCTCGAGGCCGGCAGCCGCCAGGATAATGCCATCGAAGGGCGCCACCTGGGGCATGCCAAGCATACCATCGCCGTACTGCAAACGGAGGTTGGAAATACGCAAGGGCCGCAAATTGGTCTTCGCGAGCTCGTGCAAGGGTTTGATACGCTCGATCGAATACACCTCCTTCGCGACGAAGGACAGGACCGCGGCCTGGTAGCCGCAGCCGGTGCCGATCTCGAGCACGCGTTCCAGCTGTCCGCCGGCGCGCATCGCTTCGATCATGCGCGCGACGATGTAGGGCTGGGAGATCGTCTGGTTGTGGCCGATCGGCAGCGACGCATCGATGTACGCCTGGGCCGACAGGGCCGGTTCGATGAACAGGTGGCGCGGCACCGTCTCCATGGCGGCCAGCACCTTGGGGTCCGAGACGCCCTGGCGCGCGACGCGCGCCACCATGGCGCGGCGCACCGCTTCGGTGGCCGCCAGGTCG
>NZ_JAGPWD010000066.1 GCF_018119395.1 Massilia sp. ZL223
GCAAAGCCCGCGTCCGCTTGCAAGGCCCGGGCCGTCAGCGCGCCGGCAGCAATTCAATGACTTGCTTGGCGGCCTTGTCCACCGCCTGCCGCGAGTACAGCAGCGGGAAGTATTTGCCCTCCGCCCAACTGCCGGCAAGGTCGCGGTAATGGGGGCTCGCCGGGTCGCCAGACTGCCCCGGGGTGTTGATCGCACGCGAGTTGTCCCAGTTGCCGACGTCCAGCACCATCCGGAACGAGGGTCCATGCGCATGCCAGAAATTCTCGGGGAGATAGCTCGACACATTCACCGTATAGGCGCCACCACCGCGTGGCAGCGGGCCTATGTTCACCTGCGAACGCGTGGCCTGGTCAAGGAGCGGCGTCATCGGATGGGCGAAATAACTGAAGTGCTGTTTGCCCCATTGCCAGCGAGTCGGATCCGGCCCCTGCAGCCCCTCCATTTCCGCCCAGGCGCGCCCTAGGCTGGACAGCAGGACCTCGTCGCGCTTGCGCACGGCATCCTTATCGAAGCGTTGCGCCGGCTTCTCGAGCGATTCGATCAGGACGCTCGCATGCGGCGCATCCATGGCTTCCACTGCCGCCGGCGCCAGGACGGCGTCCTTGAAAGCGTAGCCGAGATGCCGCGACCACCACGTCTCATATAGAGCTGCCGCGCTGGAGGAAGCACTCTCCTCGCCGTCCCAGGACGACAGCAGGCGCAGCGCGGCCTGTGTCTTGGGATCGCGGGAGGACAGCGGCTTAAGCAGGGTAACCAGCCGCTGCGCATTCAAGGACACGACATCGTTCTGCAGGCGCTCCATATCCTCAATGCCGACTTTCGGCGCCGCCGAGAGTACCTGCGCGATCCGGCGTGCGCGGGCATTGTCCGGCCATTCGAAGCCGAGCTTGTGCTGCCGATACGGAAAACCGGCGGGCAGATTCATCTCGTTCGCCGACGCGAACCAGCCTTGCCCGGGATTGAGCACATAGGGCAGCTTCGCGCCATCGAGGAATCCCTGCCATTCATAGCGGCCGTCTCCGGGCACGGGCATCAGCCCGTCCCAGTTAGGACGCACCGGCGCCAGGCCGCCGGCGACCCAGCCGATATTGCCGGCCGTATCGGCATACACCTGGTTCTCGGTCGGCGCGCCCCAGCGCTCCATGGCGCGCCGGAACTGCTGGAAGTCCTGCGCCTTCATGTAATCGATGCTGCCGAAGTAAGGCGCCATGCCCGGCGCGGTCCACGCGGTGCGGACTGCGAAGGCCCGGCGCTTACCCGGATCCTGGTGGATCACCGGCCCATGACGGGTGAAGCGCAGCTCGACGCTCTTCGCAGGCCGGCCGCGCACGGCGACCTTCTCGCGCACCACGCGGAAGTTCTCCCAGCCGCCTTTGTAGCGATACTGCTTCGGGTTCGCAGGATTGATCTCGTAGACGTACAGGTCTTCCTGGTCGATGCTGAAGATGGTCAGCCCGAACGCCACCTTCCCGTTGTGGCCGATCGATACGCCCGGCAAGGCGGGCTCCCCTGCCCCGATGACGTCGAGGCCGGGAGCGCTGAGGTGCACGATATAGCGCAGCGACGGCACGCCGTAGGCACGGTGCGGGTCGTTCGCCAGGATAGGGCGGCCGGTCGTCGTGCGCGACGGCGCGACGACCCAGTTATTGCTGCCCTCGAGCGTTTCCCCATTCGTCGCCACGCGCGACGCCTGCAAGTTCCGCCGGTCGAAGCGCACGTTCTCCGTCGCGAGCGCAAACACGTCGAGCGCGTCCTCGGGCAGGCAAGGATCGAGGCCTTCGGGCACGCGCGTGGTCCATGCCGGCGACAGCTGGGCGCGCACTGCGTCCGCCGCCAGGCCCGCACGGCAGACGACACGCGCGCGGGCGAACTCCTGGGTCAGGTTGCGGGTCAGCCCGTGGCTGCGGATGCGCACCACGTCCTCTGGACGCCACTTCGCGGGGGTATAGCCGAGCTGGCGAAATTCGAAGGGCATCAGCTCCGGCTTGCGGGCGATGTAATCGATGTAGGCGTTGATGCCCGCAACAAAGCGGGTGCTGGTCCGTTGTGCGTCCTTGCCGTAGGCCGCCCATTCCGGCGCCATGTCGCCGCGGTACAGGAACAGGCGCGCCGCCCGGTCCTGCTCCACATAGGACGGCCCGAAGACCGAGGCCAGCTCGCCCAGCCCGCGACGGCGCCATAAGTCGATCTGGAACAGCCGGTCGCGTGCAGCGTTGAAGCCCTGCACAAAAAAAACATCATCCTGGCTCGATGCGTAAATATGGGGAACGCCCCAGCGGTCGACCACGATCCGGGCCGGCTGCGCCAGGCCCGCTACCTTTACCGGCTGTGCGGCGGCCGGCAGCGCGGCGCCGACCAGCAGCGCCGCGCCAATCCCAACCAGCCCCCTCACGCCGGCGTTGCCACTGCGGGCGCGGCGCCCGATGCGCCCAGGCGCATCGGCGGGATGGTCCAGTAGGTGACGGCACGCCACAGCCATTCCATCGGCCCGTAACGGAAGCGCGACAGCCACAGATGGCTGAACACGATCTGCACCGCGGCCAGCACCACGACGAACAGCATCTGGTCCACGCGCGAGATACCCCAGTTGCCGAAGCCGTAGCCGAAGAAGAAAGTGGAGGCCACCAACGATTGCGTCAGGTAATTCGTCAGGGCCATGCGGCCAAACGGCGCCAGCACCTTCACCTTGTTCAGCGGCGAAGCGCTGTACAGCATCAGGATCACCAGGCTGACATAGCCCAGCGAGGCGGGCAGGTTGCCCAGCATTTGCAGGCCCGAAGCCAGCTGGAAGCCGTCGGCACCGCGCGAGCCCGGTATCGAGTGCATGGCGATGGTGGAACCGAGCAAGCCCATGCCGATACCGATTGGAAGACCGAACATGGCCAGCTTGCGGAACAGCGGCAGGTGCTCTTGCGCCCGTTCCATGATGCCGGAACGGACGAACCAGGTGCCGATCAGGAACATGCCGATCAGGATGGTTGCGAAGCCGACTTCTCCCGGCGCCCTCTCGATGAAATGCTTGGCGCGCAGCGTCACGGCATCGGCGTAGCTGCCTTTGCTGAGCACTGCAGTTTCGGTCTTGATGCGCTCTTCGCGCTCCTTGATGTTCTTCGCACGTTCGGCGGCCTGCTCCTTCTGCTTCTTGGCCTCCTCCTTGCTGACGACGGCAGCCGGCTTCTCCGGGAAGAAGTACATCGATGCGCCAGCTCCCGTCATCATGAAGAAGGAGAAGCAGTAGATGCCGACACCCAGCCGCCATGGGCGGGCCGGCTTGTCTGCGTGGTAGCGCTTGGTGAGGTAGCCGAGCGTGAACAGCGCGAAGCCGAGCAGCGGCAGGCCGAAGCGCGCTTGCGGCGGCATGGCCGGCAGTGCCCAGGTCACGGCGCCGCCAATGAGGCCGATCACACCGACGACCATCAGGATGAAGGCGATGACCGGCGGCCGGCCGAAGCGTTTCATGCGCTGCTCTCCGCGCAGCCACCAGGCGGCGACGCCGAAGAAGGCCAGGCCGCCGGCAATCCCGAACAGCCAGTTCATGTGAGGGATGAAGCCACCGCCGATGCACAGGGCCATCGCCAGCAGGATCCATTTCGTCCGCCCGTACAGGACGATCAGCAGGGCCGTCGCAGCAACCGCATAGCTGAACAGGATGTCGCCGGAGAACAGGAAGATATGGTGCAAGGCGCCGAAGACAGCCAGCGCGGCGATGCGGCGCATGTAGGGAACGAGGAAGCTGCGGCCGGCACGCTCCGCCCGGGTGAGCATCACGGCGAAGCCCATGCCGAACAGCAGGGAGAAGATGGTCCAGAATTTACCGACGACGAAATACTGGACGAAGTAGCTGACCACGAAGTTGGCGCCGCTCAGGCCAGTCTGCATGCCTGAACCAAGCTGGGCAGTAGCACGGTTGAAGAACTCGACATTCATCATCAGGATGCCGATCAGGGCAAATCCGCGCACCACATCGAGGGCCTGGATGCGTTCGTTGTTCGTTACGGGGGTCAATTCCGCCGGCACTGGAGGCTTGTCCATCGCCATCTCCTTCTGGTTTTTTTGATCGCACCATCGTATGCCGGAAGTCGGCAGGCCGAGGGACTTGTGCGACGAACTGCAGGAATGCGAGGACAAAGCGTTATCCGGTCGACCGATATTCAAATCGCATGAAGATTCGCCATCTCCGGCGCGCATCACATCGCTTGCAATTAGCTCGTAAGCGATCTATATTGGACCGATGACGACCACTCCTTCCTCCGCTGCCCAAGCGCCTCTTCTGGACCAGCAGCTGTGCTTTGCGCTGTATTCGACCTCGCTGGCCATGATGCGCGTGTACCGCGGCGTGCTGCCGAAACTCGGGCTCACCTATCCGCAGTACCTGGTGATGATGGTGCTGTGGGAGCGGGACGAGCTGACGGTATCGGATATCGGCGCCCGCCTGTTCCTGGACTCGGCCACCCTGACCCCGCTCCTGAAGCGGATGGAGACCCAGGGCCTGGTGCAGCGGGCGCGTGCACGCAGCGATGAGCGCCAGGTCATCATCACCCTCACCGAGCAGGGCAAGGCGCTGCGCGGGCAAGCCGCCGAGATGATGCCGGCCGTGCTGTCCGCCACCAAGTGCTCGCTCGACGAGGTCACCGGCCTGCGCGACCAGCTGGTCAAGCTGCGCAAGCATCTCAACGACAGCGCAGGCTGATCAGCCTCCGGTTAGCGGAGGCGCACTTTATGTTTGTTGCATAGCAAAAGCCTCCGCTTCCGGCGGATGAGCAGGGTATAGTTGCCGCATTCCTTTATCCATGGGTTTGCGTGTGACGCTCAGCTCGGATCACATCCTCTCTCTCGCTCCCGACGCCGCCTCGGCAAAAGCCGGCAGCCAGCTGGCCACGCCGGCCAAATGGCGCCAGCTCGGGCGCGACGAGCGCGCGCTGTGGGGAGAATGCCAGGGCAGCGGCAAGGTCCCCTACCGCACCCAGATCGACATCGCCGAACCCGCCTTCAAGTGCACCTGCCCGAGCCGCAAATTCCCTTGCAAGCACGGCCTCGGGCTGTATCTCCTGCTGAGCGCCCAGCCAGGCCTGTTTGCCGCCGGCGCGGCGCCACAATGGGTGGCGGACTGGCTCGACAGCCGCCAGCAGCGCCTGGAAAGGAAGACCGAGAAAGCCGCTGCGCAAACGCCGGAACAGGCGGAAGCCTCCGCGGCCCAGGCACGCAAGCGCGAAGAGAAGCGCGAGCAGGGCGTCGGCCGCGGCCTGGCCGACCTGCAGACCTGGCTGCATGACCTGGCGCGCGAGGGCCTGGCCGGCGTGCGCGAGCGCGGCCCCGCATACTGGAACGGCATGGCGGCGCGTCTCGTCGATGCGCAGGCTGGAGGCCTTGCGGCCCGCCTGCGGCGCGCGGGGGCGATGTGCTTCCAGACCACCCTGCCCGACTGGGAGCGCCGCCTGGCCAACGAACTCGCCGCGCTCTATCTGGTCACCAGCGCCTGGCAGCGCATCGAGCAGTTGCCGGACCTGCTGCAGCGCGACCTGCGCAGCCTGGTCGGCTTTACCGTCCCCAAAGAAGAAGTGCTGGCCGAGCCGCCGGTCGGCGACCGCTGGCTGGTCCTGGCCCAGCGCAGCAGCGAGGACGAGCGGATCCGCAGCCGCGCCACGTGGCTGTACGGGACAGGCACCCGGCGCTGGGCGCTACTGCTGCAATTCGCGGTCGGCACCCAGGGATTCGAGCAGTCCGTCCCGGTCGGCACGCAGTTCGACGGCGAACTGTGTTTCTACCCGAGCGCCCTGCCCCTGCGCGCCCTGGTGCGCCAGCAGTCCGCCAGCACGCTCATCGACGGCGCTGCGCCGGCAGGAGGCGGCTTCCCTGCCCTGCTCGACGCCTATGCCGACGCACTGGCCAGCCAGCCTTTCCTCGACAGCTGGCCCGCCATCCTTCCCGATGTGGTGCCCGATCCCGCGGCGCGCACGCTGCGCAGTGCCGACGGCGGCGTGATCCCGCTCGATGCCGCGTCCCGCCACCATCTGCACCTGGCTGCCCTGAGCGGCGGACATGCGCTGACGCTGGTGGGCGAATGGGATGGCGAGGCCTTCCTGCCGCTGAGCGGCTGGCATGACGACCGCCTTTACAACTTCGAAACCGACTTTCTCGCATGAGCGACGCCAGCCAGCTATACAGCCTTCTGCAGATCGGGACGTCGCGCGCGGCGGGTGCGCGGCGCGCAGCCTTGCCCGCCGAGCTCGAAAGCGTTCTGCCCGGCGGTGGCGACGCCGAATCGCAACTCTGGCAATCGCTGGGCGCGTGGTCGCTGTGGACGCGCGCCGGCTTGAAGCCTGCCGCCATCCCGACACCGGCCCCCCTCGCTGCCGCGCCGGCGGAACGGCTGCGCGCCTGCCCTCCCCGCGCCGAGGCGCTGCTGGCGCGCCTGCTGCAAGGCGGCCAAAAAACCGTCCTGATGCTCGAATGGCTGCGCGAACTGACGCGCTACGGCGGCCACCTGCCCGCGCGCTTCCTGCCCAACCTGCTCGCGCTCGCGACACGCCATACCGAACTGCGCGCCGAGCTGACCCAGGTGCTCGGCGAGCGCGGACGCTGGCTGTCGCGCTTCGACCAGGCCTGGGGGTGGGCGGCGCCGGCCGCAGGCCATGACGATCTTCAGCGGCTCTGGGAGACAGGCAGCCTGGAACAGCGGCTTGCCGCCCTGGCGCAGTGGCGCGCGGAGGATCCAGGCGCTGCAAGGGATGCGCTGATGCAGACCTGGGCAAGTGAAGCGCCGGATGCACGCGCACAGCTGCTCGGCTGCCTGGGCGTCGGACTTGGTCCCGACGACGAAACCTTCCTTGAAACCGCGCTCGACGACCGCCGCAAGGAAGTACGGCTTGCGGCGCAAGCCCTGCTGGTAAAGCTGCCCGGCTCCGCCCTGCGTCAGCGCATGCAGGCAAGGGCCGAGCCCCTGCTCCATGTGAAGCGCGTGCTCCTGGGCCGTAACAGCATCGAGGTCACGCTGCCGGAGTCCATCGACAAGGCCGCGCTGCGTGACGGCGTCGGCGCAGCCGCCCATCCTGGGCTGGGCGAAAAGGCCGGCTGGCTGGTCGACCTGCTCGCCGCCACCGACCCGCGCATCTGGCCGGCGCGCCTTGGTCTTAATCCGAGCGAACTTATCGCTATGGCGGCGCGCAGCGACTTCGCCCATGCCCTGGTGCGCGGCTGGTCCAGTGGCGCGCTGCGCGGAGCTGCTCGAGCCCACGAGCTGGGCGAATGGACGCAAGCCCTGCTGGCGTTCTGGCTATCGTCCGACGAACGGATGCGGCAGCAGTACCCGCGAGACTTCTTCGAGCTCTTCGCACGCATGACGCCGGCCGAACTGCATGCCTGCCTCGCCGACATTGTGGGCGCCAGCCGCCAGACCTGGGGCCAGGCGGAACGCGTGCTGGTCGATTTGCTGGTCCACGCGGCCAGGCGTTCGTCCATCATTTGGCCCGCCGCGCTGTCGCGCGAGGTGATCGAGCGGCTGCTGCGCGAGCTGCCCGCGATTCCCGGCGCCCAATGGGAAATCAAGGCCGCCCTCGACAGCTTTGCAGGCGTCGTCGATCCGCCGGCCATCGCCGGCCTCGAAGCCGCCTGGCGCGCCGGCGCCGGCGACGGCGGCATCCACGACAGCATCGCCAATTTCTTCGACACCGTGCGCTTCCGGCACGAGATGTCGCTTTCTTTCCAGGAGCCCGCATGACCGCATCGACCACCACCGTCCTTCGCCAGCACGCGGAGGAGCAGTTCGCCAGGGAGATCGAGGCCCTGATCGCCAGCGACACCCGCCAGCGTCCGCCGCGCTGGCGCATGTCCCCCTGGGCCGTGGCCACCTATCTCATGGGCGGCAAGCTCGATAACGGTGTGGAGATCAGCCCCAAGTACATCGGCAACCCGCGCGTGATCGAGATCGCCGTCGCCACGCTCGCCACCGACCGCGCCCTGCTGCTGCTCGGCGTGCCGGGGACCGCCAAGTCCTGGGTGTCGGAACATCTTGCGGCGGCGATCAGCGGCGACTCCACCCTGGTGGTGCAAGGCACGGCCGGCACCAGCGAGGAAGCGCTGCGCTACGGCTGGAACTACGCGCACCTGCTGGCCAAGGGGCCTTCGCTGGAAGCCATCGTCCCCAGCCCGGTGATGCGCGCCATGCGTGAAGGGAAGATCGCACGCATCGAGGAGCTGACCCGCATCCCGGGCGAGGTGCAGGACAGCCTGATCAGCATCTTGTCCGAGAAGGTGCTGCCGATCGCCGAGCTGGATGATGAAGTACAGGCGCAGAAAGGCTTCAACATCATCGCCACGGCCAACGACCGCGACCGCGGCGTCAACGAGCTGTCGAGCGCGCTCAAACGCCGCTTCAATACCGTGGTGCTGCCGCCGCCGCGCACTGCCGACGAGGAAGTGCGCATCGTACAGACGCGCGTCGCCGGTATGGGCCGGGCGCTCGAACTGCCGGGCGAAGTGCCGGCGCTGGAAGAGATCCGCCGCATCGTGACGGTGTTCCGCGAACTGCGCGACGGCACGACCGAGGATGGCAAGATCAAGCTCAAGGCGCCGACGGCGAGCATGAGCACGGCGGAAGCGATTTCCGTAATCACGCATGGCATGTCGCTGGCCGCCCATTTCGGCGACGGCGTGCTGCGCGGCGCCGACCTGGCGGCAGGCATGGTCGGCGCGATCGTCAAGGATCCGGTGCAGGACCGCGTGGCCATGCTCGAGTATCTCGAAACGGTCGTGAAAGAGCGCAGCGGCTGGAAGGACCTGTACCGCGCCTGCCGCGACGTCATGGATTGAGCGCCCGGCATGAGCGTTCACCTGTTCGGCATCCGCCACCACGGGCCCGGCTGCGCGCGCAGCCTGCTCGAGGCGCTGCGGGAACTGCAGCCCGACTGCCTGCTGGTCGAAGGTCCGCCTGAAGCGGACAGCCTGGCCGCATTCGAGGGCCGGCCGGAACTGGCGCCGCCGGTCGCGCTGCTGCTGTATGCGGCGGCGGCGCCGCAGCGCGCGGTCTTCTACCCGTTCGCGGCCTACTCGCCGGAATGGCAAGCCATGCGCTATGCGAACGAGCACGGTGTCCCATTCCGCTTCTGCGATTTACCGCAGAGCCACCGCCTGGCGGAAGAGCGCAAGCCCGAGCCGGAGGATGGCGACGAGGTGCAGGCCGATCCGCTGGGATGGCTGGCGCAGGCGGCGGGTTATGGCGATACCGAGACCTGGTGGGATCACCTGGTCGAGCAGCGGCGCGACAGCCTGGACCTGTTCGAGGCCGTGGCCGAGATGATGGGCGCCGTGCGCGAGGCGGCCGGGCCGTCCTCGTCGACGCTCGAACTGCGGCGCGAGGCATGGATGCGCAATGCCATCCGCGCGGCCGAGAAAGAAGGATATGCGCGTATCGCCGTGGTCTGCGGCGCCTGGCACGTGCCTGCGCTGGCGTCCATGCCAAGTGCGAAGAGCGATGCCGAGCTGCTCAAGGGACTGCCGAAGGAAAAGGTGCTGGCGACCTGGATACCGTGGAGCTATGGCAGGCTGACCTTCGCGAGCGGCTATGGCGCGGGCGTCAACTCGCCAGGCTGGTATCAGCATGTGTGGGAGCACGGGGACGAGGCGGGCCTGTTCTGGCTGACCGATGTCGCGGCTCTGCTGCGCAAGCACGACCTGGACGCCTCCTCGGCCCAGGTCATCGATGCACAGCGCCTGGCGGAGACGCTGGCGGCCTTGCGCGGCCGGCCGCGCACCGGCCTGGACGAACTGCTGGAAGCGGTGCGCGCCGTCTTCTGCCAGGACAATGATGCGACCCTGCGCCTGATCCGGCGCGAGCTGCTGGTGAACGACCGCCTGGGCGATGTGCCCGACGACGTGCCGACGGTGCCGCTGGTGCAGGACGTGCAGGCGCAGCAGAAGCGCCTGCGCATGCCGTTACGCGCGGATGCGGTGGGAATGGATCTCGATCTGCGTCAGCCTGCCCACCTGGAGAAAAGCGTCCTGCTGCATCGTCTCGCGATGGTCGGCGTGGACTGGGGCCGGCGGCAGCGGACGCACGGGACGACCGGTACCTTCCATGAGTTGTGGCAGCTCGCGTGGGAACCTGAGTTCGCGATCCAGCTGATCGAGGCCAGCGTCTGGGGAGCGACCCTCGACCGCGCGGCCAATGCACTCGCGATCGAACGCGGTGCCCAGGCTCTGAACTTGCCGGAACTGACGGCCCTGATGGAAAAGATCCTGCTGGCGGATCTGCAGGAAGCGGTCGGGCCGGTCATGCAGCGGATCCAGGATGTCGGCGCGACGACGCCGGATCCCGGCTTCCTGCTGGAAGCCATTGCACCGCTGGTCGACGCGATCCGTTACGGGAATGTGCGCGGCACCGATACCACGGCGCTTGCCGGCGTGGCCGGGGTGCTGATCACGCGCGCCTGCATCGCCCTGCCCTTCGGTGCGCGCGCACTGGCGGACGATGCGGCTGCGATCCTGCTCCGGCAGCTCATCGCCGGTGACCAGGCCATCCGGCGCTTCCAGGAGGAGGCACACCTCGAGGAGTGGTTTGACACGCTCGACAAGCTGGCGCGCTCGGATCAGAGCCATCCGCTAGTCGCCGGGCGCTGCACGCGCATCCTTGCGGAGCAGCAGCGCTGGCCGACTGGCGAGGCGGCGCGCCAGTTGTCGCTGCGCTCGTCGCACGCAGTCCCGCCGCTTGTCACTGCCCAGTGGCTGGAGGGATTCCTGGACGGCGGCGGCACGCTGCTGGCGCACAGCGACGAGCTGTGGGAGCTGGTGAATGCCTGGCTCATGTCGCAGCCGGCGGAGGGCTTCATCGAATTGCTGCCGCTGCTGCGGCGCACCTTTGGAACCTTCACGCCACCGGAGCGGCGCCAGCTGGCCGAACGCGCAGCGTCCAGCCAGCCGGGCGCGCGTCGGGTAGCCGTTTCGGGTACTACGGAAGTAGATGAAGAGCGCGCGATGCGCGTGCTCCCGGTCCTTCGAACCATTCTTGGAAGCGCGGCTGCGCAGGATGCTGTTCATGGCGAATGACATAGACCACAACGAAGTCGCGCGGCGCTGGCGGCTCGTGCTCGGCGGCGGTACCGACCAGGGCGTCCAGCTCGACGCCGGCGACCTGGCGCTCGACGGCGCACTGAATGCGCTCTACAACGACGGCGAGCGGCGCGGCGGACTGGGTGCGTCGGCGCCGAACGTGGCGCGCTGGCTGGGCGATATCCGGCAGTACTTCCCCTCGTCGGTCGTGCAGGTGATGCAGAAGGATGCGCTGGAACGTCTCGGCCTGCAGCAGATGTTGTGCGAACCCGAGATGCTGATGGCGGTGGAGCCGGATGTCCATCTGGTGGCGACGCTCCTCAGCCTGAACCGGGTCATGCCGAACAAGACGCGGGCGACAGCGCAGCAAGTAGTCGAGCGCGTGGTCCGCGACCTGGAGAAGAAGCTGGCCAGCCCGATGCGGCAGGCGGTGAGCGGCGCGCTGCATCGCGCGGTGCGCAATGTGCGGCCGCGGCACAACGAGATCGACTGGCTGAGGACCATCCGCGCCAATCTGAAGCATTACCAGCCGGAGTACAACACGGTGATTCCCGAGCGGCGGATCGGGTTCGGCCGCAAGGGGCAAACTCTGCGCGATATCGTGCTGTGCATCGACCAGTCCGGGTCGATGGCGCCGTCGGTCGTGTATGCCAGCGTGTTCGCGGCGGTGCTGGCGACCATCAAGGCGGTGAGCACCTCAGTGGTGGTATTCGATACGGCGGTCGTGGACTTGACGCCGACCTTGCACGATCCGGTGGAAGTCCTGTTCGGGACCCAGCTCGGGGGCGGGACGGACATCAATCGGGCGCTCGGCTACTGCCAGGGACTGGTGACGCGGCCGAAGGACACGATCTTCGTGCTGATCAGCGATTTGTACGAAGGCGGGAATAATGCGGAAATGCTCAAGCGGGCGGCTTACCTGGTGGCGAGCGGCGTGCAGCTGATCGTGCTCCTGGCGCTCGACGATCGCGGGGCGCCGTCGTATGACCGGGAGAATGCGGCCAAGCTGGCGGCGATGGGAGCACCCGTGTTTGCGTGTACGCCGGATCTGTTCCCGGACATGATGGCGGCGGCGATCAAGCGGAGTAGTTTGGAGCAGTGGGCGGCGCAGGCCGGGATTGTGCATGCCTGAAGGTCTGCGGTTTGCGTGCGTGCGTTGAGCTTGGGTTCCGGCCAAGGGGGACGCCGAGTCCCGGAAGTCGTAGCCGCCAGTGGCGGGTACGACGGTTTTTAGGCTAGGTGCGCTATACGCGGCGTCCATTTCGACCAGCACTGATGATCCGTCATTTCCTCCACTGGAGGAAATGACTCCCGGCGCAGGCCGGAACAATGCCACC
>NZ_JAGPWD010000067.1 GCF_018119395.1 Massilia sp. ZL223
CCCCCCGGGGGGGGGCGCCCCCCCCCCCCCCCGGGCCCCCCCCCGCCCTGCTCCCGCCTTGCTGCCTGGTTCAGGAACGCTTGTAGATATCCTCGAAGCGGACGATGTCGTCCTCGCCGAGGTAGCTGCCCGACTGCACCTCGATGATGTGCAGCGGCAGCTTGCCCGGGTTCTCCAGGCGGTGGTTCATGCCGATCGGGATGTAGGTCGACTCGTTCTCGGACAGCAGGCTCACCTTGTCGCCGCAGGTCACGCGCGCGGTGCCCGACACCACGACCCAGTGCTCGGCGCGGTGGTGGTGCATCTGCAGCGAAAGCTTTTCGCCCGGCTTGACCGTGATGCGCTTGACCTGGAAACGGTCGCCCGCATCGATGCCTTCGTAGTGGCCCCAGGGACGGTAGACGCGGGTATGGTGCAGGTGTTCCGTGCGCGACTTGGCCTTGAGGTGATCGACCACCTGCTTGACGCGCTGCACCTGGTCCTTGTGCGCGACCAGCACCGCGTCCTGGGTCTCGACCACGACCAGGTCCTCGACGCCGACCACGGCCACGATGCGGCTCTCGGCGCGCACCAGCGAATTCTTGACGCCGTCCAGGTAGACGTCGCCGCGCTGGGCATTGCCCTGCTCATCCTTGGACTGGACTTCCCACAGCGCCGACCACGAACCGACGTCGTTCCAGCCGATATCGGCCGGCACCACGGCGGCGTCGCGGGTATGTTCCATCACCGCGTAGTCGATCGAATCCGACGGGCAGGCCGCGAAACTCGCTTCGTCCAGGCGGCAGAAGTCCAGGTCGCGGTAGGCCGACTGCATGGCCTGGGAGGCAGAGGCCGCGATCGAGGGCGCATGCTGCTGCAGTTCCGCCAGGTAGCGGTCGGCCTGGAACATGAACATGCCGCTGTTCCAGTAATAGCCGCCCTCGGCCAGGAAACCCTGGGCCGTTTCCAGGTCGGGCTTCTCGACGAAGCGCGCCACCTTGAAGCATTCGCCGCAATTGGCGACCTGCTCGCCGCGGCGGATATAGCCGTAGCCCGTCTCCGGCGTCTTCGGCACGATGCCGAAGGTGGCCAGCGCGCCCTGTCCCACCAGGGTGATGGCGCGTTCGACGGCGTCGCGGAAGGCGGCGTTGTTCTCGATCACGTGATCGGCCGGCAGCACCAGCATGACGGCTTCCGGATCAATGGCTTTCAGGTGGTGAGCGGCCGCGGCCACCGCGGGGGCGGTGTTGCGGCCGACTGGCTCGAGCAGGATGCCGAGCGGCGTAATGCCGATCTGGCGCAGCTGCTCGGCCACCATGAAGCGGTGGTCGTTACCGCAGACCACCAGGGGCGCCATCACTCCCGGCCAGTTCGCCACGCGTAATGCGGTGTCCTGCAGCATGGTCTTGTCGCCCACCAGCGGCAGCAGCTGCTTGGGCAGCACGGCGCGCGAGAGCGGCCACAGACGGGTGCCGGCGCCGCCGGAGAGGATGACTGGATAGATTTTCATGCGCTCACTTTCTCAAACTCGTTATTGTTATTGCCGGCAAAGTCCTTGCGCCGCGAACGGCGGCGGTCGCGTGCATTCAGCCACTCCTCGGAGGAGTAGTCGGACGCGTGCTTCATTTCGCCCTGGCGGTCGACGCTGTAATCCTTGAAGACGATCATTTCATGCAAGCTCACGTCGTGCAACACCCGTGTGTATTCGAACAACACGCTGCGCACGATCTCGGCGCCTTCGCAAATGTGGCTGCCGTGGCCGATCCAGGTCGGTCCGACGATGCGTGCGCCGGCCTCGATCTTGACGCCGGAACCGATGTAAACAGGGCCTTCGATGGTCGTGTCTTCCCAGTCGATGCTGGAATTGAGGCCGACCCATACGCCCGGCTTGATCTGGATGCCCGGCACGTCCATGTGGTTGACCTCGCCGGTCAGGACGGTCTGCAGCACTTCCCAGTAGTCGCTCATGGTGCCGATGTCGAGCCAGTTGAAGGGGCGGCCCTGGGCGTAGAACGGCAGGCCGCGCTCGGCCAGCAGCGGGAACAGCTGGGAGCCGATGTCGAATTCGACGCCCGACGGAATCAGGTCGATCACTTCCGGCTCGAAGATATAGATGCCGGTCGAGATGAAATTCGACTTGGCGACTTCCTGGCTCGGCTTTTCCTGGAACTCGACGATGCGGCCCTGCTCGTCGGTGACGACCACGCCATACGAGGACACCTTATCCCAAGGCACTTCCTTGGTGATGACGGTGGCCATGGCGCCCTTGCGGCGGTGCTCCAGCAGGGCCGCCTTGAGGTCGAGGTCGATCAGCGCGTCGCCGCACAGCACGATGGTGGTGTCGTCGAAGAAGCCGCCGAATTCCTGGATCTTCTTCATGCCGCCGGCCGAACCGATCGGTTCCGGCACGACTTCGCCGTCGTCCTTGGTATAGCCTTCGAAGGAGTAGCCGATCTGGACCCCGAACTGTTCGCCTTCGCCGAAGTATTCTTCGATCTTGTCGTGCAGCCAGCTGACGTTGACCATGATTTCGGTCACGCCGTGCTTTTTGAGGTGCTCGACCAGGTAGGCCATCACGGGTTTGCCCAGCAGGGGGATCATGGGTTTAGGCAGGTCATAGGTCAGCGGGCGTACACGCGTGCCCTTGCCTGCAGCGAGAATCATGGCTTTCATTAGACCGTCCTTGAGATTATTTGGCTGTGGTTTGGTAGCGCCAGACGTCGGCGCACATTTGAGCGACATCACGTTCCGCCGTCCAG
Source organism: Massilia sp. ZL223 (assembly GCF_018119395.1). Taxonomy (GTDB): domain Bacteria; phylum Pseudomonadota; class Gammaproteobacteria; order Burkholderiales; family Burkholderiaceae_D; genus Telluria. The sequence goes on from NZ_JAGPWD010000067.1 coordinate 2,739, forward strand.
CCCAGTTCTTCGCGGGCGTGGGACGGATCGGCATAGCATTTGGCCACGTCGCCCGGGCGGCGGTCGACGATCTGGTAAGGCACCGGACGGCCGCTGGCGGCCTCGAAGGCCTTGATCATTTCCAGCACGCTGTTGCCGCGCCCGGTACCGAGGTTGTAGGTGAGGATGCCCGGGCCCTTGCCCAGGCGGTCCAGGGTCTTGACGTGGCCGATCGCCAGGTCGACCACGTGGATGTAGTCGCGCAGGCCGGTGCCGTCCGGGGTGTCGTAGTCGCCGCCGAAGACCGAGAGCTTTTCGCGCTGGCCGTTGGCCACCTGGGCGATGTAGGGCACCAGGTTGTTCGGGATGCCGGAAGGCTCTTCGCCGATCAGGCCGCTTTCGTGGGCGCCGACCGGGTTGAAGTAGCGCAGCAGCGCGATGCGCCAGTCCGGCTCGGCCTTGGATAGGTCGCGCAGGATGTCTTCGATCATCAGCTTGCTGCGGCCGTAGGGATTGGTGGCCGACAGCGGGAAGTCCTCGCGGATCGGCACCGAGGCCGGGTCGCCGTACACCGTGGCCGACGAGGAGAACACCAGCTTCTTGACGCCGAACTTGGCCATGGTCTCGAACAGCACCACGCTGCCCGACACGTTGTTGTCGTAGTAGCGCAGCGGCTGGGCCACCGATTCGCCGACCGCCTTCAGGCCGGCGAAGTGGATCACGGCGTCGACCTTGTGGGCGGCGAAGGCCGCCTCCATCGCGGCGCGGTCGCGGATGTCGGCCTCGACCAGGTCGAAAGGCTTGCCCGTGATTTTCTGCACGCGATCCTGCACCGAAGCCTGGGCGTTCGACAGGTTATCGACCACGACCACCTCGTGCCCGGCGTTCTGCAGTTCGACGACGGTGTGCGATCCAATGTAGCCTACGCCGCCAGTAACCAGAATCTTCATGTCTTTCGCTCTCTATCTATGTTATTGACCGGGGCCGCGTCCGGCGGCGCTCCGTGGTGATGGCTGGCGAACCAGCCTTCCTCGTTGTTCTTGTCATCCGGCGGCTTCTGCGGCCGCGGTCTTGCTGCCAGGCGGCTTTCCGTGACCGCCTCATCCCAGTTTCGTATGACTTTTCATGGTTTGCCCAGGCACGTCATTCCGGCGGAGGCCGGAATCCAAGTCTGCATGCGCGATCGAGACGCTTGACTTGGGCCCCGGCCAAGGGGGACGCCGAGTCCCGGGGCGACGGTCTTTCGGCTAACTACATTTGCCTATCTACCTCTCGCCGCTTCCTTGATGAACAGCCACACGAAGGCCATGTCATCGATGAAGTAGCGCCGGAACATCCGCCGCGGCTCCTGCAGGAAGCGGTAGAACCATTCCAGTCCCGACTTCTGCATCCACACCGGCGCCCGCTTGACCTTGCCGATCGCCACGTCGAAGGTGCCGCCCACGCCCATCGCGAACGGAATCTTCATCTCGGCCTGGTACTTGCCGAGGAACTGTTCTTTCTTGGGCGAGGAAATCGCCACGAACAGCAGGTCGGCGCGGCTGTCGCGGATCTGGCGCGCCACTTCCGCTTCCTCGTGCTCGCCCTTCCAGTAGCCGTTGCGCCAGCCGGCCAGCACCAGGCGCGGATACTTGCGCTGGTAGGTCTCGGCCACCTTGCCGACCACCTCCTCTTTCGCTCCCAGCAAGAATACGCGCCAGCCCTTCTCGCCGGCGCGCCGCATGAGCGCTTCGAACAGGTCGACGCCGGCGACCCGCTCCTTGAGCGGCTTGCCGAGCAGGCGCGAAGCCCATACCACCGGCATGCCGTCCGCATTGATGAGCGCGCATTCATTGATAATGCGGCGCAGTTCCGGATCGCGGCTGGCCTTGACCAGCTTGTCGACGTTCACCACCACGTGCTGATGCGGCTTCCCGGACTGGATGAAACCCTCGATGCGTCCCAGGGTTTCTTCCATCGACAGGTTGTCGACCTGGCAGCCCATCAGCGTGATGCGTTCCTGAGCGGCGGATTCCGCCGCGATCCGTTCATTCATGCAAGTTCCTTTGCCAGGATGGCGACAATGCGCTCGGCCGCCTTGCCGTCCCACAGGTGCGGGCGGCGGCCTTGCTTGCCTTCGCCGCGCAGCACCTTGCGGGCTTCGCGCACGATGGCGACTGGATCGGTGCCGGCCAGGACGTTGGAACCTTCGTCGACCGTCACCGGGCGTTCGGTGTTTTCGCGGATCGTTACGCAGGGCACGCCCAGCGCGGTGGTTTCTTCCTGCAGGCCGCCGCTGTCGGTCAGGACCACGGCCGCGTCCTTCCACAGGTTGAGGAAGGCCATGTAGGCCTGCGGGCCGGCCAGGGTGATGTTCGGGCCCAGGTCGATGCCGAATTTCTCGATGTTGGCGCGGGTGCGCGGGTGCACCGGGAAGATCAGCGGCAGTTCGGCCGCGATCTCCTTGAGCGCGCCGATGACGCGGCCCAGGTTCTCGGCATTGTCGACATTGCTCGGACGGTGCAGGGTCACCACGCCATAGCGCTGGCCAGCGGCCTGGCGCGCTGCCTTGAAGGCGCTGGTCTCGAAGCCCGAGGTGTCGGTCTGGCCCAGCTTGTCGGCCTGGTACAGCACGTTGTCGACCATCACGTGGCCGACGTAATGCACGGCGGAATCCGGCTTGCCTTCGCGGCGCAGGTGCTCGAGGGCCGCCGGTTCGGTCACGAAGAACCAGTCCGAGATGCTGTCGGTGACCAGGCGGTTGATTTCTTCCGGCATGCTCATGTCGCCGCTGCGCAGGCCGGCTTCGACGTGGGCTACGGGAATGTTGAGCTTCTTGGCCACGATCGAGCAGGCCAGGGTCGAGTTGACGTCGCCCACCACCAGCACGGCCGCCGGGCGCTCGGCCACGCACAGCTCTTCGAAGGCGACCATGATCTTGCCGGTCTGCTGGCTATGGCTGCCGCCGCCGGCGGCCATGAACACGTCGGGCTGCGGGATGCCGAGTTCTTCGAAGAACACGTCGTTCATTTCGCGGTCGTAGTGCTGTCCCGTGTGGATGATCTTGAACGTCAGTGCGTCCTGCGCCTGCAGCGCACGCACGATCGGCGCGATCTTCATGAAGTTGGGACGGGCACCGGCGACGAGATAAACCTGCATTTGGACTTTCCCTTTGATAAATATTTGTTATTAAAAAAACGTTATTGTAAACCTGCATTCGACCGGAACGGCGGACGATACGGTTGTGACACGCAAGACTTCGCACGGCTGCTTCGCTTCATAGGTGCGCGAATACCAGCCCAGGGGCGGATTTTCAGCCCCGCGCACCAGTTCCAGCTGCAGATCGGCGCCGCTGGCCTGCATTTGCAGGACGAAGCGCTTGCCGCGCACCGACAGCCCGTGGCTGGACAGGCGCACGTCGAGTTCCGGGGCGAAATGCCAGAACAGCTCGACCTTGTGCTGCTTGCGGGCCGCGACTTCGTCGCGCACCACCAGGGTATTGCTGGCGCCGTCGAAACGGACGCTGCGCACGTGGCGCACCGGATCCGCCAGGCGCTGGTAGCCGTCGTGCGAACCGCGGAATTCGAATTCATGGGGCGAGCTGGGCATGCGCTCGATACTGGCGCGGGCTTTTTTCAGCCACATGAAGCGCCCGCCGCTGACCGACTGGTCCTGGCCGTCGATGCGCACCGTGTTGTGGGCGGACGTGCCGCGGAAATAATCGCGCCACTTCTGCTCCTGCCAGTAGGAATAGGTGCCCGGGTCGACCAGGCATTCCTCGCCCGCCACCGACAGGGTCAGCGCCAGGGCATCGGCGTGGCCGTGGGCGGCGATGCCCAGGTAGCCGAGCGGGCCGCAGTCGAGCATGCCCTTGATCTCGCGCTCTTCGCCGAAATGGTTGCCGAACAGCAGGTAGCCGCCATCCGGGAAGGCCCAGCCGGTGTCGACCTCATGCGGATCGCAGTCGGGCCGGCCGCCGGGCAGCGCGTGCAGCAGCCAGCGCACGCCGGGGTGCTGGGCGGCCTGGCCGCCGAACACGGTGTCGCCCAGCGCCAGCAACTGGCCGGCGCGGTCCAGGCCGGAAGCGTCGAGGCGGAACACGATGCCGTCGTCGGCGTCGCCAACCATGGGCACATTGCCGCCGACGTCGCGCACCGAGCGCAGGAAGCGCAGTGCGCGCTGCAGCGAAGCCCAGTAGTTGCGCGAGAACGGCTGCGCCGTGGCACGTGCGGTGGCCTGGCCCAGCAGGCCTGCGACGAACAGGAATTCGCTGGAAAAGACATGGTAGGCAAAGGCTTGCTCGCGGTTGACGCCATCGCGCGAGAACTGCGCCACCGCCTCGTGCTCCAGCTCCTCGCGCGCCTGCTCCAGCCAGTCGTTCGACTCTTTCCAGCACGGCCAGGTGCTGGCGCCGACATAGAGGCCGGCCAGCTCGCCGATCAGGTGGTTGTTGGCCGAGGAATGGCGCGACAGGTGGCGCGCGATGGTGCGGCAATGGGCGTGGATGCTGGCCAGCCAGTCGGCGCGCAGCTTCTGGCCGGCGTCGCCGTCGAACAGGCTGCCGGCCTCGCCGCCGGTCAGCTGCCAGACCAGGCTCCAGTTGATCAGGCGGATGCCCAGTTCGAGCGAACTGGTCCAGTTGGGGCCGGTGAGCGGCGGGCACTGGTCGAGCCAGCTGCGCAGCTGCTGTTCCAGGGCGTGCAGCCAGCGCGGGTCGCGGCTCACGGCCCAGGCCTGGGCCAGGCGCACCAGGTGCAGGTGGCGGTTCAGTTCCCAGACGTGCTTGATGTCGCCCACCAGTTCGCGGTTGGTGATGGCGATGTCGCCGGCGTAGATGGCGGGGCCGGTGACGCCGGTCTCGGGGTCGCGGTTCCAGGCGGTGGGCACGCCCACGTCGAAGCGCCGTTCGGCGAACAGCACCACATGGCCGGCGCAGATGCGGTCCGCGTCCGCCAGCAGGGCCTCGATCTCCTGCGGCTCGAGCTCCGGGGCGCCCTCGACGGCCAGGGTCAGCGCGCGCGGCAGCGGCGGCGGGGGCGGCGGCGCATCGCGGCCGCTGAGACGCCGTCCCATCCTGGTCGCGGCGGCCTGCCGTACCCGGTAGCCCAGCTCCGCCACCGACATGCAGCGCAGCCGGTTGACCAGCCATACCATGCGAACTGTTGCGTTCATTGCTCCCCCGCCCTGCGAAGTTGTCGATAAACCGCCGAGATGCGTCCGATCACGACACCGGACTCGTATTCTTGTTCTATGGTGGCGCGGGCACTGCTGCCCAGGCGGCGCCGTTCGCCGCCGTCGCCCAGCAGCCTGGCCAGGCCGGCGGCCAGGGCCGGCACGTCGCGCGGCGCCACCAGCAGTCCGTTGTCGCCGTCGCGCACGGTGTCGGGGATGCCGCCCACGGCCGTCACCACGATGGGTTTGGCGGCGGCCATGGCTTCCAGCATGGCCATCGGCAGGCCTTCGGCATGCGAAGGCAGGCAGAAGATCGCGGCGCGCGCCAGTTCCTGCGCCTTGCGCTGTCCGTCGACCCAGCCAAGGATCTCGATGCGCTCGGCAATGCCGAGTTCGGCGGCGCGAAGCCGGACGCGCTCCAGCTCGCCCTGCCCGCCGATGGCCAGCCGGGCCTGAGGAAAGCGCGGGGCAAGCGCGGCGAGCGCCTCCAGCAGCTCGTCGATGCCCTTGGACCGTTCGATCTTACCGAGGAACAGGATACGGCCGGGCTCTTCCTGCTCCTGGTCCAGCTTTGGGAGCGGCACCGAATTCGGGATCACCACCACGTGGGCGCGCGGCGCAAGCCCGCGCAGGTAGTCGGCCCAGCGCCCGGACAGCGCGATCACCACCGAGCTCGCCTCGAGCGTGTGGCGGATCCAGCGCCGCATCAGGGGCCCGGACTGTTCCATGAACCGGTCGAAGGCGCCGCCATGCAGGTGGAACACGGTGTTGCAGCCCGCCAGGCGCGCCAGCGCCAGCAGCACCGACTTGCGCATGAAGCTGGCGTTCGAGGCCGCATGCGCATGCACCAGCTCAGGCCGCCGGCACAGGCAGGCCAGGGTGCGCGCCAGCCCCGTCAATGCGATGCGCGCCTTGGTGGCGCGCGTGCCTTCGACATGGGTCGGGACGTAGCACACGCCCTCGCGCTCGAACAGGCCGTCCTGGCGCAGCAAGGACACCACGGTCGCGACACCGCCGCGCCCGCCGGGCGCAGTGCCCAGCATGAGCACCCGCGGCGCCGAACGAACGGGCACCGCCGGTACCGCCGGACGCGATGTGTGATTCATGCTGCCTGTCCCATGTCTGGAAACCTGCACTTAAGAAAGTGTTTTAAATAGTACAACAATGTTTTCTTGAGGAAGCGCACAATTCACGATTCCACAGCAATAAATTCGAATTTACCGTTCGGCCCGCGCGGGATCGCCGGCACCCGCGCCACCTCGACCGGCACGCCCGGCACCCGCAGCAGGAATTTGTCCTTCAGCGCGGCTTCATCCGCCTCGGTGAACTCCTCGTTGGTCACGACGCGCAGGGTGAAGCGGCCGTCGCCGTGGTACAGCACCTGGCCTTCGACCAGGCTGCGGTCGTGGCCCTGGAAGATGCGGTCCAGGCGCGCCACGATGCGCCCGTCCGGCAGGGTCAGGATCTTGTCCTGGCGCCCGACGATGGCCTTGACGGTTGGAAACACTCGCCCGCAGCTGCAGGGCTCGCCGTCCGGGATCACGGTATCGCCGGTGCAATAGCGCACCAGCGGCATCGCCGCGTTATTCAGGGTGGTGCCCACCACCTCGGCCGTCCCGTCGCCCTTGTCCAGCAATTCCACGCCCGCGTAATCGGTCAGCAGGTGGTAGCGGCCCTGCTCGCAGGTGCCGATCGCCGACACCCGCTCGGCCTGGCCGTACCAGTCGAACACGACGACGCCGAAGGCCTTGATCACCGCCTCGCGCACCTCGGGCTCGAGGGTCTCGGACGAGGTCATCACCCCGCGCAGCGCCCTGCCCTGGTAGCGGCGGCCGGCGGCATTGAGCCAGTTGGCGAGTGCGGCGATCGAGGACGGATAGGCGTGGATGACGACGGGATCGAAGCGCTCCAGCGCATCGATGTAGGCGCCGATGGTGGCGCCGGAGAGGTGGTAGGACGACATCATGAGCATGTTGCCGACCCAGTCGCGGCACCAGTAGCGGCCATCCTTCGGCTGGTCGTCGCAGACGATGTCGCCGCGGATCCAGGCGCGCCGCTGCCCGTGGCGGTAGCCGATCCAGCGCAGCTGGCGGTAGACGAAGCCTTCTTCGCGGATCACCGTGCCCAGGGTCTGGACCAGGGTCAGGGGCGAGCCCGAGGTGCCGCTGGTCTTGATGGTGTTGCGGATCAGGGAACCGGCCTTGCGCGGGCGGACGAAACGTTCGGGATGCTGCTTGAGCTCGGCCTTGGACAGCAGCCTGGCGCCCGGATTGGCGCTGTGCAGCCTGGTCCCGTCCGGCGGCACCGGCACGCGTAGGGCGCGGGCGCGGCGCGCGATATAGGCGTTGAGGCTGGCGGCCGAGCGTTCGTTGCGGGCCAGCACTGGATAGATGAGGATCCGTCCCCACAGGTTGCGCGCCAGTTCACGGACCAGCGAGCGCAGCGAGAGTTTCAGGGAGTAGGTCCACATCGGCGTTCACTTCCGGTCGGGCAGGATTTTTGTGTACGTTTCGGCAACTATTCTTCCGAGAATAGCATAGGTCCGATGGCTTTTTACGTACGCTGGGCCACGTAGTGCGAACTCTGCGGCGAGGGCCTTGTCCTCCAGCAGGCGCCGGACGGCGCCCGCGAAGGCGCCGGCTTCCATGGGTACGCACAGCCCTGCCCCGCTCTGTTCGATGACCAGGGCCTGGTCGGGAATGTCGTTGGCCACGCTGGGGATGCCGAGCGCCAGGTATTCCACCAGCTTGGTCGGCGAGGACACGTCGTACAGCTCGCCGCGCGGGATCGGCGACAGCCCGACCTCGGCCCGCAGCGCGTAGCCAAGCGCGGTGCGCTGGGGCAGCCAGCCGGTCAGCAGCACATGCTCGCCGAGCTCGCGGCGCGCGATCTCGGCGCGCATCCAGGCCATTTCGTCGTCGGAAGGCGCGTCGCCGGCGATCACCAGCAGCACCTCCGGCATGGTGTCACGCAATTGCTCGACCACGTCGAGCAGGAAGCCGGACTTGCGCGCCTGGGCCACCCGGCCCAGGTAGAGCAGCACGCGGCGGCCGTCGAGGCGCGGATCGTCGACGGGGTCGACCCTGGCGCGGTCGAACAGCTCCGCGTCCACGCCCATCGGCACCGCCGTCATGCGGCTGCGGGCGAAACCCTTGGCGGCCAGCCAGTCGGCCATGGCTTCGCTCTGCACGAAGACGTGACGGGCGCCCGGCAGCACCAGGCGATAGACCACGAAGCGCGAGGCGGCCGCGCGCACCGCGTGGGCCAGCCATTTCAGGCCCTTGCCGTGCAAGGCGATCTCGTCGCGCCGCACTTCGTAGCCTTCGACGATGGGAAAGGACATCCAGTAAACGAAGGGCACGCCGAGCCAGGCGGCGGCCCAGCGGCCGAGCAGGCCGGAGGCGATCTTGTCGCGCACCTGGATGCAGTCGGGCCGCGCGCCGCGCCGCGCACGGAGCAGGCCCAGCAGGTCCCACAGCGGCGACAGGACGGCGGCGAAGCGGCTCTTCAGGCTGCCTACCTCGTACATGCCGCCGGCATGCCACGGATCCCGGGCTCCGCTGCCGGACTGGCCCACCAGCTCGGTACGCACGCCATAGCGCGGCATTTCCGCGCCGAACAGGGTCAGCACGTCGGCACGGATGGGAGGCAAGGGATCGCGGACGATGAAGGCGATGGACAATTGCCTGCTGAGCGGCTGGCTAGGCATGAAACCTCGTATCGATGGGTCAAAGGCCAATCGATTCTAGCGCAGCGCCGGGCGCGCACGGTTCAGGGAATGGCGCCATCTGTGCGTTGCAACACACTCAGCCATAGGGCGCTGCGGACGCGTTTTGCGCCGCGCCGCAGCACGGAGCTCACAGCCGGCCGAATACCAGGCTGGCGTTGACGCCGCCAAAACCGAAGCCGTTCGAGATCGCATAGTCCGTCGCGATCTTGCGCGCCACCCCGCTCACGATGTCGATCCCGTCGGCCGCAGGATCGGGCTGCACCAGGTTCAGCGTGGGCGGCGCCATCTGGTCGCGCAGCGCGAGAATGGTGAAGATCGCTTCCACGCCTCCGGCCGCGCCCAGCAAGTGGCCGGTCGAGGACTTGGTGGCCGACACGGCGGGACCGCGGCCTGTTCCGAATAATGCCTTGATCGCGGCGAGTTCGCTGATGTCGCCCACCGGCGTGGACGTGGCATGCGCATTCAGGTGGCCGATCATCACCGGCTCCAGTTCCGCCTGCCGAAGCGCCAGTTCCATGGCGCGGCGTCCGCCCTCGCCGTCTTCCGGCGGCGAGGTCATGTGGTAGGCGTCGGCGCTGGTGCCGTAGCCGAGCACTTCCGCAATCGGCGTGGCGCCGCGCCGCAGTGCGTGCTCCAGGTCTTCGATGACCAGGATGCCCGCCCCCTCTCCCATGACGAAGCCGTCGCGGGCCCTGTGGGAGGGGCGCGCCGCCGGGGTCGGGGGGCCGGTGTAGCCCGGGGGCAAGGTCCTTG
>NZ_JAGPWD010000068.1 GCF_018119395.1 Massilia sp. ZL223
TCGGTCGGCGGCAGCGCCGGCCAGGACGGTGCGAAGGGCGGCGCGAACGGCACGGGGTCGGGCCAAGTCTCGGGCCAGGTCTCCGGCGGCCGCAACTAAACCGCCAGGGAGGCTTACAGGATCGGGGTTCCTCCGGTAACCGCGATCCGCGCACCCGAGATATAGCTGGCTTCATCGGAGGCCAGCATCACGTAAACCGGCGCCACTTCCTTCGGCTGGCCGGGCCGCTTCATCGGCACCTGCTGGCCGAAGGATTCGACCTGGTCGGGCGGCATGGTGGACGGAATCAGCGGCGTCCAGATCGGCCCCGGCGCCACCGAGTTCGCCCGAATGCCTTTCTCGGCCAGCAGCTGGGCCAGGCCCGCCGTGAAGTTCGCAATGGCGCCTTTGGTGGTGGCATAGGCCAGCAGGGTCGGCTTGGGATTGTCCGAGTTGACCGAGCTAGTGTTGATGATGGACGAGCCCGGCGCCATGTGCTTCACCGCCGCCTTGCAAAGGTGGAACATCGCAGTGATGTTGACCTTGAAGGTGTAGTCCCATTCCTCGTCCGGGATCTCCTCCAGCGAATCGTGGCTCATCTGGAAGGCGGCGTTGTTGACCAGGACGTCGATGCGGCCGAATTCGGCCACCGCCTTGTCGACGATGGCGCGGCAGTGGGCCGGATCGGCCAGGTCGCCCGCCATCAGGACCGCCTTGCGGCCGGCTTCCCCCACCAGGCGCGCGGTCTCCTGCGCATCCTCGTGCTCGTTCAGGTAGGCGATCAGGACGTCCGCGCCTTCGCGCGCATAGGCCAGTGCGACGGCGCGGCCGATGCCGCTGTCGCCCCCCGTGATCACGGTCGCCTTGTCCCGCAGGCGTCCGCTGCCGCGGTAGCTGGACTCGCCGTGGTCGGCCGGCGGGTTGAGGGCGCCTTCGACGCCCGGCGGCTCTTGCTGCTGCTTCGGCTGGTTCATGGTTCACTCCGTGGTGAAGGTTCAGGACGTGCGCATGCGCGTTTGCGCCGGCCGCACGCCGGCGTGTCCGGCGGGCGCGGGCTGGTCCTGCAATTCCTGCAGCAACAGGTGCTGCGGCCTGGGAGCCGTCGAGATGCCCAGCTCCGCGAACATGCGCATGGCGTCCAGGTTGATCGCCTGCTGCGTGTCCATGTAGAGGTTGTAGTCGGTGTCGAGCATGGTGTAGACCACCTCGTACTCGATCCAGTTCTGGTCGACCGTCTTGAGGTGGGCGCGGTCGAAGCGCAGCTTTTCGTGCTTGCCGATCAGTTCACCCAGCGCCTGGGGCACGCGCGCCGCCAGCTCGGGCGGCGTGGCGGGACTGGCGCGCAGTGTGAACTGGATGCGGCGGGTGCTCATGCGCCGGTAGTTGAACACGGTATTGCGCAAGAGCTCGGCGTTCGCGATCACGATCTGCTCGCCGCCCAGGGCGCGGATGCGCGTGGTCTTGAGGCCCACGTGTTCGACCGTGCCGGAAAAATTGTTGACCGAGATCGAGTCGCCCACCTCGAAAGGCTTGTCGACCGCGATCGACAGCGAGGCGAACAGGTCGCCCAGGATGTTCTGCACCGCCAGCGCGATCGCGATGCCGCCGATGCCCAGGCTGGCGACGAAGGTGGTGACGTTGATGCCGAGGTTGGACAGCAGGGCCAGCATGAAGATCGCCCACACGCTGGTCTGCAGCACCCAGATCACCAGGGTATGGGCGACCGTGACCTGTTCGTCTTCGCGGCCGTGGCTGTGGGCGCGGAAGTAGCGGCGCGCGCCGACCCGGATCGCGCGGTGCAGGTAGAGCGCCAGCTGGATACCGAGGGTGAAGAACCACAGGTGGCCGAGGCGGGTGTTCCAGGGCGGCGGCAGGTCGAGCACCGAGAGGCCGATCAGGATCGAGGTGACGAAGATGGCCAGGGTGCTGGTGCGGGCCAGGGTCCGGCTGAGGACTTCGGCGACCGGCCGGTGCGCGCGCTCCTCGCTCAGGCGGGACAGGCGCTTGCGCACCAGCAGCAGCACGCCATGCATCGCGAAGAAGCTGAGGATGGCGGCGCCCAGCGCGAACAGGGCATTGGCGGGAGAAATGTCGAGGGAAGCGATGAAGGCGGAAATACGCAAACTGGACTCCTTTCCGGAATGCCTGCGACGCCGGCGCCAGCTCGACAGGCGCCGGACGGCAGGCAACAAGAGAGGGCGGGCGCCGGCAGCGGCGCCACGCGCGCGGCCGCGGGATGGAAGCGCGGCCGCGGATCAGCCGCGGCCGGCCGGGGCAAGGAACCCGGGCGCAATGCCCGCGTAACGAATCAACGGCGGGCGAGGTGCTGGCGCACGGCCTCGGCACTGGTGCCGACCTGCTGCACGGCGCGTTCCAGCTCTTCGCGGCTCACGCCCAGCGCTTCGGTCCAGTGGCGTACTTCCCATTCCTCGTGCACATTGATGCGGGCACGGTCCTGCGGGCCATTGTCTTTCAGATTGTCAGACATAATTGCCTCCTTTTCATCATGAGTCTGGCGCCAGAGTGCCAGCGTGCGCCCAGGTCTTCCGTTCGGTGTTTCACGCTCGGACCGCTTTTTGCTTGGGCGCCCGGACCACCGGGAGGGTCGGCGCATGCCAGCCGGCCCGTTTTGAGGTAGGCTTACACTATCGCTAAGTATCACTAAAGCAAGAACGAGGAGGACACCATGGCTGCACCCTACCAAACCGCCCAGCCCGAACGCAGCGCCATCGATGCGACGCCCGGTATCGTCGCCCTGGATTTCGGCGCCAACTGGTGCGGCTACTGCCGCGCCGCCGAGCCGGCCATCGACCAGGCGCTGGCCGACTATCCGTCCGCGCGCCACGTCCGCGTCGAGGACGGACCCGGCCGCCCGCTGGGCCGCTCCTTCCGCATCAAGCTGTGGCCAACCGTCGTGGTCCTGAAGGACGGCCAGGAAGTGGCGCGCGTGGTGCGCCCGGATACGGCCGACGAGGTGCGCATGGCCCTGGCCCAGGCGGGCAACGCATGAGCCTGGCTGCAAGCAAGGCACCCGCGCCCGCCAACAAACCGCGCACCGTCCTGTTCGCCAGCCTGATCGGCACCACCATCGAGTTCTACGACTTCTACATCTACGCCACGGCCGCGGTGCTGGTCTTCCCGCGCCTGTTCTTCCCGGCGGCCGACCCGGCCGCGGCCACCCTGCAGTCGCTGGCCACCTTCGCCATCGCTTTCTTCGCGCGCCCGGTGGGTTCGGCCGTGTTCGGCCACTTCGGCGACCGCATCGGGCGCAAGGCCACCCTGGTCGCGGCGCTGCTGACCATGGGCCTGTCCACGGTCCTGATCGGCCTGCTGCCGACCTATGCCGCGATCGGCACCTTGGCGCCGCTGCTGCTGGCCCTGTGCCGCTTCGGCCAGGGCCTGGGCCTGGGCGGCGAGTGGGGCGGGGCGGTGCTGCTCGCCACCGAGAACGCGCCGCCGGGCAAGCGCGCCTGGTACGGCATGTTCCCGCAGCTGGGCGCGCCGATCGGCTTCTTCCTGTCCGGCGGCACCTTCCTGCTGCTGGGTGAAGTGCTGAGCGACGCGGAATTCTTCAGCTGGGGCTGGCGCGTTCCCTTCCTGGCCAGCGCGCTGCTGGTCATCGTCGGCCTCTATGTGCGCCTGAAGATCACGGAAACGCCGGACTTCCAGAAGGTGCTCGACCGTAACGAGCGGGTGCGGATGCCGGCGGTGGCCGTGTTCGCGCAGCACGGCCGCGCCCTGGTGCTGGGCACCCTGATCGCGCTCGCCACCTTCGTGGTGTTCTACCTGATGACGGTGTTCGCGCTGAGCTGGGGCACGACAAAGCTGGGCTTCTCGCGCCAGCAGTTCCTGCTGCTGCAGCTGTTCGCGGTAGTGTTCTTCGCGCTCACCATTCCGCCTTCGGCCCTGCTGGCGGACCGCCACGGCCGGCGCACTGCGATGATGCTGGTCAGCGCGGGGATCGCCGCCTTCGGCCTGCTCTACGGGCCGCTGTTCGGCGCCGGGACCTTGCTGTCGGCCGGCGTGTTCATGGTGCTGGGCATGTGCCTGGTCGGCTTTACCTACGGGCCGCTCGGGACCCTGCTGGCCGAGCTGTTCCCGGCTGAAGTCCGCTACACGGGCGCCTCGCTCACCTTCAACTTCGCGGGCATCCTGGGCGCGTCGCTGGCGCCCTACGTGGCGACCTGGCTGGCCACCAATTACGGCCTCGAGTACGTCGGCTACTACCTGAGCGCCGCGGCGCTGCTCAGCTTGCTGGCCCTGGTGCTGGCGGGTTCGCAGCCATCCGGCCAGGCCCCGGCCCAGCCCGCGCCGCCTTGAGCGCGCGCGGCTTCGCCGGCTTGTCCGCGCGCGTCCCGGGTCCGGGCGACGCGGACTTCCTGGCGGCGCTTTACCTGTCGACCCGGCCCGACCTGGGCGCGCTGCCGGTGCCGCGCGCCGTGGTCGAGGGCATCGCGCGCTACCAGCAGGCGTTGCAGCGCGAAGCCTATGCCCGGGCCTGCCCGCAGGCGGAGGAATGGATCGTGGAAGACGTGCAAGGCCCGGTCGGCCGCCTGGTGCTCGACCGCAGGCCGGGCGAACTGCGCGTGGTCGATCTCTCGATCGCGCCGCGGGCGCGCCGGCGCGGCCATGCGCGCAGCGTGCTGCTGGCCTTGCAGGAAGAAGCCGGGGAGGGCGGCCAGGCGCTGGCCTTGCGGGTGCGCGCCGACAATGCCGGGGCGCGCAGTCTGTACGCGGGCCTGGGCTTCCAGGCCTTGCATGACGAGGGCGCCAGCCGGGAACTGCGCTGGCGGGCCCCTCAGAAGGAATAGACCATCGTCAGCGAGGTCTGGGTATCGGTGTTCTTCTTATCGGTCGGCACGCTGGTATCGTTGCGCACGCTGAAACCGGCCTTCATCTGCATGGTGTCGTTGATCTTGGTGCTGAGCGAGGTCTCGGACACCGAGTGGGTGTTCGAGGTGCCTTTCTCGACGCTGACGGTCTGGGCGAAGAAGGCCGAGGGGCTGACGCGCCAGCGGAACTGGGCCGCGCCGCGCACCGTCATGCCGTTCTCGTCCTCGCCGGTGGCGCGCTCGCCCGTGAAATAGCCGGGACCGATCTCCACGTCGAGGGTCTTGTCGGCGGCGTCCAGCCAGCGCGAGCCGTGGCCGATACCGATGGTCGAATAGCGGGTGTAGGCGCCGAAGCGGTCGTTGACGTGCGAGCCCAGCACGAAGGCGCGGCGGCCGGCGCCGACCAGCTTGCGCGAGGCCTTGGCCGACACCGCGTAGCGCTCGGCCGTGCGGCTGCTCTGGCGGTTGCCGTCCTCGTCCTCGTACTCGTCTTCCTTGAAGAAGCCGCTCAGGACGAACTCATGGCGCCACGAGGGCGTCTCGTGGCTGGCGTCGATCTTGCCGGTCACCGAGGTGCCGGTGGTGTTGCCGGAAGTCGAGATCGCGCCCAGCTCCGCCGACGTGAACCAGGCGCCGTCCGGCAGTTCGGCGGGCTTGACGACGGTCAGCGGCGCGTGGACGTTGCCGACATCGGGCAGGTCGGGAGCGGCGGCGGCCATGGCATGCACGGCCAGGAGAGACACAAAGATCGGGAGTGATTTCATCGGCATCTGTGCGGAGGCCGCATTGCGGCATTCGGCAACGCGGCGAGCCTTCCGGCCCTCAATGGTGAACAGGCGCCGCGGCCGGAGCCGCGGCAAATCAGCGACATTGTATCCCAAAGGCAGCGCGATGCGATGCTTTGGAGCAGGTCGAAGTATCCCGTAAAGTGTGAAATGTGGCGTATTTACGGTCAAAGAATTTGCAATTGCTCGGTTGCAATCGGTAGAATTGTTACAGAAGTTCGGACGGCGGCATTGGGCTCGCCGACGCCTCGAGGATTGTCCAATCGCCATGATCACCCCACAGGATGGAACGGCGCCCATGCAGTTGTCCGATTCCATGTCCGAACCCTTGCCCGGGTTTTCGCGCCTGCCCGGCGTCGCCGGCGACAAAGACTGGCGCAGCACGCCCCTCGGGCCGCCGTCGGCCTGGCCCGACGAGCTGCGCGCGGCCGCCGGCATCTGCCTAAGCTCGCAGTTCCCGCTGGCGATCGCGTGGGGCCCGGAATTGGTCTACGTTTATAACGACGCCGCCGTCAGCGTGTTCGGCAACAAGCATCCCTGGGCCATGGGCCAGCGCGTGATGGACGTCTGGCCGGACGCCTGGCCGACACTGCAACCCATGCTCGAATCCGTGCTGCGCACTGGCCTGGCCGTGCGCAACGACGACCTGGAGCTGCCGATCGACCCGTATGGACAACTGGTCGAAGCCTATCTCACCTTCTCGTACAGTCCCATCGTCAGCGCGCGGGGAACGGTCGGGGGCGTTTTCATCGCCTTCATGGAAACCACCGAACGGGTGCTGGCCGAGCGCCGCCAGCGCACCGTGTCCGACCTGGCTACCGCGGTAGCGCGCGGACGGCGCAGCGACGACCTGCTGATGCGCGTGCGCGAAGCGCTCGACTTCAACCGTCGCGACCTGCCGTTCACCGCGCTGCTGCGCGCCGGCGCCGGCGGGCGCCTGGGCTGCCTGTTCGCCACCGGGTACCTTGGCGAGCAGCTGCCCGCCGCCTCGGCGTCGACCCTGGCCGGACTGGCGGCGCTCGCGATCGAGAGCGGCGAACCGGTGCTGATGGATGCCGCGCGCGCGGTCGAGGCGCTCGGCGTCAGCGGCCCCTGGCCGGAAGCGCCGCGCCAGATGCTGGCGATACCGTTTCGACCGGGCGGCCAGGATGCGCCCGGCGGGGTGCTGCTGGTCGGGGTCAACCCGCGCCGGCAGCTGGACGCCGCCTACTGCGCCTTCTTCGACCAGGTCGGCGGCCATGTCGCCCACGCGGTCGCGGTGGCCGAGGCCGACGTCGCCGAACGCGAGCGCATCGCCGCCATGGCCGAGCTGGAGCGCAGCCGTTCCCATTTCTTCGCCGGCGCCAGCCATCAGCTGCGCACGCCGCTCACCCTGGTCCTCGGCCCGCTGGGCGCGCTGCTGGACGGGCAAGGCGCGCCTTTGGCGCCGGAAGTGCGCGAAGCGGTGGAGATGGCCGACCGCAACGCGCGCCGCCTGAACAAGCTGGTCAGCTCCCTGCTCGATTTCGCCCGCATCGAGGCCGGCACCTTGCCGCTGGTGCTCGAACCGGTCGACCCTTCGGTCGCGACGGCCGAGATCGCGGCCCTGTTCCGCGCGCCGGTCGAGGCGGCGGGGCTGCGTCTGACGGTCACGAGCACCCTGGAGCCGGGCCAGGCGATGCTGGACCGCGACATGTGGGAGAAGATCGTCTTCAACCTGCTGTCGAACGCCTTCAAGTTCACCCGTGAAGGCGGCATCGCGGTGCGCCTGGGCGGAGGCGGGAGCTGGATCGAGCTGGAGGTGGCGGACACCGGCATCGGCATCGAGGAAGAGGAAACCGCGCGCGTGTTCGGGCGCTTCTACCGCAGCCGCAGTGCGGAGGCCGCCGGCGGAGACGGCGGCGGCGTCGGCCTGGCCCTGGTGCGCGAGCTGGCGCGCCTGCACGGCGGCGACGTGGCCCTCGAAAGCCGGCGCGGCATGGGCAGCCGCTTCACGGTGCGCGTTCCCTGGCGGCGTCCGGCGCCGGGCGGGGCCATGCGCCAGCCGCCCCGGCCGCAGGCCCAGGTGATGCGGCGCGCCCAGTTCCGCGACGAACTGGAGCGCTACGAGATCGAGGGGGCGCCGGCCGCGCTGGGCCGGACCGAGGCCAGGCAGGGCGCGCGGGTGCTGGTGGTCGAGCGCGACGAAGACGTGGTGCGCTATGTGGCGCGCCTGCTGCGCGACAGCTGCGCGGTGTCCTCGGTCGCGGGCGCCGAGGCCGCGCTGGCGGCCTTGCGCGGCGCCGCGCCCGACCTGGTCCTGGTCGATGCGATGCTGCCCGGCGCCGGCGGCCTGGACCTGGTGCGCCGTATCCGGCGCGACCAGGTGGCGGGCGCGGTGCCGCTGCTGGTGTTGTCGGCGCGTTCCGACGAGGAAGCGCGCCTGGAAGCGCTCGACGCCGGCGCCGACGACTTCATCGCCAAGCCCTTCAGCGGGCGCGAACTGAGCGCGCGGGTGCGCTCGCACGTGCAGATGGCGCGCGTGCGGCGCGCCGCCTTCGAGCGGGAAACCGCGCTGCGGCGCGAAATCGCCGGCTTGCGCCACGACCTGGCCACGGTGCTGGACGGCACCCGCGACATCGTCGTCAGCCTCGACCGCGAACTGCGTGTGGTGGCCCTGAACGACGCCGCCGCGGCCGGGAGGCCCAAGGCGGCGGCGGTCGGCGTCCCGCTGGGCGAGCTGATTCCCTGCCTGCCCGGCAGCCCCCTGGAGCGGGCCGTGCGCGACGCGGTCGGGGCGCGCGACACGTCCGCCGTCGAGCACCTCGACCGCGAGGCGCACCGCTGGTACGAAGTGCGCTGTTACCCAGCGCCGCACGGGGTGCTGCTGTTCGCCACCGACATCACCGGGCGCAAGCTGGCCGAAGAGGCCCAGCGCGAAGCGCACGCCGAGCTGGAACGGCGGGTGGCGGAGCGCACCGAGCAGCTGCGCGCGGCCAGCGGCCTGCTGGGGGCGGTGTTCGACCGCGCGCCGGGGGGCATCGCGCTGAGCGACCGCAGCGGCCGCATCGTGCACGCCAACGCCGCGTATGCGGACGTGGTGGGCCTGGATGCGGCCAGCGTGCGCGAGCGCTCGCTGCAGGACTGGATCGAGCCGGCGGGCATGGAGCGCCTGCACGCCGGCCGCGAGCGCCTGCTGGCGGGCGAGGCCGATTCCTTCGAGGAAGAGGTGCGCTACCGCTGCCCGGACGGGCGCAGGCTGTGGGTGGCCCACTTCGTGTCCCTGATCGCACCGCTGTGGCAGGGCGACCGCTGCTTCGTCACGATCGCCCGCGACATCACCGCCCGCAAGCGCGGCGAAGCCGAGAGCGAGATCGCGCGCCAGGAGCTGCGCACCCTGTACGAGCGCCTGCAGACGGTGCGCGAGAACGAGCGCAAGGCCCTGGCGCGCGAGGTGCACGACCAGCTCGGCCAGATCCTGTCGGCCGCCAAGATCGACATCAAGCTGCTCGAGGACGACCTGCGCGATCAGTCCCGGCCGATGGTGCGCGGCGCCATCATCGGCGAACTCGGCTCGGCCAGCGCGACCCTGGAGCGCGCGATCGGCCTGGTGCGCGCGATCGCCACCGAGCTGCGCGCGCCCGAGCTCGACGAGCACGGCCTGTACGCCGCCATCACCTGGCACGTGCACGACTTCGAGCGCCGGACCCGGATCGCCTGTCACGTGAGCTTCGAACCCGCCCGTCCGCATCCCTCGCGCCCGGCCTCGGCGGCGCTGCTGCGCATCCTCCAGGAAGCCATGACCAATGTGCTGCGCCACGCCCAGGCCACCAAGGTCTGGGTCAGCCTGGAGCGGCGCGGCCATCTGCTGGTGCTGCGCGTGCGCGACGACGGTGTCGGCATCCCGCGCGCCCAGCTGCGCCGCGGCGCCTCGCTCGGCCTGCAGGGCATGCGCGAGCGCGCCGAGCTGGTCGACGGCAAGCTGCTCGCCGGCCCCCTTGCGCCGCGCGGCACCCTGGTGTCCGTGCGCGTTCCCCTGCATTCGAAAAGAGAAAAAGGATTCCGACCATGACCAGTCTCGTCATCGCCGACGACCACGAACTGCTGCGCGAAGGCGTCAAGAAGATCATCCGCTCGGCCGCCGGCCTGCGCGTGGTCGGCGAGGCGGCCGACCTGGAACAGGCCTTGAAGCTGGTGGAACTGCACCAGCCCGACGTGCTGGTGCTCGATATCTCGCTGCCCGGCCATGACGGACTGGAAGGGCTGGCCGAGGTGCGCAGGCATTTTCCGCAGCAGCGGGTCGTCATGCTCAGCATGTACGGCGAGGAGCGCTATGCGGTGCCGGCCCTGAAGGCCGGGGCGATGGGCTACATCACCAAGACCATGGCCGCCGAGGAGCTGGTCAAGGCGATCCGCAAGGTGATGGAAGGCGGCACCTACATCGGGCCGCGCCTGGCCGAGCTGCTGGCCGAGGAGGCGCGCGCGCCCGAGGGCGGCGCGCCGCACGAGCGCCTGACGGCGCGCGAGAACGAGATCCTGACCCTGATCGGTTCCGGCTTGCAGATCAAGCAGGTGGCGGCCGAACTGGGCATCAGCGTAAGTTCCGTCAATACCTACCGGCTGCGGATCTTCCAGAAGATGGGTCTGCATACGAATGCCGCCCTGATCCGTTACGCGGTCCAGCACGGCTTGGTTGGCTAAATGGCAGTAGAGTTGCTGTTCGGCAACGCATTTCTCCAAAACTATGTCGTTAAATTCACGACAGGGATTGTCAAATATATGACATTCGGGCTGGGCCCCCAGTCCATATTTACAGCGACTTTATCGTTTTAAATCAGTCGTTTATGAAGATCCATGCAATCCGCATGCGCTCCCTGGGCGAGGCGCGGTCCGACACACTCCAGGTAGGCACAGTGTTGTAACGCCGAGGACTTGGGTAGGATTTTAACGTTAATTGTCCTGCGTCAATGCGCAGCTGGAAACGTCATTTCGGCTGTCCTCGCGCTTGTACCAACGTAGAGCCCAAGCAGCATGATGCGACTGATCGAATTCGAATGCGGCGGCCAGCGGCTCGGGCTTCCGCTGGACTGCGTACGGCGCGCCGTACCGAGCGCGGAACCTGCGCCCTTGCCGGGCGCGGGTCCGATCGTGCTTGGCGTGCTGAACGTGGCCGGCGAGATGGTGGCGGTGGTCGACGTGCGCCGGCGCCTGGGCCTTGCGCCGGCGCCGCTCGATCCTTCCCAGCAGATCCTGATCGCGGAATTGTCCGGCTTCCTGGCCGGCGTCGTGGTCGATCGCATCATCGGCATCGGCGAGCGCGATGCCGCGCGCCTGTTCCCCGCCGAAGTGGGGGCCGCTCCTTACGTGAGCGGCATGGTGCGCCTCGAGGATGGCCTGTGCCTGGTGGTCGAGCCGTCCCGCTTCCTGTTCGAGGACGAACGCATCGCGCTGGGCGAAGCATTGGGCGCCGCGCCCATGGGAGGCTCCGATGCCGGCGCATGATACCTTCGAACGGGCCGTGCGCCGCATCGAGCGCGAGACCGGGCTGCATTTCAGCGGCGCGCGCCGCGGCGAGCTGCCGGCCGCCTTCGCGCGCATGGCGCCGGAGGCCGGCCTCGCCGGCGCCGGGGCGCTGGCCGCCTGGCTGGCCGACGGGCCCTGGGACGCCGCCCGCACCGCGCTGTGCGCGCGCCACCTGACCATCGGCGAAACCTATTTCTTCCGCGAGCCGCGCGGCCTGGACCTGCTGTGCGAAGTGGCCAGGGGCAGGTTGGCCGCCGATCCGCAGGCCGGCCTGCGTGTCTGGAGCGCAGGCTGCGCCACCGGCGAAGAGCCGTACACCATCGCGCTCGCACTGCGCATCAACGTGCCCCAGCTGGCGCCCGAGCGCACCGCCATCCTCGCCACCGACCTCAACCCGGCCAGCCTGGAGACGGCGCGCGCCGGCATCTACCGTGAATGGTCGTTCCGCCGCACCGCGCCGGTGCTGCGCAGCGCCTGGTTCAGCCGCACCGAGGCCGGCCATTACCGGCTGCGCGAGGAGGTGCGGCGCCAGGTGCGATTCGCCCAGCTGAACCTGGCCCAGGCGCCGTATCCGCCCGAGACCGCCGCCATGGACGTGATTTTCTGCCGCAATGTCCTGATGTACTTCTCGCGCAGCCAGATGCGCGAGGCAGTCGCGCGCCTGCGCGACTGCCTGGTCGAAGGCGGCTGGCTGGTGGTCAACCCGAGCGAAGCCTCGTCCGAGCTGTTCGCCGGCTTCACCCCGCGTTTCCACCCGGACGCGGTCTTGTACCGCAAGGACAGCACAGCGAAGGCGGCCGGCGTGCCCGCGCCCGCGCGTGC
Organism: Massilia sp. ZL223; assembly: GCF_018119395.1. Classification (GTDB taxonomy): domain Bacteria; phylum Pseudomonadota; class Gammaproteobacteria; order Burkholderiales; family Burkholderiaceae_D; genus Telluria. Next base: position 11,900 of record NZ_JAGPWD010000068.1, read on the forward strand.
CCGCCTGCCGGACCCCAGGCCGGCGC
>NZ_JAGPWD010000069.1 GCF_018119395.1 Massilia sp. ZL223
CAAAACCGTCGTTCCCGCGAAGGCGGGAACCTAAGTTTGCTCGATCAGCCGTGCAGTTTCGATCGGCGCCAACCCATGCATCCCCCTGGCCCGACTGCACTTCTCATCCCCAATCTGAACTTCCCTGCACGGACTCGGCCTGCATGCATACACCCCGCACGCCATCACCCCGGCATCACCCTTCCCAAGCGCCGCGCAATACGGCGCCGACGCATTGGTCCCCTTCATGCACGACAAATGCGGCGTCACCTGTTCCGTCCATCCCTCAGGCAGCCCGCACTCCTGCGCCTCGGCCCAGTAGAACGACACACGAAACGACTTGCAGCAGGCGCCGCAGTCGAGGCAGGGATTGTCCGCGTCAGCATTCATGGAAAACGATTCTACCGCGCGAACAGGACGAAAAAAAGCCGCCCGCAGGCGGCTCTTTCACAAGCTGGAAACCAGCTTACTGCCCGCGCTTGGCGCGCGCCTTGGCGGCGATGCGCATGCGCAGCGCGTTCAGCTTGATGAAGCCGCCCGCGTCCGCCTGGTTGTAGGCGCCGCCGTCTTCGTCGAAGGTCGCGATGTTCATGTCGAACAGCGAATCGGTCTTCGAATCGCGCGACACCACGATCACATTGCCCTTGTACAGCTTCAGGCGGACCCAGCCGTTCACGCTCTTCTGGGTGTGGTCGATCAGGGTCTGCAGCGCGACGCGCTCCGGCGCCCACCAGTAGCCGTTATAGATCAGCGAAGCGTAGCGCGGCATCAGGTCGTCCTTCAGGTGCGCCACTTCGCGGTCCAGGGTGATCGATTCGATCGCACGGTGGGCGCGCAGCATGATGGTGCCGCCCGGGGTTTCGTAGCAGCCGCGCGACTTCATGCCGACGTAGCGGTTTTCGACCAGGTCCAGGCGGCCGATGCCGTGCTTGCCGCCCAGGCGGTTCAGCTCGGTCAGGACGGCGGCCGGCGACAGGCGCTTGCCGTTCAGGCCGACGATGTCGCCCTGTTCGAATTCCACGTCCAGGTACTCGGCTTCGTTCGGCGCCTGCTCCGGCGACACGGTCCAGCGCCACATCGATTCCTCGGCTTCCGCGCTCGGGTTCTCCAGGTGGCGGCCTTCGAAGGAGATGTGCAGCAGGTTGGCGTCCATCGAGTAGGGCGCGCCGCCGTTCTTGTGCTTCATGTCGATGTCGATGCCGGCGTCTTCCGCGTATTTCAGCAGCTTCTCGCGCGACAGCAGGTCCCATTCGCGCCACGGGGCGATGATCTTGACGTCCGGCTTCAGCGCATAGGCGCCCAGCTCGAAACGCACCTGGTCGTTGCCCTTGCCGGTCGCGCCGTGCGAGACGGCGTCGGCGCCGGTCTCGTTGGCGATCTCGATCAGGCGCTTGGCGATCAGCGGACGCGCGATCGAGGTGCCCAGCAGGTATTCGCCTTCATACACGGTGTTGGCGCGGAACATCGGGAACACGAAGTCGCGCACGAATTCCTCGCGCACATCGTCGATGTAGATGTTTTCCGGCTTGATGCCGAACTTCAGCGCCTTGGCGCGCGCCGGTTCCAGCTCTTCGCCCTGGCCGAGGTCGGCCGTGAAGGTCACGATCTCGCAGTTGTAATGGTCTTGCAGCCACTTCAGGATGACCGAGGTGTCGAGGCCGCCGGAGTAGGCGAGTACTACTTTTTTGATGTCGCTCATGGAATGTCCAGTGATGGAAGGATGGAGGGGACTAAATGGTCAGCCGGCCCATGGGAGTGCCGCCAGGCAGGGAAGCAAGGCGACGGGCCAACGATCAAACATATGGTTGTGGTGGGTAAAAAGGTTAATCGTAAAAACGGGTCAAGCGCAGATCAAGCGGGTTCGTGGCAGCAGGCTTCGATGTTGTGGCCGTCCGGATCCAGCACGAAAGCGCCGTAATAGTTCGCATGATAATGCGGACGCGGTCCCGGCGCACCATTGTCGCGGCCGCCGGCGGCCAGCGCCGCCGCATGAAACGCATCGACCATGGCGCGAGTCGTCACGCGGAAGGCCACGTGCACCGGCGGATGGTTGACCGGCTTCGCGGCGGTCGCGCCCGAGATCCAGAAATCCGGCTTGGGCGGCTCGCCGAAGCCGGCGACATCGGTGCCCTGGGTGACGGCGGCCGGAATCTCGGCCAGCAGCGCATAGCCGATCGGCGCCAGCGCCTTTTCGTAAAAGGCGCGGCTGCGCAGGTAGTCCGCCACGATGACGCCGGTATGGTCGATCATTACTTGTCCTCGATGCGGCCGAGCAGCAGGTATTCGATCAGGGCTTTCTGCACGTGCAGGCGGTTCTCGGCCTCGTCCCAGACCACCGACTGCGGGCCGTCGATGACTTCGGCGGCCACTTCCTCGCCGCGGTGGGCCGGCAGGCAGTGCATGAACAGGGCGTCCGGCGCGGCGCGCGCCATCTTGGCGCCGTCCACGATGAAGCCGTCGAAAGCCTTGAGGCGCTCGGCGTTTTCCTTTTCGTAGCCCATGCTGGTCCAGACGTCGGTGTTCACCAGGTGCGCACCCGCGCAGGCATCCGAAGGATTATCGAACAGGGTGTAGCGCGAGGTATTGACCAGCTTTGGATCCAGCTCGTAGCCCTTCGGGGTCGAGACGTTCAGGTGAAAGCCGAACACTTCGGCCGCCTGCAGCCAGGAATACAGCATGTTGTTGGCGTCGCCGATCCAGGCCACCGTCTTGCCGGTGATGGAGCCGCGGTGCTCGTAGAAGGTGAACACGTCGGCCAGCACCTGGCAGGGGTGGTGCTCGTTGGTCAGGCCGTTAATCACCGGCACGCGCGAATGGGCGGCGAAACGCTCGATGATGTCCTGGCCGAAGGTGCGCACCATGATGATGTCGCACATGCGCGACATGACCTGGCCGGCGTCCTCGACCGGCTCGCCGCGGCCCAGCTGGCTGTCGCGGGTGTTCAGGTAGATCGCCGCGCCGCCCAGCTGGTGCATGCCGGCCTCGAAGGACAGGCGGGTACGGGTCGAGCTCTTCTCGAACACCATCACCAGGGTGCGGTCGACCAGCGGGTGGTACACCTCGTAGGCCTTGAACTTGCGCTTGATGACCTCCGCGCGCTTGATCACGTATTCGAATTCGTCGCGGGTGAAGTCGGAGAACTGCAGGAAGTGCTTGATCGGAGTAGTGCCGGGCATAATGAGGTCTGCTATCTGTTATCCCTTGAATTATAAGGGTTTTTGTTTGCCCTTACATAAAGGGCATGGATTCGGGATTATTGACTGCGTAAATATTCTATACGCGGCCATTCAGCTCATCAATAAAGGGTTTGCGAGGACTCGTGCAGCAGCTGGGCGTAGAGCTCGTGGCGCATCTTCGCGATCTTGCCGTCCGCGACCGCGCCCAGCACCGCGCACTGGGGCTCGGCCAAGTGCCGGCAGTTATAGTACTTGCAGCCGCCCAGGTAGGGCTTGAACTCGATGAAGGCGCGCTCCAGCATGCCTTCGGTCAGGTGATACAGGCCGAACTCCTGGAAGCCGGGCGAATCGATGATCGATGCCCCGTCCTTCAGCCAGTAGAGGCGGGTGAAGGTGGTCGTGTGCTTGCCCGTGTCGAGCGCTTCCGAGATCTCGCGCACGGCGATGTCGGCGTCCGGCACCAGCAGGTTGATCAGCGAGGACTTGCCCATGCCGGACTGGCCGATGAAGATCGAGGAATGGCCTTCGAGCAGCGGCATGAGGGTGGCGACGGTGTCCTCCGGCCGGGTCCTGGCCGACACCTCGTGCACCGGGTAGCCGAGGGCCGCGTAGACGGCGACGCGCTCGCGTGCGCGCGGCAGGTTGTCCTCGACGTCGATCTTGTTGAGGATCAGGTGGGCCTCGATGCCGGCCGCCTCGCAGGCCACCAGGGCGCGCGAGACCAGGTCGTCGGCGAAGCTCGGCTCGGTCGCGACGACGATGAACAGGCGCGAGATGTTCGCCGCCAGCAGCTTCGACTTGTACTGGTCGGAGCGGTAGAGCAGGGTGGCGCGGTCGGCGATGCGCTCGATCACGGCCTGGTCTTCCGAGGTCTTCTTGAGGTGGACGATGTCGCCGACGGCCACATTGGTCTTCTTGCCGCGCGTGACGCATTGCAGCTTGACGCCGTCCGCATCGGCCAGGTAGTGGCGGCCGTGGGCCGCGATGATGGTGCCTTTCAACTCGCTCATGCCGCCGCCTGCTGGTCGAACAGGACGTCGGTGCGCGCCGCGCAGACGAAGTCGTTCTCGGTCAGCGCGCCGCCGGCCGAATGGGTGCTCCAGCTCACGCCGACCTTGCCGTAGCCTACCGCCAGGTCCGGGTGGTGGTCTTCCTGTTCCGCCATCCGGGCGACGGCGTTCACGAAGGCGATGGTGGCGCGGTAGTCGGCGAACCTGAAGTCGCGGCGCAGCACGCCGTTGGCGGCCTGCCAGCCCGGCACGTCGTTCAGCATGGCGTCGACGACGCGCGGATTCAGGGCCTGGGCGTTGCGGATGCAGTGGCGGTCGGCGAGTTTCATGCGGCCGCCATGGTCAGGTGCTTCACCCGGATCGAGGCCGGCGGGTGCGAGTCGTAGAAGGCCGAATGCAGCGGGTCCGGGGTCAGGGTCGAGGCATTGTCCTCGTACATCTTGACCAGGGCCGAGACCAGGTGGCGATAGTCGGTATGCCTGGCAGCGAAGGCGTCGGCCTCGAATTCGTGCTTGCGCGAAGTGATGGAGTTCAGCGGCGACAGCACGAAGGTGAAGATCGGCAGCACCAGGGCGAACAGGATCAGGGCCATGCCGTCGTTCGAGGCGTCCATGAAGGGCTGGACACCGAGGCCGGTATAGAACCAGACCTGGGTCTTGAGGTAGCCGAGAAGGGCCAGGAACGCGAGCGACAGCGCGAACATCACCACGATGCGCTTGACGATGTGGCGCAGCTTGAAGTGGCCCAGTTCGTGGGCCAGCACGGCCTCGATCTCCTGCGGTTCCAGGCGCGAGAGCAGGGTGTCGAAGAACACGATGCGCTTGTTCTCGCCGAAGCCCGAGAAATAGGCGTTGCCGTGGGCGCTGCGCTTGCTGCCGTCCATGACGAACAGGCCTTTCGAGGCGAAGCCGGTGCGCGCCATCAGGCCCTCGATGCGCTCCTTGAGGCTCACGTCGGCGAGCGGGGTGAACTTGTTGAACAGCGGCGCGATGACGGTCGGGTAGAGCACCATCATCAAGAGCTGGAAGCCGCTCCACACCAGCCAGGTGTAGAACCACCACAGGTCGCCGCTCTTGTCCATCAGGGTCAGGATCACCCAGAGCAGCGGCAGGCCGATCACCGCGCCCACCAGCGCGCCCTTGAGCAGGTCCGAGAACCACAGGGCGGGCGTCATCTTGTTGAAGCCGAAGCGTTCCTCCAGCACGAACTGGCGGTACCAGTCGAGCGGCAGGTCCAGCAGGCCGGACAGGATCGCGAACGTCACCACCAAAGCCATCTGGTGTAGCATCCCCGGACCGGTGACCGGCAGCAGGGCGGTCGACAGCCATTGCAGGCCGCCCAGCAGGGTGAAGCCGACCAGCACCACGCCGCCCCAGAACAGGCCGACGATGCCGGCGCGGGTCTTGGCGACGGTGTAGTCGGCGGCTTTCTGGTGCGCGTGCAGGGGCACTTTAGAGGCGAACTCGGCCGGGACGCTGGCGCGGTGGCGCAGCACGTGGCGAAGTTGCCGGCTGGCCAGCCAGAAGCGCAGGCCGAGCGTCAGCAGCAGAAATACGACGAACAAAACCGAAAACCCGAGTGAAGACATGTGTGCTTGTGAGAAAATGCGGGATTGATTGATAAGGCAACTATCAGGAATAAGCGAGAATTATGTCACAAGCCAATGAAACGCAATTGCCTGGCATCGCCCAGGAACGCCCGAACGAATTCAATCTCGTCTGGGTGGACATGGAAATGACCGGCCTGGACCCGGACAACGACCGCATCATCGAAATCGCGGTGATCGTCACCGACGCCCAGCTGAACGTGGTTGCCGAGGGCCCGGTGTTCGCCATCCACCAGAGCGACGAGACCCTGGACAAGATGGACGCCTGGAACAAGGGCACGCACGGCAAGTCGGGCCTGATCGACCGCGTCAAGGCCTCGACCGTGGACGAGGCGCAGGCGGAAGAGCAGCTGATCGCCTTCCTCAAGCAGTACGTCCCGGCGAACAAGTCGCCGATGTGCGGCAACTCGATCTGCCAGGACCGCCGCTTCATGGCGCGCGGCATGCCGAAGCTGGAAGCCTTCTTCCACTACCGCAACCTGGACGTGTCGACCCTCAAGGAACTGTGCCGCCGCTGGAAGCCGGAGCTGGCGACCGGGTTCAAGAAGCACCAGAAGCATACGGCGCTGGCGGATATTACCGAGTCGATTGAAGAGCTGAAGTATTATCGCGAGCATTTCATCAAGCTCTGACGTTTTCGGCTGCTCGCGCAAACCTGGATCCCGGCCTTCGCCGGGATGACGTTTTTTGGCAGCGAGCCGCAATAGCTCCGTTAGTCGGCCACATCAGCACGTCGTTCCGGCGAAGTCCGGAACAATGCCACTGGCATTGTTCCGCCCAAGTTCGCAGCACACCTCCCACGGCTCCTTCCCCCCACCCAGCCGTAAAAAAAATGACACGGCATTAACGAAAAGTTATGCGACAATCTTTCGCATGGCCCCGTTCACGCACACCGGTCTTGGAGGAGACAGCCAGATGCCGGCCCTGCTGCGCCGCCACGACTGGTCCTCCACCACGCTAGGCCCCGCCGCTACCTGGCCGCCGGCCCTGAGGACGGCGGTCGACATGATGCTGCACTCGTCCTTCCCCATGTTCATCGCCTGGGGCCCCGAGCTTGTCTTCCTCTACAACGACGCCAACATTCCCCTGCTGGGCGAGCGCCACCCGCAGGCACTCGGCGCGCGCCTGTCCGACGTCTGGCCGGAAGTCTGGCCCTACCTGGTTCCCATGGTCGACCGCGCCCTGTCCGGCAAGCCGGTCTACCACGAGGACATGGAACTGACCCTGCGCCGCCACGGCTACGCCGAGCGCGCCATGTTCACCTTTTCCTTCGCGCCCCTGCACGGCGCCGACGGCGAAACGGCGGGCCTGTTCTGCACCTGCATGGAAACCACCAGCCGCGTGCTGGCCGAACGCCGCGCCGCCTTCGAGCTGCGCGTCTCCGACGCCATCCGCCCGCTGCTGCACCCGGAGGAGGTGATCGAGACCGCCAGCGGCCTGCTGGGACGCGAGCTGCGCGCCGCGCGCGTGCTGTACGCCGAGATGGACGACGCCCTGGGCCGTTTCAGCGTGCCGCGCATGTGGAGCCAGGACGGGCGCGCCGTGCCCACCCGCCCCGAGTTCCAGTTCGCCGACTTCGGCCCGGCGCTCGCAGCCGAGCTGCGCGCCGGGAACGTGGTGCGCATGGACGACAGCGCGCGCGACGTCCGCACCGCCGGTTTCCGCAGCGTCTACGTGGCCGAGCGGGTCGGCGCGCTGCTCGCGGTCCCGCTGGTCAAGCGCGGCCGCCTGACCGCCTGCCTGGGCATCCACACCCCGCATCCGCGCCACTGGAGCGACCACGACGCCCGCCTGGCGCGCGACGTCGCCGAGCGCACCTGGTCGGCCGCCGAAGCGGTGCGCGCCCAGGCCGAGCTGCGCGTGGAGCGCGACCGCGCCCGCTACATCTTCGACGCCATCGCCGAAGGCTTCGCCCTGTTCGACCGCAACTGGACCATCCTGCAAATGAACGCCGAGGGCCTGCGCATCTGCGGCCTCGACGCGCACCAGGTCATCGGCCGCAACCACTGGGAAATCTTCCCCGAATCGCTCGACACCGAGGGCGGGCGCATGTACCGCGAGGTGATGCGCACGCGCAGCGCCGGCAGCGCCGAATACTGCCGCGTGTTCCCGGGCGGGCGCCGCGTGTGGTCCGAGATCCGCGCCTATCCCACCCAGGACGGCGGCATCGCCTCCTTCTTCCGCGACATCACCGACCGCAAGCTGGCCGAGGACAAGCTGATGGAGGCCGACCGCCGCAAGGACGAATTCCTGGCCATGCTGGCGCACGAGCTGCGCAACCCGCTGGCGCCGATCAGCGCCGCCGCCGAGCTGCTCAAGCTGGGCGCGATGGACGAGGCGCGGGTCCAGCAGAGCAGCACCATCATCGGCCGCCAGGTGCGCCACATGACCCGCCTGGTGGACGACCTGCTGGACGTGTCGCGCGTGACGCGCGGCCTGATCACCCTGGCGCGGGTGGCGGTCGATGCGCGCGTGGTGGTCGACGAGGCGGTCGAGCAGGTGCGGCCCATGATCGATGCGCGCGGCCAGCAGCTGTCGGTGCGCCTGCCGCCGCACGGCGCCGTGGTCCTGGGCGACAAGGCGCGCCTGGTGCAGGTGGTGGCCAATGTGCTGGGCAACGCCAGCAAGTACACGCCGGAAGGGCGCCAGATCGACCTGCGCGCCGAGGCGCTCGGCCCGCGCCTGGTGCTGTCGGTGCGCGACGAGGGCATCGGCATGGACCGCGAACTGACCGGGCGCGTGTTCGACCTGTTCACCCAGGCCGAACGCTCGTCGGACCGCTCGCAGGGCGGCCTGGGACTGGGCCTGGCGCTGGTGAAGAACCTGGTGGAGCTGCACGGGGGCACGGTCGGCTGCACCAGCCCGGGGCTGGGCAAGGGCAGCACCTTCGTGATCACGCTTCCGCTCGAGCAGGAGACCCTGCTGCCGGAAGACCTGCCTGCGCTGGAGGCGCCGCCGGCGGCCGGGCATTTGAAGGTGCTGGTGGTGGACGACAATGCCGATGCGGCCGAGATGCTCGGCATGCTGCTGGCCTCGCACGGCCACGAAGTGGTGATCGAACACGATTCGCTGCGGGCGCTGGACCGGGCGCGCAGCGTGCGTCCGGACGTCTGCCTGCTGGATATCGGCCTGCCCGAGATGGACGGCAAGGAACTGGCGCGGCGCCTGCGCGCCCAGCCGGAGACGCGGGATGCGGTGCTGGTGGCCGTGACCGGCTACGGCCAGCAGCAGGACCGCGAGGAAGCCCTCGCGGCGGGCTTCCAGCACCACCTGGTCAAGCCGGTCAACTTCGACCACCTGATCGGGGTGCTGGAAAGCCTGAGGGGCGCCTCGCTCAGCGCATCTGGGTGAAGTTCACCGGGATGAAGCGGTAGCCCTTGCCCTCGGTGGCCAGGTAGCCCAGGCCGGGGAACTGCAGGTGGGCGCCGCCGATCATGTAGCCGCCCTTGGCGGCGGCGTCGAATTCCTTCTTGCGTGCGGCGGCGGCGGCCTTCTGGTCGCTGTCGAAGGAGATCGTCACCTTCGGCTCGGCCATCTGCACCGGGGCCACGTGGATCAGGTCGCCGATCACCAGCAGCTTCTGGCCCTTGCTTTCGACCATATAGGTGGTGTGGCCGGGGGTGTGGGCGCCGGTGCCGTGGGCGCGGATGCCCGGCACCAGCTCGACGTCGCCCTCGATCGCCTTGAACTTGCCGGCCTTCACATACGGCTGGACCGCCGCCATCGCGGCCTGGAAGCCGCCCTTGTCCTTGGCCTTGTCCATGTTCTCCTGGCTCAGCCAGTAGTCGGCTTCGTTCTTGCCGGCGCGCAGGACGGCGTTCGGAAACACGATCTGCGCATTGTTCACCAGGCCGCCGGCGTGGTCGCCGTGGAAGTGGGTGACGTAGATCTCGTCCACCTGTTCCGGGCTGTAGCCGGCGGCCTTCATGTTGGCGATCAGCTTGCCCAGGGTCGGGCCGAAGAAGCTGCCGGCGCCGGCGTCCACCAGCACCAGCTTGGCGCCGGTATTGATCAGGTAGGCATTGACCGAGGTCTCCAGCGGGGTCTTCAGGTGGTGCTTGGCCAGGGTGGTCTTGGTCTTGTCCGCCTTGTCGGCCAGCAGCTGCTCGACCGGCAAGTCGACCGTGCCGTCCGACAGCGGGGTCACTTCGAAATCGCCCAGCATGATGCGGTAGTAGCCGGGCGCCGGGGTCTTGGCCATCGGCGCGGCGGCCAGGGCCGGGGTGGCGAGGCAGCCGGCTGCGATGGCGGCGGCGAGGGCGGTGACTGCGTGGCGTTGGAAGATGCTCATCTTGGTGTCCTTGTTGTTGGGTGGCGGCGCGGTGCATGCGCAAGCTTGCATATCGTACATCATTGCTTTTTTGAATGCTCGCCCCCTGTTGGGGGTTGGTTTGTTGTGGCGCAACGCACCACGGTAGAGCGGTCCGCACCGTCATGGACGAGCTCGCACCTATTTTGTGCAATTGTGGTGTAATAGAAGTATTTTCCGTCCAACTTTTCCGCAATGCTCATTCGCGCCGCTTCCCGTCTCCGTCGCCGTCTGCCGCAACCGGTTGCCCTTCCTCCCACTGCCCAAGCCCGCGCCGCCCTCGGCGCCGTGATCGGCCTGCTGTTGTCCGGCCTGCTCAGCCACATCGCGCTGGGCTGGGCCGCTCCCGGCGCCCATATCGCCTGGCTGGTCGCTCCCATGGCGGCATCGGCCGTGCTGCTGTTCTGCGTGCCGGCCAGCCCGCTGGCCCAGCCCTGGTCGGTCATCGGCGGCAATGTGGTGTCGGCGCTGACCGGCGTGGCCTGCGCCCAGCTGATTCCGGAACCGATGCTGGCCGCGCCCCTGGCCGGCGGCCTGGCGATCGCGATGATGTTCCTGCTGCGCTGCCTGCATCCGCCCGGCGGCGCGGCGGCGATGACGGCCGTGCTGGGCGGCGACGCGGTGCGCGAAGCCGGCTTCGCCTTCGCGCTGGCGCCGGTAGGCCTGAATGCGGTGCTGCTGGTCGTGGCGGCGCTGGCCTACAACCGCCTGACCGGAGCGCACCACGCGCACGCGCCAGTCAAGCCGTCGATCGTGGACGACGAAGACCTGGACGCGGCGCTGGAACACTTTGGCGAACCACTGGACGTGAGCCGCGAAGACCTGGCGACCATCGTCCACGACGCCGAGCAGCACGCGGCCGAACGCCGCGCGCGCGGACTGCGTGCCGGCGAAGTGAGCGTGGCGCCGGTGGCGCGCCTGGCGCCGGACCAGCCCTTGTCGAGCGCGCGCGAACAGCTGCTGCGCCACGGCGTGCCGGCGCTGCCGGTGGTGGATGGGGAAGGGCGGCTGCTGGGCCTCCTGACCCAGGCCCAGCTGCTGCGCGCGGCCTCGGAAGCCGAGATGCGCTCGCTGGGTTCGCGCGCCAGGCTGGCGCTGGTGTCGCTGGCGGGCATGCGCGAGGCGCAGCGCGTGGGCGACCTGATGACGGCCGGGGTGGCGGTGAATGACACGCAGCCGGCCACCGAAGCGGCGGCGCTGGCCGCAAGGCTCGGGCTGGCGCGCGTGCCGGTGGTGGATGCGAAAGGAATGCTGGCGGGGATGACCGGGCCGGCGGAAGTGCTGGCGGCCTTGCATGGGGCAGCCATGGAGCGGGCCGCCTAGCCCGGCATCGCATTAAATTAGTTTGCCCAAAGACCGTCGCGCCCCCCCCCGCCGCGGGGGGGGGGGGTTTTTTGGGGGGGGGGGGGGGGGGGG
>NZ_JAGPWD010000007.1 GCF_018119395.1 Massilia sp. ZL223
GAGTGGCCGGGCGGCTGGCCCATGGCCAGGTCGCCGGCGCTTCCCAGGATCTGCAGGGCCTGGACCAGGGTGACGGTGTCGTGGCCGTGCAGGGGCATCCTCGGTAGGTGGTCGCTTACATGCCCGGCGCAGGCTGTTCGGGGATCTGGTTGCGCAGGCTCAGGTTGATCGAATTCCAGCCCCGGATGGCGGCGATAGTATAGCCAAGTTCGGCGATCTCGGCGTCCGTGAAATGCTCACGCAGGGCCGGCCAGGCGGCGTCGGTGTCGTCGCGCTGGGGCAGGGCGTTGACGGCGTCGGCCCAGGCCAGCGCGGCGCGTTCGCGTTCGCTGAACCAGGGCGCTTCGCGCCAGGCGCCGATGGCGTTCAGGTGGCGCGGATCGAGGCCCTGGCGGACCAGGTCGCGCCAGTGCATGTCGATGCACACGCCGCAGCCGTTGACCAGCGACACGCGCAGCTGCACCAGCTCGACCAGGCGCTCGCCGAGGGCGCCTTTCTTGTTGGTCATCGACAGGTTGATCATGGCCTTCAGGTTGGCGGGGGCCAGGGTGAAGAGGTTGATGCGGGCGACGTGCGACATGCTGGTGTCCTTTCAGGTGGGGTGGGCGCGGTGTGCGTCCCTCATGCCTGATAAGACGAGCCATCGGTCGGCGGTGTGACATGGGTGTTAAAAATTTTGGGGTGGATCCGCTGCGCAGTGTCAGCCCACCCGGCAGTACACCACCCGCCCATCCGCCATCAACACCGCCGCCCGATGCTTGCCCGCCTTCTTGGCCGCATACATGGCCGTATCCGCGCGCGACAGCAGCGCGTCGGCGCTGTCGCCGGGCACGTGGAAGGCCACGCCGATGCTGGCGCCGATGGGCTCGCACCCGGCGGCCGCATCATAGGGCAGGGCGGCGGCCACGAGGATCTTGCGCGCCACTTGTTCGATGTCGGCGCGCGCGTCGCCCGCCTGGTCGAGCATCACGACGAATTCGTCGCCCGCCAGGCGCGCCACCGTGTCGGTGCGGCGTACCGCCCCGGTGAGGCGGCGGCCGAAGTCGATCAGCACCGCGTCGCCCGCCTCGTGTCCGCACAGGTCGTTCACCGACTTGAACCCGTCCAGGTCGATGAACAGCAGCGCCAGCGAATGCGGCGTGCGCTGGGTGGTGTCGATGGCGTGCTGCAGGCGCTCCATGAAGGCGTAGCGGTTCGGCAGGCCGGTCAGGAAGTCGTGCGTGGCCTGGTAGTGCATCTGCTCGGCCAGGCGGCGCTGCTCCGAGACGTCGCGCAGGAAGGCGTAGAAGTAGCGCCGGCCGCGGTGGGGCAGCATGCCGACCGAGAATTCGACCAGGATCTCGGTGCCGTCGCGCCGCAGGGCGGGTACCTCGACCCGCTTGGTGTAGGTGCGGCCGTCGCTGGCGGAGAGGAAGGCCGCCATGCCGTCCAGGTGGCGCTGGCGCAGGCGCTCGGGGGCGATCAGCTCGACCATCGGGCGGCCGATGGCTTCCTCGGCCTTCCAGCCGAAGGTCAGCTCGGCCTGCTTGTTCCACTCGGTGATCACGCTGTGCTCGTCCATGCCGATGAAGGCGTCGTTGGCCTGGTCGAGCAGCAGGCGGATCTTTTCCTCCTGGGCGCGCAGCGCCTCGGCGTTCTCGACGAACTCGGTGACGTCGCGCACGGTGCAGTACAGCCGGCCGCTGCCCACCGAACGCGTGCTCCATTCGAGCCAGCGGTAGCCGCCCGCGGCGTGGCGATAGCGGTTGCAGAACCCGGTGGTCAGGCCGCCCGCGTAGATCGACTCGGCCTCGGCCAGGGTACGGTCGACATCGTCCGGATGCACGAAGTCGATGAAGGGGCGCGAGGTCAGGTCTTCCGAGGTCCACCCCAGGGCCTCGGTCCAGGCGGGATTCACCTGGCGCAGGCGCCCGTCGGTGCCGGCGATCGCCAGCAGGTCGGGCGAGAGCATGAAAAAGGCGTCGCGGTCCTCGAGCGCCGCCTTCTGGGCCGAGATGTCGATCACCTGGGCCACGAAGCATTCCGGCTGGCCGCCGGCGTCGCGGGTGACGGAGACGGTCAGCTGGGCCCAGACGATGCGCCCGTCGAGGTGGCGGTAGCGCTTTTCCAGCGTGTAGGTGTCGCGCTCGCCGCCCAGGACTTCGTGCATCAGGTTCAGGTCGTCATCCAGGTCTTCCGGATGGGTCAGCGCCTGGAAGGTCGTGGACAGCAGCTCGCCGCGCGAATAGCCGAGGATGCGGCATAGGGCGGGATTGACCTCCAGCCAATGGCCGTGCAGGCCCACCAGGGCCATGCCGACTTGCGAATGGGTGAACGCGGCGGAGAAGAGGCGTGTATCCGGAACAGGAGGCGTCATCGGGGAGGCATCGGCAGGTGCAGATACTCCTTAGTGTAGCCTAAGTATCACCAGGAAAGAGCGCCAGTTAGCAATAAAGTAACTAAAAAATAGTACGGATCACGCGGCACGGGACGGGCCGCCGGCCTGGCCTCAGGCAAGGCCGGCCAGGCGCGCGTTGCGCTCGCGTTCGAGCTTGGTGATGTAGCGCTGCACGCCGGCCAGGGCGCCGCGCGAGATATCGACGAACTGGCAGCCGAGGCGGCGGTTGGTTTTGTTGTTCAGCAAGGTCAGGTCCAGCGAATTGCGGATCTGGAGCGAGGTCGTGACCGGTCCGACGTCGGGCAGCTCGATGCGGCAGTTCTCGATCACCCGGCCGATCGTGTTGTCCAGCTGGAGCTTGTTGTCGAGGATGGCGATGCCGCCGACGCTGATGTCGTGCAGCGGGAAGACGCCGGCGCCGCCGCCCAGTTCCAGCGGCAGCGGGATCAGCGCGCGCACCGGGTTGCTCACCGGGGTGGGCATGCGGTAGAACTCGCGCCGCTGCAGGCGGATCAGGGTCGGGGGGATGTCGGCGCGCAGCGCCAGGCCGCCGCGGTGGCTGGTCTCGTCCAGGGCTTCGGCGGTGAACAGGATGCGGATCTTGTCGAGCGTGGTTTCGCAGCGCACGCTGCCGGCGGCCACGATGCGGTCGTTCTGCAGCGGGTCGATGGAGCGGTCCAGCACGATCGTGTCGGTGTCGTCGTCGACTTCCAGGATCGAGGTGACGGCCACGTCCGACTCGCCCTTGACCAGCATGCGGATCAGCTGGTTCTTCTCGCCGATCTGGCGCAGCAGGGACACGATCTCGCGGCGCGACCTGACTTCATAGTCGTGCCAGTTTTCCAGTTCTGCGTTATTCATTGCTGCCAGGTGTCCTTGCCACGGGGTCTAGGTGGGCGATCGGATCGGGTGCGGAAGGGAGAACATCTCCATTCCTTTGCGCCGACTCAATATGATATAACCAGGCCAACAGTTCCGCAATCGCCCGATACAGGCCAGGCGGGATCTCCCGGTCCAGGTCCACCTGCATCAGCAGGGACACCAGTTCCTTCGACTCGTGCACGAACACGCCGGCTTCGCGCGCGCGTTCCATGATCTTCTCCGCCACCAGCCCCTGGCCCTTGGCCACGACCTTGGGCGCCGGGTCGCCGGCGCCGTAGGCGAGGGCAACGGCGCTCTGGCGGCGCTTGCCTTCCTCACGCATCGGGCGCTCCTGGACGGGCGTCGAAGCCGCCCAGCGGCGTGCCCACCGCATCGAGCGCGGCGGCCAGTTCGGGCGCGTGGCGGCGCAGCAGGGCGGCGGTTTCTTCGCTGCCGGTGGCGAAACGCAGCTGCAGGACGCCGCCTGCCAGGGTCAGGCTGGCGTCGAGTTCGCCCAGTTCCGGGAACCGCAGGCGCAGGCGGCTGTGCCAGACGCCAGCTTCGGCCTCGGCGCCCTGGTGCTCGTCCTCGCGCCGCACGTCCCATTCCATCTCCTGGCCCGGCCACAACTGGCCTTGCCAATGGAGCCGGGCCTGTTCCTGGGTGGCCAGCTGCAGGTTGATGAACTGCGCGGTGGCGGGATCGCCCGCCTGCGGGCGGTTCCCTGCCTGGGCGGCCTGCTGCTGCGGCTCGCCCGCCAGTTCGGCCAGCGCGCGGGCGCCTTGCGCCCATTCGGCGACATGCGATTCGTAGAACAGCCCGCTCTTGCCGACCGCCTGCTGCAAACCCTGGGCGATCGCGCCGGGATCGGCAGACGGGCTGCCGACCACGGGGGGGCGCCCGACCAGGCCGCTCAATGGCGCCTCCGCCTTGCCGGCGGCGGCCAGCACCGTGGCGATGGCCTTGCCCGCCGGGCTCAGCGTGGTGTTGTTCGCTTCGGTCCCGGCAGGGAAGGCCAGGGTGGCGCCGGCGCCGGCCTGGGCCAGCAAGGCCGCCGCGCGCCCGACCGGCGCGCCTTCGCGGTAGGCCAGCGGGGCCTTGGACGGATCGGCGCCTTCCGGCAGGGGCGGGCCGGCCTCGGTGAAGGCGCTGGTGGCCTGGGCGCCGACCTGGAAGGTGGCGCGCGGCTGGAGGGAAACGAGGGTGAGGGGAACGTCGGCGCCGACCTGGGCGCCGGGCGGCAGCTGCATGCGGGCCGGGATGTCGGCCACCTTGACCACGAAGCTGCCGTCGGTCAGCCTGGCGAGCACTTCGCCGTGGATGGCCTTGCCCATCAAGGGCGCGACGGCGCGCTGGAAGGCTTGCTGGCGCGGGTCGAGGGCCTGCTCGGCCGGCCGGGACGGATCGACCCGGGGGACGGCGGAAACCAGCTCGCGCGGCAGCATCCCTCAGTCAGGCCGGGACGGCCTCAGACGCCGTAGGCGCGCGCGACGCGCCGTTCGGTCGTGGTGTTGCTGATCAGGGCCGACAGGCGCGCCATCCACGGGGTGGTGAGGTCGCGGATCTGGCGGTCGGCGTCGAGCATCTTGCGGATCGCGTTGACCTTGCGCACGCGCTCCTGGCCGGCCAGCGGCTGCGCGCCTTCGTGCTCGCGCAGGCGGCGCACGCAGGCGGCGCACTCCTGTTCCAGCTCGGTCAGCCGGTCCCAGTCGCTCGCGGTGGCGGCGTCCAGCATGCGGTCGGTGATGCCGACCATGGTCTCGTAGACGGAAACGACTTCTTGTCCGGTCATGATCATGATCCTTATACGCTCACCAGGGTGGTTTTTTGCATCGCCGGGACAGCAGGGGCGTCAGGCTGCTCGTTCTTCTCGCCGATCGCCACCCAGGCTTCGCGCAGGTCCGACATCAGGCCGTGGACTTCCTCGACCGCGGCGACGTCGTTCTTGATGTTGGCCTGCAGCAGGCGGCGGCTCATGTAGTCGTACAGCGCGTCCAGGTTCTGGGCGATCTCGCCGCCGGCCGCCTTGTCGAGCGAGGCGCGCAGGCCGTTGTCGATGATCGTGATCGCCTTCGAGATCGAGGCGCCCTTGGCCGCCACGTTGGCCGCGCCGTTGGTCCCCTTCATGTTGTTGATCGCGCTGAGCAGCGCCACCATGGCGCCGTCGTACAGCATGATGATCAGCTTGTGTGGGGAAGCTGCCGCCACGCCGGTCTCGAGACCGACTTTCGCATAGGCGCCGACGCCGCGTTGCATGGTTCCAAACATGGTGTTCTCCAGGTGTTGCGTAGTGTTAGCCTGCGTTCGCGTTGAGCGCCGCAAGCTGCTGGGTCAGGTAGGCCGAGGTCGACTGCATCGACACCAGCGCGGCGTCGAGCGCCGTGAACTGGGCCCGGTAACGTTTTTCGATGCCTTCCAGGCGCGAATTGAACTGGTCCTTCTGGGTATTGATCGCCTTGAGCGTGACGTTCAATCCGTCGGTCTTGCTGGTGAGCAGGCTGCCCTTGCCGGTAAAGCTGGCGGCCAGGTTGGTCAGCTCGAAGGCGAAGCCTTTCGAGAAGCTGACGGTGCCGCGCTCGCCGATGGCGCCGCCGGTGATCGAGATCTGGATGCCTTCGGCCGGCGAGCCCGCCGCGGCGGTCAGCGCCTGGCCGTTGCCGGTGGCGGCGACGCCGCCGATCGTGCCTTCGACGTCCTTGCCCACGACCGGTGCGGCGCCGCCGAACAGGATGGCCGGATCGGTGCCGCTTACCGTGGCGATGGCGATGTTCGAGGTCGAGCCGTACTTGCTCGACGAAACCGACAGCAGGCCGTTGCTGTCGACCTTGGTTTCGACCGTGTCGCCGGCGCCCGCGAAGACGCTGTTGCCGTTGACCGCCGCGCGCAGCATCGAGGCCAGCTGCTCGTTGGTATAGGTGCCGGCGGTCAGCGCGATATCCTGGGTCTTGCTGGCGGTGACGGGGTCGGTCTGGTTGAGCGTGATGCGCCAGGTGGTGCCGGCGGCGATCGTGGTCGAACCGGACAGGGCGCTCGCGCTGGTCAGGGTGCCCTGGCTCGCCAGGGTGGTGATGTTGACGCCATAGGTACCCGGCTTGGTGGCCGGCCCCGATTTGTCGAACTTGATCATGCCGTCGGTGGCCGCGCCCACGGCCGCGAACAGGCCGCCGATCTCGGCGAAGTTTTCGTTGACCGCCTTGTTCAGCTTGCTCGAATCCACGGCCAGGTTGCCGTCCTTCTGGAAGGTGATGCCGACCTGGCTGAGCGTGGTCAGCTTGCCGCCCAGGCCTTCCACGGCGGTGCCGAGCTGGCGCCGCAGCTGGCTCTGGATCGAGCGCACCGAGGCGTCGCCCTGCAGCACGCCGGCCGTCTTGGTCTCGGCGTTGTAGCCGGTCAGGCCCGTGATCGTCTTGTTGAGGTCGTTGTAGGCCTTGACGAAGTTGTTGACCGCGCTTGAGACCGAGGCGGTGTCGCGGCTGACGTTCAGGGTCGCGCTGCCGACCGCCGTGACGTCCAGGGACACGCCCTGCACGGCTTCGGTGACGGTGGTGCTGCTGCTGCGGATGTCGATCCCGTTCATGTTCAGCAGGGTGTCCCGGGCCGCGCTGGTCTGCTTGAGGCCCTGGACGCCCCCTGGATCGTGGCCGAGCAGGGCGGCGATGTCCGGGTTCGGCGGCTGGCCGCTGTCGCCGTCCACGCTGATCTTCATCGAGGACTTGGCGCCGGTCTTGTTCGAGGTCAGCACCAGGTGATAGGGGTTGTCGCCGCCGTCCGAGACGATGGTCGCGGTCACGCCGATGTTGGCCTTGTTGATGGCGTCGCGGATGCCTTGCAGCGACTGGTCGCCGGCGTCCAGGGTCACGGTGCCGCTGGCCTGGGCGCCGTCCTGCGTGAAGGCGGCGCCGCCCAGGTAGCTGCCGGCGCTGCCGGCGCTGAAGCCGGCAGCGGCCGGATTGGTTCCGCCGATCTGGATCTGGTCGCCGTCGGCCGAGCTCAGGGTGACGCCGGCGGTGGTGGTCACGCTCGAGCCCGTATTCGGGCCGGCGCCGGCGATGCCGCCGTCGACCGTGCCGGTCACGGCTTCGGTCACGGTCAGGTTGGAACCGTCCGCGGCGGTGAATTGCAAATCGCGCGTGGCGGCGCTGCCAGTGAAGGTGATGTTGGCGGCGGCCAGCGCCGAGCTGACACTGCCACTGGCCAGCGCCGCGTCGATATCGCCAGCACTCAGCGAAGCCAGGTCGTTGGTATGGGTGACGATCTGCACGCCGCCGACGGATAGACCGTAGCTCTCGCCGGCGTCGACGCTGACGCTGGCGAAGCCGCCGAACAGGTTGGCGGCGCTGGTCGCCGGATTGGCCTTGGCGGTGACGCCGGTGGTGTCGCTCTTGGCGTTGATCGCCTCGGCCAGCTGGGCCGCGCTGCGGGTGCTGGTGCTGGTGGTAATGGCGGTGCCGTTGATCGACAGCGAGCCGTTGCTGATGCCGCTGCTGGCGATGGACGGGCCCAGCGCGCTGCCGGCCACGCCGAAGCTGCCGCCGCCGATGCTGCCGAACTGGAAGGTCAGGGTGGTCTTGGCGCCGGAACCGATGGTCGCGCTCATGCTGGCGCGGCCGGCGGTGGTCAGGCTCTGGGCCGAGGCCAGCTGGGTCACGTTGATCTTGTACTTGCCCGCGACGGCGCCCGCGCCGGCGGTGCCGGACAGGATGTCCTTGTTGCTCGACGTGCTGCTCAGGGCGCTGAAGGTCGAGGGAGAATTGAGGGTGGTCAGGGCGCCCTGGAAAGCGCCCACGGCGGCGCTGACCCTGCCGAGCGCAGCCATGCGCGCCTGCAGGGTGGACGTCTTCTTGTCGAAGTTGGCGAGCGGCGCCGACTCGGCCTGCATCAGCTTCGCGATGATGCCGTCGACGTCGAGGCCGGAACCGATACCGGATGAACTGATGCCCACTTTGTTTCTCCCGTGAAAGCGATAATGTAAGTCATTATCGACAGAAGCAAACCGGACTTAAGAGCGGGAAATGTGTCCCTATTCAAATAGTTGAAGAGGGCGATGACAGGACGACAAGGAAGGATGACAGGCGTGCAACAGCGGTGCGCGCTCCCGGAGGGAGGCGCACGCTGAGGTCGTCAAAAACGATCAGGCCGTCTGGCTGATCAGGAGGCCGCGCATCTTGTCGATCGACTTGGCGATCTCGAGCGCTTCGACGGAGGGGATCTGGCGCACCACTTCGCGGGTGTGCTGGTCGATGATCTTGACCACGATTTCCTTGCTCTCGTCGTCGATGGCGAACTCCAGGCTCTGCGCCGAGGATTTCATGCCCTCGTTGATCTTGCGCACCGCGTCGGTGAGCTCTTCGCGCGAAGGCTGGGCGGCCTCTGGCGCGCCGGCGGACTGGGCGGCCTTGGCAGGCTGCGCGGTGTGCTGCTCGAGCGCCGGAAGCGAGCGCTCTTCCAGCCGCGACGCCACGGGTGAACCTAGCGATTGGATGTTCATGTGACTTCCCTAGCGAAAAATCCTCGGCTGAATTTCTTCAGCCGAGGATCCGTTTTACATCACGGGCGGACTAGCTGGTCCGGGGATTAACCACGCAGGAGCGACAGGACGCCGTTCGGCAGCGAGTTCGCCTGGGCCAGCATCGAGGTACCAGCTTGCTGCAGGATCTGGCCGCGGGTCATTTTCGCGGTTTCAGCAGCGAAGTCGGTGTCGACGATGCGGCTGCGCGATGCCGACAGGTTCTCGGTCGACGACTGCAGGTTCGAGATCGCCGATTCGAAGCGCGACTGCAGTGCGCCGTACTGTGCGCGCTGGCTGTTCACCAGGCCCAGGGCCGCGTCGGCAGTCTTCAGGGCCGCCTGGGCGCCTTCGAAGGTGCTGATGTCGATCTTGGCGACCGATTCCAGGCTCGATGCGCCGGCGTCCTTGGTGTCCAGGGCGAAGTCGGAATCGTCGACCACCGAGAAGCTCTGCTCCGAGTCCATGGTGATGCGGCCGGCGACAGTCACTTCGCTGGCGCCGCTTGCAGCGACACTCTGCGAGGCGCTGACGGTCTTGCCGTCGGCGTTGTAGGCCGCCGCGGTCAGGCCGGTGCCAGCCGAGGTGTTCTTCAGGTTGATGTTTTCGCCGCTGGCATTGGTCAGCTTCAGGCCGCCGCGTTCTGCGTCGTAGGATGCGGTCACGCCGGTTTTGGCGGACTGGGCATTGAACGCGCTGACGGCAGATGCCCAGCCGTTGGCGTCGTCGGTCTCGACCTTGAACGACACGGTCACGGCGTCGGCATTGTCCGACTTCACTTCCAGTGCGTACGATTGGCCGGCAGCAGCCACGTCCAGGAAGGACTCGGTCTTGGCTTCGGCGGTCACGCCGGTTTCACCGCTCTTGCCGTTGATCTGCGCTGCAACGACCTTGGCCGAGGCGTTGGAGGCGATATCGATGTCTTCCGAACCGGTCGAGCCGTTGATGGTCAGGGTGCCGGCGGCGATGCCGTTGGTCGAACCCGATGCAGCGGCGACGGCGTCGTTGGCCAGGCGGTTGTTGCCGTAGGTCGAGGTGGTGAAGTTCGAACCGGTCATCGAGATCAGCTGGCCTGCATTGGCGCCGACCTGGAAGTTCGCGGTGCCCATCGTGCCGTCCAGCAGCTTCTGGCCGTTGAACTCGGTGGTGCCGGCGATACGGTTCAGTTCCGAGGTCAGTTGGGTGACTTCAGTTTGCAGGGCCTTGCGGTCGCCAGCCGAGTTCGACGAGTTCGACGACTGCACTGCCAGTTCGCGGATACGCTGCAGGATGTCGCCCGAGCTCGACAGGGCGCCTTCAGCGGTTTGGGCCATCGACACACCGTCGTTCGCATTGCGGGTGGCCTGGGTCATGCCGCGGATCTGCGAGTTCATGCGGTCCGAGATGGCGAGGCCGGCAGCGTCGTCCTTGGCGCTGTTGATGCGCAGGCCCGACGACAGGCGCTGGATCGAGGTGTTCAGGGAAGCCTGCGAGGTCGACAGGTTACGCTGCGAGTTCAGGGATGCGACGTTGGTGTTGATTACGGATGCCATGGTATTTCTCCAGACTAATGTCTTTCAGGGTGGGCCACTGTGCCCTGTTCACTTTGGTCCGCCACGCTGTTCTTGTGACGATCAAACCGCTGTTGATGCAGGTAACGTTATTCTGGGGAAAAACTTGAGGGGCAAAAATGCAGTTTTTTTCGGAATTCGCTGCTGACGCTCTATGAGGGCGCCTCTTGTCGGCGGCAAAAATCGAGACTTTAGGGCAAAAAAAATTATTTTTTTCTGGAAATTTTTTTGGGGCTAGGGGAGAGCGGGATGACGTTCACGCAATTTTTGCTATCGAAAGAACAACGCCGCTGAGCGCTTGCGCGGCAGCGGCGTAGCAGGATGACAAGCGCTGGCGCCGGTTCAGGGATTGTCCGCCACCACCACGCGGTTCTTGCCGCTGTTCTTGGCCTGGTACATGGCCTTGTCGGCGCGCGCCATGACCGACAGCTGGTCCTCGTTCGGCAGGCGCAGCGCCACGCCGCAGGAGAAAGTGATCAGCATCTTCTCGTTCTCGTGCAGGAAGAAATGCCGGGTCAGCTCGCGCTGCACCCTGACCATGGCCGCCGCGGCCGCCTCGACGCTGGTCTCGGGCAGCAGGATCAGGAACTCTTCGCCGCCGAAGCGGGCGATCACGTCCATCGAGCGCAGGGTGTCGCGTACCACTTTGACAAGGTGCTTCAAGGCGGCGTCGCCGGCCAGGTGGCCATAGGTGTCGTTCAGGCGCTTGAAGTTGTCCAGGTCGAGCAGGGCCACGCACAAGGGCATGTTGCGGCGGTCGGCGCGCGCGCTCTCGCGCTCGAACACGTCGTCCAGGCCACGGCGGTTGAGGCTGCCGGTCAGCTGGTCTTCGCGCACCAGTTCGCTCATGTGCTGGAGTTCCGCTTCCAGCTCGCGGATGCGCTGCTCGGCATCCTGCACCTCGCGGTGGGCGGCCAGCATGCGGTCGCGCGCGGCCAGGGCCTCATCCTGGGCCTGGCGCGTCTCGCGAAGGACTTCTTCCAGCACGGCGTTGAGTTCCGTGATGTCGGCGGCGCGCCCGATGCGTTCCGAGAAGCCGCCCAGCTTGGCATGATAGTCGCCGCTCGCCGCCGCCGCCGTGCCGAGGCGGTCGATGAAGGTCATCATCATGTTCTTCATGGTCGACTTGACGTCGGCGATGCTGTGCTTCAGGTGGCCCTGGCGGATGATCACGTCCTTCAGGCTGCGGGTGGCGTCCTCCAGCGCACGCGCGTCCAGCGGGCCGGCGATCAGGTCCTGGACAGCGGCGATCTGGCCGCGCATCCAGTTGTCGTCGTCCAGCAGCTCGCTGACATTGTCGAGCAGCAGTTTAAACAGGCGGAGCAGCAGTTCCTGCTCTTCGGCCTTATCGCCGCCGCGCAGTTCGATCTGGAAGCACAGCTGCTTCAGGCGCGAGGCGATGTCCTGCAGCTCGGTTTCGCCGGTCGCGGTCTTGACCGCGCTGCCCAGGCTTTCGGCTTCCTTCACCAGGTCCGGGCTGCCGCTCAGCAGCGAGGCGACCGCGAAGGACAGGGTGCGCGCCAGCATCTCGCGCAGCAGGCGGGTGTCGGGCTCCTCGGCGCCGATGGAGGTGATCGGCGTGTTGCGGCGCAGATGGCGCTCGGAGACCTGGCCCAGCGCCTGCGTGGTGGCGATCCAGTCGCCGGCCTTGACCGCGCGCAGCATGCGGCGGCCGTATTCGGAGACCTCGCCCGGGGTTTCCGCCAGGCGCCGGGCGAAGCCGGCCAGCACCTCGACCGCGCCGCTGTCCGGCGCCGGCGCGGGCGGGGCCGGCGGAATCCCGGCGATCTCGTCATAGATTGCGCGGTAGGCGTCGGGGGTCGGCGCGATGCGGCGCGTGGCCAGGCGCCGGAAGGCTTCGCGGGCAATCTCGGCGGGGTTCAGGGCGGCGGGTGCGGCAGGAGGGGACGGCAGGTTCGACATGATGTAAAGACGACGGCACTAATCCCGACATGATAAGCATCTTTTTTGCTTACCATCAATGAGTAAACGGTAACAAAGTCCCGTATTTCTAATCTACCAAGCCGTTGCGAATTGCATAAGTGGTCAGTTCGGCACTGGTCTTGAGCTTCATCTTCACCAGGAGGCGCGCGCGGTATTCGCTGATCGTCTTGACCGACAGCGACAATTCCTTGGCGATTTCGCTGACCGTCATGCCGGAAGCGATCATGGTCAGGGTCTGGTATTCGCGGTCGGACAGGGTTTCGTGCACCGCCGCCTCGTGGTCCTCGCCGATCTGGCTGGCCAGGGTCTGGGCCAGGGCGGCGCTGACGTATTTCTGGCCGGAGGCCACCTGGCGGATCGCCGTCACCAGTTCCTTCGGCGCGCTCTGCTTGGTCAGGTAGCCGGACGCGCCTGCCTTGAGCGCGCGGATCGCGTACTGGTCTTCGCGGTGCATGGACAGCATCAGCACCGCCAGCTCGGGACGGTCTTTCTTGACCTGCTTGAGGACGTCGATGCCGTTGCGGTCGGGCAGGGAAATGTCGAGGAGCATCACATGGCAGCGCGCTTTGCCGATCAGCTTGGTGGCGTCGAGGCCATTCTCGGCTTCGCCGGCGACAATGATGTCGCGCTGCTCGGCCAGGATCTGCTTGAGTCCTTCGCGGACAATGGCATGGTCATCGGCAATGAAAACTCGGATAGTTGCTTTGTCAGTCATTCTTCTAGTGCTGCCTTGCTGGTCTTGGCGGTCCCGGTGGCGGGAGCCGGGGCCAGCCTGATCTTGATGGTCACCATCGTGCCACCTCCGGGCGCCGCCGACAAGGCCAGCGTGCCGCCGAGCGCCCTGGCGCGTTCGCTCATGCCGCGCAGACCGAAGGACTGGGGCTTGAGGCGGTCGGCCGGCTGGATGCCGCGGCCGTTGTCGCAGATGCTCAGGCTCAAGTGATGGCGCTGGCGGCGCAGCGACACCGTCACCCGGGTGGCGCCCGCGTGCTTGGCGATATTCGTGAGCGCTTCCTGGAAGATGCGGAACAGGGCGGCGGCGTGGTCGGGGTCGAGCTCGATGTCCTTGTCGGGGCAGCGCATGACGACGGCGATGCCCATCTGCTTCTCGAATTCGCGCGCCTGCCATTCCAGGGCCGCGACCAGGCCCAGGTCGAGGGTGGTGGGACGCAGGTCGAGCGAGATGCGGTGCACGGCCTCGATCGTGCGGTCGACCAGGTCGTCGACATAGGCGGCCTTGGCGCCCAGGGCCGGCTGGTCGACGGGCAGGCGCGCCGAGAGCATCGCCAGCGCCATCTTGATGGCGGTCAGGTTGCCGCCCAGGTCGTCGTGGATCTCGCGCGCGATGCGGGTGCGTTCCTGTTCCTTCACCTGTTCGATGTGGGCGGTCAGCTCGGCCAGGCGGGCGCGCGAGCGGCGCACCTCTTCCTGCTCCTCGCGGCTGGCGGTGATGTTGGTCATGATGCCGTCCCACTGCAGCGCGCCGTCCGGCAGCGCGTGCGGCGTGGCGCGCAGGTTGATCCACTTGACGTCCTTCCAGGCGTCGATCCAGATCCGGCCTTCCCAGTTCCAGGCCGACAGCGCCGTGCGCGAGGCCTGCATGGCTTCCTGGTAGCCCTTGCGGTCTTCAGGCAGGATCAGGCGCTCGAACAGGCTCGCGTCGTGCTGCAGTTCCAGCACGGTCAGGCCGAGCAGCGCCTGGCAGCCGTCGCTCAGGTAGGGGAAGTCGGTGCGCCCGTCCGGGTGCAGCATGAACTGGTAGACCAGGCCCGGGGTGTGGTTGACGATGGCGTTGAAGCGCGCCTGGTACTGTTCCAGGGCCAGGGTCGCGGCCTGTTCCAGGGACAAGTCTTCGCCGATCGCCAGCAGCAGGCGCTGGCCGTCGCGCACGATGCGCAGGAAGCACAGCTTGACCGGATAGCTGCTGCCGTCCGCGCGCCGCAGCCGCGTGCGCAGCCCCACCTGGGCGCCGACGTCCTCGCTCAGGTCCTGCAACAGCTCGGTCACGGCGCCGCAGTCGAGCGAGGGCGCGAGCTGGAAGGCGGTCATCTTGCACAAGGTGGCGTTGTCGTAGCCCAGGTGCAGGCGGGCGGCCTGGTTGGCGTCGACCACTTCCAGGGTGGCGGCGTCGAACAGGTAGATCTCGGACGTGGCCGACTGCATCTCGGCGGCGAGGGAGGGATTGGGACTCATGGCGATCCGGTTTCGGGTTTCTTTTCGCGCCGGCTGCGCGACTGGCTGCGGTAGCGGGCGCTGAAGCGGCGCAGCACGCGCACCAGGTGGCTGGCATTGCTAGGGATCGCGCGCCCTTTGCGGCGCAGGCGGCGCAGCAGGCGGCGGGCGCCGTAGCGCCAGGCGTTCATCAGGCGGCGCAAGTGCCGGTAAACATGGCTCGCGCGCAGGGCGGCCAGCAGGCGGTCCTTGAGGCGCAGGAAGCCGCCGTGGCAGCGCGCGAACCAGCCCACCGTGAGCAAGGTGGGCAGGGTCAGGATGTAGATCCGGGCGACGATGGCCGCGCCGCCCAGCTTGGCGACGATAAAGCCGGTCACGCCGGCGATGGCGTGACCGTGGGCAATGGCGAGCAGGGCCAGCAGCTTGACCGGCAGCAGCAGCAGGCCGGGCAGCACGAAGGCGGTGAGCGCGGCCCAGGGCGGGAGGGTGCGGATGCGCGCTTCCAGCCAGCGCAGCGGCGGCCAGGTGGCGAGGGCGGCGGCGAGGCGGCCGCCGACCTGCCAGGTCCAGGCTTCGGCGAGCAGGATCAGCGCCGCCAGCTGGACCAGGGGCGCGAGCAAGCGGCTGCGGGTGGGGGGCGCTCGTCTCATGAGTCGCATGATACGTCATCCGGAGGGCGTTCCGCGGCCGGTCCCGCTACAATAGGGCCCATGAACAAGGCATTTGTGAAAGAGTCCGACAACGAGGACGACGATGAGGCGTTGGCCCTGGCGCAGGCGATCCCTGCCGGCGCCAAGAATTACATCACGCCCGCCGGCTACCAGCGCATCAAGGACGAGCTGCTGCAGCTGATCGATGTCGACCGTCCCGAGGTGGTCAGGATCGTGCACTGGGCAGCCTCGAACGGCGACCGTTCGGAGAACGGCGACTATATCTACGGCAAGCGCCGCCTGCGCGAGATCGACCGCCGCATCCGCTTCCTCACCAAGCGCATGGACTCGGCCTTCCCGGTCGATCCGAGCGTTCATTACGGCAACGACCAGGTCTTCTTCGGGGCCACGGTTACCTATCTCAACAAGGCGGGCGAAGAACATACCGTCACCATCGTCGGCATCGACGAGCTCGATCCGCTGAAGGGCAAGATCAGCTGGGTGTCGCCGGTGGCGCGCGCCCTGACCAAGGCCCGGGAGGGCGACGTGGTGCAGCTGCACACGCCGCAGGGCGTGGACGAGCTCGAGATCCTGTCGGTCGAGTATCCCGAACCCCACGCGGACTGAAAGGCTGCATGAATCAATTTACGAAGAGCGCCAGCGCGCCGGACGTTCTGGCCGCGCTGCGCTCCGCCACGGCCTCGCGCCACGAGCGCCTGGACAGCGGCTTGCCCCTGTCCGGCGCGCAGGCGGGCCTGGAAGAGTATGCGCTGCACCTGAGCATGGTGCGCGACTGGCTGCGGCCGCTGGAGGGCTGGTTCGCTGGCTTCGCGGACGGGCCGCAGGCGGCGCTGGCGCGGGTGGAGCGCCTGGCCCTGATCGAGCGCGACCTGGCCGAGCCGGGCATGCCGGCGATGGCTTCGCCTGCCGCGGATCGGGCCTGGCCGCAAGAGGCGAGCGCGGCCTACCGCTGGGGCGTGTGCTATGTCATCGAAGGTTCGCAGCTGGGCGGAACGGTGCTGTACGGCCGCCTGGCCGAACGGCTGGCGCCGCACCCGCTGCGCTACCTGCGCGGCGCGGCGGAAGGGCCGGGGGCGAGGTGGCGGGAATTCATGCTGGCGCTCAGGACGGGAGTGAGGACGCAGGAGGAGATTGCCGAGGCGTGTGCGGGGGCGTGTGAGGCGTTTGACCGGATTATCGAACTGGGGCTGAAGCCCGAGCAGACCGGCTGCTGACCCCTCCCGCCAACCTCAAGACCGTCATTCCCGCCACTGGCGCAAATGACTCCCGGCGAAGGCCGGGATGTCGGGTTTTTAGGCGAGGTGGACAAAAAATTTTTCGCGGCCACGTCGATTCCCCTGTCCTCCATTCGTCGTACGATACACGGCAGCAAACAGCCGCCCTTATCGACCACAACACATCGGAGGACACCATGCGTTTCATGATTCTGCTGAAAGCCGACCAGCACAGCGAAGCCGGCCACATGCCCAGCGAGCAGCTGCTGGCCGAGATGGGCCGGTTCAATGACGAACTGATCAAGGCAGGGGTGATGGTCTCCGGCGAAGGCCTGCACCCGTCCTCGCGCGGCGCCCGGGTGCGCTTCTCGAAAGACGGCGGCGTGCAGGTGGAGAACGGTCCTTTCCCGGAAACGAAACAGCTGGTCGCCGGCTTCTGGATCTGGCGCGTGGCCTCGCGCGAGGAAGCCATCGAGTGGGTCAAGAAAGTCCCGATGCCGATGGAAGGCGGCGAGGCCGAGATCGAGATTCGCCAGCTCTTCGAGATGGAGGATTTCGGCGACAACATGACGCCGGAACTGCGCGAGCAGGAAGAACGCCAGCGCGCCGCCCTGGCGCAATGAAGACCCGCCGCCGGTCCTAGCCCTGGTCCGGCCGGCCTCGGCCGTTCCGTGCCGCGAGCTCCAGCGGCACCTCGAAGGCCGCGGCCGGCAGTCCTGCGCACCAGCGCTTCCACATCGTCCGCAGCGCATACTCCACGCAGTCGGCGATCCGATCCACGGCGCCCGGAGACCATTGCGGGGACGTGCCGCGCAGCCTGGCGCGCAATGTCGCGAGCGAGGCCGGATCCCGGCATGCCGCGACGCCTTTGCCGACGAAATCCTCGGCGTCGTGGGCGATGAATTGCGAGGCTCCGTTCGCCGCCAGGTGGGATGCCGTCTGGCGGCCGGGCATGGTCGCGCCGGCCAGGGTCAGGGTCGGCACGCCCATGTACAGGCCGTAGGCGGTGGTGGTGCCGCCGGAATAAGGGAAGGTGTCGAGGCAGATGTCGATCTGGCTGTACATCTCCAGGTAAGTGCGCATGCCGACGAGCGGATGGAAGCTGACCCGTTCCAGGTCGATGCCTTCCTCCCGCAGCCAGGCCTCCAGGTGTTCATGGCCGCCGCCCCGGGGCATGCCGCCCATCAGCATTCGCGCATCCGGTACCGCGCGCAATACCCTGGCCCACAAGCCAATCACTTCGCGCGTGATCTTGCTGACCCGGTTGAAGCTGGCGAAGGTCGGGTAGCCTTTCTCCAGCATCGGCAGCGGCGTGATGTCCGGGGCTTCCGTAGTGGGGGAAAACGCCATTTTCATGGGAAGCAGGGCCAGCTTCTCGGTGAACTGGGCGTCGAGCTCGCCGGGCGGCAGCAGGTAGCGGTCGCTGATGTAATAGTCCATCGCGGCCAGGCCGGTGCTGCCCGGGTAGCCGACCCAGCTCGCCTGCACGGGCGCCGGCTTGCGCGCGAACATGGGCAGGCGGTTGTGGGAAGTGTGGCCGGACAGGTCGATCAGGATGTCGATGCCATCGGCGCGGACCAGCGCGTCCAGTGCGTCATCGTCGAGTGCGGCCACGTCGCGCCATTGCGCCATGTAGCCGCGCAGGCGGGCGGTCGTGTCGTCGTGGACGGGGAAGTTGTAGTACGCATGCAGCGCCAGGCCAGGCCGCCCGGCAAGGCGGGCAAACAGCGGCTCGACGAAACTGGCCACCGCGTGGCGGCGGAAGTCGCCCGACACGATGCCGATGCGCAGGCGCCGTTCCGGCTCGGGTGCATTATCCCAGCCGCGCGCAGGCCGCACGCGTGCTTCGAGCCGCTGTCCGTAGCGGCGGTGTTCCTCGAACAGCTCGGCGGGCGTCACGCTCTCCATATGGCTCATGCAGAACAGCATGTTGGTGTTCACATCGGCATTGCCCGGATCGCGTTCCAGCAAGCGGCGGTAGGCCGCCAGTGCTTCGTCCGAGCGGCCGCGGCGGTCGAGGACCAGCGCCAGCGAGTGCCAGGCGTCCAGATAGTCCGGGGCCAGGCGCACGGCGGCTTCCGCATTCGTCTGCGCGTCGGCCAGGCGGCCCAGTTCCATCACCACGCCCGACAGGTGGTTGTAGGCGGGGGCGCTGTCCGGCCGCAGCGCGATCGCGCGCCGGAGCACGCTTTCGGCTTCGCCCAGCAGGCTGAGGCGCTTGAGCACGATGCCCAGGTTGGTGAGCGATTCCGCATCCTCAGGGCCGTAAGCCACGGCCTTGCGCATCGCCTCCAGCGCGGGCACGGCGGCACGGTTCTTGTAGAGGACGGCGCCCAGCAGCTTCCAGCCGAAAGGATGCTGGGGGAAGCGTTCGGCGAGGTCGCGCGCGGCATGGGCGGCGTCGTCGAAACGCCCGCACGCATACAGCTCGGCGGCGGCGTCGATCTCCTGCTGCTGCGGCTTGCTGGAGCTGGCCAGCTGCTGTTCGAAGGCGTCGAGCGCCGCGTCCTGCAGGCCGTGGCGCCGGCCCAGGTCGATCAGTTCGCGCGCGGTGGCGAACTGGCGCGCTTCCATCAGCACGTCGATGTAGCCGATCCAGTAGCGCTCTTCATCGGGGGCGTGCTGCACCGCATTGGCGAAGTGCGGGATCGCATCGTGCAGCCGTCCCTCCTGCAGTTCCAGCCATCCGAGTCCGAAGTGCGCGCCCGCGTGGGAGGGCTGGAGTTCGAGGACGGCGCGGTACAGCGCGCCTGCCTGTTCCAGCTGCCCCGCTTCCGATTCGCGCAGCGCGGCCTGCAGCGCTTCTTCCGTCAATGCCTGGATGGCCTCGCTGGGCGGTGGGGGCGGTTGATTCATCAAGCGAAGGACGGGAAGGGGTCAGGAGCGCTCGCGTTCGACGCGGTTCACGCCGGCCACCCTGCGCAGGTTGCGGATCAGCTGCGCCAGGTGGACCCGGTCCTTGACCTGGATCGTGAAGCGCAGCTGGGTCATGCTGTGTTCGTCATCCTCGTCCATGCCCACATAGGTGATGTTGGCGTCGGATTCGCCGATCTCGGCGGCCACGCGGGCCAGGATGCCTTTTTCGTTGTTGATCAGGAGGCGGATGCGGCAGTCGAAGCGGCGGTTCAGCTCCTCGCCCCACTGCACGGCGATCCAGCGGTCCGGCTCCTTGGCGCGCACCCGCTTGGCCGGCAGGCATTCGCAGGTGTGCACGATCAGGCCCTGGTCGCGGCGCAGCTGGCCGATGATCTGGTCGCCCGGGATCGGCAGGCAGCACGGCGCCAGCTGCACCGCCACGCCTTCGCTGCCATAGATCGTGACCGGGTCGATGTCGCTGGCCGGCGCCGGCTGGCTGGTCGGCATCAGGTCCGGATCGCCTTCCATCAGGCCGAAGATATGGCGCGCCACCAGCGCCGCCATGCGCTTGCCGATGCCGATGTCGGCGTACAGCTCGTCCATCGACTTGGCCGAGGATTCGGCCAGCAGTTTTTCCACGGTGGCCGGGGCCAGCTCGGGGCGGATGTTGCGCAGCGCCAGGGCGCCGGCCAGCAATTCCTGGCCCAGCTCCACCGATTCGTTGACGTTGACCGTGCGCAGGTAATGGCGGATCGCCGAACGCGCCTTGCCGGTGCGGACGAAACTGAGCCAGGTAGGGCTCGGGCGCGATTCCGGATCGGTGACGATCTCGACGATGTCGCCGTTGTGCAGCTCGGTGCGCAGGTGCTGTTCTTCGTTGTTGATCTTGACCGAGACGGTGTGGTCGCCGATGCCGGTATGGATCGAGTAGGCGAAGTCGAGCGCCGTGGCGCCGCGCGGCAGGGCGATGATCTTCGACTTGGGCGTGAACACGTAGACCGAATCGGGGAACAGGTCGACCTTGACGTGTTCCAGGAACTCGGCCGAGTCGCCGGTCTGCTGCTGGATGTCGAGCAGCGACTGCAGCCACGCATGGGTACGCTGCTGCAGGTCGGACATGTTCGAGTCGCCGGTCTTGTACAGCCAGTGCGCCGCCACGCCGCTTTCCGCGGTGCGGTGCATTTCCTGGGTGCGGATCTGGAATTCGACCGGGGTGCCGTAGGGGCCGATCAGGGTGGTATGAAGTGACTGATACCCGTTGATCTTGCGGATCGCGATGTAGTCCTTGAACTTGCCCGGCATCGGCTTGTACAGCGCGTGCAGGGTGCCGAGGGCCACGTAACAGTTGGGCACGGTGTCGACCACCACGCGGAAGCCGTACACGTCCAGCACCTGCGAGAAGGACAGGTGCTTGTTGCGCATCTTTTTATAGATGCCGTACAGGGTCTTTTCGCGGCCGTAGACTTCGGCCTGGATGCCGGCCGTGGCCAGCTGGTTCTTGACCGCCTCGAGGATCTTCTTGACCACTTCGCGGCGGTTGCCGCGCGCGGCCTTGATCGCCTTCGACAGGGTCTGGTAGCGCAGCGGGTACAGGTGCGAGAAGGACAGGTCCTGCAGCTCGCGGTAGATGTTGTTCAGGCCGAGGCGGTGCGCGATCGGCACGTAGACTTCCATGGTCTCGCTGGCGATGCGGCGCTTCTTGGCCGGGATCATCACGCCGAGGGTGCGCATATTGTGCAGGCGGTCGGCGAGCTTGATCAGGATCACGCGCACGTCGGAAGCCATGGCCAGCAGCATCTTGCGGAAGTTTTCCGCCTGCGCCTCGACCTGGCTCTGGAACTCGATCTTTTCCAGTTTCGACAGGCCGTCGACGAGGTTCGCGACCTGGGCGCCGAAGCGCTCCACGAGGTCGTCCTTCTTGACGTCCTGGTCTTCGATCACGTCGTGGAGGAGGGCGGCCATGATGGCCTGGGCGTCGAGCTTCCACTCGGCGCAGATCTCGGCGACGGCGATCGGATGGGAAATATAGGGCTCGCCCGACTTGCGCACCTGCCCGAGATGCATCTCGTCCGAGAAGCGGTAGGCTTCCTTGACCTTCTTGAGTTCAGCGGGGGTGAGGTAGTCGGACAGCTTGTTGATCAGCTGCGTGACGGAGGCCACGCCGGGAGCGGGGGCCTCGATCGGGTCCTGCGGGCGGCTATCCTGGCGCTTGGCCCGGCCGCCGGTGTTGCCTGGATGAGTCGAATCCGGATAAGGCAAATTCATACGCTATGTCGTCAAACCGCAGTTGAAATTACAGAATAACAGATTAACGGGATGACGCATCCAGGCAATGCCTGCTCTTACATCGGCACCTTTTTCAGCATTTCCAGGCCGACTTTGCCTGCAGCGATTTCACGCAGAGCAACGACGGTCGGCTTGTCCTTGGCTTCGACCTTCGGGGTGTGGCCCTGCAGCAACTGACGAGCGCGGTAGGTAGCAGCCAGGGTCAGCTGGAAGCGGTTCGGGACGTTCTTGAGGCAGTCTTCGATGGTGATACGGGCCATGTTGTGCTCCTAATAGCAATCTAAATAGCAAACCGCGCGGGCGGGCCGCTTACGGTTGTGGTTGTTGCGCGTGGATTCCCAGCTGGGCAAACAGCGTAGCGTTGCGGGCCGCCTGCTGGGCGAAACGGCAACGTGTCGCTTTGACAATCGCCTGCAGTTCTGCGAGGGCGACGTTGAACTCTTCGTTGATGATAGCATATTCGAACTCCGGAGCGTGAGCCATCTCACCCCCGGCAGCCAGCAGGCGGCGGGTGATGATGTGGGGCTCGTCGGTCCCGCGCTTGTGCAGGCGCTCCTCCAGGGCTTCGATCGACGGCGGCAGGATGAAGATGCCGGCCGCGGCCGGGAACTGCTTCTTGACCTGGCGGGCGCCCTGCCAGTCGATTTCCAGCAGGATGTCGGTGCCGGTCTTCATTTCCTGTTCCACGGTCAGGCGGCTGGTGCCGTAGTAATTGCCGTGCACTTCGGCCCATTCCAGGAATTCGCCGCGCTCGGCGCGGTTGACGAAGTCGTCGGCGGTGGTGAAGTAGTATTCGCGGCCGTCCTGCTCGCCCGGGCGGGGCGGGCGGGTGGTGGTCGAGATCGACAGCTTGATGCCCGGTTCCTGCGCCAGCAGCGCATTGACCAGGGTCGACTTGCCGGCGCCCGACGGGGCCGCGACGATGAACAGGCTGCCGGAGAAGGCGGTTGGGATCATGGTTGTTTCCTTCTGTTTTTTGCGATTACTGATGTTAACGTTGAACGCGTGGACGGGAAACCCGTCCACCCTACGTGATCGTACCCGTAGGGTGGACGGGTCCCCCGTCCACGCGTCCAGCGAAGCGTTGATTACTCGAGGTTCTGCACCTGCTCGCGCATCTGCTCGATCAGCAGCTTGAGCTCCATCGAGGCATCGGCCAGTTCCTTGACCGAGGCCTTGGCGCCGAGCGTGTTCGCTTCGCGGTTCAGTTCCTGCATCATGAAGTCGAGGCGCTTGCCGACCTGGCCGCCTTTCTTCAGGATGTGACGGGTTTCGTTCAGGTGGGCCGACAGGCGCGACAGCTCTTCCGACACGTCGATGCGGATGCCGTACAGGGTCACTTCCTGGCGGATGCGCTCCAGCACTTCCTGGCGCGTCAGGGTCGTCCCGTTGCCATGGCCGGCCAGGCCCAGCGCGTCCTGCATGCGCTCGATGGCCTTTTGCTGGAATTGCGCAATCACCTGGGGGATGAGCGGGGTGATGCGCTTGACGATGGCTTCCATCGAATCGATGCGCGACTGCAGCATGGCTTCCAGCGCCGCGCCTTCGCGCTTGCGGCTTTCCACGAAAGCTTCGATGGTGGTCTTGGTGAGGGCCGCGACGTCGGCCTGGAGCGATTCCTGGCCGATGGTCGATTCCTCGATCACGCCCGGCCAGCGCAGCAGTTCCGCGACGCTCATCTGGGACGCGGACGCGAAGTGGCGCGTGACTTCGGCCTGCAGGCGGGCGAGGTCGTTCAGCAGCTCCTGGTTGAGGGCTTGCGAACCGCCGCTGGCCTTGCGGCCGAAGGAGAGGCGCACTTCCACCTTGCCGCGGGTGATGGCGGCCATGATGGCCGAACGCAGGTCGGGTTCCAGCGCGCGCAGCTCGTCGTTGATGCGGAACTGAAGATCGAGGAAGCGCGAGTTGACGCTCTTGATCTCGATCGTGAGGGTGCCGGCAGCGCCTTCGCTGGTGGCGACCGCATAGCCAGTCATGCTTGAAATGCTCAAAGGGATCCCCGGTTTTTATAGAGCGCCCGATAAAACCCTCATGGCGGCGTTGCATCGTCTCGCCGTACTGATGTACTGTCTTCGACGATGCGCCTTGCCCTGAGGGCTTTCTCGGACGCTCTTATTCTTTACAAAGCCGATATTTATCCACACAATCGTCCTGTTTAGCAAGGAAACCCACTTGGATGGCCACTCAGAATAACGCACCCCTGCCCGATGGCCTGGAAATTGCCGGATACCGCATTGTAAAGAAAATTGCGTCCGGTGGGTTCAGTATTGTTTATCTGGCATATGACGCCGAGGGCAACGCGGTCGCCATCAAGGAATACCTCCCCAGCGCGCTGGCTTTGCGCCAACCGGGCGAGCTCATACCGGTGGTTTCAAAGCCGAATTTACCGATCTTCCGCATCGGCCTGAAATGCTTCTTCGAAGAAGGCAGGGCGCTGGCCAAGATCGTCCACCCCAACGTGGTGCGGGTAGTGAATTTCTTCCGCGCGAACGAAACGGTCTACATGGTGATGGCCTACGAATCCGGCCACACCCTGCAAGACCATATCGCGCGCGCGGCCCAGCGCGGAAGCCGCCTGGGAGAGCAGTTCGTGCGCCAGGTATTCAACGGCGTCTGCGGCGGCCTGCGCGAAGTCCACGCCAACAAGCTGCTGCACCTGGACCTCAAGCCGGCCAACATCTACCTGCGCACCGACGGTTCGCCCCTGCTGCTGGACTTCGGCGCCGCGCGCCAGACCATCAACATCGACGCGCCCATGCTGGCGCCGATGTACACGCCGGGCTTCGCCGCGCCGGAGCTGAGCGCCAAGGGCACGGCCCTGGGCCCGTGGACCGACATCTACAGCATCGGCGCGGCCATGTTCGCGTGCATGGCCTGCACCACGCCGCAGGCGGTGGACGCGCGCAGGCTGGAGGACAAGCTGCCGGGACAACTGGATGCATTGGAATTGCGCTATTCGCGCGAGCTGGTGGCCATGGTGCGGTCCTGCCTGGCGCTCGATCCGCTGGCGCGCCCGCAAAGCGTGTTCGCGATCCAGAAGATGCTGCAGGCCGCGCCTGCGGTGCCGGTTCCCGAGCCGGAATCCGCCGAAGAAGAGCGCCCATCCGGCTGGCGCGGGCTGGCCGGCCGGCTCGGTTTCGGCCGCAAAGCAGGGAGCTAAGGAGCCGTCATGCAGTTTTCCGTCTACCAGCAAAGCCACATCGGCGGGCGCAAGGTCAACCAGGACCGCATGGGCTACAGCTTCACGCGCGACGCGCTGCTGCTGGTGCTGGCCGACGGCATGGGCGGCCACCTGCGCGGGGAGATCGCCGCCACCATCGCCTTGCAGACCATCTCGATGATGTTCCGCATGCAGGCCAAGCCGTATGTGAAGAAGCCCGAGCGCTTCCTGGAAGAGGCCTTGCAGCAGGCGCACCGCGACATCCTCGATTACGCGGCCAGGCACCAGCTGCCCGACACCCCGCGCACCACGGTGGTCGCTTGCCTGGTGCAGCACAATTGCGCGATGTGGGCGCACTGCGGCGATTCGCGTCTGTACTGGCTGCGCCGCAACCAGATCCTGGCGCGCACGCGCGACCACTCGCACCTGGAATACCTGATCGAGAAGGGCAAGGCCCTGGAATCGGAACGCAACACGCACCCGGACCGCAACAAGCTGTACAACTGCCTGGGCGCGTCCGGCACGCCCAAGGTGGAACTGTCGCGCCAGGCCAGCCTGGAACCGGGCGACGTGCTGCTGCTGTGTTCCGACGGCCTGTGGGGCATGCTGCCCGACAGCGAGATCCTGCACCGGCTCTCGACCTCCACCATCGTCCAGGCGATTCCGGACATGGTGTCGATGGCGACCGCGATCGGCGGCGCGCGCGCCGACAACACCACGGCGCTCGGTATCATGTGGCAAGGGGCTGATGTGCCGGGCGCCGACATGAAGAACATCATCTCTACCCAGATGCTGCCCGAGGACGAAGTCAGCTCGACGATCACCGCCGGCCAGCCGGCGCCTTCCGAGACCGACGCGTTCGACGAGGACGAGATCGAAAAGGCGATCGCCGAGATTCGCGAGGCGATCGAGAAGTCTTCCCAGTTACTCAAATAAGAAATAAATAGGAAACCAAGACATGACATTTGAACACCGCCCGAGCGGGCGCGCGGTCGACCAGCTGCGTCCGATCCGCATCACGCGCCAGTACACCAAGCATGCCGAGGGTTCGGTCCTGATCGAATGCGGCGACACCAAGGTGATCTGCACCGCCAGCATCGAAGATAAGGTGCCGCCTTTCCTGAAAGGGAAGGGGCAGGGCTGGCTGACGGCCGAATACGGCATGCTGCCGCGCTCGACCCACACCCGCATGGACCGCGAGGCCGCGCGCGGCAAGCAGACCGGCCGCACGCAGGAGATCCAGCGTTTGATCGGGCGTTCGCTGCGGGCGGCGTTCGACCTGGAAGCGTTTGGCGAACGCACCCTGCACCTGGACTGCGACGTGATCCAGGCGGATGGCGGCACGCGCACGGCGTCGATTACCGGCGCGATGGTGGCGGCGTATGACGCCTTCAACGCGCTGGTGGGCCGGGGCGTCGTGGCCGCGGTGCCGGTGCGGCACTTCGTGGCGGCGATCTCGGTGGGCGTGTATCGCGGCA
Source organism: Massilia sp. ZL223 (assembly GCF_018119395.1). GTDB lineage: Bacteria > Pseudomonadota > Gammaproteobacteria > Burkholderiales > Burkholderiaceae_D > Telluria. Next base: position 26,076 of record NZ_JAGPWD010000007.1, read on the forward strand.
CGCCGGTGCTGGACCTGGATTATGTCGAGGATTCGGATTGCGATACCGATATGAATGTGGTGATGACCGAGGCGGGGCACTTTATCGAGGTGCAGGGCACGGCTGAAGGGGCGGCGTTTGATCGGGCCGGGATGAATCGCTTGCTGGACCTGGCGCAGCTGGGGATTACGGATCTCGTGAAGCTGCAGCGGCAGGCGCTGGGGTTGGCGATTTAGCAAGCAAACTTAGGTTCCGGCCTTCGCCGGAACGACGTGCTGGTCGAAGTGGCAAGCTCTAAGACCGTCGTCCCGGCGAAGGCCGGAACAATGCCACTGGCATTGTTCCGCCCAAGTTCGCAGCGCAGCCACCAGAGCAAGCACTAGCTCAAAGCAGTAAAATATCCCCCCTCCGCAGAACCCACTCCCACACACACCATGACCCAACGCCTGATCCTCGCCTCCAACAACGCCGGCAAGCTGAAGGAATTCGCCCAGCTCCTCGAACCCATCGGTTTCGAACTGCACCCGCAAGGCGAATTCAATGTCCCGGAAGCGGAAGAGCCGTTCGGCACCTTCGTCGAAAACGCGCTGGCCAAAGCCCGTCACGCCGCGCGCCTGACCGGCCTGCCGGCGCTGGCCGACGATTCGGGCGTGTGCGTGAACGCCCTGGGCGGCGCACCGGGCGTCTATTCGGCGCGCTATGCGGGCGAACCGAAATCCGACGCCCGCAACAATGAGAAGCTGGTGGCCGACCTGGCCCTTCAGGCCGACAAGTCGGCCTATTACTACTGCGTGCTGGTCTACGTGCGCCACGCGGACGACCCGCAGCCGGTGATCGCCGACGGCCGCTGGAACGGGGAAATCATCGACCAGCCGCGCGGCGCCAACGGCTTCGGCTACGATCCGCACTTCCTGATCCCGTCGCTTGGACAAACCACCGCCGAACTGGACCCGGCCCGGAAAAACGCCATGTCGCACCGCGGCCAGGCCCTGCGTGCGCTCGTCGAGAAACTGAAATGATCCCCATTAAAGTCGCTGGCCCAGCGCCGAGCGAGCCCCGTAATCCCGCCACCGCCGCGCTGCAATACCTGCAGCCGGGCGCGCTGAACATGACCGCGCTGCCGCCGCTGTCGCTCTACATCCACTGGCCCTGGTGCGTGCGCAAGTGCCCCTACTGCGATTTCAATTCGCACGAGGCCAAGGGCGAGGTGCCCGAGCAGGAATACCTGGACGCCGTGCGCCTGGACCTGGAGCAGTCGCTGCCCCTGATCTGGGGCCGCAAGATCCACACGGTGTTCATCGGCGGCGGTACGCCCAGCCTGATGTCGGCGCAAGCCCTGGACCAGCTGCTGGCCATGGTGCGCACCCTGCTGCCGCTGGAGCTCGACGCCGAGATCACGATGGAAGCCAATCCCGGCACCTTCGAATCCGAGCGCTTCAAGGCCTATCGCAGCAGCGGCGTCAACCGCCTGTCGATCGGCATCCAGAGCTTCAACCCGGCCCACCTCAAGGCACTGGGCCGCATCCACGACGGCGACGAGGCTCTCCGCGCGGTCGAGATCGCGAAATCCACCTTCGACAATTTCAACCTCGACCTGATGTACGCGCTGCCCTCGCAGTCGCTGGACGAAGCCCGCCACGACCTGGAGACCGCGCTGTCCTTCGAGCCGCCGCACCTGTCGCTGTACCACCTGACGATGGAACCGAACACCGTGTTCGCCAAGTATCCGCCGCAGCTGCCGGACGACGACACCAGCGCCGACATGCAGGACATGATCGCGGAGGTGACCGCCGCAGCGGGTTACGAACACTACGAAGTATCGGCCTACGCACAGAAGGGCCGCCGCGCGCGCCACAACCTGAACTATTGGCAGTTCGGCGACTACCTCGGCATCGGCGCCGGTGCGCATTCGAAGATCTCCTTCCCGCACCGCATCCTGCGCCAGGCGCGCTTCAAGCAGCCGGCCTCCTTCATCGAGGCGGCCAGGCGCGGCAACCCGGTGCAGGAAGAGCGCGAGATCGGCCGCGCCGACATGGGTTTCGAATTCATGCTCAACGCGCTGCGCCTGGTCGACGGCTTCGATCCGAACCTGTTCGGCGAGCGCACCGGCATGAGCATCAGCACCATCGGCAAAGCCCTGAACGAGGCCGAGGCCAAGGGCCTGCTCTACCGCGACCACAAGCTGATCCGCCCGACCGAACTGGGCCAGCGCTTCCTGAACGACCTGCAGGAGATGTTCCTGGCCGAGTGAGCTGCTAGGTGCGTACCGCGCCGGCGAGCGCGGTGATGGTGCGCGCCAGGCCGCTGACCACGCGCGCCATGCCGTCCACGTCCACTTTCTCCGAAGTGCGATGGTAGGGGTAGTCCAGGAAGCCGGTCTCGGTGATCAACAGGGCAGGGGAGCCGGGACGCTCGCGGCTGCGATGGTCCGACAGGGTCACGCCCATCACATGGGCCGGCGCCGCCAGGCCGTGATCCAGCGTTTCCGTCTGTTCCCTGAAGGCGTCCAGCGCCTGGCGCACCCGCGCCGACGCCTCCATGGTGCCGGCGAAGGCGATGAAGCTGCCTGCCTCCGGCAGCCCATCCGCACTCTCCACGGGCGCCTGATCGGCGAAGAATACGAAGCGGATCTCGGTGCCGCGGCTGGGCTGCATGGTCTTCAGGATGCGCGCCAGCTCCAGCACTGCCGCCGTGCCGCCGCCGCGGTCGCCGACGATGAAGACGCGTTCGGGCCGTGCGCCCGGCGCCAGGTTCGCAATCGACACTTCGATATCGCGCGCCTGGCGTACGCGCACAGGCGCGTAGCCGAAGCGCTTGAGCGTGGTCTCGATATAGCGTCCGGAAGCATCAGGCGCCGTGGTGGACGTCGCTTCCACGTGGGCGCGCAGGCGCGCCGTCAGCGGCGGCGCGGCGGGGGCGGAATCGATTTCCGCCGTGATCAGCGCCAGCACGATGGCAAGCAGGATCGCAATCAGCTTCCAGTGTGTGTGCAAGAATTGTCGCATGGCCGGCAAGCGCCCAAGGCGCATCAAGCGGTCGATGCGTCCAGTGTAGCCAAATCGTTCCCGGCCCGCGTCCGCGCGCAATCAATTCCGCGCTTCAACACGCCGGATCAGCGCGCGCTCCCCGGCAGGCCGGCGAAATCCTCGGTGCGCGCCAGGCTGCGCAGCAGGTCGGCAAGCTCGGGGGGCGGGACGGTCAGCTTGCGCTGGCGCAGGTCGAACCAGCCGCCCAGCGAGGTCACGCGCGCGCGCAGCACGCCCTCGCGGTAAAAGGTGTTCCGCAGGTTCATGCGGCTGGCGTCCTCCGACAGCCCCGCCATCTCGAAGGTGACCGTGATCTCGTCGAGCAGGCGGCATTCGCGAAAGTACTCGATCTGGTCGCGCATCACCACCGGCCCCAGCTGCAGGCGCATGAACTCGCTCATCGGAAAGCCGTGCTCGGCGAAATACATCATGCGCACGTCGGCCGACTTGTCGAGGTAGGCGGTATTGCGCATGTGGGCATTGAAGTCCATGTCGCCCCATCCGGCGACCAGGGTTTTCTGGAACATGGTGTTTCTCCTTATTCGAAGCAAGCGTCACTGTACAGCGGCGGGTGGCAATGAGAAACTGGCAGAATTGACTATATCGATACCGAATTTGCCATGCGCATCGTCGTCCTCGCCCTGAATGCCGTATTTGACACCGGATTGGCCACGGTGCTCGATGCATTCCGCACTGCCGGCGAACTGGCCGGGCCGCACGCGCCCTTCGAACTCACGCTGGCCGGTGTGCGCGCCGAGGTGCGCAGCGCGCAGGGGCTGGGCGTGCCGGTGGTGCCGGTGGAGAGCTGCGGCGTGCCGGACCTGGTGATCGTACCGGCGATCGGGTACAAGATGCCGGAGCCTTTGGCGCAAGCGCTGGCGAGCGAGGAAGTCCGCGACGCGGGCCTGGCGCTGCGGCGCTGGGCGGAGCAGGGCGTGCGCATCGCGGCGCCCTGCATCGGCGCCTTCGTGCTGGCGGAGACGGGGCTGCTGGACGGGCATGAGGCGACCTGCACCTGGTGGCTGACGCCGATGTTCCGCGAACGCCATCCGCATGTGGGTTTGGACGCGCGGCGCATGGTGGTGCAGTCGGGGCAGTTCGTCACCGCGGGCGCGGCGCTGGGGCACCTGGACCTGGCGCTGTGGTTGATCCGGCAGTCCAGTCCCGAGCTGGCGGCATTGGTAGCGCGCTACCTGATCGTCGATGCGCGGCCGAGCCAGAGTGCGTATGTGATCTCGGATCATCTGCTGCACCACGATCCGCTCGTTGCCGGCTTCGACCGGTGGGCACGGGAGCATCTGGCGAAGCGTTTCAGCCTGGAGGCGGCGGCGGGGGCGCTGGCGACCAGCAAGCGTACCCTAGCGCGAAGGATGGCGGATACCTTGGGGAAGACGCCTGTCGAGCATGTGCAGGATCTGCGGATCGAGCGGGCGGTGCATTTGCTCAGAACGAGCGATTCTTCGGTGGAGCGGATTGCGGAGCAGGTCGGGTATAAGGATGGGGTGACGCTGCGGTCCTTGTTGCGCAAGCGGCTGGGCAAGGGCGTACGCGAGTTGCGGAACCCAAGCTTCGCGCACACCACTGCAATAAAAAACGGGCCCGAAGGCCCGTTCCGATAAAGTCGCTCAGCGCGCCGCGACCGGCGCCGCAGGCTCCGTCCATCCCCCGCCCAGCACGCGGTACAGGGTGACCTGATTCTGCAAACGCTGCAGGTTCGCCTGAATCGCCAGCTGCTGCGCCTGGAACAGCGAACGCTGCGCATCCAGCAGATCCAGGTAGCTCGCCGCCCCATTCCGGTAACGCAGGTCCGACAGGTTGAAGCGCTCGCTTTCCGCCTCGGCCACGGCACGCTGGGCGCGCAGCTGCTCGCTGAAGGTCGCCTGTCCCGCCAGCGCATCCGCCACTTCGCGGAAGGCCGTCTGGATCGAGCGCTCGTACTGGGCCACCGCGACATCGCGCTGCGCACGGGCAGAACCCAGCACCGCGGTGTTGCGGCCGTAGTCGAAGATCGGCAGGACCGCTTGCGGCGCAAAGGTCCAGCCATACGATCCGCTCTTGAACAGCCCCGACAGCTCGGTGCTGGCGCTGCCCACGCTGCCCGTCAGCGAAATGCGCGGGAAGAAGTTGGCGCGCGCCGCGCCGATGTTGGCATTGGCGGCGATCAGCTGCTGCTCGGCCGCGCGGATGTCCGGGCGGCTGGCCAGCAGGTCGGACGGCAGCCCGGCCGGCAGGTCCGGCAGCTCGGTCGCCGCGAGGGTGACCGCGCCCGGCTGCAGCTCAGGCAGCGGCTGGCCGACCAGCAGGGTCAGCAGGTTGATGTCCTGCGCGCGCTGGCGCTGGGCTTGCGCCAAGGTGGTGCGCGCGGTCTCGACCAGCGAGCGCGATTGCTGCAGCTCGAGGCGCGACACGACGCCGTTCTCGAAGCGCAGCTGGGTCAGCTTGTCCGACTCCTCGCGGGTCTGCACGGTGCGCTGGGCGAGGGACAGCAATTCCTCGTCCGCCAGCAGCTGCAGGTAGGCGTTGGCGACCGAAGCGACCAGGCTGATCTGCGTGGTCTTGCGCGCTTCCTCGGTGGCGAGGTACTGCGCCAGCGCCGCATCCGACAGGTTGCGCACGCGGCCGAACAGGTCGAGCTCGAAGCTGGAGACCGTGAAGCCGGCCTGGTAGACGCTGTTGATCGGTTCGTCTTCGCCGGTGGTCTGGCGCTGGCCTGTGATGGCGGCGCCCACCGTCGGCAGACGGTCCGCACGCTGGATGCGGTACTGCGAGCGCGCCTGCTCGATGTTGGCGATGGCGATGCGCAGGTCGCGGTTGTTGGCCAGCGACAGCTCGATCAGCTGGCGCAGGCGCGCGTCGGCGAAGAAGCGCTGCCATTCCATGTTGGCTGCCGCTTCCGTGGCGGCCGCGTTGGCCGGTGCGGTGGCCGCACGCGGCACGCCAGGGAAGCTGCCCGCCACCGGCGCCGCCGGACGCTCGTACTTGGGCGCCAGCGACATGCAGCCTGCCAGCGCCATAGCCAGCGCCAGCGGAGTCACGATGAGTTTGATGTGTTTGATCATATTTTCTTGTCCACGACGACGGTTTCTTCTTCATGCGCGTACTTCTTGCGCTGGCGCTCGCTGCCCTTGAAGAACTTGCGGATCACGACGAAGAATACAGGAACGAAGAGCACGCCCAGGGTCGTCGCGGTGATCATGCCGCCCATGACGCCGGTACCGATCGCACGCTGCGATGCCGAACCCGCGCCACCGGCGATCACCAGCGGCAGCACGCCCAGGATGAAAGCCAGCGAGGTCATGATGATCGGACGGAAGCGCAGGTGCGCCGCCTGGATCGCCGCTTCCATCGGCGACTTGCCCTGCGCCTGCAGGTCCTTCGCGAATTCGATGATCAGGACCGCGTTCTTCGCCGCCAGGCCGATGATGGTCACCAGGCCGATCTTGAAGTACACGTCGTTCGGATAACCGCGCAGCATCGCCGCCAGGATCGCGCCGAGCACGCCCAGCGGCACCACCAGCAGCACCGAGACCGGAATCGACCAGCTCTCGTACAGCGCCGCCAGCGCCAGGAAGATCGCCAGCATCGAGAAGGCCATCAGGATGCCCATGGTCGAACCGGACAGCTTCTCTTCACGCGACTGGCCAGTCCATTCGAAGGCGAAGCCGGACGGCAGCTGGCCCGCGAGGCGTTCCATCTCGGCCATCGCGTCGCCGGTCGAATAGCCCGGCTTGGCGTCGCCCGCGATGCTCATCGCCGGATAGCCGTTGTAGCGGATGGTCTGCATCGGACCGGTGATCCAGCGCGTGGTGGCGAAGGACGACAGCGGCACCGGCTGGCCCTGCACGTTCATCGCGTTCAGGCGCAGCAGGTCGTCCGGCTGCATGCGGGCGCTGGCCTCGGCCTGCACCACGACACGCTGCAGGCGGCCGGCGTTCGGGAAGTCGTTCACGTAGGCCGAGCCGAGCGAGGTCGAGATCGCGGTATTGATCGCATCGAAGGTCACGCCCAGGGCCTGCGCCTTGTCGCGGTCGATGTCGAGCATCACCTGCGGCGCGTCTTCCAGGCCTTCCGGACGCACGCCGGCCAGGATCTTGCTCTGCGCCGCCATGCCCAGCAGCTGGTTACGCGCCGCCAGCAGGGCGTTGTGGCCGTTGCCGCCGCGGTCCTGCAGGCGGAAGGTGAAGCCGGTGCCGCGGCCCAGTTCCGGGATCGGCGGCGGCGACAGCGCGAAGATGAAGGCGTCGCGCACGCCCGACAGCCCGCCCATGATGCGGCCGGCCAGCGCCTGCGCGCTCGAACCGTCGCCTTTGCGCTCGCTCCAGTCCTTGAGCGGAATGAAGGCCAGCGCCATGTTCTGGCCGGAGCCCGAGAACGAGAAGCCCAGCACGCTGACCATGTTCGCGACTTCCGGCTGCTTCATGATGAAGGCTTCGGCCTGGCGCATCACCTCGCTGGTGCGCTCCTGGGTCGCGCCCGGCGGCAGCTGGATGTTGGCGATCACGTAGCCCTGGTCTTCGTTCGGCAGGAAGGAATTCGGCATGCGCGTGAACAGCAGGGCGACCACGCCGGTCACGACCACGAACACCAGCATCGCGCGGCCGGTGCCGCGCAGCAGGCGCGCGACCCAGCTCTCGTAGTTCTTGGCGGTGGCCGTGAACTTGCGGTTGAACCAGCCGAAGAAGCCTTTCTTCTCGTGGTGGTGGCCTGCTTCCACCGGCTTGAGCAGGTGGGCGCACAGCGCCGGGGTCAGGGTCAGCGCCAGGAAGGCCGAGAAGGCGATCGAGGACACCATGACGGCCGCGAACTGGCGGTAGATGTTGCCGACCGCGCCGCCGAAGAAGGCCAGCGGCACGAACACCGACATCAGCACCACGGTCACGCCGATGATCGCGCCGGAGATCTGGCCCATCGCCTTGCGGGTGGCCTGCAGCGGCGGCAAGCCTTCCTCGCTCATGATGCGCTCGACGTTCTCGACCACCACGATGGCGTCGTCGACCACGATACCGATCACCAGCACCATGCCGAACATGGTCAGCACGTTGATCGAGAAGCCCAGCGCCAGCAGGGTAGCCAGGGAGCCGAGCAGGGCGACCGGCACCACGATGGTCGGGATCAGGGTGTAGCGGATGTTCTGCAGGAACAGGTACATCACCAGGAACACCAGCACGATCGCTTCGATCAGGGTATGCACCACCTGCTCGATCGAGATGTCGATGAACTTGGAGCTGTCGAACGGGATCGCGTACTTCATCCCGGCCGGGAAGAACTTCGACAGTTCTTCCATGCGCGCCTTGATCAGCTTCGCGGTTTCGAGCGCGTTGCCGGACGGCGCCAGCTGGATACCGATACCGGTCGACGGCTTGCCGTTCAGGCGCGCCGAGGTGGCGTAGCCCTGGCCGCCGATCTCGATGCGCGCCACGTCCTTCAGGCGCACGGTGGAACCGTCCGGATTCGCGCGCAGCACGATGTTGCCGAACTGTTCGACGGTCGAGAGCTGGCCGGTCACGACCACGGTCGCGTTGATTTCCTGGCCGGCGGCCAGCGGCAGTTCGCCGATGGTGCCCGAGGCCACCTGGGCGTTCTGGCTGCGGATCGCGTTGTTGACGTCGGCCGGGGACAGGCGGAAGCCCACCAGCTTGGCCGGGTCGATCCAGACGCGCATCGCGCGCTCGGTGCCGAACAGCTGGGCGGTACCGACGCCCTTGATGCGCTGCAGTTCAGGCAGCACGGTGCGCGAGGCGTAGTCGCCCAGCGCGATCGGGTCCCACTTCGGATCGTCCGACGACAGGATCGTGAACAGCAGGAAGTTCGCGCGCACCTTGTCGACGCGCACGCCCTGCTGGTTCACCGCCTGCGGCAGGCGCGGAGCCGCGCGCGACAGGCGGTTCTGCACGTCCACCTGGGCCAGGTCCGGGTTGGTGCCGGTTTCGAAGGTCAGGGTGATCGAGCCGCTGCCGTTGGCGGAGCTGCTCGATTCCATGTAGATCAGGCCCGGCGAGCCGTTCATCTCGCGTTCGATGACGGAGATGACCGAGTCTTCCAGGGTCTGTGCGGAGGCGCCCGGGTAGGCGGCGTTGATCACGATCGATGGCGGAGCCACGTTCGGATACTGCGCGATCGGCAGCTGGGTGATCGAGACGCCGCCGATCACCATGATGAACAGCGCGATCACCCAGGCGAAAATAGGGCGGTCAATGAAAAAGCGTGCCATTGGAGTTCCTGTTCTTGCTTACTTCGCGGCTGCCGGGGCCGGCGCGGCGGCCGTCTGGGCCTTCGGCGTCCACGGCACGGTCTTGACCGGGGTGCCCGGCGGCAGCATCTGGAGCTTCTGGAAGCCGTCGACCATCACGCGCTCGCCTTCCTTCAGGCCTTCGGTGACGACCCAGTTCTGGCCGTTCTGCGAGGCGATCTTGACGGTGCGCGGGACCGGCTTGTTGTCGGCGCCGATCACAGTCAGGGTGTCGCCCTGAGCGCCGCCGCGGGTGACGGCCTGCTGGGGCACCAGGATGCCGTTCGGCAGTTCGGCCTGGGCCAGGCGCACGCGCACGTACTGGCCCGGCAGCAGGGCGTTGTCGGCGTTCGGCACGGTGGCGCGCAGGGTCACCTGGCCGGTGCTCGGATCCACGGTCACGTCCGAGAACAGCAGCTTGCCGCGCACCGGCATTTCGGTGCCGTCGTCCAGCATCACGGTGACCGGCAGGCTTGATGCAAGCTTCGAGGCGCCGGCCTGCTTGCGCAGGCGCTGCAGCTCGCTGGCCGACTGGGTGATGTTCAGGTACATCGGGTTGGTCTGCTGGATCAGCGCCATTTCGGTGGCTTCGGCGGCGGACACCAGCGCGCCTTCGGTCACCAGGGCGCGGCCGATGCGGCCGGAGATCGGGGCGTAGACGTTGGAATAGCCGAGGTTGATCTGCGAGACGCGCAGCTGGGCCCGGGCGGCCGCCACTTCGGCCTCGGCCGTCTTCTGGGCGGCGACGGCGTTGGTGTATTCCTGTTCGCTGATCGCCTTGGCTTCGGCCAGCGGCGCGTAGCGCTTGGCCTGGGCGCTGGCCTGGTTCAGGGTGGCCTGGGCGCGCGCCAGCGCCGCCTGGCTGCTGTTAAGCTGGGCCTGGTAAGGCGCCGGATCGATCTGGAACAGCGACTGGCCTTGCTTGACTTCGCTTCCCTCGGTGAACAGGCGCTTCAGGACGACGCCGTTGACGCGAGCGCGCACCTGGGCGGTGCGGACCGGCTCGGCGCGCGCCGGCAATTCGGTCTGCAGGGCGACCGGTTCGAATTTGGTGGTGATGACGCCGACTTCCGGGGCCGGCATCTGGCCGCCGGGGCCCCCGGCGCCAGGGGCGGCTGCGTCTTTCTTGCCGCAGGCGGACAGCAGCACCAGGGCCGCCAGGGTAGCGGCGGCAACCCGGGTCATGGACAGGGAAGAGGAGTTGGCAGAGCGCATTACATGCTTCCTTCTAGTTAATGAAACAGGATGACGCACTCTCACAACAACAACTTCTCCCGTGAGAGCGATATCATCGCTGGATTTTGCAGTCAGTTTTATATACTATCACGATTGTATGTAAATTGTTTTGTCATCCGATTTTTGGAATAGGCGTTCAAAGATGGCCCGTCGTACCAAGGAAGAAGCGGCCGCGACCCGCGACAGTATTCTAGACGCAGCGGAAATATTGTTCGCGAAACAAGGCGTTTCAAGGACAACGTTGCAGCATATAGCAAGCGCGGCGGGCGTGACGCGCGGTGCGATCTATTGGCATTTCCTGGACAAGGGCGCCTTGTTCAACGCGATGATGGACCGCGGCAAGTTCCCGATCGAAGAAGCGATGCAGGTGCTGGAGCAGCGCGAAGTCACCGACCCGCTGCAATGCCTGCGCGACGAGATGATGACGGTGCTGCGCATCGTGGCCGAGGACGAAAAGGCGCGCCGCGTGTTCGAGATCGCCACCCTCAAGACCGAGTTCGTGGACGAAGTCGACTCGGTACGCGCGCGCCGGCGCGAATCGATCGGCCTGTGGCAGGACAAGATGGAAGGCCATTTGAAGCAGGCGAAGGAGAAGGGCATGCTGCGGCCCGAGCTCGGCACCCGCGAGTCGGCGATGGGCTGCTGGATCATGATCGATGGCCTGATCCGCAACTGGATCTTCGAACCCACCAGCTTCGAGCTGCTTGCGGTGGGCGGGCATGTGGTCGACACCTACCTGGCGGGCCTGCGGGCTTGCTGAAGCGGGCGCACCAATGAAAAACGCCGCCTCGAGGGCGGCGTTCTTGTATGCGGGTCGCCGGGGGCTTAGCGCATTTGGGCGATCATCTTCTTCAGCTTGATCGAGTCGGCGACGAAGGCGCGGATGCCTTCGGCCAGCTTCTCGGTGCCCATCGCGTCTTCGTTCAGCATGAAGCGGAAGGTCTTCTCGTCGATGTCGATCTTGGCGATGTCGGCGTTCGCATCCGTGGTCAGCTTGCGCTCGACCGGCGCATCGGTGTCGGCCAGCTTCTGCAGCAGGTCCGGCGAGATGGTCAGCAGGTCGCAGCCGCTAAGCTCCAGGATTTGAGAGGTGTTGCGGAAGCTCGCGCCCATGACTTCGGTCTTGTAGCCGAACTTGCGGTAGTACTGGTAAATGCGCTTGACCGACTGCACGCCCGGATCGTCGGCGCCGGTGTATTCAATGCCGGTCGACTTCTTGTACCAGTCGTAGATGCGGCCCACGAACGGGGAGATCAGCTGGACGCCGGCTTCGGCACAGGCCACGGCCTGGCACAGCGAGAACAGCAGGGTCAGGTTGCAGTGGATGCCTTCCTTTTCCAGGATCTCGGCGGCGCGGATGCCTTCCCAGGTCGAGGCGATCTTGATCAGCACGCGCTCGCGCGACACGCCGGCCTTTTCGTACAGGGCGATCAGTTCGCGGCCTTTCGCCACGGTCGCTTCGGTGTCGAAGGACAGGGCGGCATCGATCTCGGTCGAGACGCGGCCCGGGACATACTTCAGGATCTCGACGCCGAAGCCGATCAGGAGGTTGTCGACGATTTCATCGATTTCCGCGTGCGGCGCGTCGGCGATGGCCTTTTCCAGCAGCGGGCGGTATTCCGGCTTTTGCACGGCCTTCAGGATCAGCGACGGGTTGGTGGTCGCGTCTTGCGGGGCGTAGGCCTTGATCGACTGGAAGTCGCCGGTGTCGGCGACCACGGTGGTGTATTGCTTGAGCTGTTCGAGTTGGTTCATGGTGTGGGTCTCGGTGTTTGGGAGTGTAACTTGTATTCTAGTGGCGGGGGCTGGGGTTTGGAAACTTGGATCCCGGCCTGCGCCGGGATGACGTGCTAAGTGTGCGGGTGTTCGTCACGCTAACTCGAGCCACTTACCCCGTCGTCCCGGCGAAGGCCGGGACAATGCCACTGGCATTGTCCCGCCCAAGTTTGCTTGCAAACCAACAACGTATTAGCAGTCGGTACCCTCAAGGAACGCAGCAATCATGCGCTCCAGCCCAACGCGATCTTCTTCAGAAAAGCGATCCGCCTTCGGGCTATCGATATCGAACACGCCGATCAGCTTGTCGTCCTTGATCAGCGGAATCACGATTTCCGACGCCGAGGCCGAATCGCAGGCGATGTGGCCCGGGAAGGCATGCACGTCCGGCACCACGATGGTCTTGCGCTCGACGGCGGTCGTGCCGCAGACGCCGCGGCCGAAAGGAATGCGGGCGCAGGCCGGCTTGCCCTGGAAGGGACCGACCAGCAGGTCCTGGCCTTCGCCTTTTTTCGAGGGAACGGTGAGGTAGAAGCCAGCCCAGTTCAGGTCGGCGATGGTGTCGTAGACGAGGGCGGAGAACTGGGAGGCGTTCGCGGTCAGGTCGCGTTCGCCTTCGAGGATGCTGGTGACCTGGCGGACCAGGAGGTCGTAGTCGGGGCGGGTGCTGCGTTCGGGGTTGATGTGCATGGCGGGGAGCGATGGACGGTCGAAACCCGGTATTTTACACCTGTGGGGTAATGGCTGCGGCCCGCAGTGTTAGCCAATAAACGAATCAAACTGCATATCAAACTCTTGAAGCGCCTTCTGCGCATTCTGCATCTTCTTGCGGAACTCCGGCCCGCGGCGCAAGGCCAGCCCCACCGCCAGCACGTCGATGACCACGAGGTAAGCCAGCCGCGCCGAAATCGGCGTGTACGGGTCGATCGCAAACACCAGATCAATCGGAATGAACAAGGTCGCCATCTCCGCCAGCGGCGTCCCCGACGGCGCCAGCACGATCACCTCGGCCCCGCCGGCCCTTGCCAGCTTGGCCGAGCGCGTCAGCGCCGGGTTGTTCCCGCGCTGCGAAATCGCCACCACCGCATCCCCTTCGCGCAGCAGCGCCGCGGCGATGGAGTGAATCGCCGGATCGGTATAAGCCACCGTCGGCACGCCCGAACGGAAGAACTTGTGCTGCGCATCCGCCGCCACGAAGCCCGAGGTCCCCTGGCCATAGAACTCGATCTTGTTCGCCCGCGACAGGATATCGAGCGCCTTCTGGATCAGTTCCGGCTTGAGGTTGTTGCGCAGGTCGAGCAGGGTATTGATCGAGCGGCTGCAGATCTTGTTGATCAGGTCCGAGGCCAGGTCGTCCTGGGCCGGCTGCTCGTTGGCGCCGGGCAGGGCCAGCGCCAGGCCCTGGGCCAGCTTGAGCTTGAACTCGTGCCAGCCTTCATAGCCGAGCGTGCGGCAGAAGCGCACCACGGTCGGTTCGGACACTTGCGCGCTCTTGGCCAGCGCCGTGATGTTCTGGCTGACCGTCGCGGACGGGGCGGCAAGCACCGCGAGCGCGACCTTGCGCTCCGACTTGGAGAGCGAATCGAGCTGGGTGCGGATCGAGTCGAGCAGCATGGCGGCCTCAGTCTTCCGGCAGGACTTCTTCGCGCCACTGCAGGCCGTCGCGGCCGATCAGCGCGCTCGATGCGGCAGGGCCCCAGGTGCCGGAGGTGTAGGGCGCCGGTGCGCTGTCGTCTTCTTCCCAGTGGTCCAGGATCGGCTCGACCCATTCCCAGGCCGCCTCCAGTTCGTCGCCACGCATGAACAGGGTCAGCTGGCCGCGCAGCACGTCGAGCAGCAAGCGCTCGTAGGCTTCCATGCGCGGGCTGGTGAACTGCTCGCGGAAGTCCAGTTCGAGTTCGGCCTGCTTGAGGCGCATCGAGTCGCCCGGGGTCTTGGCCATCAGGTTCATCGACAGGCCTTCGTCCGGCTGCAGGCGGATCACCAGGCTGTTCGGCTGGAAGCTGGAGGTCGGCTGGTTGAAGATCGAATGCGGGATCTGCTTGAAGCGCACCACGATCTCGGCCAGGCGGTCGGCCATGCGCTTGCCGGTGCGCAGGTAGAAGGGCACGCCGGCCCAGCGCCAGGTGTCGATCTCGGCCTTCATCGCCACGAAGGTCTCGGTGCGCGACTGCTTGGGCGCTTCCGGCTCGTCGCGGTAGCCCGGCACGGCCTTGCCGTCGATGTGGCCGGCGCGGTACTGGCCGCGCACGATGTTCTGGGCCAGGGTGGTCGGGGTGAAGCGCTTCAGCGAGCGCAGCACCTGCAGCTTGGCGTCGCGCACGGCGTCCGGCGCGATCGAGGCCGGCGGTTCCATGGCGACGATGCACAGCAGTTGCAGCAGGTGGTTCTGCAGCATGTCGCGCAGCGCGCCCGAGGTGTCGTAGTAGCCCAGGCGGTTGCCCACGCCGATCTTCTCGGCGATGGTGATCTGCACGTCCGAGATCCATTCGCGGCGCCACAGCGGCTCGAACAGGATGTTACCGAAGCGCAGGGCCAGCAGGTTCTGCACGGTTTCCTTGCCCAGGTAGTGGTCGATCCGGTAGATCTGCGATTCGGCGAACACCTTGCCCACGTCCGCGTTGATCTGCTTGGCCGAAGCCAGGTCGCGGCCGAGCGGCTTTTCCAGCACCACGCGCGAGTTCGGCGTGGCCAGGCCGGTCTCGGCCAGGTTGTCGCAGATGGTCGCGAACAGGTGGGGCGGGGTGGCCAGGTAGTAGACGCGGGTGAGGGACTCGTCCTTGCGCAGGGCCTCGACCAGCGGGTCGTAGGTGCCGACGTCGGTGGCGTTCAGGGCCACGTAGGTGATGCGCTTGAGGAAGCGGACCCAGTGTTCGTCGACCGGGGTTTCCTTGATGTGCGGTTTCGAGTTGCTTTCGACGAATTGCAGGAAGGCTTCCTGGGTCATGTCGTCGCGGCCGACGCAGATGATGCGGGCGCTGGCGGGGAGGTCATTGCAGACGTCGCGCGCGTACATCGCGGGGAGCAGCTTGCGCATCGCAAGGTCGCCGCTGCCGCCAAAGAAAACGAGATCGAAATCGGAAAGGGCCATGGTCGTCGGAATCAGTGCAAGGGATGAGGGAGAGCTTAATGTAAATTTACTACACAAATATTCGATTTGCAAGAAAATTTACTACGAAAGCGATCTGGAGGGGATGGCGTTTGATGGTGCCATAAGCGGAGGGGGAGAGGCGCGTCGGAAAGCGCGCAGTAGTCCGCGTGTTGTTAGCGGCAACGGTGTCGTTAGCTCTTAAGCGTCGTCCCCGCGAAGGCGGGGATCCAAGTTTTCGTGCGTCGCCACTTACTGCAACCGAAGTGGCCCTCGAACAAACTTGGGCCCCGCCTTCGCGGGGGTGACGGTGTTGAGGGTGGTAGTGCAAGGAGGGGCGTGCGGACTGCTCAGCCGCGATACTCCGGCTCCTCCCGCCCCGCCACATCCACCCGCGTGCACAGCACCTTCCCGCTCAGCGGATACTCCGCCAGCTCCGCCGCCGAGCGCCCATGGCTCGCCGTGGTGATATACAAGGTCCGCAGATCCGTCCCGCCAAACGCCAGCGAAGTCGGGCAGCGCGCCGGCACCAGGATCTCGCGCAGGATCTCGCCCTGCGGCGAAATGCGCAGCACGCGCCCACCCTCGAACATCGCCACCCAGTAGGCGCCTTCGCTGTCGATGGTCGCCCCGTCCGGACGCCCGCCATATCCCGGCGCCGACTTGTCGGTCGGGAAGCTCAGGAGAGTGCGCTGGTTACTATGCGCCCCGGTCGCCGGATCGTAGTCATAGCAATCGATCCTGTGCGTCGTCGTGTCCGCATGGAACATCGTGCGCCCGTCCAGGCTCCATGCCAGTCCATTCGAATTGGTCATCCCACCCGCCCACGCACGGCGCAACTGGCCCTGGTCGAGCACGTACATCTCTGCCGCCGGCTGGTCGCGCGGCTCGTACATCGTGCCGATCCAGAAGCGGCCCGCCGGGTCCACGCGGCCGTCGTTGAAGCGCACCTTGGTGATGTCGTAGGGCGCGTCCGCGATCGGCGTCTCTTCACCGGTGGTGGTGTTCAGGTGCAGCAGGCCGCGGCGCGTGGCCACGACCAGGTTGTTGTCGCCATCCACTGCCAGCGCCGACGGCTCCGAGGCCATCTTCCACGACGAATACTTGCCGCTCGCCGGATGCACGCGGTTGACCGTCAGGCCGTTGATGTCGACCCAGTACAAGGCCGACTCGACCTCGTGCCAGATCGCCGACTCACCCACGAGCATGGGCGCGTCGTGAACCACTTCGAATTTTTCGGTTGCCATGTTCTCTGCTTGTCCTGGATTGCTCAGATCGCGGCCTTGGCGCGTGCGATCAGTCCGTTGGTCGAGCTGTCGTGTTTGTCCGGCTGCGGTTCGCCCGCCAGTTCGGCTTCGATTTTCTTGGCGAGCACCTTACCCAGTTCAACGCCCCACTGGTCGAAACTGTTGACATCCCAGATCACACCCTGCACGAAAGTCTTGTGCTCGTAGAGCGCGATCAGCGCGCCCAGGGTCGACGGAGTCAGGCGTTCCATCAGGATGGTATTGCTCGGGCGGTTGCCCGGGAAGGTCTTGTGCGGCACCAGGCGCTCGACTTCCTCGGCAGGCAGGCCCTGCTGCTGCAGGTCGGCGCGCACCTCGTCCGCGGTCTTGCCCTTCATGAAGGCTTCCGACTGGGCGAAGCAGTTCGCCAGCAGGGCGGTGTGGTGGTGCTCCATCTCGTGCGCCGGGCGCAGGGCGGCGATGAAGTCGATCGGGGTCAGGTCGGTGCCCTGGTGCAGCAGCTGGAAGTAGGCGTGCTGGCCGTTGGTGCCGCATTCGCCCCAGATCGCCGGGCAGGTCGCGGTGTCGACCGGCTCGCCGTCGCGGGTGACGCGCTTGCCGTTGCTTTCCATGTCGAGCTGCTGCAGGTAGGCCGGGAAGCGGTTCAGGTCCTGGTGGTAGGGCGCGATGGTGACCGACGGGCAGCCCAGGAACTGGCGGTTCCAGAAGCCCACCAGGGCCAGGATCGCCGGCATGTTCTGCTCCAGCGGCGCGGTGCGGAAGTGCTGGTCCATGGCGTGGGCGCCGGCCAGGAAGTCGCTGAAGTAGCCGAAGCCGACCGCCAGCGCCACCGACAGGCCGATCGCCGACCAGACCGAATAACGGCCGCCCACCCAGTCCCAGAACGGGAACATGTTGGCCGGATCGATGCCGAAGGCCTTGATCGCCTCGGTATTGGTCGACACCGCCACGAAGTGCCTGGCCAGCGCCTCTTCCTTGGCATGCGTGAGGAACCAGCTGCGCGCGGTCTGCGCGTTCATCATGGTTTCGGCGGTAGTAAAGGTCTTCGAGGCAACAATGAAGAGGGTGGTTTCCGGATCGACCTGGCCGAGCGCCGCGTCCATGTCGTGGCCGTCGACGTTCGACACGAAGTGCATGCGCAGGCGCGGATGGGCGTAGTGGCGCAGGGCCAGCACGACCATCTTGGGGCCCAGGTCCGAGCCGCCGATGCCGATGTTGACGATGTCGGTGATGGGCTTGCCGGTGTGGCCTTTCCATTCGCCGCTGCGCACGGCATCGGTAAAGGTCTTGATGCGGTCGAGCACGGCGTGCACGTCGGCCGGGATATCCTGGCCGTCGACCGTCAGCCTGGCGTCGCGCGGGGCGCGCAGGGCGGTATGCAGGACGGCGCGGTTCTCGGTGTTGTTGATGCGTTCGCCCGCGAACATGGCGTCGCGGCGCTGCTCGACGCCGCGCTCTTTTGCCAGCTGGACCAGCAGTTCAAGCGTGCGCCCGTCGAGGCGATTTTTTGAATAGTCTAGGAACAGGTCCGCGGCCTCGACCGACAGGCGCTCGAAGCGCTGCGGGTCGGCGGCGAACAGCTCGCGCATCTGCCACAGTTCGGCGTCTTCTGCATGTTGGTCGAGGGCTTGGAAGCTGGCGGTGCTGGTCAGGGAAGGCAGGCGCATGGGATGAAGGTGCGTGGCACAATTAACATGATAGATAGGCGAATAATACAGGGAAGCGCTCGTAAATTCACTACATAAAAGTTTGTGCGCGCTTTCTCATCCATTTCCCAGTCCGCCGGCTGGGCTGATCACTCCTCCCTGCCAAAAGAAGGAAAGGCGGGCGACAAGCGCATTGAGCGATTCTGTAGTAAAATTTCAGATACAAAATTTTGGAAGGAACGAACATGGCGCTCCACCCTGTAGTTGAACAGGTCACCAATCGCATCATCCAGCGCAGCAAGCCGTCCCGCGCGGCCTACCTGGCGCATCTCGAAGCCGCCCGCGTGCAGGGCGTCCAGCGCAGCACGCTGGCCTGCACCAACCTGGCGCACGGCTTTGCCGCTTTCCCCGCCAACGACAAGCTCAAGCTGCGCGAATACAAGCAGCCGTCGGTGGCGATCGTCTCTTCCTACAACGACATGCTGTCGGCGCACCAGCCCTTCGAGACCTATCCGCAAGTGATCAAGGACGCCGTGCGCCAAGTCGGCGCCGTGGCCCAGTTCGCCAGCGGCGTGCCGGCCATGTGCGACGGCGTGACCCAGGGCCAGCCGGGCATGGAGCTGTCGCTGTTCTCGCGCGACGCCATCGCCATGGCCACCGCCGTCGGCATGTCGCACAACATGTTCGACGCCGCGCTCTACCTGGGCATCTGCGACAAGATCGTGCCGGGCCTGCTCATCGGCGCGCTGCACTTCGGCCACATCCCGGGCATCTTCGTGCCGGGCGGCCCGATGACCACGGGCATCTCGAACAAGGAAAAAGCCTCGATCCGCCAGCGCTACGCCAAAGGCGAGGCCACCCGGGAGGAACTGCTCGAGGGCGAATCGCGCTCCTACCACAGCTCCGGCACCTGTACCTTCTACGGCACGGCCAACAGCAACCAGATGCTGATGGAAATGATGGGCCTGCACATGCCGGGCGCTGCCTTCGTCACCCCGGGCACCCCGCTGCGCGAGGCGCTGACCCGCGCCGCGGCCCAGCACGCGGTGTCGATCTCCCAGCAGGGCGGCAACTACATGCCGATCGGCCGCATCGTGGACGAGAAAGCCATCGTCAACGCCATCGTCGCGCTGCACGCGACCGGCGGCTCGACCAACCACACCCTGCACATCATCGCGATGGCGCGCGCCGCCGGCATCGTGGTCGACTGGAACGATTTCGACGAACTGTCGAAAGTCGTGCCTTCGCTGACCCGCGTGTATCCGAACGGCGAAGCCGACGTGAACCACTTCCAGGCCGCCGGCGGCCCCGGCTTCGTGATCCGCGAACTGCTGGACGCCGGCCTGGCGCACGATGACGTCAACACCATCCTGGGCCACGGCCTGCGCGCCCACTGCAAGGAGCCATTCCTGGGCGAAGACGGCAAGGTGGTCTGGCGCGACCTGCCGGAGCAGAGCGGCGACGAAGCCGTGCTGCGCAAGGCCTCGAACCCGTTCAGCAACAACGGCGGCATGGTGCTGGTGCAGGGCAACCTGGGCCGCGCCGTGATGAAGATCTCGGCGGTCAAGGCCGAGCACCACGTGGTCGAGGCCCCGGCCCTGACCTTCGATTCGCAGGACGATTTCATGCACGCCTACAAGGCGGGCAAGTTGAACCGCGACTTCGTGGCCGTGATCCGCTTCCAGGGCCCGCGCGCCAATGGCATGCCGGAACTGCACGCGCTGACCCCGGCGCTGGCGAACCTGCAGGACGCCGGCTACCACGTGGCGATGGTGACGGACGGCCGCATGTCGGGCGCTTCCGGCAAGGTGCCGGCGGCGATCCACGTCTCGCCCGAGATCCTGGCCGGCGGCCCGCTGGGCCTGGTGCGCGACGGCGACATGATCCGCGTCGACGCCACCGCCGGCACCCTTGATGCGCTGGTGCCGGCCGACGTCTGGGCGGGGCGCAAGATGGCCACCGCCGACCTGTCGAAGAGCCACATCGGCATGGGCCGCGAACTGTTCGCGGTGTTCCGCAGCGCCATCAGCGCGGCGGAAGAGGGCGCTGCCACCTTCCCGCTGCCGTCGCCGATTCCGACCACCGTACCGCTGCACGAAGGCGTGGACGCCGGCGAAATCATGCCGGGTTCCGATGAAGACTTTCTTTTTAGGACGCAGAAATGACCTTACTTGACATCATGCGCTCGGCGAGCGTCATCCCGGTTATCGCCATCGACGATCCCGACCAGGCCGTGCCGCTGGCGAAGGCCCTGGTAGCGGGCGGCATCCGCGTGCTCGAAGTCACGCTGCGCACCCAGCACGGCCTCGGCGCGATCCGCGCCATGAGCCAGGTCGAAGGCGCCATCGTCGGCGTCGGCACCCTGACCCAGCCGGAAGAATTCGCCGCCGCGCGCGATGCGGGCGCCGTGTTCGGCGTGTCGCCGGGCCTGACCCCGACCCTGATCGAAGCGGCCAGGACCAGCGGCCTGCCGCTGCTGCCGGGCGTGATGACCCCGTCCGAAGTGATGGCGGCGCGCGAAGCGGGCTTCCGGCAGCTCAAGCTGTTCCCGGCCGTGCCGGCGGGCGGCGTGGGCATGCTGAACGCGATCGGCGGCCCGCTGCCGGACGTGACCTTCTGCCCGACCGGCGGGATCTCGATCGAGACCGCGCCCAAGTTCCTGGCCTGTAAGAACGTGGCCTGCGTGGGCGGCTCCTGGCTGACGCCGAAGGACCTGATGAACGCCGGCCAGTGGGACCAGATCACCGAGCTGGCCAAGGCGGCCGCGGCACTCCGCCCGCAGTAAAAGCTTGCGCATGCGGACGCTCGCGCGCCCGCTCAGCGCGGGTGAGATCCAGATGGCGTCGCTGCTGTTCCGCGACGCCATCGACTACCGCCGGGTACGCGTGTACAACCGGCGGTACATGCCGTTCCAGCCCAGGAACTGCTGCATGACGCCAAACGGCAGCCTGTATTTCCACCATTCCTGTTTCCTTCCCGATTACACGCGCGGCGATCCCGGCGCGATCCACTGGTTCATGCACGAGATGGTGCATGTGTGGCAGCACCAGCTGGGCTATCCGGTGCGGCTGCGTGGGGCCTTGCGCATTGGGTTGTCCTATGACTACACGCTGCGCGAAGGAGCCAGCCTGGCCGACTACAACATGGAGGCGCAGGGCGACCTGCTGGCCGACTACTTCGTGCTCAAGCATCTGCGCAAGCCGGATGCGATGCGCCAGCAGCGCTATCGCGGCAGCCTGGCAATGTACGAAGAGGTGTTGGGGCTGTTCCTGGCCGAGCCTGTGAACTGGAGCAACCTGCCGCTCGGCCCTGCGCGCTGGCTGGCGCGCCGGAGCTGAAGGGCTGCTTCACCTGGCGGCGTCGTGGAGCGTGACCGTATCGAGCTGGCCGATGAACGCGATGTCGTTCCGGTCCACGCCGGCCAGGGCCGGATCGAAGCGGATCACCTGGCACATGCCCTCGGTGCGCGCCGCCGCCGGCTGGCCGCCGATCTCGATGCGGCCCTCGCCAGTGAAGAAGCACGCCTTCAAGCCGTCGAAGCGCGCAACCCGTTCGTCGTACATGCTGATCCGGTACCAGGGGATCTGCTGCTGCACGCGCTTGACCTCGTCGAAGGCTTTCGCGAAGTCCGCATAGGGAAGCATTTGACCTTCCCTGAGTCGGAGCTTCCAGGCCACATTGACGTAGCCTTTGCGGGTCTGGGTGTTGAACATGAGAGTGGCCTGTTCCCTGGCCGCCTGCTCGTTGTTGGGCAGCAGGAAATAACCTCCCCGGTCGACGGGGATGGTCTGGTCCTGCGTCTCGCCGACGATGGCGACCGCCCAGCTGTCCGGGAGATAGGTGTCGCGTGCCGGGCCAGTGATGCCGGTGAAGGACAGGCGAAGCCGCAGGTCGATGACACGCGGTTCCGGAGGCAGCAGGGATTGCAGGAAGGCCTGGTGCTTGAGGAAGGTAGCATAAGGCACGTTGCCCGGGTTCTTCTTCGAGTTGATCTCGACCGGGGAGAGTTCCCTGACCTGTTCATTGTCTGCCTGGTGCGCATTTGCGGTTGTTGTCAGGAAGACGGCCAATGCGGCGAAAGCGGGTAGTCTTGAATAAGCCATACGCCTGCCGGGTTACTGTGCGCGCCCGGTTTTTTTCAGCACTACCGAAGAGCTCGGCACGGTGCAGGCACGGGTGCACTGGCGGAACTTGCTCTCGCAAGCGTTGAACCGTGCCTGCTTTCTTTTCTCGAAATCCGACCTTTCGGCGGTGCGCGTCATGTCCGAAACAGGCTGGCCCTGCGCGGCGGCGCGCGCGTGAGGATTCTTCTCACGCATTTCAAAGAAATTCGACGTATCGTTTTCGGTCGCCTCCAGGGCGTTTGCCTTGCACTCCTGCTTCTGCGTGGAGCACAGCGAGGTGCACAAGCCCGGTTCGTCGGCGTGGGCGGCGCAGCCGAGGCCAAGCGCAAGACATAACAGGGCAAGGCGATGCATGCTGGGCTTTTTCATCGATATCGACATCCTGATCGGAAAAGGCCGAGTTTGATGTGTTAGTGCAATTTTGGCAATGCGCCAGGCATGATCTTCATTGATCGCAAAACTGCAGCGCGTTGCCGTCAGGATCGCGAAGGTGAAACTCCCTGGTGCCCCACGGGGTGTTCGCGGGTTCCCGGTAGGGACTGGTACTGAGGGCCGGAAGCGCGCCGGCAGCCAGGAACTCCGCGTAGAGCGCGTCGACATCGTCGACGACAAAGCGGTACGCGGGGCGGTCGAGCGCATTGTTCCAGTGCGAGGCGTCTTGCCACTGCAGGTGCACATGCAGGCCGTCGCGCGCCACGCCGGCATAGCGCGGCTGTTCGGTGTCGTCCGCGAAGACGAGGGCGTAGCCCAGCCTGGCGTAAAAATCGAGCGCGGTCCGCACGTCGCGCGCCATCAGCACCGGCACCTGCGCCAGGATCTTTGTATTCATCTGTGCTCCTCAGACATCAGTCTATCACTGGTGTTGACAAGATATTCACGTACGCCGTGTGCTGATGCGATTTCGGCGGCGCAGGGCGGGAATCCTTTAAAATGTCGCATTCTTTTTCTTCTACCAACAGCGCATCATGACTCAAGACGAACTCAAACAGGCAGTGGCACGCTCCGCCATCGATTACGTGGTCGACGGCGAAATCATCGGCGTCGGCACTGGCTCGACCGCCAACTTCTTCATCGACGAACTGGCCAAGATCAAGGACCGCATCAAGGGTACCGTGGCTTCGTCGGAAGGTACGGCGGCGCGCCTGCGCGGCCACGGCATTCCGGTGTTCGACATGAACGAGGTGGAATCGATCGCCGTCTACATCGACGGCGCGGACGAGATCAACGCGGCCGGCGCGATGATCAAGGGCGGCGGCGCGGCCCTGACCCGCGAGAAGATCGTGGCGTCGATCTCGCAGAAGTTCGTCTGCATCGCGGACGGCTCGAAGCTGGTGGAGACCATGGGCAAGTTCCCGCTGCCGGTGGAAGTCATCCCGATGGCGCGTGCGGCCGTGATGCGCAAGCTGGCAGCCCTGGGCGGCCAGCCGCGCCTGCGCACCAAGGCGGGCAGCGACGAAGCCTTCATCACCGACAACGGCGGCGAGATCATCGACGTGGCCGGCCTGGCTATCACCGACCCGGTGGCGCTGGAAAACCAGATCAACCAGATCGTCGGCGTGATCGCCGTCGGCCTGTTCGCGCAGCGCGGCGCCGACGTCTGCCTGCTGGGCACGGCGGAAGGCGTCAAGACCCTGTCGTTCTAAGCTTTACGAGGCCTTTCCATGAAACGCGCGCTGGTGCTGGTGGCTGTCCTGCTGGGTGGTTGTTCCATGTTCAAGAGCAAGATGGAGCCGGCGCCACGGACGCTTGCGGCCGCCCCGGCGGCGCCGCAGCTGCTTGATGCGAATGGCGCGCCGATCCAGCGGGTGCCGTTCCAGACCGGCGTGTCCTCGGCGACGGTCGAGAAGCTGGCGCGGGCGCAGGGCTGCACGGGCGGCCAGGGCGCGGGGCTGGTCACGGAGCCGGGGCCGATCGAGGTCTACCGGATGCAGTGCGAGGGTGGGAAGGTGTTCATGGCGCGGTGTGAGTTGCGCCAGTGCAGGAAGATGTGACTTGCCTGTTTGCGACAGCGGTAGCGTTGCTGGTTCGCTAAAAACTTGGGTCCCCGCCTTCGCGGGGATGACGTGCATAAGATACGGATTGTTGACGTGTAACGTCAGCACCTGCCCTTAAAACGTCATCCCCGCGAAGGCGGGGACCCAAGTTTCTTTACCTACTGTTAGCGCCGGCTTATGCAGTCGGCGGCACGTACCCCACCGCCTGATCCGCACCTTCACCAAAGAAATGCCGCTCCATCTGCGTCGCCAGGTACTTGCGCGCGCGGTCATCCGCCAGGTTCAGGCGGTTCTCGTTGATCAGCATGGTCTGGTGCTTCAGCCAGGCCTGCCAGGCTTCCTTCGAAACGGACTGATAAATCTTCTTGCCCATTTCGCCAGGAACCGGCGGGAAATCCAGCCCTTCGGCTTCCTTGTTCAGTTTGATGCAGTGGACGGTGCGGGCCATCGTGTACTCCTGTTATGCGGGACGGTGTAAAACCACCATTATAAAGACTTGATCAAAACCTGTGACCGGCGCTGCCAGTTATACATATGCTGGCGGTCCTTCGGCAGGTCGTCCACCGTGGCCGGCACGAAGCCGCGCTTCTTGAACCAGTGCGAGGTACGCGTGGTCAGCACGAACAGCTTGTTCAGGCCCGCCGCGCGAGCGCGGTTTTCCATGTGCTTGAGGATGCGTTCGCCGTCGCCCTGGGTCTGGGCCTCCTGGCTCACCGTCAGGCAGGCCATCTCGGCCATCTTCGATTCCGGGAACGGGTACAGCGCGGCGCAGCCGAAGATCACGCCGTCGTGCTCGATGACGGAGAACTGGTCGATCTCGCGCTCGATCAGCTCGCGGCCGCGGTAGACCAGGGTGCCGTCGGCTTCCAGCGGCTCGATCAGCTTGATAATTCCGCCGACGTCCTCAATTGTGGCCTGGCGCAGGCTTTCCAGGTTCTCGTGGCTGACCATGGTGCCCACGCCATCGTGGGTGAACACCTCGAGCAGCACCGAGCCGTCGGTCGAGAAGGGCACGATATGGGCGCGGTCCACGCCGCTGTTGCAGGCCTTGATGGCGTGCTGCAGGTAGAAGGCGGCGTCCGGCGGCAGGAAACCGGCCTGCAGCACGGCCTCGGCCTGGTGCGAGGACAGTTCGCGCAGCTCGGCGTCGCCGGCATCCTTCATCATCGGGGTTTCGGTGATGTAGATCAGCTTGTCGGCGTGCAGGGCGATCGCGGCCGAGGCGGCAACGTCCTCCATCGTCAGGTTGAAGATCTCGCCGGTCGGCGAGAAACCCAGCGGCGACAGCAGCACCAGGCTGTCCTCGGTCTGCAGGATCGGGTGGATCTTCTCGGCGTGGATCTTGCGGGTCACGCCGGTCAGCTCGAAGTCGGTGCCGTCGATCACGCCGAGCGGGCGGGCGACCACGAAGTTGCCCGAGACGATACTGATCTGGGCATGCGACATCGGCGTGTTCGGCAAGCCCTGGCTGAAGGCGGCTTCGATATCGAGACGCAATTCGCCGGCGGCTTCCTTCGCGCATTCGAGCGCCGCGGTGTCGGTGATGCGGATACCGTTGTGGAAGCGGCCCTCGACATTGCGCAGCGCGAGTTGTTCGGCCACCTGCGGACGCGAGCCGTGCACCAGCACGATGCGGATGCCGAGGCCGACCAGCAGCGACAGATCCTGCGCCAGCACCGGCAGGGCGCCGGAGGCGACCAGTTCACCGGGGAAGGCGACGACGAAGGTCTTGCCGCCAAAGGCATGAATATACGGCGCGACAGAGCGCAGCCACTGGACGAATTGGGTAGGGTTTTCCATTTGCCGCATTATAATTCGCTGCGCGATGTGCGCACCAAATACCTTGTAAAAATCAATGTCTGAACAGAGTAACAAGCCTTCGCCGCAGCCGGCGCGCGCCGCTTCCCCCAAACACGCATCCGCACAGCCGCCCAAGCGCCGCCCGGAGGGAGAGCCGCGTGCTGCGCGTCCTCCGCGCGAAGAAGCGCCGGTGCGCGTGCGTAATCCGCTGCCGCCGATCGTCTTCCCCGAAGACCTGCCGGTATCCGGCCGCCGCGCGGAAATCGCGAAGGCGGTGAGCGAGAACCAGGTGGTGATCGTATCGGGCGAAACCGGCTCCGGTAAAACCACGCAGTTGCCGAAGATCTGCCTGGAGCTGGGCCGCGGCGAAAAGGGCGTCATCGGACACACCCAGCCGCGCCGGATCGCCGCGTCGTCGACCGCCAAGCGCATCGCGCAGGAACTCGGTACCCCGCTGGGCGAGCACGTGGGCTACAAGGTCCGCTTCAACGACACGCTGCAGAAGGGCGCCTCGGTCAAGCTGATGACCGACGGTATCCTGCTGGCCGAAACCCAGACCGATCCGCTGCTCAAGGCCTACGACACGATCATCATCGACGAGGCGCACGAGCGCAGCCTGAACATCGACTTCCTGCTCGGCTACCTGAAGCAGCTGCTGCCGCGCCGGCCCGACCTGAAGATCATCATCACCTCGGCCACCATCGACGCCGACCGCTTCGCGCGCCACTTCGGCACGCCGGAGAAGCCCGCGCCGGTGATCGAGGTCTCCGGCCGCCTGTACAAGGTGGAAGTGCGCTACCGCCCCGTAGACCGCGATCCGGTCGGCGTCACGGCGAAACCGGGCGAACCGCCGCCGAAGGCGCAAGCCGCCCGCGACAAGCGCGACCTGATGGACGCGGTGGTCGACGCGGTCGATGAGCTGTGCCGCATCGGCTCGGGCGACGTGCTGGTCTTCCTGCCGGGCGAACGCGAGATCCGCGATTGCGCGGAGGCGCTGCGCAAGCACCATCCGCCGCATGTCGAGATCCTGCCGCTGTTCGCGCGCCTGTCGGTCGAAGAACAGGACCGCGTGTTCCGCACCACGAACGCGCGCCGCATCGTGCTGGCCACCAACGTGGCCGAGACCTCGCTGACCGTGCCGGGCATCCGCTACGTGGTCGACACCGGCCTGGCGCGCGTGAAGCGCTACAGCTTCCGCAACAAGGTCGAGCAGCTGCAGATCGAACCGGTGGCGCAGTCCGCCGCCAACCAGCGCGCCGGCCGTTGCGGCCGCGTGGCAGACGGCGTCTGCATCCGCCTGTACGAGGAAGACGATTACAACAAGCGTCCCAAGTTCAGCGACCCGGAGATCCTGCGCTCCTCGCTGGCCTCGGTCATCCTGCGCATGAAGTCCCTGCGCCTGACCGACGTCGAGACCTTCCCCTTCATCGAGGCGCCGCAAGGCCGCGCGATTGCCGACGGCTACCAGCTGCTGCAGGAGATCGGCGCGGTCGACGATACCAACGAGCTGACCCCGCTGGGCCGCAAGCTGGCCAAGCTGCCGCTCGATCCGCGCGTGGGCCGCATGATCCTGGCCGCGCTGGACAACCACTGCCTGACCGAGATGCTGATCGTGGCTTCGGCGCTGTCGACGCAAGACCCGCGCGACCGTCCCATCGAATACCAGCAGCAGGCCGACGAGAAGCACAAGAAGTTCGCCGACGAGAAGTCCGAGTTCCTCAGCTACCTCAAGATCTGGAAGTGGTTCGAGGAAGCGATCGAGCACAAGAAGTCGAACCGCCAGCTGCAGGACAACTGCCGCGCCAACTTCCTGTCGCAGCTGCGCCTGCGCGAGTGGCGCGACGTGCACTCGCAGCTGCTCACCATCGTGCGCGAGCAGGGCTGGCGCCTGAACGAAGCGCCGGCCACCTACGAGCAGCTGCACCTGGCGCTGCTCACCGGCCTGCTGGGCAACATCGGCTTCAAGGCCGAGGACGAGCAGGGTGGCGTGTATCTGGGCGCGCGCGGCATCAAGTTCCACATCTGGCCGGGTTCGACCCTGGGCAAGAAGGCGGGCCGCTGGATCATGGCGGCGGAACTGGTCGAAACCACGCGCCTGTACGCGCGCACCATCGCCCAGATCCAGCCGGAGTGGATCGAGAAGATCGGCGGGCACCTGCTCAAGAAATCCTGGGGCGAGCCGCGCTGGGAAAAGCGCCAGGCGCAGGTGACGGCGCTGGAGCGCGCGACCCTGTACGGCATCGTCGTCTACAGCAACCGCCGCATCAACTACAGCCAGCACAACCCTTTGGCGTCGCGCGAGATCTTCATCCGCGACGCGCTGGTGGCGGGCGACTACGAGACGCGCCTGGCGTTCTACGCCCACAACCACAAGCTGGTGAAGGAGATCGAGAACCTCGAGCACAAGTCGCGCCGCCAGGACGTGCTGGTGGACGACCAGCTGATCCACGCCTTCTACGACAAGGAGATCCCGCTTGACATCGTCAACGGCGCGGGCTTCGAGAAGTGGTACAAGGACGCGTCGCGCGACAACCCCAAGCTCTTGTTCCTGAACCGCGAAGAACTGATGCGCCACGAGGCGGCGGGCGTGACCACCGAGCTGTTCCCGAAGACGATGAACGTCACCGGGATCGAGATGGGACTGTCCTACCACTTCGAACCGGGCAGCGTGCGCGACGGCGTGACCCTGGCGGTGCCGCTGTTCGCGCTGAACCAGATCCCGCAGGAGCGCGCGGCCTGGCTGGTGCCGGGCATGCTGAAGGAGAAGGTGCACCTGCTGCTGAAATCCCTGCCGCAGAAGCTGCGCCGCCATTGCGTGCCGCTGCCTGACTACGCGGCGCGTTTTGTCGAGCGCATCGATGCGGCGGGCAGCTTCGGCCGGGGCGACCTGATCGACGTGCTGATCGCGGACATCCACGCCCAGCTAGGGGTGCGGGTGCTGACCACGGACTTCAAGCTGGAGACCCTGCCGGCGCACCTGTTCATGAATTTCAAGGTGATCGACGAGCATGGCCGCCAGCTGGACATGGGCCGCAACCTCGCGACCCTGCAGGCCGAGCTGGGCGGGCAGGCGCGCCAGAGCTTCCAGAAGCTGGCCGAGGCCAAGCCTGCCGCGCCGGCGGCGCCCGCGCGTGCGCAGCAGCAGCCGGCATCCGCGCCGCCTGCGGGCAAGGGGAGGGGCGTGCAGCCCGCCGCTGCGCCCGCTCACGCACCGGCCGCCTCGCCGGCCGCGCGCCAGCATACCGGCATCACCAGCTGGACCTTCGGCGAGCTGCCGGAGCTGCTGGAGATCAACCAGGGCAAGCTGACCCTGATCGGCTTCCCGGCGCTGGTGGACAAGGGCACGCACTGCGACCTGGAAGTGTTCGACGACCCGAACGTGGCGGCGCGCACTCACCGCGTGGGCCTGCGCCGCCTGTTCGCGCTGCAGTTCAAGGAGCAGCTCAAGTTCGCGGAGAAGAACATCCCGGGCCTGCAGCAGATGGGCATGCAGTTCATGAGCGTGGGTACGCAGGAGGATCTGCGCGACCAGATCGTGGCCAAGGCCATCGACATCGCCTGCCTGCAGGACCCGCTGCCGACGGATGCGGCGTCGTTCAACAAGCGCAAGGACGAGGGCAAGGGGCGGATCGGCCTCCTGATCAACGAGATCGCGCGCCTGGCGGGGCAGGTGCTGGCCGAATTCCACGGCCTGCCCAAGCGCCTGCAAAGCCTGCCGCAGCCGGTGGCAGCGGATATCCAGTCGCAGTTGCAGGGGCTGGTGCACAAGCGTTTCATCGCCGACAACGAGTACTCGCAGCTGGCGCATTTCCCGCGCTACCTGAAGGCGATCAATGTGCGGATGGAGAAGCTGCGCACCAATGCGTCGCGCGATGCGCAGCTGATGGCGGAATGGCAGAACGCGGCCAGCCAGTTCCAGCGCACCCTGAAGAACCAGGCGGGCAAGAACAACGATCCGCGCATGGTGGAGTTCCGCTGGATGCTGGAGGAGTTGAGGGTGTCGCTGTTCGCGCAGGAACTGAGGACGCCGATGCCGGTGTCGGCCAAGCGGCTGCAGAAGGTGTGGGAGTCGATGATTCGGTAGAGCTGATCGACTGTTCGACAGTTGGTTGAACTTGGGTCCCCGCCAAGGGGGCCGCCGAGGCCGGGACGACGGGCCTAGGAGCTGGCTAAAGAGTGAACGGCCAGATTTCACGCACCTGAATCAACGTCGTCCCCGCGAAGGCGGGGACCCAAGTTTTAAGCAAACCACCATTGCATCATTTACCCGATATTGCTCCCCCGGATCCTGCTCAGATCCTTGTCATCGCCATCATGCCCCGGCCGCGGATCGGCACTGCCGCCCGGACCATAGGACGAGCCTCCGGCGGCAGTCCCGCCCCCTGCGCTGCCACCCAGGTTGCTGCTCCCGCCACCCGCACCAGACCCCATCCCGGCATTGCCGGTTCCGGAGCCCACACCACCCAGCCCCGACCCGCTGCCCAGGTCGCCGCCGCCAGCCGAGCCCGACCCCATGCTCGAGCCCATGCCGCTGCCCATGCGCGAGGACCCCGTCCCCGCGCTGGCGCCGCCCACCATGCCGCCCACGGCCACGCCCGGCCCCATGCTCGGCGCACCCGGACGATCCATGTCGGTGCCGTAGAAGCTGTGAATGCCGCTCGCCCAGTTGACGTCGCTCATGTCCGGCCAGGCATCCTTGTCGAACCCCGGCGCATTCTTCAGGCGATCCTTGTCGACATTCAACACGAAGCGGTGGTGCGCGGTATCGAGGTGCAGCGCTTGCCAGGGCACGGCGAACAGCTTTTCGCCCATGCCGAGGAAGCCGCCGAAAGCGAGCACGGCGTAAGCCACCTGGCCGGTCTGCATGTCGAGCATGATTTCCTTGATGTCGCCAAGGTTCTCTTCTTTGCCATTGACGACGCTGTCGCCGATCAAGGTGTCGGCGCCCATGAGTGCCGGGCCAGGACCCGCATGCCGCGTGTCCTTGTACATCCCGTACTTGTCACGATCTGCGTAGCTCATCTTGTCCTCCTTGGTCTGTAGACCTTTGCTGCAATGTCGACGGCTACCCGACAAGGGTGGCGCGCAACAATGCTGTAACAATGATATGGCTCAATCCATGCAGGGCGCGCGCGTTAGTTACGGTCGAGTTGACGTGCAATGCGAGCTAGCGCACAGAAGCCGGTAGAAGGCGTAGTTATTCTGCTAAGTAATGTTTCGGAGGCTACAAGAAATGACGATCAACTCGCGTTGCAACTATGGCGGCTCGTTGGGCAAACTGATCCGCACCCGTTCGCTGTCTTCTCTTTTCGCCAGCCTGCGCTGGGTGCGCAACCGCTAAGTCCGGAGCGCATTCGCCTGCGCAGAGTGGACCTCGGACGCTTTGCCGTCCAGGTAGCGTGACAGAACGAGTATATCTGGGCCCGGCTTCCTGCTAGCATGCGTCATTCGACAGGGAGAATGGGGCTGGCAGTGATCACGCTATTATCGACCTCCGGCAGGCTGACATTCGCCTGCGCTACGCTCCTGCTTGGCATCTTGGCCAGCCCGGACAGCAGTGCCTGCCGTGCGCTTCCACGAAAGCAAATCGTCACACCGGACGAGCAGATTGCGATCGCAACCGATGTCTCTGTCGCCAGGGTGGTTCGAGCGACTCCCTTGCCGGTACCTGTGCCTGGGATGAGTCCCGACATCGAGTACGAGTTCGAAGTCCAGGAGCGCATCCTGGGGCCTGACGACAAGCGCTTTATCCTCATCGGTGGGGAGGTCCCAACGCGGACCGGACCGTCATCGGACAATCATAGCGACAAAGCGTTCTGGGAGCGTAATGGAGGACGTCTGTACCACGGTACCGATTGCCTCCTGAAACTGGACTTCGTCGTCGGCGAACACTATCTCGTTTTTCGCGGCAAGCCCGCCACCCGGCGCAGCTTCGAGCATATCGACACCGTGGGTGGCCGGCCCGATCCGGATGACAAATGGCTGTCTTATGTGAAGGAGAGGCTGGGCGGTCGACAGCAATAGCATCCAGGCGCACCCCGGATAGACGGGACATATAAAAACGGGATGGCATCACAGCCATCCCGTTTTGCATTCGACGCCAAGTCCGGATCGGTCGACAAGTCCATACCTCCAGCACCTGAAACGGATGCAGACGCGGTAAGCATGGCCCAGGCGCTGTCCCAGTCACGCGAATTCCATTAATTGGCAATAAATACTGCTACGGCATGGTAGTTAACATGCTAGCATTGATCCACTTCGTTGCTTCTTCGATGAGGTTCTGGCCCGAGAAAGCATTAAACCCCCGCGTGCACAATCAGAGGAAAACATGATCAAAAAATGGATTGTCATACCGCTTTTGCTGGTTTTCACGATGTACGGTGTGATTTACACCATGGATACCTGGGTTCCATTTCTACAAAGACTAAAGCCGAGGACTGAGATTGTCATCGACAAAGCAACCCAGAAAGAGGCGATCAATACATTAATAGCGAAGCTGAACGCTCACTATGTCTATCCCGAGAAGGCCCGGCAGATGGAAGTGGTCTTGCGTCAGCATCTGCGCGAGGGCAAGTACGAGAAGATAACGGACGGGGAAGAGTTCGCAGATCGGCTCACCGACGACCTTCGCGGGGTAAGCCGTGACCTGCATATGATGGTGCACTCCAGCCCCGAGGAGGTGCCGTACGACCGTGAACTCCCACCCCCGCCGGCCTCGAAAGCGGAGTGGGAACGACGCACCCCGTTTGCCAGGCGCCTGCTCCTGAACCTTGGCCTTGGCCTCGGAAAAGCTGGCGTGGCAAAGGTCGATCACCTCAGTTCCAATATTGGTTACCTGAAGCTGCCTGACTTTCCTCCTGGTTTCGTCATGGCCGAACGATATGCCGCAGCGATGGACAAGCTGGCCGACACTGACGGCCTCATCGTGGACTTGCGTGAGAACGGTGGCGGCGACCCGGCAACCGTAGCCTTACTGATCAGCTACTTCGTCGACCAGCCTACACGTGTCAACGACATGTGGGATCGCACTTCCGGTATCACCACGCAGCGGTGGACGGTGGATAAGCTTGACGGCAAGCGTTATGGCGGCAGAAAGCCGATCGTCATCCTGGTCGGCCCCAATACCAAATCGGCCGGCGAAGATTTCGCCTATACGATGCAGGCATTGAAACGGGCCACCGTGATCGGCGGGCCGACCTGGGGTGGCGCCCATCCCAGCCGGCCCTATCGCCTTGGCGACCACTTTGCTGCCTGGATACCGAGTCGCCGTGCGATCAATCCGATTACCCATACCAATTGGGAGGGGGGGGCGTCATTCCGGATGTTGCAGCGACGCAGGACAACGCGCTCTCGATAGGGAAGGAGCTGCTGCAGCGTCGATTCAAAGAGCTTCCCCGGCAAATTGCCGCAGGTCGTTGACGCCGCTGCGCATTACCAGCGCCGCACGTGCGACGCCGACGCCTCATAAAGAAAATGGGATGGCCATGACAGCCATCCCATTCGGATCAGACACTAGTCCGGATATCAGTCGACGGTCGCGCCGCTGTCCTTGACCACTTTCGACCACTTGACCGATTCAGCCTGGACGAACTTGGCGAAGTTCGCCGGGGTGTCGCCCACGTATTCGGTGCCGGTGTCGTGCAGCACTTTCTGGAAGTCCGCGCCCTTCATGACCTTTTGCGCTTCGGCATTGATCTTGGCGACCACCGCAGCCGGGGTCTTGGCCGGTGCGAACATGCCGTACCAGGCATAGGACTCGATGGCCGGCAGGCCGGCTTCAGCGAAGGTCGGCACGTCCGGCAGCAGCGGCGAGCGCTTGGTGCCCGACTGGGCGATCGGCTTGACCTTGCCGCTCTTGATGTGCGGCATGATCGCGATGGTGCTGTCGAACATCATCGGTACGTGGCCGCCCAGCAGGTCCGAGATCGCCGGCGCCGAACCCTTGTACGGCACGTGGATCATCTCCAGCTTGGCCACGCTGGCGAACAGTTCGCCGGTCAGGTGCTGCGGAGTGCCGTTGCCCGACGAAGCGTACTGGAACTTGCCTTTCTGCGCCTGGATGTGGGCCATCAGTTCCTTCAGATTCTTGGCCGGCACCGAGGGGTGGGCGACCAGCACCAGCGGGGCGCGCAGCAGGTTGGTGACCGGGGTCAGTTCCTTGATCGGATCGAAAGCCATCTTCTTGTACAGGCTCGGATTGATGACGATCGGTGCGCTCGAGGTGATCAGGAGGGTCTGGCCATCCGGCTCGGCGCGGGTGACCGCGGCGGTGCCGATGTTGCCGCCGCCGCCGGCGCGGTTGTCGATGACGAAGGTCTGGCCCAGGTTCTGGGTCAGGCCCTTGGCCAGCGGACGCGCCGCGATGTCGGACGGGCCGCCCGGCGGCCACGGCACGACGACCGTGACGGTTCCGGCGGGCCAGTTCTGGGCCAGGGCGCTGGCGGACAGGATGGTGGCGGCGACAGCAAACGCGAATTTGCCTTGGGTGGGGAAGAGACGCATATTCGAACCCTTTATTTGGTCTACATTCGGTGGTTGATGATTCAATAACCGGCGCAAAGATTCTACACTAATGAGAATATGACAGAACAGCGTGTCACTGCGTATTCACCTGAGCAATTTGTCGTGCTAGACTGACATCATGCAGATCAAAAAATTCTACTTTGGAGCATGTCGACACAGGCCATAGAAGCCTGTCGTACGCATTTCTGCACCTTATTTAGTCTTCTATCGGCCACAGCGAACTTGTTTCCCTGTGGCCTTTGTCTTTTCTGGAGCCGCCATGGACCTCAAGCTGTACGACACCTACGAGCGCGCACTGCGCCCCTTCCAACCGATCCAGGCGGGACGCGTGGGCTTGTACGCCTGCGGTCCCACGGTCTACGACTACGCCCACATCGGCAACCTGCGCACCTATCTGTTCGGCGACACCCTGCGCCGGGTGCTGGAACTGAACGGCTATGCGGTCCACCACGTGATCAACATCACCGACGTCGGCCACCTGAGCTCGGATGGCGACACCGGCGAGGACAAGATGGAGAAGGGGACGCGGCGCACCGGCCGCTCGGCCTGGGACATCGCCGCCTATTACACGCAAGCCTTCCAGCAGGACCTGGCGCTGCTCGGCATCCAGGCCCCGGCCGTGTGGGCGCGCGCTACCGACCACATCCCCGAGCAGATCGACTTCATCGCCGGGATCGAGCGCCAGGGCTACGCCTACCGGACCGAGGACGGCATCTATTTCGACACCGCCAAACTGGCGGCCTACGGCCACCTGGCGCGCCTGAACACCGCCGGCCAGCGCGCCGGGCACCGGGTGGAGCTCGGCGGCAAGCGCTCGCCGACCGATTTCGCGTTGTGGAAGTTCAGCGGCGCGGGCGAGCAGCGCCAGATGGAATGGGACAGCCCCTGGGGACGCGGCTTCCCGGGCTGGCACATCGAGTGCTCGGCCATGTCGAGCAAGTACCTGGGCGCGCTGTTCGACATCCACATCGGCGGCGAGGACCATATCCCGGTGCACCACTCGAACGAGATCGCCCAGCACGAAGCCTGCCACGGCCACGCGCCGGCGCGCTACTGGCTGCACGGCGCTTTCCTGCAGCTCGAAAGCGGGGACAAGATGTCGAAGTCGGACGGCGGTTTCCTGCGCCTCGCCACACTGGCCGAGCGCGGTTTCGATCCGCTGGCCTACCGCTACCTGGTGCTGACGGCCCATTACCGTTCGCCGCTGGCCTTCTCCTGGCCGGCCTTGCAGGCGGCGCAGACGGCCCTGAACCGCCTGCGGCAGGCGCTGCACGCGCTGCCCGAAGGCGGCATGCCCGACGCGGCCTATCGCGACGCCATGCTGGCGGAACTGAACGAGGACCTGAATACGCCGCGCGCGCTGGCGCTGGCCTGGGAAGTCCTGAAGTCGCCGCTGGATGGCCAAACGAAGCGGGCGACGGTCGCGTGGCTGGACCAGGCGCTTGGCCTGGGCCTGGAACAATGGCGTCCCGCCGCGATCGAAGTGCCGCTGGCCGTCAGGGAGCTGGTTGAAGCACGCGGCCTGGCGCGCAGGGAGAAGCGCTGGAAGGACGCCGATGCGCTGCGCCTCGCCATCGAGGAGGCAGGCTTCATCCTGCGCGATACCCCGGACGGTACGGTGGCCGAACCGGTGCCGGGGTAAGAAGGGAGCTTAGCCCGGCTGCACGCGCGACCCGGCGCCGACGAAATGCTGCTCGATCTCTTCCAGCGTCTTGCCCTTGGTCTCGGGCAGCAGGAAGGCCGCGGTCAGGAAGTACAGGACCGAGAACGCCGCCCCGAAGAAGAACACGGTCGAGTAGCCGTAGAAGCCGACGGTGGGCAGGAACATGGCGGCGATCACGGTCGAGACGAACTGGTTGATCAGGAGGGCGATGCTCATGCCGTTGGAGCGGATCCGGGTCGGCATCAGCTCCGACAGCGCCAGCCACACGCACACGCCGGGACCGACCGCGAAGCCGGCCACGAACAGGCAAATCGCCAGCGCCACCTGCCAGCCGTGCGCCTCGGGCGGCACCGGGCCGAGCCAGGCGCGTTCGATGGTGAGCGGCGCATCCCTGGCGGCGGCCGGGTCGGCGAAGGGATTCAGGTGCCAGCGGCGCAGGGAGGCGCCGATCACGCTGTCGTTCTGCACGGTATCTTCACGGCTCAGGGTCATGGCCGGCAGCAGCGGGTCGTCGCTGCGGCGCGACTGCACGTTGGTGAAGGGGCCGTAGGCATAGGCCACCGTCAGCTGCTGGGGCGCGTCTTTGCCTTCAATTTCGCCTCCGCCAAGGGCCGCGAGCTGGGCGCCGTCCAGGCGCAGCGCCAGTCCGCCATTCTTCACCTGGGCTTCGACCGCGGCGCGCACGTCGCGCTGGTTCGATTCCGCCCCACGGAACAGCAGGCCCGCCGACACCAGCGCCACCACGATGCAGCCGCTGCCCAGTTTCAAGAGGAACTTGCGGCCCTTGCGGTCGACCAGGATGACGGCCACCACGGTCATGACCGCGTTCAGCACCTTGAGGGCCACGTCCGCCGCGTTGGCGGTGGCGCCGGGCAGGCCGGCCTGGTTCAGGATCGTGACCACATAGGCCAGGATGGAGTTGATGCCGGTGGCCTGGGTCAGCGCCAGCACCAGGCAGGCCAGCAGGAAGGGCAGCACGTAGCGGCGGCTCGCGAGCGAATCGCGTCCGACTGCAAGCTTGGCGATGGGCTGGTCGATCTTGCCTTGCCCGCGCAGGGCCAGCCAGCGCGGCGATTCCTTCAGCGCCAGGCTGCCGAGGGTGAACACCAGGCCCGGCGCCAGGCAGAGCCAGAAGATGGTGCGCCAGGCGTGGTCCTGGGCCGCGAACACGGCGGCGGCCCGATCAAGCGGCGCCAGCGCGGCGGCGGCCTGGGTGGCAGCGTCGACGTTCTGGGCCTGGCTCAGGCCGATGACGGCCGCGCCCACCAGGCCGATGGTCAGCATCAGCTGGAACAGGGCGGCGCCGCGTCCACGCTGGGCGGCGGGCAGCGACTCGGCCAGGTAGAGCGGCACCACGACGCCGATCAGGCCACCGCTGATGCCCTGCAGCAGGCGGCCCAGCAGCAGGGGCGTGTAGCCGTCGGACAGCGCGATCATCGGAATGCTGACGGTGAACAGCGCGCCCGACAGCACCATCGCCCAGCGCCGCCCGATGGCGTCGGCCAGCGCGCCCGCGAACAGCGAGGACAGCACGGACCCGAGCAGCACCGCCGCCACGATGAAGGACAGCTGCTGGGTGCTCAGCTTCCAGGCCACCGTGGCCGTCGATTCCAGGTAGGGCAGGGCGCCGGCGATGATGCCGACGTCGATTCCGTACAGCAGGCCGCCCATGCCGGCGATGAACAGCAGGTAGCGCTTGCCGCGCTCCGCCGAAGAGGTTGAAGCGTCCATGGTGTCTCCGTTGATTTGGTTTTGGTCAGTTCAGATCGATCGCTTCGCCTTCGACGAAGACGGCCACCGGCCGCAATGCTTCGTCGAGCACGACGATGTCGGCCCAGGCGCCCGGCTGCAGGCGCCCGCGCTGGGTCTCGCCCAGGTAGTCGGCCGGGTAGGTCGAGACGCGCAGCGCGGCGTCGGCCAGGTCCAGGCCCAGGCCGACGAAGTTGCGCAGCGCCTGGTCCATGGTCAGCACGCTGCCGGCCAGCGAACCAGCGCCGTTTTGATCACCCTTCAGGCGTACGCAGCCCGCGCACTTGAACACGCGCTGGGTGCCGAGCGCGTATTCGCCGTCCGGCATGCCGGTGGCGGCGGTGGCGTCGGTGATGCCGTACAGGCGCGGGATCGCGCGCAGGGCGGCGTGCAGCGCGCCCGGGCTCACGTGCTCCAGGTCGGGAATGATCTCGGCGTACTCGGCGTGCGCCAGGGCCGCGCCGACGATGCCGGGCTCGCGGTGGTGGATGCCGGTCATGCCGTTGTACAGGTGGGTGAAGCCGGCCGCGCCGGCGCGCAGGGCGGCCACGCCATCTTCGTAGCTGCCGTCGCTGTGGCCGATCTGCACCCGGATGCCGAGCGCGGCGAGGTCCGGGATCAGCGCCAGGTGGCCGTCGACTTCCGGCGCGATGGTGAGCACGCGGATCGGCGCCATGGCGTGCAGGCTGTTCACCAGTTCCAGGGTGGCGGGAATGACGTCGGGCGGCTGGGCGCCCAGGCGCTTCTGGCTGAGGAAGGGTCCTTCGAGGTGCACGCCCAGCATGCGCGCGCCGCCTTGCGGGCGCTCGGCGATGACGCCGGCCAGGCCGCGCAGGGCGCGCCGGATGTCGAGCTCCTTGGCGGTCATGGTGGTGCCGAGCAGGGAAGTGGTGCCGTATCTGGCGTGGGTGCGGGCGATGGTGATGCCCGCATCGCCGCCCTGCATGGTGTCGGCGCCGGCCGCGCCGTGCACGTGCAGGTCGACGAAGCCGGGGAGGATGGTGTGCTTGCCGGCGGCAGGGCCTTCGATGATCCGGTGGATGCAGTCGCTGAACTCGATGCTGCCTGTGATCCAGCCTTGGGGAGTAAGGATTCTGCCGCTGAGCATTTATTCCGCTATGAGTAATTCGATGCCCAGCTTTTGCAGCCCCTCACGGTATTCAGGGCTGATGCTGGCATCGGTGATGACGGTATGGACCCGGTCCAGCTGCACGATGCGGTGCAGGCTGACGCGGCCGAATTTGGAAGCGTCGGTGAGCACGATGATCTTCTTCGCGCGCTCGACCATCTTGTGATTCAGGCTGGCCTCGGCCTCGTGGTGGGTGGTGACCCCGAACTGCAGGTCGAAGCCGTCGACGCCCAGGAACAGCTTGTCGAAGTTATAGGCCTGCAGGGTGGCCTCGGCCTGGCTGCCTTGGATCGACAGCGACTGCTTGCGCAGCAGGCCGCCGGTCAGGATCAGGTCCACGCCCGGCGACTCCGCCAGTTCCCAGGCGATGTTCAGGCCATTCGTCATCACCGTCACGTTGTTCGCATCGCGCAGGTGGCGCGCCAGCGAAATGGTCGTGGTGCCCGAGTCGATGATGATGTTGTCGCCTTCCTGCACCAGGGTGGCGGCCAGCGCGCCGATGCGCTCCTTCTGCTCCTGGTTGATCGCATCCTTCTGGCGGATCGTGTGCTCGGTCGGCGGGGTGCGGGTGAGGGTGGCGCCGCCGTGGCTGCGCGTGGCCAGTCCCTGCGCCTCGAGCGCGCTCAGGTCGCTGCGGATGGTCACCGCCGACACGCCGTACTCCTGCACCAGGTCGGTCACCTGGACCGAGCCCTGGCGGGTCAGGAGCTGGAGGATGGCTTCGCGGCGTTGGGTGGTGTTTCGCATGATGGCGGATGGGTCGACGGTAAAAACGCCGAGCTTAACAGATAGGCACGCCCTTGTTGACGGCTTCCGCCGCATTCCGGTTGCAGGCCCGCGCATACTGCGCCAGCACGCGGCCGATCTTGTGCTCCAGCAGCGCGCGGCTGCCGGTTTTCAGCTGCCCCTGCAGCACGTCCAGGTACTGCTCCGGCAGGTGCTGGCTCAGGAGCGGCAGCGGAATCTCGATCGCGTCCAGGTTGGCGAACAGCTGCTCCACGGCGGCCGCCACCGGCGGTTCGCCCCAGTAGTAGCGGCAGCGGTCGGACAGGCCGTAGCGGCGCATCACGCGCTGCTCGTCGCTGCTGCCCGGGTAGTGCTTGCGCCAGTGCTCGGGCTTGGCCAGCATCACTTCGTCCAGCACCTGCATCAGGCGCGAGGAGCGCTCGGGCGCCACCAGTTCGTCCTCGATCTGGCACAGGGCCAGCAGGCCTTCGCGCAGGGCGAAGGTCGCGGCCGGGCCGACCTTGAGGATGGCGAAGTGGTCGCGCACCATTTCGTGCAGGCCGGACTCCTTCTGGTAGTCGGTGGAGTGCGCCTCGAACACCAGGCCTGGCTGGCCGGCCACGAAGGCCGACAGGCTGGCCGCTTGGGCAGCGTCGTAATGCTGGATATGGCTGTGGTCGAAGTCCACGCCCGGCTGCACCACCATGGCGATCACGCGGCGCCAGGCGTCGTGCAGGCCGGCGTCGAGGAAGGCGCGGCAATGCACTTCCAGCGTGCGCCCGGCCGCCAGCGGCGAGGTCGGGGCGCCCGCATCGGCCAGCGCGGATTCGCCGCCCGGCACCGGCACTTCGGTACCGATCACGTAGACCGGCGGCGCATGGCCGGCGCTGCGCGCGGCCGCGTCGGCCACGATGGCCAGGCGCACGGCGCGCTCGGCGACGATGGCGTCGTCCAGGGCAGGCGGATCGTCGGCGCAGCGCATGCTGCAGTCCAGGTGGATCTTGTGGAAGCCCGCGGCGGCGTAGGCCGCTACCAGGGTCTCGGCCTTGGCCATTGCCTCATCGGCGGGACGGCCCTGCCAGGCGTTCGGACCCAGATGGTCGCCCCCGAGCACCAGGCGATCGAGCGGGAAGCCGCGCTCGCGCGCCAGCTGTTCGACATAGGCGCGGAACTGGGCCGGATTCATGCCGGTGTAGCCGCCGTACTGGTCGACCTGGTTCGAGGTCGCCTCGACCAGCAGCAGGGTAGCGTAATCCTGCGCCACGCGCATGGCGGCGGTGAGGACGATCGGATGACTGCAGCATACGCTGTACAGTCCGGCCGCTTCGCCGCGGCGGTGCGCCTTGATCACTTGCTGGATGGGGGAGAGGGCCTGGTTCATGGTGCGCTCGTCTTCAGGTGCTGGTGGATCAGCAGGGCCGCGCCGCGCGCGCCGCCGGCGTCGCCGAAGCGCGGCGGCAGGATCGGCGGCACCTGGGCGCCGGCGAACAAATGGCGCTTGATGGCGTCGGGCAGCTGTTTATAAAGGTGGGGAAGCTGGGACAGCCCGCCGCCGAGCACGATCGCATGCGGATCGAGGGCCAGCACCAGGCTGGACATCGCGTGGGCCAGCAGGTCGAGGTGGGCGGACAGCGTCTTGGCGGCGATGGCGTCGCCCGTGTTGGCGCGCGCCGCGACGACCATGGGTGCGGCGCCGTCGCCGCCGAAGTGGCGGTGCAGCATGCTCATGCCGGGGCCGGAGACATAGCGCTCCATGCAGCCGGCGCGCCCGCAAGGGCAGGCGATGACCGGCAGCTTGTACAGGGACAGCAGGTGCGCCGGCGCGGCCCAGTGGCCCCATTCGCCGGCGACGCCGTTGAAACCGCGGTGCAGGCGGCCGCGCGAGCAGTAGCCGCCGCCGGCGCCGGTGCCGAGGATGGCGCCGAACATGGTCGGCAGGCCGTCGGCGGCGCCGCCTTGCGCTTCGGACAGGGCGAAGCACTGGCAATCGTTGCCGATGACGACGGGACGATGCAGCGCTTCTTCCAGCGCAGGGGTAACCAGGCGGCCGTTCAGCGCCGGCACATTGGAGCTGAGCTGGCGGCCGGTGAGGGAATCGACCACGCCGGGCAGGCCGATGCCGACCGGCGCGGCGGCGCCGAGGACGGCGTCGGCGCGCCGTACGATGGCGGCGATGGCCTGGACGAACTCCTGGAAGTCGTGTCCGGGCGTGGCGATGCGCTCGCGATGCACCTCGCCCATCTGCGCATCGAAGGCGACCAGCTCGATCTTGCTGCCGCCGATGTCGATGCCGTGGAAGCCGCGCAGGTCAGGAGGCGTCATGGCGGTAGATGGTGACGCCCTTGACGACACGGTTGACCGTGCCGCTGGCGAAAGGATTATCGGGAGTCAGCTGCAGCGTGGCCGAGAGGTGCAGGGCATACTGCTGGGCGAACAGCAGCCACAGCGGAGCGAGCCAAGCGTCGGGCAAGCCCGGGGTGTCCACATCAAAATCGCCGCCCGGACCGATCGTCAGCACGCGCTGGGCGATACCGTCGCGACGCACTTCCTCGACCAGATCCGCCTCGTAGCGGCGCGACAGCGCGCGGCTGCTGTTGAAGACGAGGACCGCCGATGCGCCGTTCAGCACCGACTTGGGACCGTGGCGGAAGCCCAGCGGCGTATTCGCCATCGCGGTCACGCGTCCGCCCGTCAGTTCGAGCAGCTTGAGGGCGCTTTCCTTGGCCAGGCCTTCCAGCGGGCCGCTGCCCAGGTAGACGACGCGCTCGGCCACCGTGCCGCCGAGGGCGGCGACCGGCGCTTCCCAGGCGAGCAAGGCCCGCTCCGCCAGCTGGGAGAGGGCGGCGATGCGGTCGAGCTGGTCGCCTTTGCCCAGCACGCCCAGCGCCGCCAGCAGCATGCAGGTGAAGCTGCTGGTCATGGCGAAGCCGCGGTCGCAGCTGGCGGCCGGCATCAGGAGGTTGAAGCTGTTCGGGTCGGCGGCGCTTTCGCGCGCCAGCCGGCCTTCGGCGTTGCAGGTGATGTTCAGCAGGCGTGCGCCCGGCACCAGCTCGCGCACCAGGTTGACGGCGGCCAGGCTTTCCGGGCTGTCGCCGCTGCGGGCGAAGGACACCAGCAGGGTAGGCGCGTTCGCATCCAGGTAGAGCTCGGGGTGGGTGAGCAGGGTGGTGGTGGCCAGCGCGCGCACCTGGGCCGGCCAGGCGGCATTGATCTCGTCGGCGACGATCTCGCCGACGTAGGCGGAGCTGCCGGCGCCGGTGAGGATCACCCGCTGCAGCGGATTCGCCAGGCAGCCGCCCAGGAAGGCCTCGACGCGTTCGCGCTCGCTGCGCAGGTTCGCGTACAGTGCGCCCCAGAGCGCCGGCTGCTGCGCGATTTCCTCGGCGGTGTGCAGGCCGCCGATATCGCGCCACGCTTGTTGGCTTCGCTGCAGAAGAGTAGTCATCGAAAGAAATGTAAAAAGTTTTTAGTGTGATCAATCTTAAATAGAAAGTTTGCGAAAGTCAAACACGAAAGATAAACGAAAGATACTGGGCGGGCGATCGTGGCTATTTTGCAGCCATCTGGACTGCGAGGAGCCGATTCATGCACAGATGTGTGCTTGCTACGCCACAATTCGAAAGATGACTCGGCATTTTTTAGTTTAAACGAAAGGTTTTTGGCGTGTTTCGTTCGTAGTTTGGAACTTTTTTAGGGTTTTCCTTTCCTTTTTGTTGACCTTCTTTGTTTTTGTTCATACATTATCTTCATCAAATCGCAAAACGATCCGAAAGACCTTGTCCATGAAGCACGCATCTTCCCTGCATCGTCCTCTCGCCGTCTCCCTGCTGGCGCTGGCTGTTTCCTCCGCCTGGGCCGCGCCGCTCGGCAGCCTGCGCAGCGTCAGCCCGGTCCAGGCCGACAGCCCGTCCTGGGACCTGGTGTCGGATTCCGGCGCCTTGGTGCGTGTCAGCCTGCCGCGTGCGGACGTGGTGCGCATCCAGGCCGGGCGCAAGGAACTGACCGGCCCCGGCGACAAGGCCGCAGCCATCGTGGTCGCCACGGCGTCGAAGGACGTGAAGCACGAATTCAAGGAAGAGAACGGCCAGCTGGTGCTGCGCACCGATGCGCTGACCCTGCGCGTGGACCGCAAGCCGCTGCGTTTCACCCTTTACCGCGCCGGCGAGACCCAGCCGTTGTGGCGCGAGCTCCAGGCGCTCGACCTCGGCGACAAGCAAAGCGTGCAGGTGCTCTCCAGCGACAAGGCCGAGCGCTTCTTCGGCGGCGGCCAGCAGAACGGGCGCTTCGAATTCAAGGGCCGCGAACTGCCGGTCTCCTACTCGGGGGGCTGGGAAGAGGGCGACCGCCCGAATCCCGCGCCCTTCCTGATGAGTTCCCGCGGCTGGGGCATGCTGCGCAACAGCTGGGCCGACGGCAACTACGACCTGCGTGAAGACAACCAGCTCACCCTGCAGCACGCCGAAGGGCGCTTCGACGCCTATTACTTTGTCGGCAAGTCGATGCACGAGGTGCTGGCCCGCTATACCGAATGGACCGGCCGCGCGCGCATGCTGCCGCGCTGGGCCCTGGAATACGGCGACGCCGACTGTTATAACGAC
The DNA here is from genome assembly GCF_018119395.1 of Massilia sp. ZL223. Classification (GTDB taxonomy): domain Bacteria; phylum Pseudomonadota; class Gammaproteobacteria; order Burkholderiales; family Burkholderiaceae_D; genus Telluria. Next base: position 70,609 of record NZ_JAGPWD010000007.1, read on the forward strand.
GGCGACAACGTCAAGAAGCCGGGCACGGTGCCGCGCGGCTGGAGCGACGGCCCCACCGGCAAGACGCCGGACGTGGTCGAGACCGTCGCCAAACAATACCGCGAACACGACATGCCGGGCGGCTGGATCCTGCCGAACGACGGCTACGGCTGCGGCTACACGGCGCTGCCGGAGACCGTGCAGGGCCTGGCCAAACAGGGCTTCCGTACCGGCCTGTGGACCGAGAACGGCGTCGACAAGATCGCCTGGGAAGTCGGCCAGGCCGGCAGCCGCGTGCAGAAGCTCGACGTGGCCTGGACCGGCAAGGGCTACCAGTTCTCGCTGGACGCCAACAAGTCCGCCTACGACGGCATCCTGAATAACTCGAACAGCCGCCCCTTCATCTGGACCGTGATGGGCTGGGCCGGCACCCAGCGCTACGCGGTGGCCTGGACCGGCGACCAGAGCGCCAGCTGGGACTACATCCGCTGGCACGTGCCGACCCTGATCGGCTCGGGCCTGTCCGGCCAGGCCTATGCCACCGGCGACGTCGACGCCATCTTCGGCGGCAGCCCGGAAACCTATACCCGCGACCTGCAGTGGAAGAGCTTCACCCCGGTGCTGATGGGGATGTCCGGCTGGTCGGCCAGCGCGCGCAAGCATCCATGGTGGTTCGACGAGCCTTACCGCAGCATCAACCGCCGCTACCTCAAGCTCAAGCTGCGCCTGACGCCCTACATGTACAACCTGACGCGCGAGGCCGAGGAAACCGGCGCGCCGATCGTGCGCGGCCTGATGTGGGATTACCCGAACGACCCGGCCGCGCTGCTCGAGACGCACAAGTACCAGTTCCTGCTGGGCCGCGACCTGCTGGTGGCGCCGGTCTACCGCAGCCAGGCCGTGAGCCAGGGCTGGCGCAAGGGCATCCACCTGCCGCAGGGCCGCTGGATCGACTACTGGGACGGCCGCCAGGTCGTCGCCGGGGCGCAAGGGAAGGACATCGACCTCCAGGTCAGCCTCGACAAGCTGCCGGTCTTCGTGCGCGCCGGCGCCATCGTGCCGATGTATCCCGAGATGCTGTACGACGGCCACAAGCCGAAGGACAGGCTCACACTCGACCTCTACCCGCAGGGCGAGTCCGCTTACACCCTGTATGAAGACGACGGCAATACCCGGCGCTACCAGCAGGGCGCGTTCAGCCGCCAGAAGATCGCGATGCGCGAGGCTGGAGGCAAGGTCGACGTCACCATCCACCCGGTCGAAGGTGCGTACGACGGCCAGGAAGCGAAGCGCGGCTACAGCCTGCGCATGCCCAGCCGCCAGCGTCCCACGAAGGTGCTGGCGCAAGGCGCCGCACTCAAAGAGCTCAGCCGCGCCGGGTTCGACGCCGCCGATGCGGGCTGGTTCTTCGACGCCCAGGAGCGCCTCGGTACCGTGCACGTCAAGACCCCGAGCCAGGACATCCGCCAGGCGCTGGGCTTCACGCTGGAAGGCATCGCCCAGGCCGCGGGCGACGACGCCTTCCCGGCCGCTCCGGCGCAAGGCCGCGCGCTGCCGCCGGACGCCATGGTCGTGGTGAACCGTCCTGCGGAAGAGCCGGGCCACCCGATGGAGAACGCCTTCGACGGCAACCCGGCCACCTGGTTCCGCACCGTGCGCAGCCAGGCTGTGAAGAGCGGCGCCCACGAATGGGTGATCGGCTTCACCGAACGCCGCCTGGTGGATGGCATCGAGATCGCGCCGCGCAGCGACGCTAACTGGAAGCATGGCCAGGTGCGCGACTACGAGATCTACCTGGCGGACACGAATGGCGAGTGGGGCGCGCCGGTCAAGCGCGGCCAGCTCACTCTGACCAAGGACACGCAGACCATCGCCTTCCCGGCCAGCGCCGGCCGCCTGCTGCGCTTCCGCGTGCTGAGCACGCAGAATCCGGACGGCAGCGGCGCCGCCAGCACCGATCCGATGGTGACGGCGGTCTCGGGTGACGCACCCGCCCGCGCCTTCGATGCCGCGGCCCCGGCCGAGGTGGCGCCGATCACCCTATCCGAATTCCGCATCCTCGAGCACCCGGTGCCGGAAGGCCAGGAACTGCGCCGCTACCTGAGCGAGCTGCCGCTGCCGAAGGCCCTCGGCCGCGACAAGCCCGCAAGCAAGGCGAGCGAAATGCGCATGAACGGCCTGCGCTTCAACAAGGGTGTCGGCATGGGCCCGGCCGGGCGCCTCGACCTGCAGCTGGGCGGCGCCTGGCGCCTGCTGCGCGCCGACCTGGGCGTGGACGACAGCTGCCGCGATGCAGGTGGGCTGCGCTTCCAGGTGTGGAGCGGCGAGCGCCTGCTCTACGACAGCGGCCTGGTGAAGGCGCCGGCCGTGGTCAAGCCCGAAATCGACGTGCGCGGACTGGGCCAGCTCAGCCTGCGAACCCTCGGCGCAACGGGCGCCCAGCCGGCCCGAACGTGCGGTAACTGGGCCAACGCCGTGTTGATCGGCACGGAAGGCGCCACGGTCAAGCCCCGCTAAGTACTTCAACCTCAAGCGATGTCGGAGCCCCCTCCTTGGAGCGGGGAGGGCCCCGCTCATCCCTCGCATCGAAAAAAAGACGGAGACAGCATATGAAACGACGCAATTTTCTTTCCCTGGGTTCGGCGCTGGCAGGCAGCGCGCTGTCGGCAGGCGTGATGTCGAGCGCTTCGGCGGCCAGCCGCGAGCGCCTGCGCATCGGCATGATCGGCACCGGCATGCGCGGCCAGGTCCTGCTGCGCGAACTGGTGCGCCGTGACGACGTCGACGTGGTGGCGCTGTGCGACATCGAGCCGATCATGCTGGGCCGCGCGGTCGAGATGGTGACCAAGGCCGGCAAGGCGCGTCCCGCCACCTTCGGCGAGAACGGCCATAGCCTGGACTACCGCCGCATGCTGGACGCCAGCAAGCTCGATGGCGTGATCATCGCCACGCCCTGGGAATGGCATGCGCCGATGGCGATCGAGGCCATGCGCGCCAAGGTGCCGGTCGGCTGCGAAGTGGTGGCCGGCGTGACCCTGCAGGACCACTGGGACGTGCTGGATGCCCAGCTCAAGACCGGCACCCCCTACATGCTGCTCGAGAACGTCTGCTACCGCCGCGACGTGCTGGCGGTGCTGCGCATGGTGCGCTCCGGCCTGTTCGGCGAACTGGTGCACCTGCAGGGCGGCTACCAGCACGACCTGCGGGCCGTGAAGTTCAACAGCGGCGATCCGGCCAAGCCCTACGGCGGCGGCGTGGAATTCGGCCAGAAGGGCTGGTCCGAGGCGCGCTGGCGCACCGAGCACTCGGTGCGCCGCAACGGCGAGCTGTATCCGAGCCATGGCATCGGCCCGATCGCCATGTACACCAACATCAACCGCGGCAACCGCTTCACCCGCATCAATGCCTTCGCCAGCAAGGCGGCCGGGCTGCACGACTACGTGCAGCGCCAGGGCGGCAAGGACCACCCCAACGGGAAGACCCGTTTCAGCCTGGGCGACCTGGTAACCACCACGCTCTCCTGCGACAACGGCGAGACCATCATCCTGCAGCATGACACTTCGCTGCCGCGTCCGTATTCGCTGGGCTTCCGCGTGCAGGGCACGCGCGGCCTGTGGATGGACCTGAACCGCTCGGTGCACGTGGAAGGCGTGAGCAAGCCCCACGAATGGGACGACTTCAAGCAGTGGCAGGACAAGTACGAGCACCCGCTCTGGCGCAAGTACGGCGAACGCGCGGCGAGCGCAGGCCACGGCGGCATGGACTTCTTCGTGATCCACGCCTTTATCGAGGCGCTGAAGGAGAACGCGCCGATGCCAATCGATATCTACGACGCCATCACCTGGAGCGCGATCACGCCGCTGTCCGAGCAGTCGATCGCCCTCGGCTTCCAGACCCTCGACTTCCCGGACTTCACGGGCGGCCAGTGGCGCAACCGCAAACCGATCTTCGCTTTCGACGACCGCTATTGATGCGGACTCATGCTGTTCCACACCTCGAGGAGAACCAGATGAAATCCAGGATGCTGATGTTGAATGCCGTCGCAATCGCCTTGCTGGGTTGCGCCCATGTCCACGCCGAACCGCGCGCAGCCGCAGACCCGACGGCGGGCAAGAAGGCGGTGGTGGCGGCGCCGCTGAACGTGGCGCTGGCTGGCAATGCCTTCGTGACGACGGCGGGCGCCGGTGCGACCGAGACCATCACCGCGAATGGCCTGTCCAACTGGACCAATCCGTCCACCGTCACCAGCATCTGGTTCCGGATGGCGCAGGCGGGCAGCGCCACCATTGGCCTGGACGCCAGCCTGTCCGGCAGCAAGAGCAGCACCATGCGCGTCACCGTCGACGGCGCGCCGTACACGCTGGCGCTGAGCAAGGGCGCGAAGAAGACCTACACCGTCGGCACGCTCGATCTGCCGGCCGGCTACATCAAGGTCGACTTGCAGGGCGTGAGCAAGGACGGCGGCTATTTCGGCGACGTCGCCGGCCTCACCGTCGACACGGCGACGCCGGTCAATTATGCGAATGACGCCGCCAACTACTACTGGTCGCGGCGCGGCCCCTCGGTCCACCTGGGCTTTGCGGTGCCGGCGAATACCGAATACTTCTACAGCGAGCTGTCGGTGCCGGTGGGGCAGGACGCGATCGGCTCCTACTACATGGCCAACGGTTTCAATGGCGGCTACTTCGGCATCCAGGTCAATTCGCCGTCCGAGCGCCGCGTGCTGTTCTCGATCTGGGACGCCGACAACGGCGCCAAGACCACCCTGGTGGGCAAGGGGGCGGGCGTGGTGGACAACGGCTTCGGCGGCGAAGGCACGGGCGGCCAGTCCTACCTGCTGTACAACTGGGTGGCGGGCAATACCTACCGCTTCGTCACCCGCGTGCGCCCGGATGGCGCCGGCGCCACCGATTTCTCGGCCTGGTTCTTCGCGCCGGAAACCGGCGCCTGGCGCTACATCGCCACCTGGAAGCGCCCGGCGACCACGACCTACCACGCGGGCGTGTATTCCTTCCTCGAGAACTTCCTGGACACCAAGGGCTACCTGGGCCGCCTGGCCGAATACGGCAACCAGTGGGCGCGCTCCACCAGCGGGACCTGGAGCGAGATCACCAATGCGCGCTTCACCGGCGACGCCACCGCCGCCAACGCCCAGCGCATGGACTACGCGGGCGGGCTGCGTGGCAGTGCTTTCTACCTGCGCAACGGCGGCTTTTTCAGCGACTACGTCCCGATCAACCAGAACTTCACCCGTCCCGCACTGGGCCTCGCGCCCGGCGTGGACGTGAACACGCTCCCCATGCAGTAAGCGATTTACACACAACTATTATTACAAAAGGAGAGGCACTTGAAACTCAAGACACTGATCGCCGCGCTGGCGGCCGCAGGAATGGCGTCGAGCGCACTGGCCGCCGGCCAGGTGGATGACAAAACGACCAACAAGGAGGAGGGCAAGCCCGAGAAGATGGCGCGGGTCGAAGTGACCGGCTCCAGCCTGAAGCGCATCAACGCCGAAACCGCCTCGCCGGTGCAGGTAGTGGACGCCAAGCAGATCGAGAACATGGGCGCCCGCACCCTGATGCAGGTGCTGGACAACCTGCCGGCGGCGCGTCCCGCCCAGCAGGACTTCCGCTCGATGTTCACCGGTTCGGACGGCGCCTCGCAGGCCAACCTGCGCGGCCTCGGCGCCCAGGGCACCCTGGTGCTGCTCAACGGCCGCCGGTTGTCCTTCTATGGCGCGCCGTCCGGCTTCCAGACCATGTTCGTGAACATCGACGCCATTCCGGCGGCGGCGATCGAACGCATGGAAGTCCTGACCGACGGCGCTTCGGCGGTCTACGGTTCGGACGCGGTGGCCGGCGTGATCAACGTGATCACCAAGAAGAACTACCAGGGCCTGGAAGCGCGCGCCAGCTATGACACGTCCGCCGATGTCAAGTCCTACGGCGAGAAGCAGGGCAGCCTGCTGTTCGGCACCGGCGACCTGGCCGAAGACGGCTACAACATCTATGGCTCGGTCAACGTCTACCAGCGCGACCGCATTTCGCTGGCCGACACCTACGACAAGCGCCCCGATTACTTCTACGTCAACAATCCGAACTTCATCTCCAACTTCCGCATCGGCACCGGCAGTGAGCCGGGCGTGCTGAATCCGGGCACCCTGTTCGTGTTCGACCCGGCGCGCAACAACGCCCGCGTCCAGCGCGCCGTCAACGGCTGCCCGACCGCGATCACCGAAGCCTCCGGTACGCGCTGTATCTGGAACAACCTGCCGTACGCGCTCGATACCGGCCCGACCTCGGACCGCATCACCGGCTACCTGGCCGGCCGCAAGCGCTTCGGCGGCGGCCTGGAAGGCTTCGCGGAAGCGGCATACACCCACATCCGCATGCGCGGCGAGAACGGCCCGCGCAGCTTCAACAGCGGCAGCACCAGCAACTGGTTTGCGCGCAACACCGGCACCAAGCTGAATACCTTCGTCAATCCCTACCTGGGCCCGAACAACGTCTACCTGCAGGGCAGGCTGTCGCCGGAGATGGCGGCCATGATGGGCGGCGCGGCCGGCCTGAACTACCTGATGCAGGACGCCGTCGGCCACTTCGGCCAGAAAAACGTGGACGACAGCTACCGCGCGGTGGCCGGCCTGCGCGGCAGCGTATTCGGCGACTGGGAATTCGAGACCGCGCTGAGCATCGCAGGCAGCCACTCGACCCTGTACCAGACCGTGAACATCAACACCGCCGGTTTCGCCAAGGCTTTCGGCCCGTTCACGACCGACCCGGTCACCGGCCGCACCTATATCGCGGACAACCCGGCCTATAAATTCGGCGAAATCAGCGAGGCCAATGCCGCGCTGCTGCGCGAAGCCTACCCGACCTTCGACATCCAGTCCTGGACCAAGCTGATCACCTGGGACGGCAAGATCGAAGGCACGCTGATGAAGCTGGGCGACCGCGAAGTGCGCGCCGCCTTCGGGGCCAACCTGATGCGCGAAAGCTTCGACACCCCGGGCAATGCCGACGCGGCGAATGGCCTGATCACCCAGCAGGGCGGTTCCTGGTTCGACGGCGAGCGCACCATCAGCGCGGTGTTCGGCGAAGTGGTGGTCCCGGTGACCGACAAGCTCGAAGTCAACGCCGCCGCGCGCCTGGACAAGTACCCGAACTTCAGCGCCAACCTGGCGCCGAAGATCGGCGTGGTGTGGCGCGCGCGTCCCGAGGTGATGGTGCGCGGCACATATTCCGAAGGCTTCCGCGCCCCGAACCTGGCCGAATCCGGCTCGGGCGGCGTGTTCGCCCAGGTGGGCGGCATCCGCGACACCGTGCGCTGCGACGAGACCAACGCCATCGCCAACCTGTTGATGAAATCGGCGATCGCCACCGAGGTCGACCTGGGCAAGAGCCTGTTCAACTCCAACTGCTCGACCACGGTGGGCGGCCTGACCCCGCCGAACCCGGACCTGCAGCCGGAGAAGGCCAAGATCGCGACCGTGGGCCTGGTGCTGCAGCCGATCAAGGACCTCAGCATCTCGTTCGACTACTGGTACGTGAAGCGCCGCAACGAGATCGTGCGCCAGGACTTCAACGAGCTGTTCACCGAACTGGTCGACCAGTACGGCCCGGGCCTGGCCGGCACCGACAAGGCGATCCGCAACGCCCTGACCGACGCCGACCGCGCCAACATGGCGGCCGTGGCCACCATGTGCGCCAACCCGGCCAATGCGGCGGCCTGCGCCGGCGGCCTGCCGACCTACTCGGTGGGCAACCTGGGCGGCCTGATCAACTCCTACCTGAACCGCGGCAGCACGCTGGTCGACGGCTTCGACATCGACGCGCGCACCCGTTTCTCGCTGGGGAACTGGGGCAAGCTGAACACCGGCGCCGCGGTGACGATCCGCCGCCGCGAGACCTACGACTACGGCGACGGCAGCGGTTTCTCGGGCAACTACGTCGGCTACTACGACTCGCCGCGCGTGCGCGGCACGGTCAACGCGGATTGGATGTACGGTAACTTCACCACCAGCCTGTTCGTGAACTACACGGGCGGGACCAAGTGGGCCTACGGCGACTACGACACCGACAACACGCCGGAGAACTGCACCGCGGCGGGTGTGTCGCTGCCGGAAGAGCTGTGCGACGGCGCCCCGTCGTACACGACGGTGAACCTGGGCTTCAACTGGAAACCGATGAAGAACCTGAACCTGGGTATCAACATCAAGAACGTGCTCGACAAGAAACCGTACTACGATCCGAACGGCTGGGAAGGCTACAACCACAGCCAGAACCTGTTTGGGCGCCAGTTCGCGTTCTCGGCAAGCTACAAGTTCTGGTAAGCCGCGAAGTAATCTAGTTTAGTTAGCATCCAAACGTCGTCCCGGCGAAGGCCGGGACCCAAGTTTAGCGTCTCAGTAACGCTCGCAGAACTTGGGTCCCGGCCTTCGCCGGGACGACGGTCTTTCTGCTAACTGAAGTTTGTAAGGTTCGCGGGTTTGCCAAATACTGCTTGTCATTTCGCACAACTGTGCTAAAGTGGCTCCATGAACTCCACTGCCAAAAGCGAAGCCACCTATGCCACCATCGTCGGCGCTGCCATGGAAATGGCCGCCGCCGAGGGGATCGGCAAGCTCTCGCTGGGCGAGCTGTCCAAGCGCACCGGCATCAGCAAGAGCGGCATCTTCTCCCGCGTCGCGTCGCTCGAAGCGCTGCAGCTCGCGGTGCTGGAGGAGTACGACCGCGTGTTCGCGGAAGAAGTCTTCCTGCCGGCACTGAAAGCGCCCAGGGGCTTGCCGCGCCTGGTGAAGCAGGTCGAGCTGTGGCTCAAGCGCATCGGCAGCGATACCTCGCGCGGCGCCTGTCTTTATACGGCGGGCGCCTTCGAATTCGACGACGTCCCCGGCCCACTGCGCGACCGGCTGGAAGAGGGCGTGGTGCGCTGGCGCGCATCGCTGCGCAAGACGGTGCTGCAGGCGATCGAGGAAGGACACCTGCGCCCGGACACCGATCCCGAGCAGCTGGTGTTCGAGATCTACAGCCTGATCATCGGGATGATGCACGACGTGCGCTTCCTGCGCGGCGACGCCACGGCGCGCCGGGTGCAGCGGGCCTTCAACCGCCTGATCTCGACCTACAAGAGTTTCAACGACCTGGAATAGCAGTACCGGCGGTGGGCCAAGCCCGCCATTTTTTTCAAGTTATTTCGCACAGGTGTGCGAAATGAAGCGTGAGTGAGGAGATCGTCATGTCCAATCTATGGTTGCTGGCCCTGCCTTTCGGCGGCTATGTCTGGTATGTGCTGGGCTGCGTGATGCGCATCGTCCCGAAATCGAACGAGGATTTCACCTTTTTCTAAAGCGGTCGGCTGGGGGAGACGTACGCCTGGATCAGCTATGCGACATGCACTTCAACTTGTCGCTACGATCTGATCAAGCGAACAACAAAAGGACGATGCCATGTCTTCTCCAACGACCGCCGGCGTACACTATCGCCACCCGCCAGGGCCGCTGCACGCCACCTTGCTTGCCGGTAGTGTTCCTCTTTTCCTGGGCGCCTTGCTGAGCGATGTCGCCTACTACCAGACGTACCAGATTCAGTGGGGCAACTTCGCGTCCTGGCTCATCGCGGGCGGCTTGCTGTTCTGCGGCCTGGCTCTTCTGTTTGCCCTGGTCAATCTCATCCGGGCGGAGCGCAAGGCGGGGCATCCCGCGCTGTATTTCCTGCTGCTGCTGGCAACCTGGGTGCTGGGACTGATCGACGCTTTCGTGCATGCCAAGGACGCCTGGGCCGTGATGCCGGCCGGCCTGGTCTTGTCCATCATCGTGGCCGTGCTGGCCTGCGCCGCGACCTGGGTGGGACTGGGACCGCGTCAGGGAGGTGTGAAATGAAGCCATGGAAGCCATTGACGGTGCTGGGCGCGGCGCTGCTGCTGGCCGCATGCGGAGAAGACGGCGCAGGCAGCCAGGCGCTCGGGGCCGATCCGAAGTTGCCCGAACCGCAGCGCGGTTTGCTGCCCAGCATGAAGATTGCCGAACCGGAGGCCTGGGGCGATCGCAAGCCCAGCGTACCGAAGGGTTTTACCATCACGGCGATCGCAACCGGCCTGAAGATTCCGCGGCAGACCCTGGTGCTGCCCAACGGCGATATCCTGGTGGCGGAAGGACGCGGAGGCGGCGCGGCCAAGCTCAAGCCCAAGGATGTGATCGCCGGTTATATCAAGGCCAAGGGCAATACCAAGGTCAAAGGCGGGAATCGCCTGACTTTGCTGCGCGATGCCGATGGCGACGGCCAGTACGAGCTGAATACCGTGTTCGCGGAAAACCTGAATGCCCCTTACGGCCTGGCCCTGGCCGGCAACAAGCTTTACGTGGCCAACCAGGACGAGCTGGTCAGCTTCGACTACAAGGAAGGCCAGACCAAGGCCAGCGGCCCGCCCGTCAGCGTCACCAAGCTGCCCTCCGAGATCAATCACCACTGGACCAAGGCGCTGACCGTCAGTCCCGATGGGCGCTTCCTGTATGTCGGCATCGGCTCCAACAGCAATATCACCGAGCGCGGCATGGAGGCCGAGGTCGACCGGGCCATGGTATGGCAGGTCGACGCCGCCACGGGCGCCCACAAGCCGTATGCGACCGGGCTACGCAATCCGACGGCCCTGGCGATGCATCCGCAAACCGGGCAGTTGTGGGCAGTGGTCAACGAACGCGACGAACTGGGACCGGACCTGGTGCCGGACTACCTGACCTCGGTGCGCGAAGGGGCATTCTATGGCTGGCCGTACAGCTACTGGGGCCAGAACGTCGATACCCGTGTCAAGCCCCAGGACAAGGAAAAGGTCGCCGCCGCCGTCAAGCCGGATTACAGCCTGGGCTCGCACGTCGCGGCGCTCGGCCTGAGCTTCTCCGTGCCGGCGATGGGCGAACGGTTTGCGAGCGGAGCCTTCGTCGGGGAGCACGGCAGCTGGAACCGCATCCCGCCGGTCGGCTACAAGGTGATCTACGTACCCTTCAGCAACGGGCGGCCTGCCGGCGCGCCGGTCGACTTCGTGACGGGCTTCCGCGATGCGGACGGCAAGACACGCGGGCGGCCGGTGGGCGTGACGGTCGATCCGCGCGGGGCACTCATTGTCGCGGACGACCTGGCGAACACGGTGTGGAGGGTCGTTCCGAGTCCTTGAATCCGCTCAGAGATACCGGGCGAAGTGCCGCACCGGGATAAAGTACTCCTGCAAGACATATGTCTGGATGGCGCGGGTGCGCGGGTCCAGTTCGGCCAGGTCCAGGCTCAGGTATCGGTCTTGATCCGGGCCCTGGTGTCGTCGTCGAGTATCTGCCTGACCGCGGAGAACAGCGGATGCGCCTGGGTGTAGCGCTGACCGTAGCCGAGGTTGAAGGCATAGTCGAAGTCTGGCGGATTGTCGCCCTGGTTGTGCTGCAGGATGGTCTCCAGCTTGTCCATGGCCTTGACGGCCTGCGCTTCGGGCGTGGCCGCCGTCTCGTACTCCTCCCACAGCGCCAGGATCTCCTGTCGCAGCATCGGATCGAGCGGGCTGGTGAGCTGCAGCATGTCTTGCCGCTCCTGTTCGCTCTTGGCTGCGGGATCGGATTGAACGATGGCCGGGATGTCGCCGTGGATGGCCTCTCCCAGGTCGTGGACCACGCACAGCTTCAGCACCTTCAGCATGTCCAGGCCCGCCAGGCCGTCTTCGAAGGCCAGGGCCATCAGGCACAGGCGCCAGGTGTGTTCGGCGGTGCTCTCCGGGCGTCCGGACGAGGTGTGGCCGCTGCGCAGGACGCTCTTGAGCGATTCGGCGGCGCGCAGGAAGGCCAGTCTGGCCCGGATGGTCTCCTGGTCCATGCGGTCTCCGTCAGGCGCCCACCGGCCGCCAGTCGTTCAGCCCTTCGATCTCGCACATGGTCTTCCAGCTCGGGCGCTGGAACACGCGCAGCGCGAGGTCGTTCAGGTGCGTCCAGGTGGTGCCCGGACGCGGCATGTTGCGCGCCCAGCGGATGTACATGGTCAGCTGGAGGTCGGCGCTGGAGAAGGTCTCGCCCAGCAGGTAGGGGCCGTTGCTGGCGAGATGGCGGTCGATGCGGTCCAGGGTAGATTCGATCTTCCCGCGCAGGGCTTCGCGCACGGCGGCCGGATGCTCGTCGAGGCCGATGTCCCGCGAATAAAACCAGGTCCGGTACAAGGCGCCCAGGTGGCAGGACAAATGCACGCTCCACTTCATCCAGTCGGCGCGGCCGGGCGTGCCCGGCGCCGGCGCCAGGCTTGCCTCGGGGTGGCGCTCGGCCAACAGCATGACTTGCGCCGCCGATTCCTGCATCACGACGCCGTCCACGACCAGGGTGGGCACCACGCCGTCGGGGTTGAGCTCCAGGTAGGCGCTGTCGTGCTGCTGGTCCTTGTCGAAGTCGACCAATTGCAGCTGGTGCGGCGCCCCGGTTTCCAGCAGCATCGCGTGAACCACCATGCTGGCGGTGCCCGGTGAGTAGTGCAGCGTGTACATCGGTTTCCTCCCTTGAATGGAAGTGCAGAGCTTAGGCCATGTGCATGCGGGATGTCACGCATAATCATCGAAAAAAATGGCCGGTATCAGCGCTTGATGAGTTGCCGCCGCCGCAGCTTCCGCTGCAGCTGCATGATTCCGTAGATCAGGGCCTCCGCCGTGGGCGGGCAGCCGGGAATGTAGACGTCGACCGGGATGATGCGGTCGCAGCCGCGCACTACCGAATACGAGTAATGGTAATAGCCGCCGCCGTTGGCGCAGGAACCCATCGAGATCACGTATTTCGGGTCCGGCATCTGGTCGTAGACCTTGCGCAGCGCGGTCGCCATCTTGTTGGTCAGGGTGCCGGCGACGATCATCAGGTCCGCCTGGCGCGGACTGGCGCGCGGAATGAGGCCGAAGCGGTCCATGTCGTAGCGGGCCGAGGCGGCCTGCATCATCTCGACCGCGCAGCAGGCCAGGCCGAAGGACAAGTACCAGATGCTGTTGCTGCGTACGTGGCCAACCAGGGTGTCGACGCTGGTCAGCAGATAGTGCTGGCCTTCCAGCGCCGTGTCTTGCAGGGTGTTCGTGTCTTCCATGCCGGTCTCCTTGTGAACGCCTGGAAGCATACGAAGGCGGACCGGCGGCGTCTTGTACGGACGCGACATGCGCTAGGTGGTGAAAGCCTGCAGCTCCTCGCTGTCGAACTGCCAGAATCCGTAGCCGGTGCCGCTGTCGAAACGGCTCCTGAGGAAGCTGGCCGGGGTGTCGCCGACGAACTGCCTGAAGTCGCGCGTGAAGTGAGGCTGGTCGACATAGCCTGCCGCATGGGCCGCCGCGGCCAGGCCGCCCGGCCCGCCGCGCATCAGGATCGCCAGCCCCAGCGAGAAGCGCGCTAGCCTGCGCACGTCGCGCAAGGGCAGGCCGTGGTGCATCAGGAAGCGGCGTTCGAACTGGCGGGTGCTCAGCCCCAGGTCGCCGGCCAGCTCCGCTGCCGGCCGCAGCAGCCGTTCTGCCGGCAGGGCCGGCAGGGCAGGGGCTTCGCGCCCGCCTTGCATGCGCTTGCGCAGCAAGAAGGCTTCGAGCGCCTCGACCAGCTCGCCGACGCGCCGGCCACGGTGCAGGCGCTCCAGCAGCGGCAGCAGCTCGTCCGGCGGCAGCAGGGCGTCGAGCGGCACGGGGTCCGGGCCGAGCAGGTTGACCGGCACGCCGAAGCAGCGCAGGAAGCCGGATGGCTTGAAGGTCGCGGAAATGAAGCAGCTGTGCGGCGCCGCGCGAAAGCGGCCCGGCGCCAGCACGGGACCGGTCACGAAGGCCTGAGGCAGCTGCTGCGCGGGACCGTCCTCGCGCAGCACCAGGCTGCCGCCGCGCAGGTAGACCACCAGCTGCGGGTCGGGGCGGGCCGGCAGGTGCACCTCGGCGCTGTCGAAGCCGCCGAACATGAAGTTGCGTACGAAGGGCGCCAACTCCCGGCGCGGCAGGACGATGGCGCGCAAAGGCTGTTCGTTCAGGGCGGGAAGGGCGGGCATCCGCCTATGGTAGCAGCTCAGGCCTTGCAGGCAGGCTGGTGTCAGGCCACCAGTCTTCCCGCCAGTTCGTCCAGGGTCACGTGCCCGCGGAATGCCCCGCCGCCGCGGACGTTCCTGCCCTCTTCGATCTCCAGCGCGAAGCGCCCCGCCGGGGAGTTCCTGACGCGCTCCGCATGGCGGTGGATCGCGGGGAACAGCGCCTGCGTATCGAACAGCTGGTGGTAGTCGGCCCAGCGGCTGACGGCGAACAGGTAGGCATCGGCCACCGTCGGCGCTTCGCCGCCCAGCAACCAGCTGCGCTCGCCGAGCATGCGTTCGACGTGGCCGAATTCGTGCCTGACCAATGCCAGGCCGTCCGCGCGCATCTGCTGCTTGCGCTCTTCGCTCAAGCCTTGCCCTTCATACGACTTCCACAGCGGGGCGAAGGCGGCGAAGAAATCAGTGGTGAGGTAGGACAGCATCTCGGCCAGGCGGTCGAACTCCAGCGTGCCCTGGCGGAAGCCGAGGCCCTGCTTGATGCCGCGCCCCCCGATATGCTGGAGAATGGCCGCGCTTTCGGTCAGGCTGGCGCCGCCCCCGCCGAGCCGCAGGGCAGGCGTCTTCATGCGCGGATTGAAGCGGGTGAAGGTGGGCGGCCAGGGCTGCTCCAGCATCTCGATGCGGCACAGCTTGTAAGGCTGGCCGAGCCACTCGAGTGCAATGATGGAAGCAAGCGAGCATCCGCCGGGTACGCCGTAAAACAGGACTGGTTCCATGGTTTCTTTTCCTTTGAAGTATTCGTAGTAAAGCGCGTCCGGATGCGTGGGATAACTATAGCTTCGTGGACGATGGGCGGATAGACTGGCCGGTGTAGAATCAGCGTCCATATTTATGGACGATGAAAATGCTGAACCTGAACGACGTTTCCTTCTTCGTGCAGGTCGTCGACCGCGGCGGGTTCTCGCCGGCGGCGCGCGCGACCGGCACGCCCAAGTCGACCCTGGCCAAGCGCGTCGCCGCACTGGAAGCGCACCTGGGCGTGCGCCTGATCCAGCGCTCCTCGCGCCGCTTCTCGGTGACCGACCTGGGCCAGGAGTTCTACCGCCACGCCGTGGCCATGCTGATCGAGGCGGAAACCGCGGAGAATCTCGTCAGGGGACGCCTGGCCGAGCCGAGCGGCACGGTGCGGATCACGGCCTCGCTGCCGACGGTGCAGCTGGCCTTGGCCAGGCCGCTGGTGGAACTGGCGCAGAAGTATCCGCGCCTGCACGTGGCGGTGCAGGCGGCCGACCGCTTTGTCGACATCGTGCAGGAAGGATTCGACATCGCCGTGCGCGACCATTTCGCGCCGCTTCCGGATTCAGGGCTGATCCAGCGCACCGTGTGCAGCGATGCGGTCTACCTGGTCGCTTCGCCGGATTACCTGGCGGCGCATGGCGAACCGGCGCGGCCGGACGAACTCCCTGGCCACCAGGGCTTGCTGACCAATCCGCAGGCAGGCGGCTGGCAGTTGCAGGACGAGGCGGGGAAGGCGGCGGAGGGGCGGCCGCAAGCGAAGTTTTCGGCCAACGAGTCCAGCGTGCTGCTCGCGGCGGCCGCGGCAGGCCTGGGCATCGCCTGCCTGCCGCGCAAGCTGTGCAACGCCGCCCTGAAGGCCGGGACCCTGGTCCGGGTGCTGCCGCGATGGACCGCCGGAAGCGTCACGACGACGCTCCTGATGCCGCACCGGCGCGGACAGCTTCCTTCGGTACGGGCCGTGGCGGAGCTGCTGGCGCAGCGGATTCCGGAAGCGGGCTGACGCTTCAGCGCAGCAGCTTGAGGCCTGGCGGCAGGGCCTCGCCCAGCATGCGCGATTCGACCGCCTGGTCCAGCTCGACCACCTCGCGCACCATGGCCGACCAGGACGCGGGGGCGCCGCTGGACGCCAGCCGGCGCAGGACCTGTTCGCGTACCGGCTCGCCAATGTCGCGCGAGCGGTCGCTCGTCATGCGCGCGATATGGGCCGCCGCGAAGCCGGCCGGCTCCACCTTGCGCCAGTCGAGCTGCATCAGCCTGCCCAGCCATTGCTCGGCCACCTCCAGCGGCGCCACTTCGTGGGCGCTGGACTGGAAGGACTGGCGCGCGCCCACGCGGCCCAGCGCCCACAGGTAGCGGGCGTAGCGCGCGGTGGTCTTGGCGTCCAGCTTGGCGGCCGTGGGAATCGCCATGATCTGCTCCAGCAGCCATTCGCCGATCTCGGCCTTGTAGCTGGACGGGATGCGTTCCAGCGAGGCGCCCATGCGCAGCATGTCGTCCTCGCTGCCGTCCACCAGCGTGACCGGGCGGCGTCCGCGTTCGGATTCGTCGGCCTGCAGGTTGAAGGCGAAATCGTCGAGCAGGCGCAGCTGGGCTTCGGTATCCAGGCCGCCGGCCACGCGGCGCCACAGGGTCCACCATTCGGCGCGCACTTGGCTGTCCTTGTGGTACTGGACCCCGTTCTCGAACATGGCCCACAGCTCTTCCATGCGCCATTCGTCGAGCGCATGGCCGAAGCCGGGACGCAGGCAGTAGCCGGCCAGGTTCAGCCAGGCACGTTCGTGCTCGGCCGAGCGGCGCCGGCCCTTGGCGCGCGCCATCAGGGCGTCGAACAGGCGGCGCAGCAGCGGCGTGTCCCAGCGTTCGCGCGCGCCCAGCAGGTATTCGAGGCTGGCGCGCAGTTGGCGCACTTCCTTCGTATCGACTTGCTTGGAACGTGCGCCGAACACGCGCTCGATCCTGTCGATGGCCGCGTCGAGCTGCGGAGGCATGATTTCCGATTCCGGCGTGGCGCCTTCCTCGTCGCCGCTGTCGCGCAGCTGGAAGGCAAGCTGCCAGCGCTGGCAGCTGCCATCCTCGGCGACGCAGTGCACGTCGAGCGAGCCGACTTCGCTCAGCGCGGTCACCAGCTGCACGGGAATCTCGGCGCGCGCTGCCGCTCCGGGAGCGGCGCGCAGCACGGTGGAGATGGCGGGCAGGCGGACCACGTCCGAGGGATCGAGATCGACCAGGTCGCCGGCCTGTGGTGGAGCAGCGTCGGCCACCGTGGAGACGAGGTGGAAGCGCACCGGGCGACCGACGCGCAGGCCGAAGCTGCGGCCTGCCAGCGGCACCTCGATGGCGGCCGGCGTCCCGCGCGGCAGCAGGCAGACGGCGCGCAGGCTGTCGCCTTTCGCTTCTCCGTCGAGCAGCAGGTAATAGCTGCGCGCCGCGCCGCTTTCGATGGCTGGCGCCAGGCCCTGGCGCGCCAGCGAGTAGGCGACGCCGCCGCGCGCCACGGCCACGTCCGGGTTCTCGTTGTGCAGCACGCGCAGGGGCGCGCCGCGCCAGCTGGCCAGCGTGCCGGCCAGCCTTTGCGCGAGCGCCGCGCCGCGGAATACGCCGCCGTTGAGGAGCAGGGTGTCCGGCACCGGCAAGCTGCCGTCGTCGGGCAGGCCGAGCGCTTCGCGCGCGGCGGGTGCGTGCTGGCGCAGGAAGCCCGCCAGGTGGCGCGTGATGGCCGGGTCGCTCGCGTAGGGCAGGCCGAATTCGACGATGCCGGCGCGTGCGCGCCTGGCTTCTTCCCGGGTTTCGTTCAGCGGCAAGAAGCCGTCGAGCACGATGCGCTCGATGTCGTCGCGGCGCAGGTCGGCCTTGCGGCTGCCGCCGATCAGGCGCGAGCCGGTGCCCAGCAAGGTCACCGTGACCGAGTCCGGCGCGTCAGGCGCCAGCAGTTGCTCTTTGGCTGCGCGGCAGCGTTCTGTGAGCTGGGCCAGGCGCGCCGCGGACAGGCGCGTGCGCGCTTCTCCGCTTTGCTCCGCCATGCGGTTTTCGATGAGATGGGCGAGCGCCAGGTCCATGTTGTCGCCGCCCAGGATCAGGTGGTTGCCCACGCCGATGCGCGTCAAGGTGGGGCTGGGCTCGCCGTCCTGCAGCTCCACCTTGACCAGGCTGAAGTCGGTGGTGCCGCCGCCGACGTCGGCCACCAGCACCAGGCGCGCGTCGCCCAGGTCTTGCGCCAGCGTGGTGCGGTGGCGGTACAGCCAGTCGTAGAGCGCGGCCTGTGGTTCCTCCAGCAGGCGCACCGTGGGCAGGCCGGCCAGCCTGGCCGCCTCCAGCGTCAGCGCGCGTGCGCCTTCGTCGAAGGATGCGGGGACAGTCAGGACAATTTGCTGCCGTTCGAGCGGCTGCTTGGGGAAGCGCGTGTTCCAGGCTGCGCGCAGGTGCGCGAGATAGCTGGCGCTGGCCGCCACCGGCGAGACCTTGGCGACATCGCTTTCCGCACCCCAGGGCAGGATGGGCGCCATGCGGTCCACGCCCGGATGCGAGAGCCAGCTCTTGGCGCTGGCCACCAGGCGTCCCGGCGTGGCGGCGCCGAGCACGCGCGCCAGTCTTCCCAACGCTACCTGGGCGACGCCGGCCGGATCGTCCTGCGTCCAAGGCAGTTGCAGCTCGCCCGGTGCGAGTTCGTCATCCAGTGGGTGATAACGCATCGATGGCAGCAGCGGCGCGCCGGCGACTTCGCCGGGCGCGACCAGCTGAGCTATGGAGAACAGCTCGATGTTCCCGGCCTTGCCGCTATAGGCCAGCACCGTGTTGGTGGTGCCGAGGTCGATGCCGACGAGGTAGGTCACGTTCCTTCAGGACCGGTGCGGACGTCGAACTCCACCTTCCAGCGCTGGCCGTCGCGCGAGACGGCGGCCAGTTCCAGGGTGCCGGTGTCCGTGGCCAGCGCATGCAGCTTGACCTGCACCACGTCGCCTGGCACGCGGCCTTCCGCCGGCAGGGTGGCCTGGATCTCGTTCAGCTCCTGCAGCTCGTCCGGGCCCCAGAATTCCAGCACTTCGCCGATGCGGTCCTGGCGGCGCGTGGTCGAGCCGAAGAAGCGGAAGTGCACCGGCTCGCCGACCACCAGGCCGAATTCCTGGCCCGGCAGTTCGAGTTCGCTGCCTTCTTCCATGCCGAAGGGCGCCACGCACAGCGCCTCGATCGGCGGCTCCATGCCGGGGATGGCCGGCATCGAGGATTCCACGCCGACGTAGTAGGAACGCGCCGTGCCGCCGCGGATGCGCACGCCGCCGCCGCGCCGCGCGTAGCTGTAATAGGCCGCGCCGCGCGCGACCGCCAGGTCCAGGTCCGCGCCTTCCAGCATGCGCGCCGGCTGCGCGCCTTCCAGGTACAGCCAGTCGTTGATGGTGTCCATCACGCGCTGGGCCAGGATGTTCGACTTGAACACGCCGCCGTTGAACAGCACCGCGCTCGGGTGGAGGAAGCTGTGCTCGGCATTGACGCGGCCGCTGAAGCCTTCCAGTTCGGCGGTGGCGCCGGCCTGGCGCGCCAGGAAGGCGGCCAGGTGGCGGGTGATCGCCGCATCCTGCGCATAGGGCAAGCCAATCTGGGTGAGACCTGCACGTGCGCGCGTCGCCGGACGTGCGGACGCTTCGACGCGCGGGAAGAAGCCGTCGGTGATGAAGGTGGTGACTTCCTCGCGCGTGAGTTCGGTGCGGATCGAGCCGCCGATGAGCTTGGAGCCGCGGCTCGGCACGACGATGGGCCAGGTGGTGGCGTTGGCGTCGGCCAGCAGGGCTTCCTTGGCGCTGCGGCAGCCGTAGGTGAGGGCGCGCATCTGCCAGGCGTCGAGCTGGGTGCCGTTGGCGGAGAGCTTGCGCGCCACCAGGTGGGCCAGGGCCAGGTCCATGTTGTCGCCGCCCAGCAGGATATGGTCGCCCACGGCCACGCGGTGCGGTTCCAGCTTGCCGTCGCGCTCGAGGATGGCGATCAGGGAGAAGTCGCTGGTGCCGCCGCCGACGTCGACCACCAGGATGATGTCGCCCGGCTGTACCTGCTTGCGCCAGCGGCCGCCGCTGCCCTGGATCCAGCTGTACAGGGCCGCCTGCGGCTCTTCCAGCAGGGTGGGCGCGAAGCCGGCCTGGCGGGCCGCCTCGGCGGTCAGCTCGCGCGCGGCCGGATCGAAGGAGGCCGGGATGGTGACGGTGACCGATTGCTGCTCGAAAGGCGCTTCCGGATGCGCCGCGTTCCAGGCCTGGCGCAGGTGCTGCAGGTAGCGGGTGGAGGCCGCCAAGGGAGAGACGCGCTCGACTTCTTCCGGCGCGTCGTGCGGCAGGATGGCGGCGCGGCGGTCCACGCCGGGATGGCACAGCCAGCTCTTGGCCGAGGACACCAGGCGGATCGGCGTGGTGGCGCCGCGGCTGCGCGCAAATTCACCTGCAATCGCACCGGAAGCCTCGCCGCCCGTACTCCAGGGCAGGGCCAGCTCGCCCGGCGCCAGTTCGTCCGGGTGCGGCAGGTAGAGGAAGGAAGGCAGCAGCGGCAGCGCTTCGACCGTGCCGGGCGCGGTCAGCTGCGGGACGGGCAGGACGCCGTCCGCGGTCTTCTCGCCGTCGCTGGCCTGCAGGTCGACATAGGACAGGGCGCTGTGGGTGGTGCCCAGGTCGATGCCGATGGCATAACGCGCATCTTCGTTCGATTGGCTCACAGTTCCACCTCCGCCGGCGCCAGCACGCGCGCGTCGTGCTTCTCGGCCAGTTGCGGCAGGGTGACCTTGGACGCGCGCCAGCCGCGGTGGCTCAGGGTACCCTTGAACGGGGCCTGCCCGACCACGTTGCCGGTCAGGCGCACACTGGCGGCGTCGAAGCCTTCTTCCAGGGTGATGCGGGCGCCTTCGTTCTCGTTGCGTACCGGTTCGATGGTGAAGTGCTCGCGCAGCACGCGCGCGCAGCCTTCGTGCACCACGCGGGCGGCGGCGCCGATGTCGGCGTCGGAATAGGCGCTCAGGTTTTCCTGGGTAAAGTCGATCAGGCGGGCTTCGCGCTGGAACAGACTCAACAGTTGCAGGGCGGAATCCGGCGTCGGAGCGCGCAGAGGGGCAGGCGCTGGAGCGGGAGCCGGGGCTGGCGCCACAGGAGCTGGTGCGGCCACCGGGCCGACGCTGTCATCGCGCACGCGCGCGGCGAACTCGGCATCGCCGAGCGACTTGAAGAAGGCGCCGAAGGCGATCGAAATCCTGCTCCAGAAGGAGGGCAAATTGGTCGGTGTGGTCATTTCTTGCTTTTGGTAAGTAGGTGTTGCACCGCTAGAGCGTGTCAGGCGGCGTCGGGATCGAAGTCCGGAAACGCGCCATGATACCAGTTAGCGCGTGTCCGACGCGCCGCCCCTTCACTCTGTGGGAGTGCGGGCTCCGCTGAGCAAGGCGGCGGCATAGACGCCGAAATCGTCCAGTCCGCGCTTGATGATGGTCACCAGCGCGGGCAGGGGCGCTTGCTGGTAATCCCATTCGGCGCGGCAGAATTCGCCGGTGCGCTTGAGGTCTTCGGCCAGGGTGGCCTCGATCCAGCCATGTTCGGCCAGCAGGGTGATGACTTCGCGCTCGTCCTGCGGCAGGCCGAGGCGGGCATTGCCGATCACATAGTCGCCCATCTCGATCGCCGCTTCCCAGGCGCGGATCACGTTGAGCGTGGCCGCGTCCTGGCGCGTGATGTCTTCGGTAAAGGTGGCCGGTTCCTTCGCATACTCTTCGCGGGCGCGGCGGCAGCAGCGTTCGATGGTGCCGGCCTTGCTGACCAGAATGTCGTCGTCCATTACCGCCTCCATTTCCATTGTCAGATCAGGAAGAACAGCGCCGCCACGCAGGTGGGCAGCAGCGCGCCCAGGAACAGGCCCACGGCCCCGATCGATCCGTGGGCGAAACCCTGGCGCACCAGGGCGGCGCCGGCCGGGTTGGGCGCGTTGGCGATGACGGTCAGGCCGCCGCCGCACACGGCGCCCGCCACCAGCATGTACTTGGCATGGTCGCTCAGGCCGGTGATCAGGGAACCCAGGTAGGTCAAGGCTGCATTGTCCGTGATTGCGGTCAGGCCGAGCGCACCGAAGAAGATGGCGGTCGGGCCCAGGCTCGACACCAGGGGCTGCAGCCACCATTGCTGCATGCCGCCCAGCACCACCAGGCCGGCCAGGAAAAAGCCCACCAGCAGGCCTTCCTTCAGGATCAGCGGATCCTGGTGGCGCTGGTAGGCCGTGGTGAAGCCGAGGAAGAGCAGGAACAGGCCGATGAACAGCACCGGATGGTGGGCCAGCAGCACCACCAGCGCCAGGAAGGCGATGTGGATCATCGATACCGCCAGCGGCGCGGCTTCGGTGCTGGCGGCTTCCTGTGGGGCCAGGTGGCGGCGCAGCAGCAGGGTGGCCACGGTGGCGTTGATGGCCACCGCCAGCGCGGTGCGCCAGCCGAAGTGGGTGAGCATGAAGACGCTGTCCCAGCCCCAGGTGCCGGCCACCATCAGCACCGGCGGCGCGGCGTAGGAGGTGAGGGTGCCGCCGATGGACACGTTCACGAACAGCACGCCGAGGGCGGCGTACTTGCCCCATTCCGGCATGCCGGGACGGAACACGATGGGGGCCAGGGTGAGGGCGGCCAGGGTCATCGCGGCCGGCTCGGTGATCAGGGAACCGGCCAGCGGCACCAGCGCCAGGCCCAGCCAGCACAGCGCCACCTCGGTGCGCACCGGGGCCAGGCGCGCCAGCAGGCCGAGCAGGGCGCGCACGGCGTCCAGCACCGGGCGCGAGGCCGCGATCACCATGACCACGAACACGAACAGCGGCTCGGTGTACTGGCGCGACTCCACATAGCCGATGGCCGCGGCGCCTCCGCCCATCAGGGCCATCACGGCGATCAGGACGAAGGCCCAGAAGCCGAACACCACCTCGACCTCGCCCAGCAGGTGGAACAGGCCGGCATGGCGCGGATAGCGGTGGGCCAGGGCGTGGAAGGCCTTGGTGGAGAAGGTGTGGACCAGGGCAAGGGCGAACAGGACGGCGCCGACGAGATCGACAGGATTCAAGGGCGGCCTCCCGGCAGACGGAGCAGTGAAGTCATTGCTGAAGCGGAAATAGATGAGCCCGCATTATTTCATCTTTTGCCTTGATGCTGGGCTGGCGCGAGTTTAAGTTTTATCAATACCAAATACCCAACTGGTATGTTCAAAATGAATATACCTTGCCAAACTCCGGCTCAGATAGTACTGTATATTTATACAGTATTTCTACCAGCACAACTATGCTAACAACCAACACCAATGTTGCGCCGGAGGCTTTGCACCCTTCGCTGTGGCTGGCGTCGCAGCTGGCGCATGCCGGCACCCGCTGCGTCGACACCGGCCACGCGGCCCTGTCGTCCCAGCTGCCCGGCGGAGGCTGGCCCACCGGCACCCTGACCGACCTGATGCTGCAGCAGCCCGGCATCGGCGAAATGCGCCTGCTGCAGCCCGCGCTGGCGCAGTGCGCCGCACGCCGCATCGTGCTGCTGCAGCCGCCCCATCCGCCCCAGGCGCTGGCGCTGGCCGCGCTCGGCCTGGACCCAGCACACCTGCTGTGGCTGCGCAGCAGCCGCACGGCGGATGCGCTGTGGGCGGCGGAACAGGTGCTGCGCAGCGGCAGTTGCGGGGCGCTGCTGTTCTGGACCAATCACGTGCGCAGCGACAGCCTGCGCCGCCTGCATCTGGCGGCGCAGGCCGGCGAGACCCTGTTTTTCATGCTCCGTCCGCTGGCCGCGGCGCAGGACGCATCGCCCGCGCCACTGCGTCTTGCCCTGCGGCCGGCGGCGGGCGGCATGCACATCGACTTTCTCAAACGCCGGGGACCGCAGCGCGACGCGCCGCTGTTCCTTCCCTTGACTCCTTCTCTTCTCCAACGTCATGCGTCTCTGGATCGGCCTGTATTTGCCCCAGCTACCGCTCGAGGTCTTCAGCCCGAACTGGTCCAGTGACCCCGGCAGCGTGGTGCTGGAGCAGGAGCGCGTGCTGGCAATGTCGCCCGCCGCGCGCGCGGCCGGAGTCCGGCCCGGCATGCGCCGCGGCGGCGTGCTGATGCTGATGCCCGAGGCGCGCCTGCATGAGCGCCATCCCGCGCGCGAGGCCGAGGCCTTGCAGGCGGTGGCGATGAGCATGCTGCAGTACACGCCGCAGGTGGCGCAGGCCGAGGAAGCCACCTTGCTGCTGGACATAGGCGCCAGCCTGCGCCTGTTCGGCGGCATCCGCCGGCTGTGCGCGCGGGTGCGCGAGAACCTGCGCGCGCTCGGTTTTACGGCCTGCATCAGCTGCGCGCCCACCGCGCGCGGGGCCTGGCTGCTGGCGCGCCGCAATGCGGGGCGGGCCGTGCGCATGGACTCGCTCACGCGCCGCCTCGACCGGCTGCCGGTGGTGCTGCTGCCGCCCGCACGCACCTATGCGTCCTGGTTCGAGGGCATCGGCTGCGAGCGCCTGGAGGAACTGCGGCGCCTGCCGCGGCCCGGCCTGCAGCGCCGTTGCGGACGGCCTTTGCTCGACCTGGTCGATGCGGCCTATGGCCTGAGTCCGGAGCTGTTCGAATGGATCGCGCCGCCCGAGCACTTCCAGGCGCGGCTGGAGCTGTTCGACCGCATCGACCAGGCCGACCTGCTGCTGGCCGGCGCCCACCACCTGGTGCTGCAGCTTACCGGCTGGCTGTGCGCGCGCCAGCTGGCGGTGGAGCGCATCCGCCTGCTGCTGGAGCACGAACGCGGCCGGGTGGCGCGTCCGCCCACGGCGCTGGAGATCGCCCTGGCCGAACCGACCTGGCGCGACGAGCACCTGGTGCGCCTGCTCAAGGAACGCCTGGGCAAGCTGGAACTGGAAGCGCCGGTGATCGGCCTGGCACTGGAAGCGCAGCAGATGCGAGCCATGGCGCCGCCGAGCGAGTCGCTGTTTCCCGAGCCGGGCGGCACCGAGGAAGACCGGCTGCGCATGATCGAGCTGCTGGTGGCGCGCCTGGGCGCGGACAATGTGCTGCAGGCGGTGCCGCTGGCCGACTACCGCCCCGAGGTCGCCAATGTCTGGATTCCGGTGGAAGAGCGCGTGAGCCGGGCGGCGCGCGAGGCCGGCAGGCCGCCCGACGTGCAAAGCCTGCCGCGTCCGACCTGGCTGCTGGCCAAGCCGATCGCGCTATTGATCCGCAACCACCGGCCCTTCTACGGCTCGCCGCTGAAGGTGGCCTCGACCCCGGAGCGCATCGAGGCGGGGTGGTGGAGCGAGACCCAGACGCGCGACTACTTCATCGCGGAAGGGGAGGACCACACGCTGTACTGGATCTACCGCGAGCGCATCGTCGGCTCGGGCGAGGATGCCGCGCCGCGCTGGTACTTGCATGGTTTGTTTGGATGAATCGCCGGCGTCATCGTAGCGTGGGCGGGTTTACCGCCCACGCGGCGATAGTTATCGGTTCCAGTGCTGCGCCTGGTGATCTGCCGATTACCGGTTGTTAAGGGGCTCCGATTTCATGCCGCATTATTTCGCCGTCAACTATCACCGCGTGGAGTGAAATGCCCCAGTGGGGCATTTCACGAGCCGTCCACACCCTACGGGTATTGCGGCAAAAGGACAGGTCACCTGTTCGCTGATGACCGACCTCATTCCGGCGCCGTCACCCTGGTCAGCTGCAAGGTCCTGCGCGCCACATAGCCCAGCGACTCATACAGCGCGATCGCACTTGCATTGTCCGGGTACACGTGCAGGAAGGGCAGGTCGCCGCGGTCCACGATGCGGCGCATTTTCTCGACCATCAGGATGCGCGCATACGCCTTGCCGCGGTGTTCGGGATGCACGCACACCGCGCTCACCTCGACCATCCCGCTGGGACGCATGCGCTCGCCCGTCATCGCCGCCAGCGTGCCGCCATCGCGGATGCCGAGGAACTCGCCCAGCTCGTGGGTGCGCACGCCGAAGGGCCCCGGATTGGTCAGTCCCGTCAGGCTGCGCATCTCGGCCGCATCGTCCTCGCCCAGCAGCAAGGTCGCCGCAGCGGCGCTGCCGGCGTCGCGCGTCGCCACCATCTGCAGCACCGGTCCG
The DNA here is from genome assembly GCF_018119395.1 of Massilia sp. ZL223. Taxonomy (GTDB): domain Bacteria; phylum Pseudomonadota; class Gammaproteobacteria; order Burkholderiales; family Burkholderiaceae_D; genus Telluria. The sequence goes on from NZ_JAGPWD010000007.1 coordinate 96,452, forward strand.
AGCCGGGTGGCCTCCAGCCCATCCGCACCCACGACCGGATCGGGCGTCACCAGCATGACCGATTCGCCAGGCGCGAGCAGGCTGGCCAGCGCGGTCCAGGCCGCCGGGCTGTCGCCGAGCAAGGCCGCGAAGGGCCCGACCTCGCGCGGATAGCGCAGGGCAAGCGGGCCGCCCTGGGCGAAATGGCGGTGCCCGCCCGCCAGGCTGGACCAGACGGGGTGATCGAGCGCCGCGTGCCGCTCTGGAGAAAGCGCAAATATGTGCATGCCGTAATGTAGAGGAACGTTCGCCGCAGCGCAGGCGCGCCGCAGCAGACAAGGCGAGACCCAATGCAATTATCATACAGTGGCGCCAGCCCGTCTGCATCTCTCTGCATCGCCCGCCGCATGTGCTATCGTTGCGCCCAAAAAGCGCACTGCGACTGCCTTGTGCAACCCATGAAGGAGATGTTTGATGGCTGGCGGAACCGTTCACTTCCCCGGCGCGGACGGCCAGCTATTGGCCGCCCGTCTCGATGTACCGGACGGCCCCGTGCGGGCCTACGCCTTGTTCGCCCATTGCTTCAGCTGCAGCAAGGACGTGCTCGCGGCCAGCCGCACGGCGCACGGCCTGGCGCGCCACGGCATCGCCGTGCTGCGCTTCGACTTCACCGGCCTCGGCGCCAGCGAAGGCGAATTTGCGAACACCAATTTTTCCTCGAATATTGCTGACCTGATCGCGGCCGTCGATTTCCTGCGCGCCGAGTATGCCGCGCCGCAATTGCTGGTCGGCCACAGCCTGGGCGGCGCAGCGGTGCTGGCCGCCGCCGCCACCGTGCCGGAAGCGCGCGCCGTGGCCACCATCGCGGCGCCCAGCGATCCGCATCACGTTACCGGCCTGTTCGGCGAGCACCTGGACACCATTGCTGAGCACGGTGAGGCGCGCGTGCGCCTGGCGGGTCGCGAATTCACGATCCGCCGCCAGTTCCTCGAGGATATTGCCGAGCACAGCCTGGCGGAGAGGATCCATGCCCTGAAGCTCCCGCTGCTGGTGCTGCATTCGCCGCTCGACCGGACCGTGCCGCTGTCGGACGCCATGCAGATCTTCGAGGCCGCCCGCCATCCGAAGAGCTTCGTGTCGCTCGACAGCGCCGACCACCTGTTGACGCGCCGCGAAGATGCGCAGTACGTGGCCGGCGTCATCGCCGCGTGGAGCGCGCGCTACCTTGATTCACCACACGACGCCTTATGAAAACAACGATGAAAACGAACCTGAACTACCGCCAGGCGGAATTGAAAGATATCCCCGAGTTGTCGGTGCTGCGCCTGTCCGTGCGCGAGAACCAGCTGTCCTCGCCGGACAAGGTCACTCTGGCCATGTACCACGATTACCTGACCACGCTGGGGCAGGGATGGCTGTGCGAGGAGGACGGGCAAATCCTCGGCTTTTCCGTGGCCGACGTGCGCGATGGTTCGATCTGGGCGCTGTTCGTGCGCCCGGACAGCGAAGGCCGCGGCATCGGCCGCACCTTGCTCGAGATGGCCTGCGACTGGCTGTTTGCCCAGGGGCACCCGAAGGTCTCGCTGAGCACCGGCATCGGCACGCGCGCGGACCGCTTCTACGAAGCCCACGGCTGGCAGCGCGAGCTGCAACCCGGTGACAGGGAAGTCAGCTACACCGTTCTTCCAAACTTACGCAAAGCTATCCGTAGTTAACTTTGCTGCTGGATTCCTGCTTCACCAGGGCCGGTTTCGTCCCGCGCTCGCACGCAGGACCAGCGCCTTCCCCTCCACAGGCAGTCACGGTGGAACTCACCGCGATATGCTTCAGATTGATGGCCGCATTCACGTCTCGCTCGTGCGCCATCCCGCAGTCCGGGCAGGCCCAGTAGCGGATCGCCAGGCTTAGCGCTTCCAGCCGGTATCCGCAGCTGGAGCACAGCTTGCTGCTCGGGTACCATCGGCCCGCCACCACCACCTGGCCGCCGCACCACGCCGCCTTGTATTCCAGCTGGCGGCGCAGTTCGTAGAAACCCATATCCGAGATCGCCCGCGCCAGGCGTCCGTTGGCCAGCATGCCCTTGACGTTCAAGTCCTCGATACCGATCGTGCGGAAGCGGCGAGTAATGTTAGTACTCAGCTGGTGCAGGCTATCGCGGCGAATGTTGCCGATCCGGGCATGCAGGCGCGCCAGTTCCAGCTTCGCCTTCGCCCGGTTACGCGAACCTTTGACCTTGCGCGACAGGCTGCGCGACAGGCGGCGCAGGCGCGGCAGCAGGGTGCGCAGTGCCTTCGGTCCTTCGAACTTCTCTCCAGTCGACAGGGGCGCCAGCGCCGAAAACCCCGAGGTCGATTCCTACCGCACCTTGGTTTTCGGCTGGCGGCAAGGACAGTTCAAGGGTGTCGACGGTGATGCTGGCGTACCAGTGGTCGGCAACGCGTGAGACCGCAGCCGATACGATCCGGCCGGTAAAACGCAAAGTTTCGCACATGCGGATCCAGCCCAACTTCGGGATGCGGATCCGCTTGTCCTCGACCCGGAACTGGTCGTTGCTCAAACTAAAACGGTCGTCGCAGCCCTTGCGGCGGAAGATAGGGTAGCGGGCACGCTTGTTAAAGAAATTATCGAACGCGCGGCCCAGCTGCATGATCGCCATCTGGGGCGCATTCTTGGTGACTTCCAAGATCCAGGGAAATTGTTCGCGCTTAATGGCGTTGAGCTGGCGCCGCAGCGCCGCTTCGGACGGCTTGCGCAACGAGGGATCGGCCTCGCAGGCTGCGTACTGTTTCCCCCACTCGTCTAAAGCCCAGTTATAGGCGAAGCGCGCCACGCCAGCCGCCCGGGCAAGGTACGTCGCCTGGACATTGTTGGGATCGAGCCGGATGCGGTGCGCTACGAGCATTGCGCCTCCTTCACGGCGCTGCGCACGCCTTCCAGCAGCTTCTGGTTCTTGCGCGACCTGCTGCCGTACAGCCGTGCCGAGAACACGGTAACGATCTCCAGTACGTCGCTGGCCAAGTCTTCCTCGAACGTCGTGTCCGCACCTTGATTGATGATCACGACCTCGACCTCCCTGGCCTCGCAGAGAGCAAACACCAATTCGGCGCCAAAACACAGCAGCCGGTCCTTGTGCGTGAGCACGAGACGACCGATCTCGCCCGCCAGGATCCGCTCCAGCAGCTTTCTCAAGCCCTTCTTGCGGTAGTTCATGCCAGAGCCCAGATCCTCGATCACGTCGAAGGTCCAGCCCTGGTTTGCGCAGTACAATTCCAGCACCTGCTTTTGCCGTTCGAGGCCGGCCTTCTGGTCGTGGCTGGAGACACGCACGTAGGCGACTGTTCTCCGTTCGGACTGGATGCCATGGTGCAGTCCAGGGGCGCAGCGCGGCCAGGTCATAGCGCCGCTGTCCGCTCTCGGTCCTGGCAGGAATAAGCTTCCCGCTCCTTTCCCAGCGCCGTAGCGTACTGGTAGAGACACCAATCGCTTTCGCGGCGGCACCAATTGTGATTAGCTTGGTCATAATGCATATGACCGCACAAATCCGAATAAGTTCTGAGCTAACTGTTCAAACCCTGCCCGCACGGCGGCGCCACCACGCCTGACCCTGCCTGGCCGCGGCGCCGTCTGCGGCGATGGTCACTTGGCGGCCTGGCGCCAGTGCCGGTCGATGGTCCCCGATGCCGCCGAGGCCAGCAGCTTGCGGAAGGTCGGGCATTCCATGTGGCTGGGGGCAGGGCAGGCTACCGCATGCCGCAAGCCCTTGCTCATCGCTTTCAAGCGCCGCACCAGCGCATCGATCTCGTCCGCCCTGGCCGCCAGCACCTGGCGGTCGATCCGCGGCCCGTTGGGCGTGAACATTCCGCGGATATCGTCCAGCGACAGCCCGGCCGCCTGGCCCAGTGAAATCAGGGCCAGCTGGTCCAGCACATCCTTGCCGAAGGTGCGGCGCAGTCCTTGGCGTCCTGTCGAGGCGATCAAACCCTTCTTCTCGTAATAGCGCAGCGTCGACGCCGCCATGCCGCTGCGTTTCGCGACTTCCGCAATGTCCATGCCAAATCCCTTGACTTGAAGTTGACTTCAACTTCTATAGTGGACCACATACGCAGTCCGGTCAATCGAAAGGAATACCATGGAAGCGCTCGCAGTCATCCTCGACATCGTCCTCATCGGCGCTGGCGCCACCGTCGTGATGGACGCCTGGCTCATCGTGCTGAAACGCATGGGTGTCAAGACCCTCGACTTCGCCCTGGTCGGCCGCTGGGTCGGCCACCTGGCGCGCGGCCGGGTCGCGCATGCCGCCATCGCCAAGGCGTCCCCGGTAGCCGGCGAACGCCTGCTGGGCTGGGCCACCCACTACGCCGTCGGCGTCGGCTTCGCCGCGCTGCTGGTCGGCTTGAACGGCCTGCGCTGGCTGGACAGCCCGACGCTCTTGCCGGCGCTGGCGGTCGGCGTCGCCACCGTGGCCGCGCCGCTGTTCGTCATGCAGCCCGCCATGGGTGCGGGCTTCGCCGCCTCGAAGACCCCGACACCCGTCAGGAACTGCCTGCGCAGCCTGGCCAACCACGCCGTGTTCGGCCTCGGCCTTTATCTTGCCGCCCGCCTGCTGGCGTTCTGAGGACATCCACTCATCACATCGGAGGAAGCATGAAACGACTCGCAGTCATCTACCACAGCGGCCATGGCCACACCGCCCACATCGCCGGCCACGTGGCCGAAGGCGCCGGCAGCCGGGAAGGCATCGGCGTCGACCTGCTGCTGGCGCAGGACCTGGCGCAGGAGACCCATCGGCTGTGCGATTACGACGGCATCATCCTCGGCTCGCCCACCTACCTGGGCGGCGTGTCGGGACCGTTCAAGGGCTTCATGGACGCCACCGGTCCGCTGTGGCGCACCCAGAAGCTCAAGGGCAAGCTGGCGGCCGGATTCACCGTGTCCTCGCTGCCGGCGGGCGACAAGCAATCGACCCTCCTGTCGATGTTCACCTTCTGCATGCAGCACGGGATGCTCTGGCTCGGCAACCAGATCCTGCCCGAGCAGCACGCCGGCGTGCCCTACGACGAAGCGGCCAACCGACTCGGCTCGTGGTCGGGACTGATGGCCCAGGCCGGACACGCATCCCCGCCCGACGCCTTCCCGCCGGGCGACATCAAGACCGCGCGCCTGTTCGGCCGCCAGTTCGCGGCTACCCTGCAGCGCCTGGCGGGCGAGCGGCCATGATTCCGAAAAAATATGCGCCCCAGCTGTTCGCCTTCATCCTGTCGGGGCAGATGTCGCTGGTGATCTCGGGTGTGTCGACCTGGCGCGCCATTGGCTGGGTGGGGGACTTCCTCAGCCAATGGCTGGGCGCGTGGCTGATGGCCTGGGTCATCGCTTTTCCTGCCGTGCTGCTGCTGTCCGCGCCGGCCCGCATCGCGGTGCGCATCCTCACCAGCGAACGCCAGGCGAGTTGAAGACGTGCCGGGTTGCGCGAAACGCTTCCTACCGCCGGCTGGTGCGGTAGGTGTAATAGCTGACGGTGGCGATCGCGATGAAATTCATGAGGGGATGTACTGGGTGGCGCGGGTAGTGGTCAAGCTGCCGTGGTGCGCGACGAACTTGGGTCCCCGCGTAGGCGGGGACCCAAGTTTGCTTACGCACCACGAGCTAAACCATCACTTCATCGGCTTGAACAGTTCTTCCAGCCTGTCCTTCGTCCCCGCAATCCGCTCCAGGCGCGGATAACGCAGCCCCTCGCGGTAATCGAGCGAGATGGTGCGCAGGTTGTTCCCCTTCTTCACCAGCAGTTCGATCGGCGCCTTGCCGTCCCTGGCCGCCTTGATCGCCGCCTTCAGCACCTCGCCTTTGTAGGCCTTGTTGTTGACCGCGATGATGGTGGTGTTGGCCGCCAGCCCCGCGCGGAAGCCCACGCCGTCCCAGATCACGCCGGTCACGCTGCCGTCCTGGCGCACCGAGAAGCCCAGCGAGTAGCTCAGGTCAGTCAGCTTGTTGCGCTCGTCCGCGGCCTTGACCGCATCGGTCGGGGTGTCGGTGTACACCAGCTTCCAGCCGGCGCGCGCCAGGCCGTCGAGCGGGGCGCCCGGGCCGTGGCCTTCCAGGCGGGTGCGCAGGAAGGGCGCCCAGTCGAATTTCTGCACCTTGTTCAGCGCCACCACCACGTCCTCGAACGTGTAGTGCAGCGCGTCCACGCGGCCGTCCTCGACGCCGAAGAAGGCGCGTGCGAAGTCGTTCAGCGAGCGCTTGTCGCCGGACAGCTCGCGGATCCTGGTGTCCACATCCAGCCAGATCAGCATGCCCTCGACGTAGTAGTCCTCGCTGCGCTGCCAGTTGCCCCAGCCGATCGGGCGGCGGCCGTTGATGATCGGGTCGTTGACGGTGTCCTGCACCGCGCGCCAGGCGCGGCCCTGCGTGTTGTCGTAGCGGGCGGCGCTGGCCGCCAGCGATTCGCGTGCGTGCGCCATCGAGATCAGGCCCGAGCGCGCCGCCAGCACATTGCCCCAGAACTGGGTCTGGCCCTCGTACACCCACAGCAGGCTGTTTTGCAGCGGCGTGTTGAAGTTGGGGACGTCCTGGCCCGCGGGACGGCGGAACTTGCCGTTCCACGAGTGCACGAATTCGTGCGGCAGCAGTTCGCGTCCGCCTTCGTTCTTGCTCCACTCGGTGAAGTAGCCCAGCTTGACGCCGTTCTCGCTCGACTGGTGGTGCTCGCGGCCGATGCCGCCGAATTCGTCCGAGATCGCGAACAGGAAGTCGTAGTGCTTGTAGTGGTGCGAGCCGAACAGCTTGAGGGCCTGCTCCACCATCGCGCGGTGCAGGGCGATCTGTTCCGGCTTGGCTTCCAGGCTTTCCGGATTATCCGCGACCACGTTCAGCATTACGGGCGCCTTGGCGCCCGGCGCCAGGTCGATGCGCTTGAAGTAGCGGCCGGCGAAGATCGGCGAGTCGACCAGGGTGTCGAGGTCGTGCGGCTTGAAGCGCACTTCGTTGCCGCGCTTTTCCTGGACCTCGAGCGCGCTGGCGAACTGCCAGCCGGCCGGGAACACGACGCTCGGCTGCACCGTGATGCGGCGCGCGTGGTAGCCCGCCGGGTAGAGCAGCACCGATTGCCACTGCACGCCGAGGATGTCGTCGGTCATGGTGATGCGGCCCTGGCCGCCGTCCAGCGGCGACAGGAACTGGTACTCGGCGTCCAGGGTCGTGGCGCCTTCCGGCACCGTGACGTGGAAGGCGTAGACGTTGACCGGGTCGCGCGTCCATTCGACCGGTTTGCCGCCCGCGCTGAACTTCAGGCCAGCGAGCTGGGTCAGCGGAATGTTCGGGCCGTGGTTGCCCGGCGCCCACTGCGGATAGAGCAGGGTCAGCGGACCCGGTTGCACGGGAATCGCCATCTGCATGCGGAAGATCTGCTGCGACAAATTGGTCGCGTCGACCTTGACGGCGATGGTGCCCGGATAGGGCTGGTCGCCGACGGCCGGGACGGCGGCCTGGGCCGGCAGGGTCAAGGCAAGGGCGAAGGCAAGGGCACTGGCCGGACGCGCGGCGCGCGCGAGCAGATTGCGGGTCGAAGTCATGGATGGCAAGGGGATGATGGAAGCAAACGGACGAGTGTAGCACCGCTCTGCAGGCCTAGATTCCATGGAAACATACTGCAAACAAAATTTGCTAAACATGCTTAAAAACCATATTTCGCATACCTTGAAAAGTCAAAGACCTGGCATTAGATTGGCTTCAACGGATGCTCAATGAGGTCCGTCAACTTATCGCTTAACTTGAAAAAGGATATGTAATCATGCGTACTTTTGATCTGACTCCGCTGTACCGTTCCGCCATTGGTTTCGATCGCCTGGCCAACCTGCTCGAGCAGCGTGGCGAGCCGAGCTACCCGCCGTACAACATCGAACTGGTGAGCGAGGACGAGTACCGCATCGTGATGGCACTCGCCGGCTTCAGCCGCGACGAGATCGAGATCGTGACCGAGCGTGACAGCCTGCATGTCACCGGCCGCAAGCAGAAGGACGAGACCCAGCGTACCTACCTGCACCGCGGCATCGCGGCACGCGATTTCGAACAGCGTTTCCAGCTGGCCAACCACGTGAAGGTCACCACTGCGTCGTTCGACAACGGCATGCTCACCATCGAACTGGTGCGCGAAGTGCCTGAAGCCCTGAAGCCGCGCAAGATCGCCATTGCGGATGCGCTGGGCAACACGGGTAATGTCCAGGCACTGGAGCAACGCGACGCCGCCTAAGCAGGCAGTGGTAACAGCAGTAGTGAATTAAAAGGAGGGCGCTCGCGGTACGGGGCGCCCTTTTTGTTTTTGGAACCGATGAGTTAACCCGTCCTTAAGCCTGCCCTAAGGCGGACTCTTGCCAACTTAAGCATGGTCTAAGGCTCATGCGGGAAACTACCTCCATCGATCATCCACACCATCGACAATTTTCATCAGGAGCTCATACATGTCTAACGAACCTGCCATCACCGCCAAACGCCTGACCCTGGCCCTGTGTGCCGCGGGCGTCATTGGCGGAGCGGTTGGTGCCATTGCGGTCAACCACAACAACGTTGCAGCCGAGACTGCGCCTGCCGCAGCCGCCCCCGCGCCGGCCGCCGCGCCCGCGCCTGCCGCTGCAGTGGCCGCCCCTGCGGCGACGGTGACGCTTCCTGATTTCACGCGCATCGCTGCGCAAAACGGCAAGGCCGTGGTCAACATCCGTGTCAGCGGCACCAGCCGCGCCGCCAACCGCGGCGCCATGCCGCGCATGGACCCGAGCCATCCGTTCTACGAGTTTTTCCGGCAGTTCCAGGACCCGCGCTACGGTGGTGGCGGCGGTCGTGAAGCGCCGGTCGTTTTCGGCGCCGGATCGGGCTTCATTGTCAGCCCGGACGGCGTCATCCTGACCAACGCCCACGTCGTGCAAGGCGCCGACGAAGTCACCGTCAAGCTGCAGGACCGCCGCGAATTCCGCGCCAAGGTCCTGGGCTCGGACCCGAAGACCGACGTGGCCGTGCTGAAGATCGACGCCAAGAACCTGCCGGTGGTGCCGGTCGGCAGATCGCGTTCGCTGCTGGTGGGCGAGTGGGTGCTGGCCATCGGTTCGCCGTATGGCCTGGAAAGCACCGTCACCGCCGGCGTGGTGAGCGCCACCGGCCGCTCGCTGCCGGACGGCGCCGTGCCCTTCATCCAGACCGACGTCGCCGTCAACCCCGGCAACTCGGGCGGCCCGCTGTTCAACACCCGCGGCGAAGTGGTCGGCATCAACTCGCAGATCTACAGCCAGACCGGCGGCTACCAGGGCCTGTCGTTCTCGATCCCGATCGACGTCGCGGTGCGCATCAAGGACCAGATCGTCGCCACCGGCAAGGTGCAGCACGCCAAGCTGGGCGTGAGCGTGCAGGAAGTCGGCCAGGGCTTCGCCGATTCCTTCCGCCTCGAATCGCCGGAAGGCGCCCTGGTCTCGAGCGTCGAGCGCGGCGGCCCGGCCGAGCGCGCCGGCCTGAAGTCGGGCGACGTGATCCGCCGCGTGAACGGCCAGTCCATCGTGTCCTCGGGCGACCTGCCGGGCATCATCGCCCTGGCCAAGCCGGGCGAACGCGTGAGCCTCGACGTCTGGCGCGACGGCAAGCTGGTGCGCGTCGATGCGACGCTCGGCGACGCCAGCGAGAAGGGCAAGCGCCCGCAGGAAGAGCTGGCCGCGGATGTGCAGGACAACAGCGCCAAGCTGGGCCTGGCCCTGCGTCCGCTCGAACCGATCGAGCGCCGCCAGAGCGGCATCGCCTCCGGCCTCGTGATCGAGGACGCCTCGGGCGCCGCCGCCGTGGCGGGCATCGAGCCGGGCGACGTACTTATTTCAGTCAACGGTCGCGCGGTGAACTCCGTCGACCAGGTCCGCGACGTGGTGGCGAAAGCCAGCAAGTCTGTGGCCTTGCTGATCCAGCGCGGGAGTGACAGAATCTTCATTCCGGTGCGGATCGGTTAAGGAAGCGTAGCGTCCTCGACCTGCTGGTTTCAAGAACGGGGAATTCATGCGGCTATTGCTGGTGGAAGACGATACGATGATCGGCGAAGTAGTGCTCGACCTGTTAAGGGCCGAGCACTACGCCGTCGACTGGGTCAAGGACGGCGAAATGGCCGACACGGCCCTGATGCAGAACCAGAACTACGACCTGGTCCTGCTCGACCTTGGGCTCCCGCGCAAGGACGGGCTGGACGTGCTGCGGTCCATGCGCTCCCGCAAGGACCGCACCCCGGTGCTGGTCGCCACCGCGCGCGACTCGGTGGCCCAGCGCATCGCCGGCCTCGACGCCGGCGCCGACGACTACGTCCTCAAACCCTACGATCTCGACGAACTGCTGGCGCGCATCCGCGCGCTGCTGCGCCGCGCCGCCGGGCGCGCCGAACCCATCTTCGAATACAAGAACATCTCGGTCAACCCCGCCACCCGCGAGGTGCTGGTCGACGGCACGCAGGTAGCGCTGTCGGCGCGCGAATGGGCGGTGCTGGAAGCCCTGGTCGCTCGTCCCGGCGCCGTGCTGTCGCGCGCCCAGCTCGAGGAAAAGCTGTACAGCTGGCGCGACGAAGTCTCCAGCAACGCGGTCGAGGTCTACATCCACGGCCTGCGCAAGAAGCTGGGCAGCGACCTGATTCAGAACGTGCGCGGCGTGGGCTACATGGTCCCGAAGGCATGAAGGTCACCCATTCGCTCCGGGGCCGCCTGCTGTGGTTCCTGCTGGCGGCCATCACGATCGCGGCGCTGGCCCAGGCATCCATCGCCTACCGCACGGCCCTGCACGACGCCGACCAGATCTTCGACTACCACATGCAGCAAATGGCGCTCTCGCTGCGCTCGGGCACGCCCTTGTCGAACACCGAGGTGCAGGAGCGCATGGAAGCCAACAGCGAAAGCGGCGGCAACGACGACATGGTGGTGCAGATGTGGTCTCCGGACGGGGTCCAGATGTTCCACAGCGTCTCGCGCGCGCGCCTGCCGCAGCGTGCGGTGCTGGGCTTTTCCAACGTGAAGGCCAACGGCACCGTCTACCGCGTGTTCTCGATCCAGACCGCGAACCAGACCGTGCAGGTGGCCCAGGACCTGGCCGTGCGCCGCAACATGGCGGGCAACCTGGCGCTGCGCACCCTGGGGCCGATCGCGGTGATGATGCCGATCCTGATGCTGGTGGTGTGGTGGGTGGTGAGCGGATCGCTCGAGCCGGTGGCGCGGGTGCGCTCGCAGGTGGCCTCGCGCCAGGCGGACGACTTGTCGCCGGTATCGGAAGCTGGCTTGCCGGACGAGGTGCGTCCGCTGGTGCAGGAACTGAACCTGCTGTTCGGACGCGTGAAGACCGCCTTCGACGCCCAGCAGAATTTCGTGGCCGACGCCGCGCACGAGCTGCGCACGCCGCTGGCCGCGCTGCGCCTGCAGGCGCAAAGCCTGGACCGCGCCGATAACGCCGACGCGCGCAAGCTCGCGGTGGCGCGCCTGACGGCCGGCATCGACCGCGCCACGCGCCTGGTCGAACAGCTGCTGGTGCTGGCGCGCCAGGAAGCGACCGCCGCCAGCGGCGCCGCCTGCCGCCCGGTCGACCTGGCCGACCTGGCGCGCCGCACCGTGGCCGACCTGGCCGGCGTGGCCGCCGCCAAGGGCGTCGACGTGGGCGTGCAGCAGGCCGACCCGGCCAGTGTGGAAGGCCAGCCGGATGCGCTGCAGATCCTGCTGCGCAACCTGGTCGACAACGCCATCAAGTACACGCCCGCCGGCGGCACGGCCGATATCTCGGTGGTCGCCGAGGGCGCGGCGGTCAAGGTCACGGTGGAAGATAGCGGCCCGGGGATCCCGGAAGAGGAACGCGAAAGGGTGTTCGACCGCTTCTACCGCGTGGCCGGCAGCGAAGCCGCCGGCAGCGGCCTGGGCCTGGCCATCATCAAGGCCATCGCCGAACGCCACGGCGCCGCGCTCACGCTCGGCCGTTCCGAGCGATTGGGCGGACTGGCGGCCACGGTCGTCTTCAAGAAACAGGAAAGCTGATCAGCAGCCCAACTGGCGATGGCGCTTGCGTAGGCTGAGCAAGTCCTGGCGCAGCGATTCGATCACACCGGCGCCGGTGCTGCGCCGTTCCGCTTGTTCGCTCACCTGGATCGCATCCTGCAAGCCCCGGCATTCGCGCTTCGTGCGTGCGGAAACGGCGTGGCGGGGGCCTTGGATGGCGGCCGTGGGGCGGGGCGTCTTGCCCAGTACGGCGCCGGCACAGGGCTGGCCGTGGCGGCCAGCCTGCGCGCATGCGTCGGTGGCCGGGTCCAGCCCGGCGGCATGGACCGGCAGCGCGGTCGACAAAAACAGCAGGCCGCCGGCAAGCGCGCCGGCAGCCCTGATTCTGGCTGGGGTATCGATGGTGGTCTCCGTGGTACGTCGTTTTCTGCCTATTGCTGCCAGGGGCTGGCGTCTTTTGCGCCGATGAGCGCGGAGAATACAGCAGTTAGCAAGATGGCATTCTCACCAATTGTCACAAGCAGCACGCCCGTGCGGCAGCCGGTAGAATGGACGGTTTTGGCGCGCTAGCGCTAGCAGTGACAATGAGGATGCGATGAACAAGCAGGTAATGATGGTCGGCGCCCTGGCGGCGGCGGCTGGCATGGCGACGGCGCAGGAGGTGGTGAAGATCGGCCATGCGGCGGCCGTGACCGGGCCGGTGGCCTACTTCGGCAAGGACACCGAGAACGGCGCCCGCATGGCGGTGGAAGCGCTGAACGCGCGCGGCGTGAGCATCGGCGGCAAGAAGGTCACCTTCCAGCTGATGGCCGAGGACGACGGCGGCGACCCGAAGCAGGCCACCAGCGTGGCCCAGAAACTGGTCGACGCGAAGATCCATGGCATGGTCGGCCACGAGACCTCGGGCACCACGATCCCGGCCTCCAAGATCTACCACGCGGCCGGCATCCCGCAAATCTCGCCCTCGTCGACTTCGCCGAAGTACACCCAGCAGGGCTTCAACACCACCTTCCGCGTGGTGGCCAACGACGTGCAGCTGGGCCAGGCGCTGGGCCGCTACGCCCTCGACGGCATGAAGGCGAAGCGCGTGGCGGTGGTCGACGACCGCACCGCCTACGGCCAGGGCCTGGTGACCGAATTCTCGCGCAGCCTGCAGAAGCAGGGCGGCAGCGTGGTGGCGCGCGAGTTCACCCACGACAAGGCGACCGACTTCTCGGCCATCATCACCCGCATCCGCGCCAGCAAGCCGGACCTGGTCTTCTTCGGCGGCATGAGCGCGACCGCCGGCCCCATGCTGCGCCAGATGAAGCAGCTCGGCATGAACGTGCGCATGATGGGCGGCGACGGCATCTGCTCGGACGAGATCCACAAGCTCTCCGGCGGCACCATGGCGGACGGCCAGGTGGTGTGCGCGGAAGCGGGCGGCGTGCAGGGCGAGGCCAAGGCCGGCATGGACAAATTCCGGGCGGATTACAAGAAGCGCTTCGGCATCGACGTGCAGATCAACGCGCCTTACGCCTACGACGCCGTGATGGTCATGGCGGAGGCCATGGTCAAGGCCGGGTCGTCCGCGCCGGCCAAGTACCTGCCGGTGCTGGCCAGCATCCAGTACAAAGGCGTGACCGGTCCGATCGCTTTCGATGCGAAGGGCGACATCCGCGACGGCACCATCACCCTGTATGGCTTCAAGGGCGGCAAGCGCAGCGTCCTCACGGTGACCAAATGAGCCCCGGCGGGTATCATCGGCAGCATGAACTCCATGGCATGAACCGATGACCCGCCAATTCGACGACATCCTCCTGGGCAGCATCGAGCTGTTCTGCTCCACGGCAGAACTGGGCAGTTTCACGGCCGCGGCGACGGCGGCGGGCGTCACCCCGGCGGCGGTGAGCCGCGCCATCTCGCGCCTGGAAGCGCGCCTGGACGTGCGCCTGTTCGTGCGCACCACGCGCACCCTGCACCTGACCGAAGCGGGACGCGAGTACTACGAACAGTGCCGCGCGGCGCTCGCTCAATTGGTGGAGGCCGAGCGCATGGTCACCGGGCGCCAGAGCGCGCCCTCCGGCCTGCTGCGCATCAGCCTTCCTACGCCCTACGGCCACTACCGGGTGCTGCCGCTGTTGCCCGAGTTCACGCGCCGCTATCCGGACGTGCGCATCGAATTCCACCTCAGTAACCGCAACGTCGACTTTGGCGACGAAGGCTTCGACCTGGCGATCCGCGGCCGCACGCCGCCCGATTCCACCATGATCTCCCGCCAGCTGGAAGACGCCGAACTGGTGGTGGTCGCCTCTCCGGATTACCTGGAGCGCGCCGGCACGCCCGATTCTCTGGAGGCGCTGCGCGCCCACAACTGCATCCAGTTCGCCTTGCCCAGCAACGGGCGCAACATCCCCTGGCTGTTCCGCGACGGCGGCGCGGACATCGAGCTGCCCACAAACGGCCTGTATGGCTGCGCCGGGGACATCCTTGGCGCGGTAACGCTGGCGCGCGCCGGCGGCGGCGTGTTCCAGACCTACCGCTTCATCGTCGAAGACGACCTGAGGGCAGGGCGGCTGGTCGAACTGCTGCCGCGATACGGCGGGCGCTCGCGGCCCTTCTGCCTGCTCTATCCGCATGCGCGCCACGTGGCCCTGCGCGTGCGCGCCTTCGTCGACTTCCTGGTCGAGCAGCTGAGAGGCTAGGCGATTCATTACATCGTGTATCGATTGTATTACTGCCGATCACCTTTTTCCGGCGGTGCGGACTTCCTATAGTTCAGGCCATGGACGGCGCAACGACGCTGCTGTCCACACCACCGAACAAAGGAGCGCATCATGCAAGCAGCAAACCGTACCGTCGTCATCACTGGCGCATCGAGCGGCATCGGCCTGGCCCTGGCCGCGGCCTATCTCGAACGCGGCTACAACGTGGTGGGCAACGCCCGCAGCGCCGAGCGCCTGGAGCAGGCGAGGGCCAGCCTGGGCAAGCCGCAGAACTTCCTCGGCGTGGCCGGCGACATCGCCGAACCCGCAACCGCCGAGGCCCTGTTCGCGGCGGCCTCGGACCGCTTCGGCAAGGCCGACATCCTGATCAACAATGCCGGCATCTTCACCGCCAAGCCCTTCGCCGCCTACACGCCGGACGATGTGGAGCGCCTGGTGGCGACCAACCTGATGGGCTTCTTCTACCCGTCGCAGCAGGCCGCCACGCACATGGCGGCGCACGGCGGCGGCCACATCGTCAACATCACGGCCAGCATCGCGCTGCAACCCAATGCCAGGGTGCCGGCCGCGCTGCCGGTGCTGGTCAAGGGTGGCCTGAACGCCGCGACCCGCGCGCTGGCGCTGGAGCTGGCCCCGCAGAACATCAAGGTATCCGCCGTCGCGCCGGGGATCATCGACACGCCGATGCACGACAGCGGCTTCCACGACTTCCTGCGCACCCTGCAGCCGACCGGCCAGCTCGGCAAGGTGGACGACATTGTCGACGCGGTGCTGTACCTGACCGACGCCAGCTTCGCCACCGGCGTGGTGCTGAACGTGGACGGCGGCGCCACCGCCGGCACCTGGTAAACGCAAGGAGAACGCCATGCCTTATATCCTGATCCAGGTCACCGACGAAGGCGTGACCAGGCAGCAGAAGGAAGCGCTGATCGCGGGCGCCACGGACCTCATGAAGGAGGTGCTGGACAAGGACCCGGCATCGACTTTCGTCGTGATCGACGAAGTGAACACCGATAACTGGGGCGTGGGCGGCGAAGCCGTCACCAGGCTGCGCCAGCGCCAGGCGGCGGCGCGCGGCGGCGCCAAGTAAGCCTGCGCTGACGGCGCGCGGGGATCGATACCGATATCGGTATCGATCCCCGTTTTAATGTGATTTGTCGAAAATATAAAAACTCTTCATTCTGTCCATTCACCGTACATACCCAGGACGGCCGTGCCAGACGCGCCGCAGGGAACGTGCGTCCTGCGATCCGGCAGGCGCAACGACGATAACGCAAACGATAACAAGACGGAGACACGCAATGAAGAAGCCATTCTCTCTATGGGGAATAGGGGCGCTATTGGCCTCGTCCCTCCTGTCCCTCGACGCCGCCGCCCAGGCAGGCTACACGCCGGTCAGCTTCACCAACGCCTCGGTCCACGATCCTTCCATCGTCAAGGTCGGCGACACCTTCTATGTGTTCGGCTCGCACCTGGCGGCGGCCAAGACCAAGGACCTGATGAACTGGCAGCAGATCACCAGCAGCGTCAGCGCCACCAATCCGCTGTTCCTGAACGGCTCGGCCAACGTGTTCACCGAGCTGTCCGAGGCCTTCAGCTGGGCCCAGTCGAACACCCTGTGGGCGGCCGACGTGCGCCAGCTCGCGGACGGCAAGTTCTACATGTACTACAACGCCTGCAAGGGCGATTCGCCCCGTTCGGCGCTGGGGATCGCGGTCGCCGACCGCATCGAGGGTCCGTATGTCGACAAGGGCCTCATCCTGCAGTCCGGCATGTGGGGACAGGCCAGCCCCGACGGCAGCATCTACGACGCCCTGAAGCACCCGAACACGGTGGACCCGCACGTCTTCCCGGACAACGCCGGCCGGCTGTGGATGATCTACGGCTCCTACTCGGGCGGCATCTTCATCATGCAGATGAACCCCTCGAACGGCATGCCGCTGCCGGGCCAGGGCTATGGCAAGCGCCTGATCGGCGGCAACCACAGCCGCATCGAAGGCGCCTTCGTGCTGTACAGCCCCGCCACGTCCTACTACTACATGTTCACCTCCTTCGGCGGGCTGGATGCGACCGGCGGCTACAACATGCGCGTGGCGCGTTCGCTCAATCCCGACGGTCCCTACCTGGACGCCCAGGGCAACAACATGGCGAACGTGAAGTCCGACCCGGCCAAGCCGCTGTTCGACGACGCCTCGATCGCACCCTACGGCGTCAAGCTGATGGGCAGCTTCCTGTTCGACCGCAAGCTGGGCGAAACGGGCACGGGCATCGGCACCGGCTACGTCTCGCCGGGCCACAACTCGGCCTATTACGACGCCGCCACCGGCCGCCACTTCCTGGTGTTCCATGCGCGCTTCCCCGAGCGCGGCGAACAGCACGAGGTGCGCACCCACCAGATGTTCATGAATGCGGACGGCTGGCCGGTCGTGACGCCTTACCGCTTCGCCAACGAAAAGCTGGCCGCCGTGCGGCGCGAGTTCGTGGTAGGCGACTACCTGCTGGTCAACCACGGCAAGGACATCTCCGCCACCATCAAGAAGGCGCAGCCGATCACCTTGAGTTCCACCGGCGCCGTGACCGGGGCGGCGAGCGGCAGCTGGACGCTGGTTGGCAGCAACCAGGTCGAGCTGCAGCTGGGCGGCGTTCCCTACAAGGGCGTGCTGGTCAGCCAATGGGACGAGACCTCGAAGACCTATGTGATGACCTTCTCGGCCCTGTCGCGCGACGGCGTGAGCGTGATGGGCAGCCGCCTGGTCCCGCGCACCGATGCGCAGGTGGCCAGCGCCATCTACAACGAGCTTAGCCTGGGCAATACCTCGGCCGTCACGGCCAACCTGAACCTGCCGACCAGCGGCGCGCGCGGCGCCACCATCGCCTGGACCTCGTCCAATCCGGCGGTGGTCAGCAATACCGGCGTGGTGAGCGCTTCGCCCAATGGCGACGTGACGCTCACGCTCACCGCACGCATCACCAAGGGCACTGCCAGCATGCTGAAGACCTTCACCGTCACCGTGCGCAAGGCAGGCGGCCTGCTGGCGCACTATGCGTTCGACGGCAACCTGTTCGATTCGAATGGCGTGTTCGCGCCGGCCAGCGTAACCGGCAGCCGCATCGATGTCGCCGGCGGCAGCCTGGGATACGAAGCGGGCGTGAAGGGCAATGCCGCCGTGTTCGATGGCGCCAGCGGCGTCCGCCTGCCCAATGGCCTGATCTCCTCCAACAACTACACGGTGGCGCTCTGGCTCAAGCCGGCGCAGCTGACGGCCTTCACCACCACCTTCTTCGGCGCGCGCACCACGGACTCGTGGATCAGCCTCCTGCCGAAAGGCCACGACTTCGTCGGCGGCGCCAGCATGCTGTGGTCGGGCACGGCCTGGTACGACGCCGGGCTGGGGATGAATATCCCGGTCGGCCGCTGGTCGCACCTGGCCTTCACGGTGAAGAACGGCGCGGTCAATGTCTATGTGGATGGCGTGAAGAAGTTCAGCGGCGTGAACTTCCCGAACGTGTTCACCACCGCCACCGGCGTGTTCGCGCTGGGCGTGAACTGGTGGGATACGCCCTACAAGGGCTCGATGGACGACCTGCGCATCTACGGCACCGCATTGACCGATGCCGACGTGGCGGCCCTGGCCCGCTGATCCTGACTGAATCTCGAGGAAGACAACATGAAGAACACCATTCTCTCCCTGGCGCTGCTGCTTGCGTCGTTCGGCGCATCCGCCGGCGTGATCGGTTTCGACGACCTGCCGGGCGATGAAACCCAGGCGGTGGCCAATGGCTACCAGGGCTTCGACTGGGACAACGTCGGCGTGATCCGGGCCGACGCCTATCCGGGCAGCGGCTATGAAACGGGGACGGTCTCGTTCGCGAACACCGCCTTCAACCGTGACGGCGCGCCGGCCGCGATCTCCAGGGCCGGCGGCTTCAACTTCGTGGGCGCGTACTTCACTTCCGCCTGGCTGGAGCAGGAGATCTCGTTCGAGGGCTGGCGCAATGGCCAGCTGCTGTTCACCACGGATGTCTCGTATGTGATCGATACGCTGGCGCCGCAGTGGGTACAGCTGGGATGGAACGGCATCGATACGCTGGTGATCTACAACAGCAGCCCGACGCCGTGGGCGATGGACGATTTCACCGTCCCTGAGCCGGCATCGCTGGCGCTGTTCGGCGCCGCGCTGGCAGGCTTGCTCGTGTCGCGCAGGCGTTCAAGCCAGGCTTGATGCGGTGATGTCTTCCAGCGCCGCCACGAGCTGCGCGCATTCCTCGTCGGTGCCGATGCTGATGCGCAGGTAGTTGTCGATCCCGGGCGACTTGAAATGGCGTACCAGGATGGCGCGTTCGCGCAATGCCTGGGCCAGGTCGCCTGCACGGTGTTGGGAATGGCGCGCGAACACGAAGTTCGTGGCCGAAGGCAGCACGTCGAAACCCAGGGTGCGCAGGCGTTCCGCCTGGCGCTCGCGCGTCGCCATCACCTGGGCGCGCCGGGCCTGGAAATAGTCTTCGTCTTCCAGCGACGCGACGGCGCCGGCGATTTCCAGATGTCCCAGCGGGTAGGAGTTGAAGCTGTCCTTCACCCGATTCAGTCCTTCGATCAAGTGCGGCTGGCCGAAGGCGGCGCCGACGCGCAGGCCGGCCAGCGCGCGCGACTTGGAGAAGGTGTGCACCACCAGCAGGTTGGGATAATCGCGGATCAGCGAAACGGCGGATTCCGCGCCGAAGTCGACATAGGCCTCGTCCACCAGCACGACGCGGTCGGGCTGCGCGCGCAGGATGCGCTTCACCTCGTCCAGGGTCAGCGCGATGCCGGTCGGCGCGTTCGGGTTGGCGATCACCACGCCGCCGCAGGGCGCGCCGTACTGGCCGGGATCGATCCGCATGTCCTCGTCCAGGGGCACCAGCCGGGCCTCGATGCCGTAGAGGCGGCAATAGACCTGGTAGAAGCTGTAGCTCACCGCCGGCATCAGGAGGGGAGCGTCCTGGACGAAGAAGGCATGGAAGGCATGGGCCAGGACTTCGTCGGAGCCGTTGCCGACGAAGACCTCGTCCGTCCCCACGCCGTGATAGGCGGCGAGGGCCTGCGTGAGCCGGATCGCTTGCGGATCGGGATAAAGGCGCAGGCGGTCGGCGCCAGCCGCCTCGATGGCGGCCATCACCTTGGGCGAGGGCGGATAAGGATTTTCGTTGGTGTTCAGCTTGATCATGCGCTCGATCCGGGGCTGCTCGCCCGGTACGTAAGGCGTCAGCTTGCCTACGTGAGGACTCCAGAATGTGTTCATCGGCTTGCGGGTTGAGCACTATGCGGAACTGTCGACTATAGCAGAGCCTCCGCAAGTCCGTTTGTCAGGGGCATAGCGCGATGCTGCGCGAGCGCTGGTCGATCATGACCGTGTAATTGCGCAGAACGTGCGCGCCGACGAGCAGCTCGGGAAAACGCTCGGAGACGCGCACCTCCACGTCCTTGATGCTGGCGGCGCCGATCCTGAACGGGCCGGGCACGACGGCGCGCATGGTGTCGATCCGCGTATTGGTCAGCGTGCCTTGCCCGGCCAGCTCCAGCGGGCCCTTGCCGACCTTGTCGTAGAGGGCTTGCGGCATCACGAAGCTGACGTTGGCCCCGGTGTCCAGGTTCCCCTCGGTCCGGATCGAGCCAATGGAGACAGGCACGCGGAAAGCGCGCTCGTACTTGAGGATGTGCTCTCCCGCCGCAGGCAGCGACAGCGTGCGGCTGAAGGCCAGGGTCTTGTTCGGGTAGTCCAGGATCAGCAAGCCGTCCGCAAAGAACTCGCGTCCGACGATGCCGTGGAAGGCGGCGCCGGCCGGCATGCGGCCGCTGTAGTTGCGGGTGATGACATCGAGTCCCTTGCGCGACAGGCCGCCCAGTTCGAGCGCGTCCAGGTGCACGGTATCGACCTGCGCGGCCTGCACGCCGTCCGAGGCCTCGGCTTTTCCTTGCGGCTTCAAATTCAGCGTGGAGACCAGGCTCGCATCCGCGCGTCCCAGGCCGCTCGCTCCGGTATCGATGGCGAAGCGGAACGGGCCGCGGTCATTGACCCTGGCTTGCACATAGATCCGTCCGTCGACGACCTCGAACGGAATCCGCATGACGAAGTTCTCAGGCGCCATACTGGCCAGCCGGCAGGCGTCCGGCGAGGGAGTGGAGGCGCTGGCCCAGGTGCTCAGGCAGGACAGGCACAGGCTGAAGAGGATGCGCGCGGACGTAGGCATGTGACTTCTCCGTGGAAGAAAATGCCAGTGTCCTTGCCGGCGGGGCTGGATGCATCCGCTTTCCGACGAATCGCCGCAGCGGGCGACGAAAGCCGGGGGAAGCGGACCGGATGATCTCGCGATCAGTCGGCGGAGAGGCCTTTTTGCAGCAGCTCGGCCACGAGCTGGTTCAGCTCGACGCCGCGCTCCTTGCTCAGCTTTTGCAACTGCTGCACCAGCTCGCCGTTGAGCTTGACGGCAAACGGCACCAGTCCCAGCGCGCGCTCGCGCTCGCGCTGTTCGCGGCGGTCGGGCGTAGCCGCCTTGGCCGCTGCGCCAAAGGCGGCGCCCTTCGCATTCATCTGATTCATCAATTTTTTGGCATCGCTCTTTGCCAGGTCGGTCTTTTTCATCGTCAGTCCTTAATAAAAAAGGCTCCGCAAGCGGAGCCTCTGGATGTCATGCGAAGCCGGTTCAGAACTTGTGCGACAGGCGGGCGAACACCGAAGCGCCGTTCAGGCCGAACTGCACGCTCTCGTACTTGAAGCCGTTGTCGGTCTCGTTCGGATCCTGCGCCGTCGGCTTGACGTCGAAGATGTTGGTGCCGCCGACGGTCAGCTTGGTCTTGTCGGTGAAGGCCCAGGTGAAGGACAGGTCGGCCGAGGTCTTGGCGTCATACTTCTGGTTCGGCACCGGCGGGCCCGAGAAGGTGCCCAGGGTCTGCGGACCGAAGTGGATGATGCGCAGCGAGGTCTCGAACTTGTTCAGGCTGTAGTCGAAGCCGAGGGTGGCCTTGCGGCGCGGCGCGCCTTCTTCGATGAACAGGCGCTCGCGCTCGGACAGCAGCACGTCCTCGAAGCCCGCGAATGCGGCCGGGGCTTTCACGTTCTTGACTTCGGTCTTGCTGAAGTTCAGCGCCAGGAAGGTGCTCAGCTTGCCCGCGCCCAGGTCGGCGCGGTTCGACACGGTCAGGTCCAGGCCCTGGGTCTTGGTGTCGACCGAGTTGACGAAGAACTGCGCCTGGTCCACGCCCAGCTGCTGCAGGGTGGCGCCCAGCGCAGGATAGTTCTCGGCGTCGAAGCGGCCCGTCAGCACGATGCGGTCGTCGATGTCGATGCGGTACAGGTCGGCCGTCACCGAAGTCGACTGGGTCGGCGACCAGGTGATGCCCGCGGTGAAGCTCTTCGATTGCTCATCCTTGAGCTGCGGGATGCCGGCGGCATTCGCCACCGCGCCGCCGTTCGGCGCCAGCACCACGTCCACCGCCTCGCCGCTGACGAAGTCGGTGAAGGTCGACGAGAAGTGGACCTGCTGCAGCGACGGCGCACGGAAGCCGGTGCTGGCCGAGGCGCGCAGCAGCACGCTCGGCGTCACGCGGTAGGAGCCGGCCAGCTTGCCGGTGGTGGTCGAACCGAAGTCCGAATAGCGCTCGTGGCGCAGCGCGGTCTGGACCTTGAAGCGGTCGCTGACGTCGGTCTCGATGTCGATGTAGGCGGCGCTGCTGTGGCGGTCGCTGTCGGTCGCATCGCCCGGCTGGAAGCCCGGGAAACCCTGGCTGCCCGGTGCGCCGCCGAAGTTCAGGCCGTCGGCGTCGATATAAGAGCCCGGCTCGCCGGCGAAGATCTTGTAGTTCTCGCGGCGGTGCTCCAGGCCGAAGGCGACGTTCATGCCGTTCAGGACGCCGTTGTAGAAGCGGCTGAAGTCCAGGTTGGTGGTCGCCTGGCGGAACGAGAAGCCGCCCGCGTCGAAGGCCGAGGCGCTGCGGCCCGGACCGCCGGCAAGCAGGTCCTGGTTGGCGATCGAGGCGTTCAGGGTGTTATTGATGTTGTACATCAGGCGGTTGTAGCCGTAGGTCTGCGACAGGTCGGTGTTCCACTCGCCCATTTGCCAGCGGTAGCCCACGGTGCCCCAGCGGTCGTCGACCTTGCCGTCGATGAAGGGAACGAAGCCGTTCGGGTACATGGCCGCCGAGTTACGGCGCGGAATATCGTCCGAGCCCACGCCTTCGCGCGCCCAGGCCGCCGACGAAGCGTCGCGCTTCTGCGCGCCCGCGGTGAAATACAGCTTGCCCGGACCAGTCGGGAATTCGCCGTTCAGGTAAAGGGTCTGGTTCTCGGACTTGGTGTCGCCGATGATGCGCGGATTGCCCGGCTCCGAGCGGTTCGAGCGGCCGCGGTCATACCATTCGCCGGTGATGCCCAGCACGCCACCCGCCACGGCCACGCCGCAGTAGGCCGAGGCCAGCCAGTTCTCGCCGTCGCCTTCGGTGTACTGGCCGTAGCCCAGCACCGATTCGCAGCCCAGGTTTTTCTTCAGTTCGATGTTGATCACGCCCGCGATCGCGTCCGAGCCGTATTGCGCGGCGGCGCCGTCGCGCAGCACCTGCACGTTCTTGATCGCCAGCAGCGGGATCGCATTCATGTCGGTGCCCGTGTTGCCGCGGTTGCGCGCGCCGAACAGATTCACCAGCGCCACGGTGTGGCGGCGCTTGCCGTTGACCAGCACCAGGGTCTGGTCCGAGCCCAGGCCGCGCAGGGCGGCCGAGTCGATCAGGTCGGCGCCGTCCGCGCCGGTCTGGCGGGTCGAGTTGAACGAGGGCGAGATGTTGGTCAGCGCCTGGGCCAGGTCGAACTGGCCGCCTTGTTCGGCGGCCTTGGTCATGGGGATGAAGTCGACCGGCACCGGGGTGTCGGTGGAAGAGGCGTTGCCGACACGGCGCGAGCCGACCACGCTGACGGTGGCGACGTTCTCGGTGCTGGCTGCCGGCGCTGCGCTTTGTGCGAAGGCGGCGGCGGGAATCAGGGAGGCAAGGGCGGCGCCGCCGTACAGGGCAAGTAGGAGCGACTGGGGAATCAGTTTGAGTTTGAGCACAGATTTTCTCCGGGGGAAAATTGAATACTAATCAATTGACCCTTTAGTCACCATGGCTCTGTATCGTTAACACAACGTTGTAATGATATAACTTCAAATCATTCAACCAGCATGGAGAAAAGCCGCTTCGCTGCCTGCCGCTTCGACCCTCCCGCCAACCAGGACCACGTCGTCGGCGTAGCGGGTGCGGATCAGGCAGCTGCGCCCGGTCGCCCGGCCTTGCAGCAGGGTGATCCCCTGTTCCAGCAGCGCCGTCAGCGCGCCGGCCGCGACGCCGGTGGCGCTGTCTTCCAGCGCGTGGTCGAGGTGGTTGAAGTTGCGCCCTTCGTAGCGTCCATCCGCATGCCGGCAGTACACGTACATGCCGTTCACGCCGGTCTCCCTGCTCCAGGCGGTGATGGCGGCGAGGTCGGGAACGAGTGCGTGCAGGCTGTCCGCGTCCTTCACTTCCACCAGCAGCTTCGGGCTGCCGATCGAGGTCGCGCGCGGCGTCGATGCGGTCACCAGGTCCGGCGCCGCCAGCAGGCGCGCCAGCTGCGCGCCGTCGAGTGCGGGCTGGGCCGCTTCCTGCACTTCCATTTGCACGAAATAGCCGCCGTCCTCGCGCACCAGTCCCAGGCGCTGGCCGCGCATTGCGGTGCGCACCGCCAGCATCGCCGCCTCGGGAGCGCGCGCGAACAGCACCTGGGCCACCGCCAAGGTCGCGTGCACGCACAAGGGGCTGCGGGCGTGGGGATAGAAGTAGTCGACCACGCCCGCGATGCCCGCAACGCCCGGTTCAGCGGCGGGATCGATCCAGACGCAGGTGATGTTGCGCTCGCGTGCGAAGGCCGCGCGTTCGGCCTGGCCGCGTGGATCGTCTTCGATCACCAGGGCAGGGTTGCCGTCGCCGGGGTGTTCGCCGAAGCAAAGCAGGGCATGGATCCGCATCGTTCTCTCTTGCTGTGTGTCCTTGGTCGGTTATACTGTATATTCATACAGTATTGCTGTTTTGCCTAAGGATTGTAGCCCAGCCGTGCCAGAGCCGCCGACCACCGCCGATTTTTTCTCTCCCGCAGTGCAGACGCAGGTTCTGCCGCAATATGCGGAGCTGTTCTGCATGTCGAATTTCTCGTATCTAGAGGGCGCCTCGCACGCCGAGGAACTGGTGATGCGCGCGGTGCAGCTCGGGTACTTCGCGCTGGCCCTGACCGACGAATGCTCGCTGGCCGGCGTGGTGCGCGCCCACGGCGAAGCGAAGAAGACCGGCCTGCCGTTGGTGATCGGCGCCCACTTCCACCTGAAGCGGCGCGACGGCAGCCCGGCCCTGTCGCTGATCCTGCTGGCGCAAAACCGCAACGGCTACGGCAACCTGTCGGAACTGATCACCCTGGGCCGCATGCGCGCCGCCAAGGGCGAGTACTTCCTCACGCCGGACGACCTGGCCGAACCCGGCGTGGAACACGCGCACCTGAAGCACATGCCCGACTGCCTGGCGATCCTGCTGCCGGCCTATCCCGGGCACGAGGCGCAGGACGTGGACCGCCTGCACGCGCAGGCCGCATGGATGGCCACCACCTTCCCGGGCCGCGCCTGGCTCGGATTGACCCTCCTCCACCGCGCCTTCGACGAAGCCCATCGCGCCACGGTGGAGGAGGTGGGCTGGCAGCACGGCTTGCCGATCACGGCGCTGGGCCAGGTCGTGATGCATGTCCGCTCGCGCAAGCCACTGCAGGACACGCTCACCGCCACGCGCCTGGGCAAGCCGGTGGCCGAATGCGGCTACGGCCTGGCGCAGAACGCGGAGCAGCACCTGCGCGCGCGCCTGCGCCTGGCCAATATCTACACGCGCGAGGCCCTGGCCGAGACGGTGCGCATCGCGCGCCTGTGCACCTTCTCGCTGGACGAACTGCGCTACGAATATCCGGACGAAGTGGTCCCGCCCGGCCATACGGCCAGCAGCTACCTGCGCGCGGAAACCTATATCGGCGCGCACCGGCGCTTCCGCGAAGGGATTCCCGCCAAGGTGCAGGCCCAGATCGAGCACGAGCTGTCCCTGATCGCGGACATGAAGTACGAGCACTACTTCCTGACCGTCTACGACATCGTGCGCTTCGCCAGATCGCAGAACATCCTGTGCCAGGGGCGCGGCTCGGCCGCCAACTCGGCGGTCTGCTACTGCCTGGGCATCACCGAGGTCGATCCGGCGCGCGCCAGCCTGCTGTTCGAGCGCTTCATCTCGAAGGAGCGCAACGAGCCGCCCGACATCGACGTCGACTTCGAGCACCAGCGCAGGGAAGAAGTCATCCAGTACATCTACGGCAAGTACGGGCGCGAACGCGCGGCGCTGGCGGCGGTGGTGATCAGCTACCGTCCCAAGAGCGCGCTGCGCGACAGCGGACGCGCGCTCGGCATCGACCTGGCCATCGTCGAGAAGGTGGCCAAGACCCACCACTGGTTCGACAGCCGCGCCGACCTGCTCGGGCGCCTGGCCGAAAGCGGCCTCGATCCCGAAGCGCCGCTGTCGCAGCAATGGGCCACCCTGGCCCAGCAGCTGCTCAACTTCCCGCGCCACCTGTCCCAGCATCCGGGCGGCTTCGTGATCGCCCAGGGCAAGCTGTCGCGCCTGGTGCCGATCGAGAACGCGGCGATGGAAGAGCGCAGTGTGATCCAGTGGGACAAGAACGACCTGGAGGAACTGGGCCTGATGAAGGTCGACGTGCTGGCGCTGGGCATGCTGTCGATGATGCGGCGCGGGCTGGAACTGGTCGGGCAGCGCTACGGCGACGTGTTCGAGATGCAGGACATCCCGGCCGACGATGCCGCCACCTACGACATGATCTGCGCGGCCGACACCGTGGGCGTGTTCCAGATCGAGTCGCGCGCGCAGATGAGCATGCTGCCGCGCATGCAGCCGCGCCGCTTCTACGACCTGGTGATCGAAGTGGCGGTGGTGCGCCCCGGCCCGATCCAGGGCGGCATGGTGCATCCTTATCTGCGGCGGCGGCAGGGACTCGATCCCGTGCACTATCCGAGCCCGCAGATGAAAGTGGCCCTGGAGCGCACCCTGGGCGTGCCGATCTTCCAGGAACAGGTGATGCAGGTGGCGATCCTGGGCGCCGGCTTCACGCCGGGCGAAGCGGACCAGCTGCGGCGCGCGATGGCGGCCTGGAAGCGCAAGGGCGGCCTGGAGCAGTACTACGAGCGCATCGTGGGCGGCATGCTGGAACGCGGCTACGAGCTGTCCTTCGCCGAATCGATCTTCAGCCAGATCCAGGGCTTCGGCGAATACGGCTTCCCCGAATCGCACGCGGCCAGCTTCGCGCTGCTGGCCTATGCCAGTTCCTGGCTCAAGTGCCACGAGCCGGCGGCCTTCCTGTGCGCGCTGCTCAACAGCCAGCCGATGGGCTTCTACAGCCCCTCGCAGCTGGTGCAGGACGCGCGCCGCCACGGCATCGAGGTGAGGCCGGTGGACGTGGCGATCAGTGGCTGGGATTCGGCGCTGGAGGAACTCGACCCGGTCGACCGCTCGCGCCAGCCGGCGGTGCGCCTGGGACTGTCGCTACAGCGCGGATTGAAGCACGAAGTGGCGGAGCGTATCGAGGAAGCGCGCGCCATCCGGCCTTTCGAGAGCGTGGCCGACCTGGCGCGGCGCGCGCGCCTGGACCGGGGCGACCTGCAGGTGCTGGCCGGCGCCAACGCGCTGCGTTCGCTGGCCGGGCACCGGCGCGAAGCCCTGTGGCAGGCGGTGGGCGCGGCGCCCGACCGCGACCTGCTGCGCCCGACCACGGTGCAGGAAGAAACGCCGCAGCTGGCCGCGCCCTCGGAAGGCGAGGAAATCGTGGGCGACTACCGTGCCCAGGGCCTGACCCTGGGCCGCCATCCGCTGGCGCTGCTGCGCGAGCAGTTGCTGGCCAGGCGCTTCATGCCGGCCTCCACCCTGATGGACTACCAGAACGGCCAGCTGGCGCGCGCCTGCGGCATGGTGACGGTGCGCCAGCGCCCCGGCACCGCCAAGGGCGTGCTGTTCATGACCCTGGAGGACGAGACCGGCAACGTCAATGTGATCGTCTGGCCCTCGCTGGTGGAGCAGCAGCGGCGCGAGGTGCTGAACGCGCCGCTGCTCGGCGTGTACGGCATCTGGCAGAAGGAAGGGGAGGTGCGCCACCTGGTCGCCAAGCGCCTGGTCGACATGTCGCACCTGCTGGGGCGCCTGCATGCGCCCAGCCGGGACTTCTGCTGACCGGCTTTACCAGCGGCGGTAGACGGCGAAGTTCAGGCTGCGCTCGCGCGCGCTGCCACCGCTGTCACGGGAGAAGGCGGCGCCCACGCGCCCGCCCCAGTCGCGCGAAAAATAATGCACCAGGTTGACGCTGCCGCCGCCGGAGCGGGTGCGTCCGCCCGCCAGCGACAGCGGATCGTCGCTGCGGCCGCGGTTCACCGCCAGCTCCAGGTAGCTGTCGGCGTCGCCCTGGTAGTAGTAGCGGCCCAGCAGGCGGTCGCCCGAGCCGTGCGAGCCCGGCGCCACAATATTCTGGTGGCGCAGCTGGACGTACCAGTTGCCGCTGTACTTCGCCAGGCTCACGCCGTAGATGTTGACGCGCTCGCCGAAGCCGAGCACGTCGTCGCTGAGCGAGACTTCCCAGCCGTCACCCACCGCCTGGTACAGCTCGATGCGGCCGCTGTTGGCCGGGAACAGGCGCGCCGAGGGCGCACGCTGGTAGCGCAGGTTGGCGTAGGCGCCGTTCCATAATTTGGTGTAGGCGTCCAGCGCCCAGGCGTGGCCGGTCTGGGCGAAGCGCTGCGCGCGCAAGGCCTCGAAGCCGATCGAACCGAGCTTGCCATAATGGCGAATGCTGGCGGTCTGCTCGTTCCAGCGCGGGTTGTCGCCCAGCCTGGTCCAGGTCGAGGACAGGCCCGCCGCCCAGGCATAGCCTTCGGCGATGGCCGCATCGGGCGTGCCGGGACGCGGGCGCATCGCGGCCAGCATGGCGTCGACCTCGCCGGCATCGAAGCCCAGGCTGCGCGCACGCGCCAGGTCGGCCCGCGCATCGGCGGCGCGGCTGGCGGCGCGCAGGGCGCGGGCGCGCGCCATGTAGGCGTCGGGGGCGTCCGGCTGCAGCGCGATCGCGCGCGCATAGGCCTCGGCGGCTTGTTCCGGCCGGCCGCTCCACTGGTACAGGTTGCCCAGCGCCGACCAGACGTCGGCGTAGGCGGGCGAGGATGCCGCCGCCGCCCGCAGGTCGGCCTCCGCCTCGCTCCAGCGCTCCAGGCGCGTGAAGGCGATGCCGCGTCCCAGCAGCACGTCGGCATTGCCGGGCGAGCGCGCCAGCAGCGCGTCGTAGGCCGCCAGCGCCAGGGCCGGCTGGCCGCTGTTGGCGAGATCGCGCGCTTGCTTGTACTGCTCGTCGAAGGAAGGGGATGGTGCGGCGGGCTGGATGTCGGCGGGAGGCTGCTGGTAGTCGGCGGGCATGTAGAGTAGGTGCTTCTTGTCAATGCAGGCACTCTGCCCCAGGGGCGCGGGGAGCGTCAAGCGCAGCACGCATTCCGCGCCGCACGCGCGTCAGAAAACGGCATCTCACCCACCAGATATTGACAAGCCAAGCCAAAACGTGGCGCAATCCGGTGTTCTGGAAAGCAGGCGGCACGCTGGATGCGCCGGAACCAGATAACGATAAGAACGAGAAACAGGAAGAAGATGAGCAGAAGCAGCGGCGGAAAAGCAAGAGGCACGGGGCGTACCACGCTTGAACAGGTAGCGGCACTGGCGGGGGTATCGATCATGACCGCTTCGCGCGCGCTCAGCCAGCCGCAGCTGGTGTCGGAAGCGACCCGCGCCAAGGTCGAGCACGCGGTCGGCGAACTGGGCTACGTGCCCAACCGGGCTGCGCGCGCCCTGGCCTCGGCGCAATCGAATGTGATCGTGGTGCTGGTGCCCTCGCTGTCGAATGCCGTGTTCCCGGCGGTCCTGGACGGCATCCATGAAGCGGTCGGGCCCAGCCGCTACCAGCTCCTGATCGGCAATACCCATTATTCGGACGCCGAGGAAGAGAAGCTCCTGCGCGTCTACCTGCAGTCGAATCCGGACGGCATCCTGCTGACCAGCATCACGCACAGCCCGCCGGTGGCGCAGATGCTGGCCAGCTCGCGCGTGCCGGTGGTGTCGATGATGGACCTGGCCAGCGGCCCGGACGCCTTGTCGGTGGGCTTCTCGCAGCACGATGCCGGCATGGAGATGACGCGCCACCTGATCGGGAAGGGCTACCGCCGCATCGCCTTCGTCGGCGCCCAGCTCGACGAGCGCACCCTGCGCCGCGCCGACGGCTACCGCCAGGCGATGCAGGAGGCCGGGCTGGCCGATCCGCGCCTGGAGATCATGGTGCCGGCGCCATCCACCATCGCGCTCGGCGCCGAACTGATGGAGCAGATGCTGGCCACGGCGCCCGACTGCGATGCGGTCTTCTTCTGCAACGACGACCTGGCCCACGGCGCCATCTACTACTGCCAGCGGCGCGGCATCCCGGTGCCGGAAAGGGTGGCGATCTGCGGCTTCAACGACTTGCCGGCGTCGGAACTGATGGTGCCTTCGCTGACCACGATCGATACGCCGCGCTACCGCATCGGCTTCGAAGCCGCCAGCCTGCTGCTGCAGGTCATCGCGGGCAAGGCGCCGGAACAGAAGCGCATCGACCTCGGCTTCACCTTGCGCCAGCGCGAAAGCACCTGATGCCGATGCCGGCGCAACCCGGACTGCCGGCCTCTGGTACTTGCTTGTTAGAAATAAATTGTAACTGTCGGTAAATTTTACAAGCCTCCTTGTCAACCCGCTCCGCATAAATCAAAAAGTTAGCGTTATCAAAGGCTTGGCCAACTTGGCATGCTCCTTGCGTAAAGACGCGCAGTTCCAGCGATCGCGGGCCGTCGGCCCATGAGACGACTGGGATCTGACAACAAGGGATGAAAATGCTAAAGAGAACCATGCACCTGGCCATGCTATCGGCCATCGGTGCCGTGGCCATGCCTACGCTCGCCCACGCCACCCTCATCACGAGCTCGAGCAACACGTTCACGCTGAATCGTTCGGTCACCGATACCCTGGGCGCCAACAAGTCGGCATCCGATGGCGCCGTCGAACAGACCAACGTCAACCTGGGTACGACCAAGCTCGGGCAATTCAACAGCAGCACCGGTGTGCTGACCGGCGTCAACATTGGACTGAGCTCGACCTACAAGCAGACCAGCAGCGTGACCGCACCCGCGACCAATGCAGGCAGCAACGGGGGCAATGCCAATGCTTCCGGTACGGGCAGCAGCGCGATCAAGCTGACGGTGCCGACCGGGGTATCCGGCGCCGCCGCCAACCTGTCGGCGACCGACACCTGCGGCGGCAAGCCCAAGGAAGGCTGCAACAACGGCGCCACCTCGACCCCGCTCAATCACAACCTGACCATCGGATCGGCCAGCCTGAATGATTACGTCGGGGCGGGCACGGTCGACGTGAACCACACGGCGACTTCG
This sequence comes from Massilia sp. ZL223, assembly GCF_018119395.1. Taxonomy (GTDB): domain Bacteria; phylum Pseudomonadota; class Gammaproteobacteria; order Burkholderiales; family Burkholderiaceae_D; genus Telluria. The sequence continues at coordinate 127,692 of NZ_JAGPWD010000007.1, forward strand.
CTGAAGGCCGAGACCACCCTGAACGGCTTCAACAGCCAGGCCAGCACGAACTCGACCCTCGACTGGTTCGGCTCGCTTACCGCCAACTACAGCTACCTGCTGCACGCGGAACAGTCCTTCGATCCCTGGGGCAGCAAGACGATGACCCTGGATTTCGGCTCGGTCTTCCAGGGCGACAGCGTGGCCGACCTGGTGTTCTTCTTCCACAACCTGGCGGGCGAGCGCGTCGGCATGAACATGACCGGCATCGCCGAAACCGGTGATCCCGACGATCAGTTCACGACCAATGTCGCCAGCGTCGGCACCCTGGCGGCGGGCACGAGCAAGCACTATGCGGCCAGCTTCCTGACGGACAAGGTGGGATCTTTTGGCGCGATGTACGAGTTCATCTTCGCCGACGCCGCGCCCGAAGGCAGCTATGCAGCGAGCACGCTGGGTTCCGGCTACAAGCTGACCTTGAACCTGAAGGGCAGCGTGGTCGAGCGTCCGGCCGACCCGGCCGAGGTGCCGGAGCCAGGTTCGTTGATGCTGCTGGGCATGGGGGCCGCCGCGCTCGGCCTGCGCCGCAAGCGCAAGGCCTGAACACCACCGCGCGATCATCCCTGCGCCTGCCATGTGCTTTACAAAAGCACATGGCAGGCGCTAATACCGTTCAGTTAGCGTATGAACGTCGTTCCGGCGAAGGCCGGAACCCAAGTTCTGCGTGAGCTATCGAAGCGCTTAACTTGGGCTCCGGCCTTCGCCGGAGCGACGGTTTTTCTGCTAACTGAACGGCATTACATGGCAGGCGCTTCATTCTGCTCGTCCAGATGGGCGCTTTCGCCTGTATGGGCATCATGGGCGTTGGCAGCTGCGGCAAGAGCGCAGCAGGCGCCAAGCGGGCGGCGCTGGATAAGCCTTCAATGTGCGCGACGATCCGGATACCCTGGTCGCGCGTATCCTGGCGAGTACGGCTGCCTGAATTCAGCGCGGAAGGGTCTGTTCCAGGAGCCTGGAAGCGGGGGCGATGAGCAGGACGCTCAGATAGCCCAGGAAGGAAAAGCAGCGCCACATGCAGGAAAAGCAGAAGGCGCACAGGATCCATTGGGCCAGGTTCTCCGGCAAAGGCAGTCCCGCCGACTCGAACACGAGCCGCGTCGATAGCACGGCCAGAACGGTCACCAGACCGCCGTACCACCACTGACTTTCCAATTTGGATCCCATTCGTCTCCTCCGGGCGAAAGACGTAGCCTACCACGGCTGAGTGGCTCAAAAGGTTGCACAAAACCACGCTTTTGTTGAAATTCCCCCCATCGGTGATGTGAGACTGCGGCCGGCGTCCGCTCTAGACTGCGGTTTTGCCGGTGGGCGCAGGAAACCAGACCCTTCCTGCGCGGCCGTCTTCACCAATTCCGGGGCCTCCATGAACACCATCCAACGCATCCTCCTGCTGACCGGCGCCTGCCTGTCGCTCAACGCCCAGGCGCAGTCCTTCGGCGACTTCCTGAAGAATTCCGCCGCCAATGCGGCGCGCGCCGCCGTGTCGGGCAACGTCGACCGCGCGGTCACCGGCGCCATCGACCGCGCTTTCCAGGGCAATCCGGAACAGGCGCAGGCACAGGCCCAGCCCCAGGTTCAAGCGCAGGCACAGGCTGCCCAGCCGGCCGACGCCGCCGCCACGGCCGCGGCGCCGGTGGCCGCCAAGCCGCCGCTGCCCGCGGGCTGCAAGCGCATGAAGGGCGCCAACCTGCTGCTCGGCCCCAGGCCGGACAGCTTCGAACCCGCCGGCCTGTGGCCGGAAAACACCCAGTGCCCGGTCGGCAGCTTCCGCGATTTCGAGTTCAAGCAGGCGCGTGAAGCCAAGTACGCCTTCCGCGAAGCCAGCAAGATCCGCTGCCACGGCTGCGAGGGCGGTTACGCGTTCGATGCCTGGGGCGGCCATTCCCTGATCAAGAAGGGGAGCGACTATTCGGTCGAGTTCCCCAAGCTGCTGGCAAGCCTGAAGCGCGGCGAGAGCGTGAGCTGGAAGGGCAACCAGTACCATGTGTCGATCACCAACATCGGCGACCATCCGATCGGCGACACGCCCTGCAAGCAGTTCCATTACGTGCTCAAGGACGCCGGCAAGCTGGTGTCCGAATACGACGGCATGTATTGCGAATACACCCGCCCCTACATCAGCAAGCCGACCTGGAACGAAGTCGTCTAAGGCGAACGCCGTCGCTTCGTGCTCTGTGCCACACTGGTCTTCCGAATCACCATCGCGGCAAGGAGCTCAGCATGACGAACGATCAGCAGAACAAGAACCTGCAGAACGGTCAGGTACAGGCGACCGACCTGCAAGGTCATCAGCAAGGCAACCAGCAGGGCGGCAATCAAGGCGGGCAGGGCCAGAGCGAGCAGAAGGCGCCCGAGGCGAAACCGGGCGACGTCGACGGCCTCAGGAACAAGAAGCCGGAAGAACTGACCCCGGAAGAGCTGCGCTTGATGGCCGACACCATGCCGGGCGAGGGGCCGGGCGACTGAATCCGCCCCCGCGCTCGTTGGCAACCGAATGCACCACATCGCCCGCACTACGCGGGCGTTGTCTTTTCACTCGTTCTTGCGCAGCTCCTCGACGAGGGCAGCGTCGTTACAGTTTCATACAGAGAATCTATATTTGTACAAATAAATTGTTTTCTGTATAATCCACCCGCTGGCCCCGCCAGTCTCTTCGCCACCCGGCGGCGCATCCATGTTCCGGCAAGCGCCTTCCCGTTGCTGCGGCCGCTCCTTAGCGCGCGCCGAACCGCAAGTGGCACGTACCAGCTTACCGATCGCCTTTTGCCCACGCCGGTTCACGGCATCGGCCAGCCCGCCGTTTGCCCGCCGTTCGCCGCAGCGGCGCTTGCTTCATCGAGGTCCTTATGCAAATGCTCTTTTCCGCAGGTTTCATTTTCCTGATCGTGCTATGGGGGATCGCCGCCCCCGAGCACATGGCGACGACGCTCGACGCCATGCTGGCGTCCCTGACCCGCAACTTCGGCTGGTTCTACCTCTGGGTCGTGCTCGGGCTGGTGCTGTTCGCCGCCTTCGTTGCGTTCAGCCGCTACGGCAACCTCAAGCTCGGCAACGAGGACGAGGAGCCCGAGTTCACGGTGGGCAGCTGGTTCGCCATGCTGTTCGCGGCGGGCATGGGCATCGGCCTGGTGTTCTGGAGCGTGGCCGAGCCGATTTCCCATTACGTGACGGCGCCCCCGGGCGTGACCGCCGGCACGCCGGAAGCGGCCAACGCGGCGATGCGCTACGTCTTCTTCCACTGGGGCGTGCATCCCTGGGCCGTGTACAGCGTGGTCGCCCTGGCGATCGCCTTCTTCCAGTACCGCCGGGCCGGCACGCCGCTGATCAGCACCGTGACCGATTCGCTGCCCTGGCGGCCCGTGCGCGCCATGTCGGGACTGTTCAACGTGCTGGCGGTGGTGGCCACCGCCTTCGGCGTCGCCTCCTCGCTGGGCATGGGCGCGCTGCAGATCAACAGCGGCCTGCACGCGGTCTTCGGCCTCGAGATCGGCGAAACCTGGCAGGTGGCGATCATCGTGGTCACCACCGCCGTCTTTGTGAGCTCGGCGGTGTCGGGGGTGGAGCAGGGCGTCAAGCTGCTGTCGAACGCCAACATGCTGCTGGCGCTGATGCTGGCGCTGGCCGTGTTCCTGCTCGGCCCGACGGTGGCGATCATCGACACCTTGACCAATACCCTGGGCAGCTATGTCAGCGACATCGTCCGCATGAGCTTGCGCGCCACGCCTTTCCGCGACAGTTCCTGGGTCGCGAACTGGACCATCTTCTACTGGGCCTGGTGGATTTCCTGGTCGCCTTTCGTCGGCCTGTTCATCGCGCGCGTCTCGCGCGGCCGCACGCTCAGGGAGTTCATCATCGGCACGGTGCTCGCGCCCTCGCTGGCGGCCTTCCTGTGGTTCTCGGTGTTCGGCGGCAGCGCGCTCACGATGCAGATCTGGCAGCACGTGCCGCTCGCCGAGACCGTCAAGTCCGACGTGGCGCTGGCGCTGTTCGACATGCTGCGCGCCTTGCCCTTCGGGCAGCTCATGTCGGTGGTGGCGACCGTGCTGGTGCTGGTGTTCTTCGTGACTTCGGGCGACTCGGCGGTGCTGGTGCTCGGCATGATGAGCAGCAAGGGCAACCCGAATCCATCCGGCCGGGTCAAGATCGTGTGGGGGATGCTGATCGCGGGGATCGCGATCAGCCTGCTGCTGGCGGGAGGACTGAAGGCGGTGCAGACCGCGACCATCCTGTTCGCGCTGCCGTTCGCACTGGTGATCGTGCTGATGGTGATTGCCCTGTGGCGGGCACTGCGCGAGGACTGGATCGTGGAAAACAGGCGCGAGAAGGAGATGCGCCGGCGCATGCGGGAGATCGTGTCCCGCTAGCGCCGGCGCCGAGGATCAGAACTGTTCCCAGTCTCCGTCGGCGGTGGCGGCGGTGGTCTTGGCCGAAGGACGCGTAGCCTTGGCCGGGGCAGGGCGCTTCAGCGCTGCGCTGGCGCGCAGGGCCGGCACGCCGGCTGCGGGGCGGGCTGCCGGAGCGGCAGGCGCGCGCTGCTCGTGTCCGAGCTTGAACACGTCGACCACCTGCGCCAGGCGCGCGGCTTCCTGCTGCAGCGCGCTGGTGGCGGCGGTGGCTTCCTCGACCAGGGCGGCGTTCTGCTGGGTCGCTTCGTCCATCTGCGACATGGCCTGGTTGACCTGGTCGATGCCCTGGATCTGCTCCTGGCTGGCCGAGCTGATCTCGCCCATGATGTCGGTCACGCGGCGGATCGAGCTCACCACTTCCTGCATGGTGGCGCCGGTGTGGTCGACCAGCTTGGCGCCGGCGTCGACCTTCTCGACCGAGTCGCCGATCAGCTGCTTGATTTCCTTGGCGGCCGAGGCCGAGCGCTGGGCCAGGTTGCGCACTTCCGAAGCGACCACCGCGAAACCGCGTCCCTGTTCGCCGGCGCGCGCCGCTTCCACGGCGGCGTTCAGCGCCAGGATGTTGGTCTGGAAGGCGATGCCGTCGATGACGCCGATGATGTCGACGATCTTGCGCGAGGATTCGTTGATCGAACCCATGGTCGCGATCACCTGCTCGACGGCGCTGCCGGCTTCGCTGGCCACGTTCGAGGCGGCGATCGCCAGCTGGTTGGCCTGGCGCGCGTTGTCGGCGTTCTGGCGCACGGTGCCGGTGAGTTCTTCCATCGAGGCGGCGGTTTCTTCCAGCGAGGCGGCTTGCTGTTCGGTGCGGCTGGAAAGGTCGAAGCTGCCGGCGGCGATCTCGCTCGAGGCGCCGCTGATGGCCTGGGTGCCGGTGCGCACTTCGGTGACGATGCGCGCCAGGCTGTCGTTCATGTTGCGCAGCGCGCGCAGCAGGGCGCCGGTCTCGTCGCCGCGCGCGGTCTCGATGCGGTGGGTCAGGTCGCCCGCGGCCACGGTCTCGGCGGCGCGCACGGCGTCGCGCAGCGGCACGGTGATCGAACGGGTCAGCAGCCAGGAGAACACGGCCCCCAGGGCCAGCGCGGCCGCGGCCAGCGAGGCGATCACGGCCTTGCCGCGGACGGCGGTGGCGTCGATCTCGGCGGCGCTGGCGGCGATGCGCTTGTGCTGCAGGTCGAGCAGGGTGCGCACCTGTTCCTGGTAGGCCTTGGCGGCCGGGGTGAACTGCTGTTCCAGGATCTGGTCGGCCAGCTCGACGTTGCCTTCGGCCTTGGCCTTGACGGCGTTGTCGCGCGCCGCGCTGTAGGCCTTGCGGTGTTCCTGGACCGCCTTGAACAGGGCGGTCTCGTCGTCGCCGCTGATCAGGGGCTCGATCTTCTTGATCAGCTCAGTGGACAGCTTGCCGGTGGCGGCGGCGTCCTGCTTGAAATAGTCGCCCAGCGAAGGATCGCTGCTCTTGACGATGGCGGCGGTGCGGCGCACGGCGGCGAAGATCTGGGTGTACCACTCCGCGATCATGCGCTCCTTGGCGATCGGCTGGGCGAGGATCTCGCGCGTTTCGTCGGCTACCTGATTGAGGCGCCAGACGCCGCTGGCGGCGATGACGACGGTCATCAGGAGGGTCAGGGCGAAGCCGGCCGTGAGCCGGGTGCCGATATTGAGCTTGTTGAAGTTGATCATGTTGGATGGCGGTGCGGATCCGGACCTCCAGGGACCGTTCGCACCTTGCCGCACAGGAAGTCGAAAGTCGCAATTATTGCCTAAGGGCAATATCGATGTGTGACTTTCGCCTTCGACTGTGGCGTTTCCAACACAAGATTGCCAAATTGCTCAGTCTTCCTGGGCTGCCTTGTGCAGGCGCGCCGCCCGTGCTGCGCTGGCCGGATGGGTCGAGACATAGCCTGCCGGGATGTCGATCCAGCTTTCCTCGGGCTCGTCCTTGCCCAGGTGTTCGAACACCTCGGCCATCGGCTCGAGGGAAATGCCGCGTGCGCGCAGGGTCTCGATGGCGAAGCTGTCGGCATCGGTTTCCATGGCCCGCGAGAACTTCATGTTCATCAGGAGGGCCGGTGCGCCGGCGGCGACGGCGCTGAAGTCGCCGAACAGGGTAGCCGACAGCGCGGCGGTGAGCGAGGCGCGGGTCAGCGAGCGCGCCGAGTGCCGCAGGCGCACGTGGCCGGCTTCGTGGGCGATGATGCCGGCCAGGGCGGCGGACGCGTAGTCGTCCAGCTCGTCCTCGCCGAGGATCATCTTGACCATCTGGTCGGTCAGGATGATGGTGCCGTCGGGCAGGGCCAGGGCGTTGGGGCCGAACTGCGCCGAATCGCGCACCAGCAGCCGCAGCTTCATGCCGGGCGGCGTCACCGACTGCTTGATGGCTTCCAGCTCGGCCAGGCGCTCGTCGCTGAAGCGCGAAGGCTTGATCATCTGCTGCCTTTCCAGCACGGCGAGGGCATTCGCGCCGAGCGACTGGTCGACCTCGGCCGGCAGGGCGGCCGCGATGCGTTCGCTGGCCGCGGGGATGCCCCATTTGACGGCGGCGCCGATCAGGAGCACCAGCAGCACCAGGCAGGCCAGCGCCGCGCCGGTGCGTTCCTGCCAGCGCTGGACGCGCGACTTGCGGTAGCCGAGCGTCTCGGCCAGCCAGCCCCGGCCCGCGGCATCGTTCACCTCGCAGCGGGCGCCGTCCGGCAGGTAGAGCACGGCGGGCGCGCCGGCGAAGGGTTCGGCCAGCGCGACGCCGGACAGGGGATAGCTGCGCTCGACCGCGCCGCGCAGCAGCAGGGCGCCGTCGTTCGCGGCGAGTTCGACTTCGTGGAGGCGGGCGCTGAGGCCGTCGAAAAAGAGTGCGTTGGTCATCAAGTCCTCACCAGGAAAGGTCGATCCCGAGGGCGTCGCTGGCGCCGTCGCCGGCCGCGTTGCGGCGGCCCTGCGCGGCGCGCGCCATGGCCTGTTCGAAGCCTTCGTCGAACTCGACCTGCAGGTGCCGCAGCCGGAAGCGATGCACGGCCACCACGGCGAAGGGGCGGTAGAGGCCGAGCGTGAGCAGGGTCAGCACCGCGTTCTTCGTCTGCAGCAGCATGAAGCCCTTGGCGGGCAGGGTGGAGCGGATCCGCACACCGGGGAAACTGGTGTTCGACCAGGCCAGGTTGCCGATGCGGGCCTGCATGTAGGGCCCGGCCATCAGGTAGCTGATATAGGCGATCACGATGCCCAGCGCCATGGGAAGGAAGGTGGCGGCCGCGGCGCCGAGGGACTTCTTCTCGAGCAGGGCGATCCCGAAGGCCGCCGCCATGCCGATCGCGATCACGGCGCCGAAGAGGCTCAGGCCGGCGATCAGGTAGGGGCGGTAGAAGCGCCATGCGCTGAGTTCGTAGCGCGAGTGCTGGTCGCCGAACAGCAGGTGGCGCTGCTGGTAGTTGCGTGCGCGGCCATGCATCAGCGGCCAGGCCAGCAGGAGCAGGAAGGGCGCGCCTGCCAGCGCGGGCTGTTCCGGATAGAGCGCCAGCAGCACGGTAGGAAGCAGGAAGACGGCCAGCGGAGGCAGGTAGGCCAGGTAGGCTGCGCCGACGCCGCCGCCGAAGCCCAGCCACAGGCCGCGGTACTGGGTGTTCGACAGGCGGAAGCGCAGGGCGCCGCGCAGCAGGTAGGGCATGGCCAGCATGACGAAGGCCATCACCGCGACGCCCACCTGGAGCGAGAAGCCGAACGCATATTGATAGGCGACCAGCAGGACGAAGGCCAGGATGCGGCCGCGCAGGACGGCCTTGGGATCGCCGCGGAAGTCGAAGCAGGCGCCGGCCAGCTGGGTGTTGCGGTCGAAGTATTGCAGGCGCCGGACCTTGGCCCAGGCCGAGTACAGGCCGAGCGTTGCCAGGGTGAGCAGCAGGTTGATCACCCAGATGCGGAAGTATTCCTTGCCGCTGCCGGTGAAGAGCGGGACGTGGACCTGCGGCGCGGGTGCGGCGGCTGCGGGCGCAGGCTCGGCGGCGGCGGGGACGACGGGAGGCGCCGCGGCCGGAGGCGCTGCGGCGGAAACGACATCAGGTGCGATGGACATGACTACCCGGGAAAAAGACGAGAGCAGCCATCATATGCACAATCGGCTCGATAATAAAGTATTAATGCATGTTGGATGAAGGCATGACTCCGGGCGTCTTCTTTTTATGACGAGCGGCCCGCGCCGGCCAGGAAGTTGGCTGCTTGGACAGAAGTATTTGCAGGTTTAAGGTATAATTTCAATTTCCCGCGCGTGCCGTCCGGCACTTTCTGCACAATGACCAAATTTGTCTTCGTCACTGGCGGCGTCGTGTCTTCCCTGGGCAAAGGGATCGCGGCCGCTTCCCTCGCCGCGATCCTGGAGAGCCGCGGCCTCAAAGTCACCATGCTCAAGCTCGACCCGTACATCAACGTGGATCCGGGCACGATGAGCCCCACCCAGCACGGCGAAGTGTTCGTCACCGACGACGGCGCCGAGACCGACCTGGACCTCGGCCACTACGAGCGCTTCATCAGCACCCGCATGAAGAAGGTGAACAACTTCACCACCGGCCAGATCTACGAATCGGTGATCCGCAAGGAACGCCGCGGCGAATACCTGGGCAAGACCGTGCAGGTGATCCCGCACATCACCAACGAGATCCAGGACTACATCCGCCGCGGCGCCGAAGGCGTGGACGTGGCGCTGGTCGAGATCGGCGGCACCGTGGGCGACATCGAATCGCTGCCCTTCCTGGAAGCGGCGCGCCAGCTGTCGCTGCGCCAGGGCCGCAAGGGCGCGGCCTTCGTGCACCTGACCCTGGTCCCCTACATCTCGTCGGCCGGCGAACTGAAGACCAAGCCGACCCAGCACAGCGTGCAGAAGCTGCGCGAGATCGGCATCTCGCCGAACGCGCTGCTGTGCCGCGCCGACCGCCGCATCCCGGACGACGAGCGCGCCAAGATCTCGCTGTTCGCCAACGTGGAAGAGCAGGCCGTGATCTCGGTGTGGGACGTGGACACCATCTACAAGGTGCCGCAGGTGCTGCACGACCAGGGCCTGGACGACATCATCTGCGAGGCGCTCGGCATCGAGGCGCCGAAGGCCGACCTGTCGATGTGGACCAAGCTGATCCACACCCTGGAAAACCCGAAACGCGAAGTCACCATCGGCATGGTGGGCAAGTACGTCGACCTGATCGAATCGTACAAGTCGCTGACCGAGGCGCTGCGCCACGCCGGCATCCACACCGAAAGCCGGGTCAACATCGAATACCTCGACTCGGAAGAGATCGAAAGCAAGGGCTGCGATCACCTGGCCAAGTACGACGCCATCCTGGTGCCGGGCGGCTTCGGCAAGCGCGGCGTGGAAGGCAAGATCCAGGCCGCCCGCTATGCGCGCGAGAACAAGATCCCTTACCTGGGCATCTGCCTCGGCATGCAGGTCGCGCTGATCGAGTACGCCCGCCACGTGGCCGGCCTGCCGAACGCGAACTCGACCGAATTCGACCCCGAGACCGACCAGCCGGTCGTGGCCCTGATCACCGAGTGGCAGAACCACGACGGCAAGGTCGAGAAGCGCGACACCAACTCCGACCTGGGCGGCACCATGCGCCTGGGCGCGCAGACCTGCGCGGTGAATCCAGGCACCCTGTCGGCCGAGATCTACGGCAACGTGGTGACCGAGCGCCACCGCCACCGCTACGAAGGCAACAACTTCTACCTGCCGAAGATTGAAGCGGCCGGCCTGGTGGTCGCGGCGCGCACCCCGAACGAAGACCTGCTGGAAATCATGGAGCTGCCACGCGATGCGCACCCGTGGTACGTGGGCGTGCAGTTCCACCCGGAGTTCAAGTCGACTCCGCGTAACGGCCACCCGCTCTTCACCTCGTTCATCAAGGCCGCCCTGGCGCACCAGTCGGCCAACACCAACGTGGCGGCGAACGCACAAGCGCCGGCACTGCAAGGAGATGCAGCATGAAACTCGCCGGATTCGACGTCGGCCTCGACAAGCCAATCTTCCTGATCGCAGGCACCTGCGTGATCGAATCGCGCCAGATGGCGATCGACACCGCCGGCACGCTGAAGGAAATCACCAGCGCGCTGGGCATCCCGTTCATCTACAAGTCGTCCTTCGACAAGGCCAACCGCTCGTCGGGCAAGTCCTTCCGCGGTCCGGGCATGGAGAAGGGCCTGGAGATCCTGGCCGACGTGCGCAAGGAAATCGGCGTGCCGGTCCTGACCGACGTCCACACCGAAGAAGAGATCCCGGTGGTGGCCAGCGTCGTCGACGTGCTGCAGACCCCGGCCTTCCTGTGCCGCCAGACCGACTTCATCAACGCCTGCGCGCGTTCGGGCAAGCCGGTCAACATCAAGAAGGGCCAGTTCCTGGCTCCGGGCGACATGAAGAACGTGATCGACAAGGCACGCGCCGCCGCGCGCGAAGCGGGCCTGCCGGAAGATAACTTCATGGCTTGCGAACGCGGCGTCTCCTTCGGCTACAACAACCTGGTCTCGGACATGCGTTCGCTGGCCATCATGCGAGAATCGAACTGCCCGGTGGTGTTCGACGCGACCCACTCGGTGCAGCTGCCGGGCGGCCAGGGCACCTCGTCCGGCGGCCAGCGCGAGCACATCCCGGTCCTGTCGCGCGCCGCCGTGGCGTCGGGGATCGCCGGCCTGTTCATGGAGACCCACCCTGATCCGGCCAATGCGCTGTCGGACGGCCCGAACGCCGTCCCTCTCGGCCGCATGAAGGAACTCTTGACTACCCTCGTCGAGATCGACCGCATCGTCAAGAAGACCGGCTTCCTGGAAGCGGACTTCAAGTAACAGCATCTATGGTGCGCGCCCTGCGGCTAGGCGCGCACCGTCACGTCTTTCATACCTTTCGGAGATTGTTTACATGAGTGCTATTGTTGATATCATCGGCCGCGAAATCATCGACTCGCGCGGTAACCCGACCGTCGAGTGCGACGTGCTGCTGGAATCGGGCGTGATGGGCCGCGCCGCGGTGCCGTCGGGCGCCTCGACCGGCTCGCGCGAGGCGATCGAGCTGCGTGACGGCGATCCGAAGCGTTACTTCGGCAAGGGCGTGCTGCAAGCCTGCGAAAATATCAACACCGAGATCTCCGAAGCGATCATGGGCCTGGACGCCAACGAACAGGCTTTCCTGGACCGCACCCTGATCGATCTCGACGGCACCGAAAACAAGAGCCGCCTGGGCGCCAACGCCATGCTGGCCGTGTCGATGGCCGTGGCCAAGGCAGCCGCCGAGGAAGCCGGCCTGCCGCTGTACCGCTACTTCGGCGGTTCGGGCGCGATGCAGATGCCGGTGCCGATGATGAACGTCATCAACGGCGGCGCGCACGCCGACAACAACCTGGACATCCAGGAATTCATGATCATCCCGGTGGGCGCTCCGTCGTTCAAGGAAGCCATCCGCTACGGCGCGGAAGTCTTCCACACCCTGAAGAAAATCCTGCATTCGAAGGGCCTGAGCACCGCCGTCGGCGACGAAGGCGGCTTCGCTCCCTCGGTCTCCAGCCATGAAGAAGCGATCAAGCTGATCATGCAGGCGATCGAGCAGGCGGGCTACGTGCCGGGCCAGGACATCGCGATCGGCCTGGACTGCGCCGCGAGCGAGTTCTACAAGGACGGCATGTACCACCTGGAAGGCGAGGGCCTGACCCTGTCGGCACAGGACTTCACCAACATGCTGGCCACCTGGTGCGACCGCTACCCGATCATCTCGATCGAGGACGCGATGCACGAAGGCGACTGGGACGGCTGGGCGATCCTGACCGCTGCCTTGGGCAAGCGCGTGCAGCTGGTGGGCGACGACCTGTTCGTCACCAACACCAAGATCCTGAAAGAGGGCATCCAGAAGGGCATCGGCAACTCGATCCTCATCAAGATCAACCAGATCGGCACCCTGACCGAGACCTTCGCCGCCATCGAGATGGCCAAGCGCGCCGGCTACACCGCCGTGATCTCGCACCGCTCGGGCGAGACCGAAGACTCGACCATCGCGGACATCGCGGTTGGCCTGAACGCCCTGCAGATCAAGACCGGCTCGATGTCGCGTTCGGACCGCATGGCCAAGTACAACCAGCTGCTGCGCATCGAGGAAGACCTGGGCGACGTCGCCACCTACCCGGGCCGCGACGCCTTCTACAACCTGAAGTAATCACCGCTGGCCGGCCTTGCGGCCGGCCTTCCGCTCATGCGCCTGATCACGATTACCCTTGCCGCTCTGCTCCTGCTGATCCAGTACCCGCTCTGGATCGGCAAGGGCGGCTGGCTGACCGTGGCGGACATGCGCGGGCAGGTCGAGGCCGTGCGCCTCAAGACCGAACAGCTCAAGGCGCGCAATGCCAAGCTCGAATCCGAAGTCCGCGACCTGAAAGAGGGAACGGGCGCGGTCGAGGAACGCGCGCGCTACGAGCTGGGCATGATCAAGCAAAACGAAATCTTCGTGCAGGTGCTGCGCAAGGACGAGCAGCCCGCGGTCTCGATGACCGTGCCGCCGCCGCCGCCCGCGCCGAAGGACAAGGACAAGCCGAAGCACTAAGCGCTTCGCCTCCCCGCATGACTTCCTCACATTCCCCTATCGATCCCGCTGCGCTCGATTCGCTCGACGCCATCGCGGACTGCCTGGCCGAGGCCTTCGAAGACGGCGACGGCCAGCTGATCGCGGCCGCGCTGCTGGCGGTATCGCAGTCGCCGGCGCTCCCCGGCCTGGCGGCCGCCGTCGGCGTGTCGCGCGAGCAGCTGCAGGCCGCACTCGCCTCCGGCGAATTCGACCTCGATCTCACCCTGGAGATCATGAAAGTGGTCGATCTTCATATGTCGGGCGGCAAGGCCGGCTGAACGGCTGTCTCCAGGCCGGTTGAACGCGTCGGGGGGGCGCGCGCCCCCCCCCCCCCCCCGGGGGGGGGGGGGGGGG
>NZ_JAGPWD010000070.1 GCF_018119395.1 Massilia sp. ZL223
CCCCCCCCCCGGGCGCCGGGCCGCACCGGGGGCGCCGGCGCGGCGCCGCCCCCCGCGCCGGCGCCGCATCGTCATGCGCCTGACCCGCATCGAAGCGCTGCGCCGGCTCCTGATCCCGGTCCTGCTGCGCTTCCCGGCGCTGAACCGGCGCGTCGCGGCCTCGCTGTCCGCCATCAAGCAAACCCCGCCCGAGCCGCTGCCGGAAGGCGTCGCGCCGGTGCCCGACGAGCTGCGCGCCCTGCCCGCCTCGGTGCGCGCCGTGCTGGCCGACCTCCAGCGCGCCCGCCGCCTTCATACGGATTCCTGAACCATGCGCATCGTCATCGACCTGTTGGGACACCATGGCCGCGTCGACCCGGCCGCGGTGGCGCTCGCGCTGACCCTGGCGCGCCAGAAGCCGCACGGCGGCGCGGGCGCGCACGAACTGTGGGTCGCGGCCCCGCTGCACGACCCCGTGGCCCTGGAAAGCCTGCGCCTGGAGCCCGCCCTCGGCGCCGCACGCGTGCGCGCCTTCGACATCCCCGCGGGCGGACGCACCCGCGAGCTGGTGCGCCGCCACGCCCTGGGCGGCCTGGAACCCGGGGTGGTGCTGGCCATCGAACGCGGCGCGCGGCCGGCCGCGGCGCAGCCCGGGACGCCCTGGCACGTGCTGCATACCGAGCCGCGCGGAACCGATCCGGCGACCCTCTGGACCGCCCTGAACGCGACCGCCGCCGAGAAGGACGCCGTGCCCGCGCCGGCCAGGCGTCCGCGCCTGGCCTACGTCTCGCCGCTGCCGCCGGAGCGCTCCGGCATCGCCGACTACAGCGCCGAACTGGTGCCGGAACTGGCCAGGTTCTACGAGCTCGAGCTGGTGGTGGCCCAGGAGCACGTGCAGGACCCGCGCCTGGAGGGCCTGCCGCTGCGCGACCCGGACTGGCTGCGCGCCAACGCGCACGAGATCGACCGCGTGCTCTACCATTTCGGCAACTCGCACGCCCACCGGCACATGTTCGAGCTGGTGCGCGAGGTGCCGGGCGTGGTGGTGCTGCACGACTTCTACTTCTCCGGCGTGCTCGACAACCTCGAGCGCGAGGGCTACCTGGACAAGGGCTTCCTGCACGCGCTCTACGAGTCGCACGGCTACAGCGGCCTGCTGGACCACCTCAAGGGAGGCCGTCACCCGGCCATCTGGAAGTACCCGCTCAACAAGGGTGTGCTCGACAACGCGCTGGGCGTGATCGTCCATTCCGACTTTTCGAAGGAACTGGCCGCCCACTGGTACGGCCCCGACGCCGCCAGCGGCTGGCGCACCATCCCGCTGCTGCGCGGCCGTCCGGCGCAATCCGGCACGCTTGAAGCGCGCGCCGCCGCCCGCGCGCGCCTGGGCCTGGACGACGGCGACTACGCGGTCTGCACCTTCGGCATGCTGGGCCGCACCAAGCGCAACGCCGAACTGCTCGACGCCTTCCTCGCCTCGGCGCTGGCCCAGGACCCGGACTGCCTGCTGGTCTTCGTCGGCGAGAACGATCCGGGGCCCTACGGCGCCGGGCTGCTGGAGCGGATCGCCGCCAGCGGCGCGGCCGCGCGCATCCGCATCACCGGTTTCGCCGACGCGGCCACCTACGCCGACTGGCTGGCGGCCTGCGACTGCGCCGTGCAGCTGAGGAGCAGCACCCGCGGCGAGACCTCGGCCTCGGTGCTCGACTGCCTGCTGTACGGCGTGCCGACCATCGTCAACGCCCACGGCTCGACCGCGTCGGTTCCGGATGCGCTGCTGCTCAAGCTGCAGGACGAATTCGCCAACTACGAGCTGAGCGCCGCGCTCGAACGGCTGCGCGCGGACGCCGCCCTGAGGGCGGACCTGGGCCGGCGCGCACGGGAACACATGGCGCGCGAGCATGCGCCGGACCGTGTCGGGCAGCTGGTCCACGAAGCCATCGAGCAGCTGGCCCAGCGCGGCCGCCATGCCTGCTATGCGTCCACCGTGCGCGCGGTCGCGCCGCTCTGCCCCGCCGCCGAACTGCAGGAGCTGGCCGCCGCGATCGCCTTCAACCGCCCGCCTCCGGCCCAGCGCCAGCTGCTGGTCGACGTCTCGGCCATGGTCCAGTCCGACCTCAAGACCGGCATCCAGCGCGTGGTGCGCAGCATCCTGCTGGCCATGATCGCCGACCCGCCGCCGGGCTGGCGCATCGAGCCGGTGTACTCGCTGGGAGGCAACCGCCCCTACCATTACGCGCGCCGCTTCGCCCTCAAGCTGGTGGGCGAGGAGGAGCTGGCGATGGAAGACGCGCCGGCCGAGCTGCGCCCGGGCGACATCTTCTTCGGGCTCGACCTGTTCACCACCGGCACCACCCAGAACGAGGCCCAGCTGCTGGCCATGCGCGACCGCGGGCTGGACGTGGTGTTCGTGGTGTTCGATGTGCTGCCGATGCTGCGCCCCGAGGTCTTCCCCTTCGGGACCGAGCAGTATTTCGGCGACTTCCTGCGCACCGTGCACAGGGTCTCGCATGGCGTGCTGTGCATCTCGCGCGCCGTGGCCGACGAACTGGCCGGCTGGATCGAGGGTCAGGGCTTGAAGCGCCGCGCGCCGCTCAAGCTGGGCCACTTCCACCTGGGCGCCGACATCGACGCCAGCGCCCCGAGCTTCGGCCTGCCGCCGGATGCCGACCAGGTACTGCAGGCCCTCGGCGAGCGCCCCAGCTTCCTGATGGTCGGCACCGTCGAGCCGCGCAAGGGCCACGCCCAGGCGCTGGCCGCCTTCGAGCTGCTGTGGCAGCGCGGCGTGGACGCCAACCTGGTGGTGGTCGGCAAGCAGGGCTGGATGGTCGACAAGCTGGCCGAGCGCATGGCCAGCCACCCTGAAAAGGACAAGCGCCTGTTCTGGCTGGCCGGGATCTCGGACGAGATGCTGCTCAAGCTCTACGGCCGCTCCTCGGCCCTGCTGGCGCCCTCCGAGGGCGAAGGCTTCGGCCTGCCGCTGATCGAGGCGGCCCAGCACCATATCCCGATCCTGGCCCGCAGCCTGCCGGTGTTCCGCGAAGTCGCGGGCGAGCACGCCTATTATTTCGACGGCCTGGCGCCGGACGACCTGGCCGGCGCCGTCACCCGCTGGCTGGCCCTGCACGCGGACGGCAAGGCCCCGCCTTCTACCGACATGCCCTGGCTGACCTGGGACCAGAGCGCCCGCCAGGTGCTCGACGCCCTGGTGCGCCAGCAGTGGTACCGCATCCTGCCCGGCAAGGGAGAACCGACGCCATGAACGCCCCCCATTCCGTCCACGCGCAGATCGGCGCCCAGGCTGCGGGCGCCGACATCATCGCGGTCGTCATCCCCAGCTACAAGGTCACCCGCCACATCCTGGGCGTCATCGAGGCCATCGGGCCGGAAGTGGCGCGCATCTACGTGGTCGACGACCAGTGCCCGGACGGCAGCGGCGCCTTCGTGCGCGCCCATTGCCGCGACCCGCGCGTGACGGTGCTGGAACATGAAACAAACCAGGGCGTGGGCGGGGCGGTGCTGACCGGCTACCGCGCGGCGATCGCCGGCGGCGCGCGCGTGATCGTCAAGCTCGACGGCGACGGCCAGATGGACGCCCACCTGATCCCCACCTTCGTGGCGCCGATCCTGGCCGGCGAAGCCGACTACACCAAGGGCAACCGCTTCTTCAACCTGGAGCGCCTGGGCAGCATGCCGCCGGTGCGCATGTTCGGCAACGCCATGCTGTCCTTCATGACCAAGCTGTCCTCGGGCTACTGGGACCTGTTCGACCCGACCAACGGCTACACCGCCATCCACGCCGATTGCGCGCGCTACCTGCCCTTCGAGAAGATCAGCAAGCGCTACTTCTTCGAGAGCGACATGCTGTTCCGCCTGAACACCCTGGGAGCGGTGGCGGTCGACGTGCCCATGGACGCGGTCTACGGCGACGAAGTGAGCAACCTGAAGGTGTCGCGGGTCGTCACCGAATTCCTGGCCAAGAACGTGCGCAACTTCTTCAAGCGCCTGTTCTACAACTACTACCTGCGCAACATGTCGCTGGCTTCGCTCGAGCTGCCGCTGGGCGTGCTGATGGTCCTGTTCGGCGCCGTGTACGGCGTTTCGCACTGGATCGGCTCGGCGCGCGCAGGTGTCCCGACCCCGGCCGGCACCGTCATGGTGGCCGCGCTGCCGGTGATCATGGGGGTGCAGCTGATCCTGGCCTTCCTGGCCTACGACATCGCCTCGGTGCCGCGCCGCCCGCTGCACAAGCGCACCCTGTTCCGCCGTCCACAGCATGATTGATTCCCTGCGCCAGCGCCAGTTCCTCGTCTTCCTCGCCGGCGGCCTGCTGTGCGCGGGAGTCGACGCCGGTACCATGCAGCTGCTGATGGCGGCGGGCAGCCACCACACCGCAGCGGCCAGCGCCGGCTTCGCCGCCGGCCTGCTGGTCAACTACGCCTTCCACAGCCGGGTCACCTTCGACCAGGCCGCATCCCCCGCCAGCTTCGCGCGCTACCTGTGCGTGGTCGGCCTGAACTACCTCCTGACCATCGCCTGCGTGGCGCTGGCCGCCGCCCTCGCCGACAAGCCGCTGGCCGGGAAAGTCCTGTCGCTGCCGCTGGTGGCGCTCAACGGCTACCTGCTCGGCAAACACTGGATCTTCAAGTGATGAACTTCGCGCCCGTTCAGTACGACCGAGACCACCTTGCCCGCTACAGCGCGCTGTTCGGGGCCTGCTTCCCCGGCGCCGGCAAGTTCAGCCCGGACTACCTGGCCTGGCTCTACCTGGCCAATCCGGACGGCAAGGCGGTCGGCTTCGACGCCTGGGACGGCGAGCGCCTGGCGGCCCACTACGTGTGCGTGCCGGCGCGCGCCTGGGTCGAGGGACGCGAGGTGCCGGTGCTGCTGTCGCTGAACACCGCCACCCATCCGGACTACCAGGGCAAGGGCTTGTTCACCAAACTGGCCGCGATGAGCTTCGAGGCCGGCATGGCGGCCGGCTACGACGGGGTCTACGGCGTGGCCAATGCCAACAGCACGCCGGGCTTCGTGCGCAAGCTGGGCTTCCAGCTGGTGCGCCCGCTGGAAGCGCGGGTCGGGCTGGGCGCCCTGCGCCACGCGCCTAAGGCGCCGGCGCGCGAGCTGTCCTTCGAGCGCAGCTGGAGCGAGGCGGCGCTGGAGTGGCGCTGCGCCAATCCGCACAACCCGGTGTGGCAGCGCGCCAGGGGTAGGCGCACCCAGTTCTACGCGGCCGCCTTCGGCCGGCATCTGCCCGCCTATGCGGAACTGGAAAGGCAGGCGGCGCCGCAAGCGCTGGCCCCTGCGCTGTCCCCGCTGCGCCTGTTCATCGGCCTGGCGCCGGACGCCGGCAGCCGCTACGGCAACTACCTTGGCATCCCGATGCGCCTGCGTCCCTCGCCGCTGAACCTGATCTACCGCTCCTTCAGCGAGCGCGTGGCCCGCCTCGACCCGTCCCGCATCCAGTTCAGCTTCCTCGACTTCGATGCCTACTGAAGCTGCCGCCCTGTTCCTGTTCGCGCACCAGGACGACGAGTTCGGGGTGTTCGCGCGCATCGCCGAGTGCCGCCGCCAGGGACTGCGCGTGGCCTGCGCCTACCTGACCGACGGCGCGACCGCCGCCGCCACGGCCGAGCGGCGCAACGCCGAATCGCTGGCGGTGCTGGCGCGCCTGGGCGTGGCGCGCGTCGACGTGCGCTTCGCCGGCCAGGAGCTCGGGATTGGCGACGCGCGCCTGCCCCTGCACCTGGCCGCCGCCGAACAATGGATCGATGCGTGGATAGCGGGCTTCGGCCAGGTCGACTCGCTGCACGTGACGGCCTGGGAAGGCGGCCACCACGACCACGACGCGCTGCACGCGCTGGCGGTCGGCGCGGCAAGCCGCCACGGCCTGCTGGCGCGCACCTGGCAATATTCGCTGTACCAGGCCGCCGGGCTGCCCGGCCCGCTGTTCCGGGTACTGGCGCCGCTGCCGCAAAACGGTCCCGTGTGCGCGCGCAAGATCCCCTGGGGCGAACGGCTGAACTACCTGCGCCTGTGCCTGTCCTATCCTTCGCAGCGCAGCACCTGGCTGGGCCTGTTCCCCTTTGTGCTGCTGCACTACCTGCTGCGCGGCGTCCAGACCCTGCAGAAGGTCGATCCGCAGCGCCTGCGCGAGCGCCCGCACGCCGGAGCGTTGTACTATGAAAAACGCCAATTCTTTACCTGGGACACAATGAACGAGGCGCTGCGCGCATGGCGCGCCGCCTCCCAGCCGCCATGACGACCATCCAAGACGCCCCGACCGCCGTTTCCGCCGCCCGCCGCGCGGCTCCGCCGCTTTCTCCTGCGCCGCGCGCGCGCGGCGAAGTCCTCGCCTGGCTGTTCCTGGCCGCCGGCCTTGCCGCCGTGTTCGCCTGGCTGCTGCAGCGCCATCTCGGCCTGAATCCGGTGATCTTCGCCGACGAGTGGTACTACAGCAAGATGGCGCGCCTGCAGCCGCTGGGCGAGGCCATCGTGCCCTCCTACCTCTACCTGTGGCTGTTCAGCGCCAGCTCGGCCTGCGGCAGCGGCTTCCTCGATTGCGTACGCATCGGCAATGCGCTGCTCTTCGTAGGCGCCGGGCCCTTCATCTACCTGATCGGGCGCCGCGTCACGCGCCCGGCGATCGCGGCCGCCGTCAGCCTGCTGTCCCTGCTCGCCCCCTTCAACCTGTACACGGCCCTGTTCATGCCGGAAGCCACGTATTACTTCGGCTTCATTGTCCTGAGCTGGGTGGTGCTGAACCATCCGTCCTGGAGCGCGGCGCGCCTGGGCCTGGCCGGCGGCGCCGTGCTCGGCCTGATGAGCCTGGTGAAGGTACACGCCCTGTTCCTGCTGCCGGCGCTCGGCCTCTACCTGGCCTGCAACGCCTGGATGCGCGCGGACGGCAAGCGGCCCGCCGCATGGCTGGCGGACGCCCTGGTCGCGGCCGTGCTGGCGGCGGTGGCGACCCTGCTCGCCAAGTTCAGCGTCGGCTACCTGCTGGCCGGCAAACCCGCGCTGAGCCTGTTCGGCAGCTTCTACGCCACCGCCGCCGAATCGGGCGCGGGGCGTTCGCTGTTCTACCTGGCGCCGCCCGCCTTCGTCAACGGCCGCGGCCACCTGATGGTGCTGGCCCTCTTGATGCCGATGCCGATGGCGATGCTCCTGCTGGCCCTGTTGAGCGGCGCCGCCCGCCGCCAGGCCGGCGCGGCCCTGAGCCGCCTGGGCCTGTACAGCTTCCTGATGCTCGGCTCGGCCGCCGGCCTGGCCGTGGTGTACACCGCCTCGATCGCCGGCCTGGGACCGCTCGAAGTGGTGCGCCTGCACCTGCGCTACTACAGCTTCGTATTCCCGCTGCTGCTCCTGATCGCGGCCGCGCCGCTCGGCACGGTCCAGGCCGGGCGGCAGCTGCTGGAGCGGCAGCCGGGCCAGCCGCGCCTGGCCTGGGCGGCGGCCGCCCTGGTCGGCGCCGCCGTGCTGGCCGCGCTGGTGCTGCTGCCGCGTTATTCGCCCACGCCCATCGACGGCCCGGAATTCGCCTCCCTCAGCCTGCAATCCTGGCAGGGCTGGACCCTGGCCGCGCTCGACCTGGCGGTGCTGCTGCTGTGGGCGGCCGGCCGGCGCCTGGCCGCCGCCCTGTTCCTGTTTGCGGTGGTCCCGCTCACGCTGGCGCTGGGCATGGCCGCGAACGACAGCTACCTGCGCCAGGTGCGCGCCGACTGGCCGCCCGACGCCGCCGGCAAGCTGGCCTACCGCCTCGTTCCCCGCGCCGAGCACGGCCAGGTCACGGTGGCGGGCCACGCCATGATGGACATCATGCGCGCCCAGTTCCATATCGACCACCAGGACAGCGGCATGCTGGAGCTGCCCAAGGACGCGCCGATCGAGGCCTACCAGATGCCGGCACGTCACAAGTGGCTGCTGGTGATCGGCCAGCATGCCGTGCCGCCGGGCCTGGGCGCGGCGCCCGTGGTGGCGACGGCGGAGTATGCGCTGCTGCGCCTGGAAAGCGCCTTCCGGCCGATCGGGACGCGCCACCTGTCCCAGCCCTACGGCGGCCTGGTGACCGGCGCCGACGGCCTGTCGGTCGGCGAGCCCTGGGGGCGCTGGTCGACCGGGAAGCAGGTGGTCCTGCATCTCGACCGGCCGCTGCCGAAAGTGGCCGACGTCCTGATCAAGGCCCAGGCCTACGCCGACAACACCACCCTGCCCTTCACCCTGCGCGCGGGCGATTCCAGCGTCCCGTTCCGCATCGGACCGAGCCTGCAGGAGGTCAAGCTGCGCGTGCATACCGACGGCGCCCAGCGCAGCCTGACGATCGAAGTGCCGCGCCCGACGACGCCGCGCAGCCTCGGCCAGTGGGCGGACGACCGCGCGCTGGGCATCGGCATCGCGGAAGTCAGCATCGGCGAGGGACAGTGAGCCTGGACCGGGCCTGTGTGCGCTTACGAACGGAGGCCCGCGCCACGAATCTCTAGAGTGGAGACTACACTGCCTGCAAGGACTGCCCATGGTACTCGGACCCGAAAAAGAAGATACGCTCAAGAAACCGCTCGACGTGCAGGGCGGCGGCCAGAGCATGGGTGCGCCGGCCTCGGGCGAGATCGAAGGCAACGCCGTCCATCCGCTGGGCAACCCCGGCGTCAAGCACTGGCAGGCCAGCTACATCGACCATGGCGGGCTGGAGGAACGCGGCAACATCTTCTTCGCCGCGGTCGAGATGACCCGCATGCCGATGGTGGTGACCGACCCGCGCAAGAAAGACAATCCGATCGTCTTCGCCAACAACGCCTTCTTCGATCTCACCGGCTACGAAGAGAAGGATGTCCTGGGCCGCAACTGCCGCTTCCTGCAGGGAGCGGACACCGACCCCGCCACCGTGGCCGAAGTACGCCAGGCGGTGGCGGAACAGCGCGCGGTCGCGGTCGACATCCTGAACTACAAGGCCGACGGCACGCCCTTCTGGAACGCGCTGTTCCTGGGACCGATCTTCGACCAGGACGGCACCCTGCTGCACTTCTTCGCCTCGCAGATGGACATCACCGAGCGCCGCTCCCACCAGGAGTCCTACCTGCAGTCGCAGAAGATGGAAGCGATCGGCCAGCTCTCGGCCGGCATGGCGCACGACTTCAACAACCTGCTGCAGGTCATCAACGGCAACCTGGAGGTGGCCCTGATCGGCGCAGGCCCGGCTAGCCGCGCGCTGGAACCGATCCGGCGCGCCCAGCGCGCCACCATGCAGGCCGGCAAGCTCACCCAGCAGCTGCTGAGCTTTGCGCGCAAGCAGCGCCTGGAGCCGCGCAGCCTGAGCCTGAACAGCCTGGTGGTCGAGTTCTCGGACATGCTGGTGCGCACCCTGGGCGACAAGCTCGAGCTGCGCCTCGACCTGCGGCCCGGCCTGCCCGCCTGCACGGTCGACCCGACCTACCTCGAGATGGCCCTGCTCAACGTGGTGATCAATGCGCGCGACGCCATGCCGGACGGCGGCGTCGTCACGGTCGGCACCGCCGTGCTGTCGCCGGAACGGCGCCGCATCCTCAAGCTGCCGGCCGGCGACTATGTCTGCATCTGCGTGAACGACCAGGGCGAAGGCATGACAGAAGACGTGCGGCGCCGCGCCACCGAGCCCTTCTTCACCACCAAGGGACCGGGCACCGGCCTGGGGCTGGCGATGGTGCATGGCTTCGTGCAGCAGTCGCGCGGCAAGCTCGACATCGAGAGCGCGCCCGGCAAGGGCACGCAGGTGCGCATGGTGTTCCCGATCAGCGAACAGGTCCAGGCCGGCGCGGACGAAGGCGAGGCCGCGCAATCCCCGGTGCGGCCGCAGGGCAGCGACTGCCACGTGCTGGTGGTCGAGGACAACGACGACGTGCGCGAACTGGCCGAGGGCATGCTGGCCATGGCCGGCTACCAGGTGCTGAGCGCGTCCAGCGGCGAACGCGCGCTGACCCTGCTCGACAGCGGCGCGCAGGTGGACCTGCTGTTCACCGACGTGATCATGCCTGGCGGCATGAACGGACTGCAACTGATCGACAAGGCGCGCCAGATGCGGCCGGGGCTGCCGGTGCTGGTGACCACTGGCTACATGGACGAGCTGCCCGGGCGCGGGGTGCGCAGCGAGGGACTGGACGTGCTGGCCAAGCCCTACCACCACCAGGAGCTGCTGGACCGGATCAAGGCGGCCCTCAGGCGCACGCCCTGAACGCCGGCTCGCCGCCAAACACAAAGGGCCGGGGTGGCTCGCATCCCGGGCCGTTGGTTGATTGCACCCCCCTCACTGC
>NZ_JAGPWD010000071.1 GCF_018119395.1 Massilia sp. ZL223
GGGGGGGGGGCCCCCCCCCGCGGCCCCCGCGGGCCCCCCCCCCCGACCTGTACGCCTGCCTGGCCGCGCGCGCGGCGCGGCTGCATGGCGCGCCGGCCGCTGTCCCGGCCCAGGCGGGCATCGCCGCCGCGCTGCCCGCCGCGCTGTCCGCTGATCCGGTGCCGCCCGGACGCCAGCCATCGGGACGGCGCGCGCGGCGCGTGCTGCTGGCCGAGGACAATCCGGTCAATGTCGAAGTTGCCAAGGCCATGCTCGAAAGCCTGGGGCTGGAAGCCCACTGCGCGCGCAATGGCGAAGAGGCCTTGAACTGCGTGCGCGAAGGCGGCTGGGATGCGGTGCTGATGGATTGCCAGATGCCGGTGATGGACGGCTTCGCCGCCACCTCGGCGATCCGCCGCTACGAGCGCGAAGCGGGCCGCGCGCGCACCCTGCCCGTCATCGCCATCACCGCCAATGCGCTCCAGGGCGACCGCGAGGCCTGCCTGGCGGCCGGCATGGACGATTACCTGTCCAAGCCTTTCACCCAGCAGCAGCTGGCCGGCGTGATCGGGCGCTGGGTGTCGCTGCCGCTGAGCGCTTCACGCCATCACGACGATCCGCCCGGTGTACCGGCAGCGCCAGCGCCGGCGCCGCGCCACGATCCTGTCAACCTGGCGGCGCTGGACAACATCCGCGCGCTCAGCCGCGAAGGCGGCGACGCGCTGGTGCAGAAGGTGGTGGCGGCCTATGTCACCGATACCCCGCGCCACATGGCGGCGCTGCGCCAGTCGCTCGCCGGTGGCGACCCGGAAGGCCTGCGCCGCATCGCCCACAGCCTCAAGTCGGCCAGCGCCAATATCGGCGCCGCGCGCCTGGCCGCGCTGTGCCGCGACCTGGAACAGATCGGGCGCGCCGGCAAGGTCGATGGCGGCGCCCCCCTCTTCGCCGACATGGAAAGCGAATTCCTGTCGGTGCGCGAATCGCTCAATGCCCTCCTAGAAAAGGAAACCTAGCATGCCAGCCTCTTCTCCACCCCAGCGCGGGACGGTCCTGGTCGCCGACGACGATCCGGTGATGCGTCTCCTGATGCTCGAGATGCTGGCCCAGGTCGGGCTCGACGCCATCGAAGCGGCGGACGGCCTGGAAGCGGTCGAACTGGCCGCCTCGCGCCATCCGGACCTGATCCTGATGGACGTCGACATGCCGCGCATGGACGGCTTCGCGGCCTGCACCGCGATCCGGGCCGCCGAGGCTGCCAAAACCGGGGACGGCGTCGGCATACCCATCGTGATGGTAACCGGCGGCGACGACGTCGAGGCGGTCACCCATGCCTACGAGGCCGGCGCCACCGACTTCGTCTCCAAGCCGATCAACTGGCCCATCCTCGGCCACCGCGTGCTGTACGTGCTGCGCGCCAGCGACGCCATCGCGCGCCTGCGCATCGCCGACGCCCACAACCGCGCCGTGCTGGCGGCCATTCCCGACACCTTCTTCCGCATGAACGCGGACGGCTTCTACCTCGATTATGAGCCGGGACATGCGCGTCTGCGACAGGAACGCAATGGGCGCGGGCGCGTCGCGCAGGCGGCGAGCATCGACCGCAACGTGGTGGGGCGCCATGTCAGCGACGTGCTGCCGGCCGATATCGCGCACCGCATGCTGGAGCAGATGAAGACCGTGCTGGCCACCCAGCAGGTGCGTTCGGTCGAGTACGAAACCACCGACTGCGGCGAAGTGCAGCACTTCGAGGCGCGCCTGGTGGCGACCAGTCCCTCGCAGGTGCTGGGCCTGGTGCGCGACATCAGTGAACGCAAGCGCGCCGAAGAGCAGATCCGGCGCCTGGCCTATTGCGACAGCCTGACCGGCATTCCGAACCGCCAGGCCTTCCTGGAGACGCTGGAGCGCGAGCTGCAGCGCTCCAAGATCGGCAACAAGAAGTTCGCGGTGCTGTTCATGGACCTGGACGCCTTCAAGCGCATCAACGACACGCTCGGCCACAACGCGGGCGACGCCCTGCTCAAGATGGTGTCGGAGCGCCTGCGCGACACGACGCGCCCCAGCGACCTGGTATCGAGGGGAGATTCGCGGGGCGAGAACAGCACCAACCTGGCGCGCCTGGGCGGCGACGAGTTCACGATCCTGATCCCGGATCTGGAACGGGTCGAGCACGCGCTGAACGTGGCGCACCGGGTGAAGGAGGCGATGCGCCGGCCCTTCCTCATCGAGGGCAACGAGATTTTCGTGACCGCCAGCATCGGCATCTCGCTGTTCCCGGAAGACGGCGACGATTGCGGCTCGCTGCTCAAATACGCCGACACCGCGATGTACCACGCCAAGAACTGCGGCAAGAACAACGCCAAGCTGTACAGCTCTTCGCTGACCATGCAGATCATGAGTCACGTGAAGCTGGAAGTCGGCCTGCGCAAGGCGCTGCAGAACGACGAGCTGTACCTGCTCTACCAGCCGCAGCGGGACGTAGCGAGCGCCGAGATCGTCGGCGTCGAGGCCCTGGTGCGCTGGCGCCATCCCGAGCGCGGGCTGGTGCCGCCCACCGAGTTCATTCCGCTCGCCGAGGAGACCGGCCTGATCGTGCCGATCGGCGAATGGGTGCTGCGCACCGCCTGCCGCCAGGCGCGCGCCTGGCAGCGCCTGACCGGGCGCACGATGCGCATGGCGGTCAACCTGTCGGCCAAGCAGTTCAAGGACGAGAACCTGTCGCAGATGGTGCTCTCGGCCCTGCACGAGACCGGGCTGGACCCGCGCCTGCTGGAACTGGAGCTGACCGAAGGCACCCTGATGGACGACGCCCGCGCCACGCTGGCCACCCTGGAGCAGCTGCGCGGCATCGGCGTCTACCTGTCGATCGACGACTTCGGCACCGGCTACTCGTCGATGAACTATCTCAAGCGCTTCGACGTGCGCGCCTTGAAGATCGACCGCAGCTTCATCTGCGGCCTGCCCCAGGATTCGGAAAACGCGGCCATCACGCGCGCCATCATCGCGATGGCGCACGGACTCAAGATGGTGGTGGTGGCGGAAGGTGTCGAGACCGGCGAGCAGCTGCTGCTGCTCGAGGAATACGGCTGCGACATGGTGCAGGGCTACTTCCTCGGCCGCCCGTCGAGCGCCGAGGCGATTACCGACATGCTGGGCAGCGTCACCCTGGCGCTGCCCGCCAGGTAAAGCTCAGGGGACCAGGCGCAGCGTGTGCTGGGCCGTCCCCGGCAGCAGCGGCAGCGGCCTGCCTTCGGCCCAGGCGGCGTGCCCGGCCAGGAAGTACGGCGACAGCGGATGGCCGCTCTGGCCGCCCGGCATGTTGTACAGGCCTTCTTCTTCCCGTCCCGGCGACACCGTCAAGCGTTCCGACTGGCCGAACTTCGGCCCCGCCACGCGCGGCATGTGGGCGTCGCCCGGCAGGCGGTCGCCCGGCGCGGCCAGCAGGAAGCGCAGCGCGGGCACGGCCATGCTGATCGGATGTGCCACATTGGCCGTGTTGCGCTCGCCCCAGCTGGCTTGCGCCAGGATCTTGCCCTCTTCCTCGATGGCCGCGATCACGCGGTCCACCGCCGCGAGCTGCAAGGCTTGCCAGGTCGGATAGCCGGTAGGCAGCCAGCCGGCCGGCTGCTCGTCCAGCAGGCGCGCCACCACCAGCGGCCAGCGGCTGCCGGCCATGGCGGCGGTGGCCTTGGGATCGCGCTCCTTGATCGCGGCCATGGCCTGGCCGTAGAGCAGCTCGTGCAGCGCCCACATGTAGTCGCGCGCCAGCCGGTAGCCGACCGAATCGACGCTGGCGCGGCCGTCCCAGCTGGTTTCCAGCAGGCGGCGGAACTCGGCGCGCTGCGGCTTGCCGCTCAGCGCGCTCGCATCCAGCGCCGCCAGGGCGCGCCGGCGCCAGTCGGCGATGAACAGCGCGCGGTCGTCGAGCGCCGCGCCGAAGGCCTGGCGCACGTCCATCTTGGCGCCCAGCGCCAGCAGGCCGTCGTGCAGCTGGCGATTGCGCATGCCCAGGTCAAAGCCGCCGTCGCCGATGCGCTCCGATCCCGCACCCATCAGCTGGCGGCTGTTGGCGGTGGTGATCTGCCCCTCGCGCGGATTGAGCACGCGCGGATAGTCCGCCGCCGGCAGCAGGCCGTTCCAGGTCGGCGCATGGCCGTCCGGGTCGAGCGGGAAGGTGGCGACGGGCGGCGGCGTGGTACGGCGCGGCAGCACGCCGGCGATGGTCCAGCCGATATTGCCGCGCGCATCGCCAGCCACGAAGTTCTGGGCGGGGATGCCGTCGATGGCGGCGATCGCCAGCGCCTCGTCGACGCTGCGCGCGCCTTCCAGCTTCAGGTGATTCAGGTTCACCGCCTGGGGATCGTGGGCGATCCAGTGCACCGCGTAGTCGCGGCCGTCCACCGTGCGGATCGGGCCGAGCGAAGTGTCGCGCACCACGAAGCGTTCGGCGGGCGCGCCCTTCACCGCGATCAGCTCGACGTGCTCGCGCGGGGTTTCCCAGCCGTTCGGGGTGCGCACCTGAGCGCCTTTTGCGGCGTCCTTGCCCAGTTCGACCAGGTCGAGCAGGTCGGCGTAGCTGTTGGTGAAGCTCCAGGCCACCTGGCCGTTGCTGCCGACGATCACCGAAGGCGGCGCGCCCGGCAGGGTCACGCCGACCACGCGGCGCTGGCCGCCGGCGGCGCTGGCGTCGGGGAAGCGCAGCACGACGCGGAACCAGATGTTTGGCAACTGCAGGCCCAGGTGCATGTCGTCCGAGACGATGGCCGCGCCGCTGCTGGTGCGGCTGCCCGCCACCGCGTAGTTGTTGCTGCCGACCGAATCGGTGAAATCGGCGGCGGCCAGCTGGACCGGGACTTTCGAGGCCGGTCCCCACCAGTCCGGGGCGTGGGAAGGGATCGGCGCCAGCGCGGGCGCCGAAGCGGGAGTAGCGGGGGCATCGAGGGTAGCGTCGATGGCGCTGGCGTCGGGCAGCAGGAAGGCCAGCTGGGCGGCGTCGCTGTGCTCGCGCATCCAGCCGCGCGCCAGCTCGCGCGGGGCCAGGTTGTTCTGCAGGTCGATGTACATCGCCCACGCGACCAGCAGCGAATCCTGGGCCGTCCACGGACGCGGCGCGCTTCCGGTCAGGGCGTATTCGAAGGGCTTGGCGCGCAGGGCCTTCAGGCCGTCGTTGACGCCGGCGACGTAGCGGTCGAGCAGGTCGCGTTCCGGCCCGTTCAGGCGCGCCAGGGCGCTTTCCGCGCGGGCGCGGAAGCGGTGCAGGCGATGGTCACGGTCGAGCGGCAACGCGCGCGGGCCGAACAGCTCGGCCAGCTCGCCGGCCGCGGTGCGGCGCAGCAGATCCATCTGGAAGTAGCGTTCCTGGGCGTGCACGAAGCCGGTCGCATAGGCGACGTCGCCGCGGCTGCTCCCCTGAATCACGGGCACGCCGTCGCGGTCGCGCGCCACGGTCACCTCGGCAGTCAGGCCAGGCGCCGTGCGCTCGCCGTCGAGCTGGGCCAGGCTGCCACGTAGGTACAGCCAGGCGCCGAGCACGGCCAGCAGCAATAAACCCAGCACCGCGGCCAGCGTCCGCAGGGTCCAGGTTTTCCATCCACGCTTGCGCATGTGTCTCCTCCTTGTTTTTAGGGGGCGTATCTTGCCAGAAAAAGCGCCTGGTGGGAGTACGGTCGTTCTGAAAATGCAGCGCGGGCGGAAGGTCAACTTGGGTTCCGGCCTCCGCCGGAACGACGTGCTGAGGAAGCTGGCCGGGGTAGCCCCGCAAGTTCGCGCCCGTAAATACGTTGTTCCGGCGGAGGCCGGAACCCAAGTTTGCCCGCAGACCACGACCATCACTCCTTACTAAAACCTCCGCGCACATTTGACCCGCCTCCGTACAACGGCCTCCACCGCCCCTATGCTATTCTGTCCTGGCGCCATCCACGGCGCGAAGGGAGGACCCATGCGTACCTCATTGCGTATTCCTGTTTCGGCAGCCGCCCTGGCCTGCCTTGTGCCGCTGCTGTCGGCGTGCGCCACCTCACCCGAAGAACGCGCGGCCCGCATGCAGGCCGACATGGCGCAGATGATCACCGTCTACGGCCCGGCCTGTGTCCGGCTCGGCTATACGGCCGAAAGCGACGCCTGGCGCAACTGCGTGCTGCAGCTCAGCACGAAGGACGAGCTCCGCCGCCTTGGCAATACTCCATCGTATTACGGAGGCTGGGGACCGCGCTGGCGTGGTGCGGGCTATTGGGGACCGTACTGGTGAGCAGCCGCGCGAACGCCGCCTTGGTCATCGGCGTGCGGCGCGCCAGCAGCCGCTCGACCGTCCGCTGCGCATGACGCAGCAGGCGGGGATAGCGCACATCCGGCGGATGCAGGCTCAGGCGAATCAGCGGCGCCCGGGACAGCAAGGCGGACGTCAGGTCGGCCATGACCGGTGATAAAAGACGGCCGCTGCGGTTACGCGCGGCGTAGACCAGCGAGGGCGAATACGTCGACCGGCATGCCGGCGCCCTGCTTTCTTCCGGCAAGCCGCCAAGCTTCCCAGCCTCGCTTCCCTCTTCGCCCTGCAACAGATGGAAGCGGGTAAAGGTCGTCGTGTACGCGAATGGGAAACGGCGCAGCGCGCGCCAGGCATCCTCGCCCATCAGCCAGGCCGGCGGCACGAAGCCGCTCACCGGCCAGCCCTGGGCCGCGAACCAGTCGAGTCCAAGGCGGATGCGGCGCTCCGCTTCCTCCGCAGTCAGCGCGGCGAACTCGCCTTCGCGGCTGTAGGCGCCGCGCAGGAAGCGGTCGCGCCAGCCCTCGCCGCGCGGGCTGGTATCGAGGTGGGTGTAGCCATGCAG
Source organism: Massilia sp. ZL223 (assembly GCF_018119395.1). GTDB lineage: Bacteria > Pseudomonadota > Gammaproteobacteria > Burkholderiales > Burkholderiaceae_D > Telluria. The sequence goes on from NZ_JAGPWD010000071.1 coordinate 6,804, forward strand.
GGTCAGTTCGTCGCCGCGCGCCAGCGCCGCGTCCAGCCCGGCGCGCATACGTCGCTCCTCGCCCCCGCCGCGGTGGTAGGCCGGCACCACCAGCCAGGTCAGCGGGATGTCGGCGACCTCGCGGATCGCTTCGGCCAGGCGCCGGCACTCGTCCCACGTGGACGGGGCCACGTCGTGGATGGACACGCAGAGCGCGGCCTCAGTCGGTAACACAGATGCGCTCCAGCGCCGGCTGCGCCGCCTGGCCCGCGCCCAGCAGGCTGTGGTAGCGGCGCAGGATCTGCGGAAAGATCTGGTTCCAGTCGAAATATTCGCGCGTCTTGTGGCGGGCGTGCTCGCCCAGCGCGGCCATGTCGCGTTCGTAGATCGCCTCGATGGCGCCGGCCAGGCTGTCGGCGCAGTTCGGCTGCGCCAGGATGCCGGAACGCTCGTCCACCAGCTCGGCCACCCCGCCGCCGCTCGTGGCCACCACCGGCAGGCCGCAAGCCATCGCTTCCAGCACGATCAGGCCGAAGGTCTCGCAATCGCCCGGGTGCACCAGCAGGTCGCAGCTGGCCAGCAGGCGCGCCAGGTCGCGCTGGTCGCGCTGGAACGGCAGCACGCTGATGCGCTCGCCGCGCGGCGGCTCTTCGCCGCCGCCCACCATGAGCAGGTGGTAAGGCGCGCCCAGCTTGCGCACGGCCTCGATCAGGAGCGGGAGCTTTTTCTCCGGCGTAAAGCGGCCCGCGTAGACGAGCAGGCGCGCATCCGGCGCAATGCCGAGCTCGGCGCGCAGGCCGGGATCGCGCCGGTCGGGCCGGAACACGTCGCTGGCGATGCCCAGCGGCTGGTGCAGCGCCCCCTTGACGCCCATCGCCTCGAGCTGCCCGACCATCAGCCGGCTGGGCGCGAGCACCAGGTCGAACTCGCGGTACAGGTGGGCCAGGTATTTGCAGGTGGCCTGGCGCGCGGCCTGGCCGAAGCGGTTCTCCACCAGGCGCGGCAGGTCGGAATGGTAGAAGGCGATGGCCGGCACGCCATGCCGCTCGCGCAGGCGCAAGGCGGCCCAGGCGCTGTGGCCGGCGTCGCCGACCTCGATCAGGTCGGGCTCGCTGGCCTTGAGCCGGCGCGCCAGGGCCGCGACCGACACCGGCATGCGATAGCCGTTGATGCCGGGCAGCGGCACGCCGGGCACGCGCACCAGCGAAGGGATGTCGCCGCCATCGTCCACGTTGGGGCTGAGAATGGTGTGGCGCATGAGCCCATGCTCGGCCAGCCAATGGGATTTCGCGTTCAGGTAAGTGCTGACGCCGCCGCCTTCCGCGGCATAGAACATCGTGATATCGACGAGGTGCATGTCGGGTCCGCTGAAAGAGCCTACGATAGCAGCGGCCCGCACATCGGGCTTGCGCGCACGCACAGGCACCCGTGCTGACTTGAACCGACTGCTACCGGGTTGTCGTTACAACCATTATGCGCTGCGGCGGTCGATCATGGCGCGCGCTATCGTGCCGGCATCGACGTACTCAAGCTCGCCGCCGACGGGCACGCCGCGCGCCAGGCGGCTGACTTTCAGGCCGCGCGCCTTCAGCATTTCACTGATGTAATGGGCGGTGGCTTCGCCCTCGTTGGTGAAATTGGTGGCCAGCACCACTTCCTGGACCACGCCGTCGGCTGCGCGGTTGACCAGCTTGTCCAGGTGCAGGTCCTTGGGACCGATGCCGTCCAGCGGCGACAGCCTGCCCATCAGCACGAAGTACAGGCCCTTGTAGGTCAGGGTCTGCTCGATCATCAGCTGGTCGGCCGGGGTTTCGACGATGCACAGCAGGCTGTGGTCGCGCGCCTCGTCGGCGCACAGGTCGCAGACCTCGGTGTCCGAGAAGGTATTGCACATGGCGCAGTGGTGCACCGTGTCGACCGCCTGGTAGAGCGCGCGCGACAGCTGGGCCGCGCCTTCACGGTCGTGCTGCAGCAGGTGGAAGGCCATGCGCTGGGCCGACTTGGGGCCCACGCCCGGGAGGCGGCGCAGGGATTCGGTAAGGAATTCGAGGGACTTGGACATGTCAGGCTCGCCAGGCGCTCAGCGCCGGCGCCGTCATGAGGGGCTTGAACTCGGTGATCTCGTAGCGCGCCACCCCTGCCCTGTGAAACGGATCCTCGCCCAGCACCGCTTCCAGCGCCGCGCGGCTGGGCGCGTCGGCCAGGATGATGCCGCCCTCGCGCGGCACCTTTGGCCCGGACATCAGGAAATGGCCCGCCGCATACTGCGCGGCGAGGTAGTCCCGGTGGGCGGCCAGGTGCGCGTCGATGTGCTCGAGCGGCGCGGTATAGCTGAGCGAAATGACGAACATCAGCCTTGGCGTCAGAACGGCATCTTGAAGCCAGGCGGCAGCGGCATGCCGGCGGTCAGGCCGCTCATCTTCTCGGCGGAAGTCGCTTCTGCCTTGCGCACGGCGTCGTTGAAGGCCGCGGCGACCAGGTCTTCCAGCATGTCGCGGTCGTCGCCCAGCAGCGACGGGTCGATGGTGACGCGCTTGACGTCGTTCTTGCAGGTCATCACGACCTTGACCAGGCCGGCGCCCGACTGGCCTTCGACTTCGATCTGAGCCAGCTGCTCCTGCGCCTTCTTCATGTTGTCCTGCATGGCTTGCGCCTGCTTCATCAGGCCTGCGAGCTGGTTTTTCATCATGGTGGTTTCTCCAAGTTGTCCGGATGGGTAAATGGGTTTGTGCGTCCTTGCCGGTCGCTCAGGCGACCGGCGGCTTGACCGAGCCCGGCACGATGAAGGCGCCGAGTGTGCGCTCCATCTCCTGCACGAAGGCATCGGCGCCCACGGTGGCTTCGGCCTGGCGCTGGCGTTCCTCGCGCGCCGCACGCTGTTCGGCGCCGGCGGTGTACCACACGGGGCCGATCTCGGTATCGACCGTGACACGCAGATTCGGGAAATGTTCCTGCAAGGCCGCGGCCAGCTTGTCGCTATTGCCGCTGGCGCGCAGGGTATCGACCGGCACGCGCAGGCGGAAGGTCACGGCGTGCTCGGACGCCACGCAGCCGATCAGCTCGGTCTGCAGGGCCAGCTGCTGGGCCACGCCGCGCAGCGGCAGGCTGCCGGCCAGCGCGGGCCAGTTGCCGTCCCAATTGATCTCGGGCACGGGCGTGACGACGTAGGGATGCGGCGGCGCGGACGGCGCGGCGACCCGCGCCGGCTGCGGCGGAGCGACCACGGCCGGCGCCTCGGCGGCGACGGCGGTGTCGTCGGAAAATTCGGTCACCCAGGAGGGAGGCTCGTCGTCGGCGGGCTGCTGT
>NZ_JAGPWD010000072.1 GCF_018119395.1 Massilia sp. ZL223
ATCGAAACGCGACAAACTTGGATCCCGGCCAAGGGGGGCGCCGAGTCCCGGGACGACGGTCTTTAAGCTGGGAGTCGAAATACTGCCGCGATAGCGCATCTAACTTCAAAACCGTCGTACCCGCCACTGGCGGCTACGACTTCCGGGACTCGGCGTCCCCTTGGCCGGAACCCAAGGTCACCGAGCGCCAGCAGACCACAGCGGCCCTTCACAAATCATCATGCTCTCCCCGCCGCACCACCTCCATCTCGAGTATGGTAACCGGCCCCGCCCGCAACAAATTCATCGACGACACGAGCATCTCTGCCGCGCGTCCCACCGAGACCGCCGTCCCGGGGATATCCAGCAAAAAGTCCTTCCCCTCCACATAGCCGCCATTCGTGAAGTCGACGCGAAACGCCAGCTTCACCCGCCACGCCGATCGAGCATCCGCCACATAAGGCGCTGCCTCCGCACCCGGCACAAAGACTTGCGGAAGACCGCCATCGTTCCTCATTGACCCGCTCCTTTCAGACCCACAAACAACTTCGCCCCAAACAGATTCACGCACAGCCCCAGGATGACAAGCACGAACGCCATCACTTTCCACGGCTGCAGTTCCTCGCCAAGCACCACGACCGACAACGCCATCCCGAACACCGGCACCAGCAAAGTTAGCGGGGCCACGCTCGCCGCCGGATACAATCCCAGCAGCCGATTCCACACCGCGAATCCGAGCAGCGTCGTCGGATAAACCAGATAGGCGATCGCCCCGCTTGAGCTCCATTTGAGATGCGAGATGCTCTCCACAATGCGCGCCGGCCCCTCGACCAGAAGCGCCAGTGCGAACAAGGGAATCGGCACCACCAGGCTGCCCCAGATCACCAGCGCAAACATGTTCACCTTGCCCATGCGTTTCGCAAGCAGGTTCCCGCATGCCCAAGCCAAAGCCGCCAGGATCACCGCCGCCAGGCCGAGCGCCGACACATCGCCGCCGACATTGACAGCGACCAGGGCAATACTCGAGAAGGCCAATACCGCGCCACCAATCTGGAAACGGGTAGGGCGCTCGCTCAACAGCCATGCCGATAGCCCGATCGTCATGAACGCCTGCAGCTGAAGGGTGAGCGAAGCCAGTCCCGCCGACACACCCAGGTTCATTCCTCCAAACAGAAAGGCGAACTGGATCCCGAACATCACCAGGCCATAAGTGACGATGGTCCCGAATGGGACGTCCGGTTTCTTCACAAAGAAAACCGCCGGCAGGGCGGCCAGCGTAAAGCGCAGTGCGCAGAGCAGCAGCGGCGGCAGATCCTTCAACCCTAGCTTGATGACGACGAAGTTGAAGCCCCAGATGGCGACGATGCCGATCGCGGCGAGCAAATGACGAGGGTGCATACTCGATTCCATGAATGAAAATCACGTTATAGCATCGCCAATCGCAGAGAAAAAACGCTTTATACTCACCATTTCTTGAATGCCATTCACACAATGAGTTCGTCCCTCCCGCCGCTGCACACCTTGCGCGCCTTCGAAGCCATCGGACGCCTGCGCAGTTTCACCCTGGCCGCCGCCGAACTGCACCTCACCCATAGCGCCATCAGCCACCAGATGCGTGCACTCGAGTCGTCCTTGCGGACCTCCCTGATCGACCGGTCGCGACGCGAGATCGCGCTGACGCCACAAGGCGAGCAGTTCCTGGCCGTGGTCCGGCCGGTCCTGCAGCAGCTGGCCGAAGTGTCCGACAGCTTGCGTCACGGTGACGCCCGGCGCCTTCGCATCAATGTGCTCCCTTCTTTCGCAGCCAGGTGGCTGCTTCCGCGCCTGGGCGACTTCTTCCTCCGCCATCCGGACATCGAGGTAGAAGTCGCCGCCACGCAAGCCGTGGTCGACCTGAAGGCGGCCGGCGCGCATCTCGGTATCCGCTACGGCGACGGGCAATGGCCAGGCGTCAGCAGCGAACTCTTGTTCGAAGAACGCCTGTTCCCGGTTGCCAGCCCGGCCTACATCCGCGCGCACCGTCTTCGTTTGATCCAGGACCTGCGCCGCGCCATCCTCCTGCGCGACGATTTCCATCCATGGGAGACTTGGCTGGACCAGGCCTCGCTGGACCCGTCGGAATGCGAGTTCGGCGCGGTCTACCGCGACTCGGCCCTGGTCCTGCAAGCGGCCGAGAGCGGGCAGGGCGTCGCGCTGGCCAGGAGCTGGCTGGTCGCCGACGCGCTCAAGGCCGGGACCCTGTGCCGGATCGGGACCTTATCCATTCCTGCGAGCGCTTCCTACTACCTGGTCGTCCCGCAGGACGGGCAAGGCAGGCGCGAAGTGAGCGATTTCCAGGCATGGCTGCGCACCCAGGAACAGGCCCAGCTATACTGCTCTGCCACGACATGAGGAGGCTGCGATGAAGGTATTCCTGGTAACCGTCGATACGCTGGCCGATTGGGAAATCGGCTACCTGACCGCCGAGCTGAACAGCCGCCGCTTCTTCGCCGATCCGGGCATGGATTTCAGCCTGCTCAAAGCCGGCCTGACCCGCGACGAAGTCAAAAGCATGGGCGGCGTGAGTTACATGCCGGACCTGGCGATCGACGAGATCCGGATGCAGGAAGGCGATCTGCTGCTGATGCCGGGCGCGGAGATATGGGAGTCGCCGCAAGTGAAGCCCGTTCTCGAACTGGCCGCCAGCCTGCTGGACCAGGGCCACCATGTGGCGGCTATCTGCGGCGCGACGATCGGCCTGGCGGGTGTCGGTGCGCTCGACCGGCGGCGTCATACGTCGAACGACCTCGGCTACCTGAAGCAGTCCTGTCCCGATTACCGGGGAGAGGCCTGGTACCGCAAGGATCCTGCGGTGCGCGGCGACAACCTGATCACCGCGACCGGCTTGGCGCCTCTCGAATTTTCTTACGAAGTGCTGAAGATGCTGAAGGTCTGGCGACCGGAAACCACCAAGGCCTGGTACCGGCTCCATAAAACGCGCCAGGAACGCTGGTTTCATGAACTCGTCGCCTCGATGTCGGCGCCGGCGCAGGAGCAAGCGCAATAGCCGCATCGACGGAATCAGGTCCTGAAGCGCGCAACGAAGAAGGACGCCGTCACTGCAAAAGACAAGCCCCGGCTATTCGCCGAGGCTTGTCGCCTGGCTGTCTGCGGCCAGGACGCCCAGTCGTGCGGCATCGCCGTCCAGAAGGATGCAGGATGAAGCACCGTCTTGTTCCAGCGCTGCGTATGCCGTGAACGGCTGGGCCAACACTCGTCACCCTCTTTGTCCCCCCCGATTAACGGAACCTCGGGTTGACGAGTGTCGCCCAGTTCTGCGTTATGCAATTCGGGTAGTCGCCGACGTGTCTACGACCACGGCAGGTCGCGGCGGTTCCTCTTTGCCACCAGATCTTGGCCGTGTCGTCCTTGTTTCGGCTGCTTATTATCCGGCTGCAAGAAGGCCTCTCTGTTCGGCCTTTCACATATGGATCAGTAGCCCCTCGTTTCGTTCCCTACTTTCTGCGCCCTGCGCGGAACGACGTACCACAGTCCGGACAGCAGGAGCAGCGTCGCGACCGCGGCGCCGATGCTGACTGCCAGGCGCGCGGGCATGTCCGCAGTCGCCAGGTAGATCACGGTGAACATGTCGAGGGCGAGCCCGATGGCAAGCGGGGCAAGCGCCCCGCGAATCATCTGCGACGCGAACCTGACCATGGCGTGGGTGGCGTGACCTCGGCAGGTCCGGTAATAGATGGCCGGCGTCATGACCATTGCCACCGAAACGATGACCATGACCAGTGCCAGCACATGGCAGATCTTCGCGAATGTCGCCAGGTCCTCGAACCGGTCGTTGAAGACCGCAATGGTCTGGAATCCAAAAAGGGCCTGAATCCCGGGAAGGATGACGCGCGCTTCCTCGATAATGTTGCGCATCTCCGAATCGATTTTTTTAAGCTCAGTCTGCTCTTTTTCCATGACTGAACAGTACGCGCAAAGTCGACGACCATCAATGCGCGCACGCTTGAAACCACTATGGAGCAAGGATCTGCGGATGCCAAGGACAAGTTCTCGGCAAGCGCACGCTGAGTCGCACGCCGGCCACAGCGCGGCCCTTGTGCGCGAGCGCTTCAGTTCGGCGTGCTGCCGATCTGGTCCCAGGCAAGCCCGAAGCGGGCGAGATATTTCTTCAAGCGGTCGGCGTCGTTCGGCCTGCTTTTCGCCTCTCGTGAAACGCCGAACAGCTTGCGTCCCGCTTCCGACAGCGACTTCGATTGCCGGCACACGGCGATTACACTGGACAATTGCATGGCATCGAACAGGTCCAGCCCGTCCACTTCCTCTTGCGCCATGACCTCCGCCAGCCTCACGCCTTCCGTGTCGCCAGGGCGGGCCATCCGTTGCCACTGGCTCTGCAAGCGGCGGATCTCGTGGTCGACGATGGCCTCGGTGATGCCGCCGCCATCGGCCAGGGTGGCCATGCGGGTGACCGAGGCCAGCAGGTCGCGGAAATTTCCCGTCCACAGGGCCGACGGGGAACCGGCGAACTTCATATAGCGTTCGCGGGCTTCCCGGTTCATACGCACCATCTGGCCGTTCTCCTCGCTGAACTGGGCGAGCAGGTAGCCGAGGTTGGGCTCGATATCTTCCGCCCGCTCGCGTAATCCGGGAAGCACATAAGTCCAGAGGTTGATGCGGGCGTGCAAGTCTTCGCGGAAGCGGCCGGCCACGACTTCCTGGGCCAGGTCGCGGTTGGTGCCGGCGATCAGCTGGAAATCGCTCTGGACTTCGTTGTCGCTGCCCACCGGCAGGAAGCGCTTGTCTTCGATCGCCTTCAGCAGCATCGCCTGTTCATCCAGGCCGAGCTCGCCGATCTCGTCGAGGAACAGCAGGCCGCGGTGTGCGCTCCTGAGCAGGCCGGGGCGGTCCGAGGCGGCGCCGGTGAACGCCCCTTTGGTGTGGCCGAAGAGGGTGGAGGCCGCGCCGTCGCCACGCAGGGTGGCGCAGTTCAGCTCGATGAACTTGCCGTCGATCTGGTGCCGGGCCTTCTTGAGCTCGTACACCCTGCGGGCCAGGAAGGACTTGCCGGCGCCGGTCGGCCCCATCAGGAGCATGGGCGCCCTGGACTTGATCGCCACCCGCTCGATCTCGTCGATCATTGCGTTGAAGCGGGCGTTGCGGGTGGCAATGCCGGATTTCAGGAATGCCACCCCTTCGACCTGCTCGCGCGAGAAGCGCTGTGCGATCTGGTCGTAGCGCGACAAGTCCAGGTCGATCAGCGCATAGGTGCCCGGTTCTCCCGGCCCCTGGCGCCGCGGCGGCGAGGTTTGAACCAGCCGTCCCGGGAAGAAGCGGGCTTCGGTCAGCAGGAACATGCAGATCTGCACGACGTGGGTGCCGGTCGTGATATGGATCCAGTAATCCTCTTCTTCTGGTTCGAAAGGATAGGTCTTGGCGAAATCGAAGAGTGCCGCATACACCTCTTCGAAGTCCCAGGCGTTCTGCAGCCTGATCGTGCGCGGCACTACCTGGGTTTCAGGCGATACGCCGGCAATGTCTTCCACTACCTGTTCGACCAGCGACTGCGCCGAAGCGTCATGGATCAGCTCGAAGCGGTCGATGACCACATCGTCGTGCTGGGTCAGCGCGATGCTCGGCCTCCATTTCTCCCAGCGTCCGCTGCCTTTTCCGCTGTCGAGCTTCGTGCCGACGAATCCGATGACGACTGTACGCTTCTTCATTTTTTATAAATGTTTATCTCTATGTATATATTAACATAAGGCATCTCCACCAGTCTTAACTGCCCGACATTTCATGTCATTTGACCAATGGTATAAAAATCAATGACTTACTGATGGAGAACGCGTGAATGGCAGACCTGGCACGGGCTTTGCAATAAGTAGATGCAAGACAAGAAGAAAAGGATAAGCATCATGGCCAACATTCAGCTGTTCAGCACACTCAAGAGCGCATTCTTGCCGTCCACCGATGCTGTCAACGGTGCAGGAGCGCCGGCGTACGCGATGACGCCGCGTCACCAGCTCGCCCAGTACGCCGCCACCGGCTGCCTGCATGCGACGTTCTACGCGAACGCGGAGGCCCAGTTGTCGGCGGTAACCGGCCTGTGCAGCCAGCTGGACTCGGCCTTCATTGCCCGCACCGCGGTGTATTTCCGCGAGCGAGGCTACATGAAGGACATGCCTGCGCTGCTGACCGCCATCCTGGCCAATGCCCGGGCCGCCGAACTGGCGCCCACCTTCGGACGGGTCGTGAACAACGGGAAGATGCTGCGCAATTTCGTGCAGATCCTGCGTTCGGGCGCAGTGGGGCGCCGCTCGCTGGGATCGCGGCCGAAGAAGCTGGTGCAGGCTTGGCTGAACCAGGCGACGGAAGCGCAGCTGCTGTCGGCTGCCGTCGGCAACTCGCCTTCGCTGGCGGACGTGGTCAAGATGGTCCATCCCAAGCCCGCCGAGGCGTGGCGCGAAGCCTTCTTCGCCTGGCTGATCGGCAAGCCGGTGGACATGGCCAGCCTGCCGCCGCTGACCCGCGCCTTCGAAGCCTATAAGCGCGACCGGACCCAGCCGCTGCCGGATGTGCCTTTCCAGATGCTGACCGCGCTGGAACTCGGTGCGCAGGAGTGGGCGCAGCTGGCCTTGCAGGGAAGCTGGCAGATGGTGCGGATGAACCTGAATACCTTCGCGCGCCATGGCGTCTTCGCGCTGGAAGGAATGACAAAGCTGATTGCCGACAAGTTGCGCAACCCGGCGCTGATCGCGAAAGCCGGCGCCTTCCCTTACCAGCTGATGGCGGCTTACCAGGCGGCCTCGCCGGATGTGCCGATGGAAGTGCGCGGGGCGCTGCACGATGCGCTCGAGCTTGCACTCGGCAATGTGCCTGTGGTGATGGGCAAGGTGGTCGTGTGCCCGGATGTGTCCGGGTCGATGTCGGCGCCGGTCTCCGGTGCGCGCGGAACGGCGAGCTCGGCGATCCGCTGCATCGATGTCGCGGCCCTGGTCGCGTCGGCCATGTTGCGCAAGAACCCGGAAACGCTGGTGCTGCCTTTCGAAGTCAAGGTTGTTTCCTGCGCATTGAGCCCGGCGGATAAGGTGCTCGACAACGCTGCCAAGCTGGCCGCCCAGCCTGGAGGCGGCACGAATTGCAGCGCGCCCCTGGCCTGGTTGAACCAGCACAAGGTTCACGCCGAGCTCGTGGTCTTTGTGTCGGACAACGAGTCCTGGGTCGATGCGCGCCGCGGAGCGTCGGCCATGATGGCGGAGTGGGAGATTTTCAAACGGCGCAATCCGAAGGCGCGCCTGGTGTGCATCGACTGCGCCCCGAATGCGAGCACCCAGGCTTGCGAGCGCGACGACGTGCTCAATGTCGGGGGATTTTCGGATGAAGTATTCAAGATCGTCGCGGCCTTCGCGGAAGGGAAGCTGGACGGTCGCCATTGGGTAGGCGAGATCGAGGCGATCGAGCTGCCGGTGGCGTAAAGGTTTGAGAGGGCGGGAATGCGGCTGCGATTACATTCCAAACTGTATCCGTCGCAGCCATTCTTGTCCCGTCATCTCAATCGTGTTCGATGAATGCTGGTGAAATTACAGGATAGAGCGCCGGGCATGCCCGGAGGTCCCTGGTTCAACCCCAGGCTGGCGCAGGCCAAGTAGCTCAGTGCAGTACACATTTCACCGATCTTGTCATCGGCTTTATTGATGTGTAGAGAACGAAAAATGGAAAAGAACAGCTATCAAGTCATGGACGTCGACGACGGACGTCCGATCAAGATGTGGACCGAAGGGGTGCCGGTCGAGGATGCCGCGCGCAAGCAGCTGGCAAACACGGCGCGCATGCCGTTCATTTACCAGCACATTGCCGTCATGCCGGACGTCCACCTGGGGAAGGGGTCGACGATCGGCAGCGTGATTCCGACCCTTGGCGCAATCATCCCTGCCGCGGTCGGTGTCGATATCGGCTGCGGAATGATGGCCGCCAAGACGACCTTGAGCGCGAATGATCTGCCGGACAACTTGTCCGCCCTGCGCAGCGCGATCGAGCGGGCGATCCCGCACGGGATGTCGCCGAAGACGCGGAATCATCGCGGACGCGACGTCGGTTCGTGGAACACGCCGCCGGCGCCGGTCGATGCCGCCTGGGCAACGCTGAAGGACGAGTTCGACGCGATCTGCTTCAAGACCCCGTCGCTGGAAAAGACGAACAACTACCGCCACCTGGGAACGCTGGGCAGCGGGAACCACTTCGTCGAGGTGTGCCTCGACGAGACCGGCGCGGTGTGGTTCATGCTGCACTCCGGATCGCGCGGCGTCGGAAACGCCATCGGAACCCACTTCATCGAGCTGGCCAAGAAGGACATGCGCCGGCATATCATGAACCTGCCGGACGAGGACCTGGCTTACCTCGAAGAAGGAACCGAGCACTACGACGACTATGTCGAGGCCGTGAGCTGGGCCCAGAAGTTCGCGCGCATGAACCGCGAGGTCATGATGCAGAACCTGATCGCGGCCGTGCGCACCGTCATCAGCAAGCCTTTCGAGACGCATGTGGAAGCGGTCAACTGCCACCACAACTATGTGCAGAAGGAGCATCACTTCGGCAAGGATGTGCTGGTGACGCGCAAGGGTGCGGTGTCGGCAAAGGCGGGAGAGCTGGGTATCATCCCGGGATCGATGGGGGCGAAGAGCTTCATCGTGCGCGGAAAGGGAAATCCGGACAGCTTCCACAGCTGCAGCCACGGAGCCGGCCGGACGATGAGTCGCAACGAGGCCAAGCGCCGCTTCACTGTCGACGACCATGCGCGCGCGACCGAAGGCGTCGAGTGCCGCAAGGACGTCAACGTGATCGACGAGATCCCGATGGCCTATAAGGATATCGATGCGGTCATGCACGCACAGCGTGATCTGGTCGAGGTCGTGCACACGCTCAAGCAGATTGTCTGCGTGAAGGGGTGACACGATCATTTATTGGTAAAAGAACAGAGGCGACCATGATCGAACTCGATGGCGCCGCCGGAGAAGGCGGCGGACAAATTCTACGGACGGCGCTGGCGCTGTCCATGATTACCGGGCAGCCATTTCGCGTAGCGAATATCCGGGCGAACCGGGACAAGCCGGGGCTGATGCGTCAGCACCTGGTGGTGGTCCAGGCGGCAGCCCGGATCAGTGGTGCGACCGTAACCCACGCCGAAGTCGGCTCGCGGGAGCTGGTGTTCGCGCCTGGCAGGCTGACGGCTGGCGACTACGAGTTCGCCATCGGCACGGCCGGAAGTTGCACGCTTGTCTTGCAGACGCTGGCGCTGGCCTTGCTGCATGCGGACGGGCCCTCGACCGTGCGGGTGAGTGGCGGCACGCATAATTCGATGGCGCCGCCTTTCGAATTCCTGCAGCGGGCATATTGCCCGTTGTTGAAGGCGATGGGGACGGAGGTGGAGTTCCGTCTGGAGCGTCACGGATTCTATCCGGCGGGTGGCGGCGTGGCGGTGGCTTCGGTGGCGCCTTGTCCGGAACTGAAACCGATCCACTTGCTGGAGCGCGGCGAGCTGCGCCGCGGTTATGCCGAAGCGCTGGTGGCCGGTATTCCGGGGCATGTGGGCGAGCGCGAACTTGCCTGCATTGGCAGCAAGACGGGGTGGGATGAGCAGAACCTGCTGATGAGGACGCTCCCGCCGGGCCAGGGCCCAGGCAATGCCGTGTTGTTGACGCTCGAGTATGCGCAGGTTACGGAAGTATTCGCCGGCTTCGGCGCCAAGATGGTCAGGGCGGAAGACGTGGCCCAGCATGCGCTGGCGGAAATGCGGGAGTTCCAGTCGTGTGAAGCCGCGGTCGGCGAGCATCTGGCGGACCAGTTGATGCTGCCCCTGGCGCTGGCTGGCGGCGGCCAGTTCAGTACTTCGTCGGTCAGCCAGCACGCGCTGACCAATGCGGAGGTGATCGGGCGTTTCCTGCCGGTCAGCATTGGCTTCGAACGGCAGGGAAGGCGTCACGTGTGCACGGTCGCGCCTGCTTGCAAAGCAGGGTGAGACTTTGT
>NZ_JAGPWD010000073.1 GCF_018119395.1 Massilia sp. ZL223
CAAACCCCCCCCCCCCCCCCCCCGGGCGGCGCCCCCCCCCCCCCCGACCCTACCGTGTGCGCCAAAAAAATTGTATGAGTTACACTTTGGATATTTTTTTCCTAATAAATATCCAAAACGCATGACGGGCACCTCCATCGATAACTTCGAGTTTCGCCGCATCCTCACCCGCAACCTCGTATTGCCCTTAGGAATGAGCTTCCTGAGCGCCGTCGTGTTCGTCGGCCTCATCGCTTACCTGATCAACGTCCTGAATTGGGTCGAGCATTCCGAGAAGGTGATCGGCAACGCGCACGAGGTCAGCAAGCTGTCGGCCGACATGGAGGCAGGCATGCGCGGCTACCTCCTGTCCGGCGACGAAGCCTTCCTGTCCCCCTACCTGCTGGCGTCCCAGCGGGTGGAAGACGGACTTCGCTCGCTGGCCGACCTGGTCAAGGACGCACCCTTGCAGGCTGAACGCGTGCGCCGCGTCAACGCCGCCCAGAAGCAGTGGAATCAATACGCCAGCGAGATGATCGCGCGCCGCCGCGTGGGCGCCGACGTGGTCGAATCGGTGCGCAGCGGCCGCGGCAAAGTGCTGACCGACGAGGTGCGCCGCAATTACGACGAATTCGTCACCGTCGAAGGACGCGTGCTCCAGGAGCGCAACGATTCCGCGCGCCGGGTGGTGTTCTGGTCGGTCGTGACCTTCCTCACCTTCAGCGTGGCGGTGGGCGTTGGCCTGGCCCTGTTCGGGCGCCGCCAGCTGGTCAGCCTGTCCACCAGCTACCGCGAAGTGCTGGAACACGAGGCCGAGCACAATGCCGAGCTGCGCCAGCAGGCCTGGCTGCGCACCGGCGTGAACGAGCTGACCATGCAGAGCGCCGGCATCCATAACCTGGAGCCGCTGGCCGAAGCCGTGCTGGCTTATATCGCACGCTACCTGGACGGCGCCGTCGCGGCCATGTACGTGCGCAGCGAAGAGGGCGTGCTGCGCCGCATCGGCGCCTATGGCTTCCCCTACGACGGCAACGACCACGCCAAGGTGATCCAGCCGGGCGAATCGCTGGCCAGCAAGGCGGCAGGCGACAACCGCATCCTGGTCTTGCGCGACCTCCCGGACGGCTATCTCAAGGTGGCCACCAGCCTGGGCAACACGCCGCCGCGCGAGCTGATCATCGCGCCGGTCTACAATCATGGCAAGGTCAAGGGCGTGATCGAGATCGGCTTCCTGCACCCGGTATCCAAGCGCGACCGCGAGTTCATGGAGCTGATCGCCCCGGTGGTGGGCGCCTCGATCGCGGCGGTGCTCTATCGCCAGCGCCTGCAGCACGCGCTGGAAGAAGCCCAGACCCTGAACGAGGAACTGCAGGTGCAGCAGGAAGAGCTGCGTACCGCCAACGAAGAGCTGGAAGAGCAGTCGCGCGCGCTGGAAGAATCGCAGACCGCGCTGGAGAACCAGCAGGCCGAACTGCGCACCACCAACGACCAGCTGGCCGAGCAGGCGCTGGCGCTGGACATGAAGAACGCGGCCCTCACCGGCGTCCAGGAAGAACTGCAGTCGCGCGCGCTCGAGCTCGAACGCGCCAGCCGCTACAAGTCGGAATTCCTGGCCAATATGTCGCACGAGCTGCGCACGCCGCTCAACAGCTCGCTGATCCTGGCCAAGCTGCTGGCCGATAACGCCGGCGGCAACCTGACCGACGAGCAGGTGCGCTTCGCCCACACGATCTACTCGGCCGGCAACGACCTGCTCCAGCTGATCAACGACATCCTCGATATCTCGAAGGTCGAAGCGGGCAAGCTGGACCTGGTGCCGGAAGACGTCCCGATCCGCCGCGTGGTCGAGGGCCTGGCGCGCACCTTCGAGCCGCTGGCGCGCCACAAGTCGCTCGACTTCAAGGTCAACATCGCGCCCGACGTGCCGGCCACCCTGCACACCGACCGCCAGCGCATCGAGCAGGTGCTCAAGAACCTGCTGTCGAACGCGGTCAAGTTCACCGATAGCGGCGCGGTCAGCCTGTCGGTGGCGACTGGCGTGGACGGCATGCTGGCCTTCCGCGTGCAGGACAGCGGCATCGGCATCGCCCACGACCAGCAGGAAAAGATCTTCGACGCCTTCCACCAGGCCGACGGCACCACCAGCCGCCGCTTCGGCGGCACCGGCCTGGGCCTGTCGATCTCGCGCGACCTCACGGGCCTGCTGGGCGGCACGCTCACCGTGTCCAGCGAACCCGGCGAGGGCAGTGTATTTACCTTGAACCTGCCGCGCGGCGGCGTCCCTGCACTGGCAAGCCCGGCCCCGGCGCCCGCCTACGCACCTGCCGCGCAACCGGCACCAGTGGCGGCCACGCCGGCGCCGGCTCCGGCGCCGCAGTCCGATCCGGTGGAAGTCTTCCCGGACGACCGCGACGAGGCCGGCGACGGCCGCCGCACCGTGCTGGTGGTCGAGGACGAGCCGCAATTCGCGCGCATCCTCTACGACCTGGCCCACGAAATGGAATACCGCTGCCTGGTGGCGCAATCCGCCGACGAGGGCCTGGCCCTGGCCGCCAGCCAGAAGCCGGACGCGGTGCTGCTCGACATCCGCCTGCCGGACCGCTCCGGACTGACCGTGCTCCAGCAGCTCAAGGACAACCCGTCCACACGCCACATTCCGGTGCACGTGGTGTCGAGCATGGAGAATGGCGGCGAGGCCCTGCACCTGGGCGCGATCGGCTATGCGCTCAAGCCAACCTCGCGCGAGCAGCTGGAAGAAGTGTTCCGCAAGCTGCAGGAGAAATCGACCCAGAAGATCAAGCGCGTGCTGCTGGTCGAGGACGACGAGCGCCAGCGCGAGAGCGTGGTGCAGCTGATCGCCGACGACGACGTCCAGATCGCGCCGGTCGGCACGGCCGGCGAGGCGCTGGAACTGCTGCGTACCGAGATCTTCGACTGCATGATCATCGACCTCAAGCTGCCCGACATGCAGGGCAGGGAGCTGCTCGAGCGCATGTCGAACGAAGAGCTGTGCTCCTTCCCGCCGGTGATCGTGTACACCGGCCGCAACCTGACCCGCGACGAGGAAGCCGAGCTGCTGCGCTACTCGCGCTCCATCATCATCAAGGGCGCGCGTTCGCCCGAGCGCCTGCTGGACGAGGTGACCCTGTTCCTGCACAAGGTCGAGTCCGAACTCTCGTCCGAGCGCCAGACCATGCTGAAAGCCGTGCGCGGGCGCGACCGCGTGTTCGAAGGGCGTACCATCCTGCTGGTGGACGACGACGTGCGCAACGTCTTCGCCCTGACCAGCGCGCTGGAGCAGCGCGGCGCGAAGGTCGAAGTGGGCAGGAACGGATTCGAAGCACTGGAAAAGCTCGACCAGGTGCCGGGCATCGACCTGGTGCTGATGGACGTGATGATGCCGGGCATGGACGGCCTGGAAGCGACCCGCCGCATCCGCGCGGACGGCCGTTTCGACCGCCTGCCGATCGTCGCGATCACGGCCAAGGCCATGAAGGACGACCAGGAGCAGTGCCTGGCCGCCGGCGCCAACGACTACCTGGCCAAGCCGATTGACCTGAGCCGCCTGTACTCGCTGCTGCGGGTGTGGATGCCGGCGCTGGAGCGGATTTGACGAGCCATGAGTAAGCCACCGAGCGATTTCGACATCGAACTGCGCATGCTGGTCGAGGCGGTCTACCTGAAGTACAACTACGACTTCCGCGACTACACCGGCGCGTCGCAAAAGCGGCGCGTGCTGGTGGCGATGCGCGAGATGGGCTGCGACACGGTGTCGGCGCTGCAGGCCAAGGTCCTGCACGAGCCGGACGGCTTCGCGCAGCTGCTGCAATACCTGACGATTCCCGTCACCGAGATGTTCCGCGACCCGGAATACTTCCTGGCGGTGCGCGAGCAGGTGGCGCCTTTCCTGCGCACCTACCCGTCGCTCAAGATTTGGGTGGCCGGCTGCAGCACCGGCGAGGAGGTGTATTCGCTCGCCATCCTGCTCAAGGAAGAGGGGCTGCTCGAGCGCAGCATCATCTACGCCACCGACATCAATCCGCAGTCGCTGGAAGCGGCGCGGCGCGGCGTGTTCCCGCTGGAGCGCATGCGCCTGTACACCGAGAATTACCAGAAGGCCGGCGGCACCAGGGCGTTCTCGGACTATTACGTGGCGGCCTACGACGGCGCCAAGTTCGACCGCTCGCTGGTGGAGAACGTGACCTTCGCCGACCACAGCCTGGCCACCGACAGCGTGTTCTCGGAAACCCATTTCGTCAGCTGCCGCAACGTGCTGATCTACTTTAACCGCCAGCTCCAGGACCGCGTGCTGGGCCTGTTCCACGAGTCGCTGTGCCACCGCGGCTTCCTGGGACTGGGCAGCAAGGAGTCGATCGACTTCTCCAGCTATGCCCAGCGCTTCGAACCGCTGGCGCGGCGCGAGCGCCTGTTCCGCAAGGTGGCGTCATGACGCTCGACACGCAGATCGCAGGCGCCCTGGACGGCCGCGGCATCGAAATGGTGATCATCGGCGGCTCGGCCGGCGGCGTCGACGCCCTGATCGCCTTGCTGCCGGCGCTGCCGGAAAGCTTCGGGCCGGGCGTCGTGTGCATCCTGCACATTCCGTCCGACCGCGACAGCCGCCTGGCCGAGCTGTTCGCCACCCGCGTGGCGCTGCCGGTGCGCGAGGCGCGCGACAAGGAACCGATTCAGCCGGGCACGGTGTATTTCGCCGGTCCGGGCTATCATCTGTCGATCGAAAACGACCGCAGCTTCTCGCTCAGCTGCGAGCCGCCCGTGCATTTCGCGCGGCCGGCGATCGACGTCC
Source organism: Massilia sp. ZL223 (assembly GCF_018119395.1). Lineage (GTDB taxonomy): Bacteria > Pseudomonadota > Gammaproteobacteria > Burkholderiales > Burkholderiaceae_D > Telluria. Next base: position 4,787 of record NZ_JAGPWD010000073.1, read on the forward strand.
TGATGGAATCCGCCGCCGACGTCTACGGCCCGGCGCTGGCAGGCATCCTGCTGACCGGCGCCAACCACGACGGCGCCGACGGCATGGCCCGCATCAAAGACTGCGGCGGGCTGACCGTGGTGCAAGACCCGAACGAAGCCCAGGCCAGCACCATGCCGGAAGAAGCCATCCGGCGCTGCGCCCCGCACCTCGTGCTGCCCCTGGAAGGCATTCGCACGCTGCTGCCCTTGTTGGAGAAACCATGAGCGTCCAAGACCCAAGCAAGATCCTGATCGTCGACGACCTGCCGGAAAACCTGCAGGCACTGGAAGCGCTGCTGCGCAACGAGGAATGCGAGATCCACCAGGCCGGCTCGGGCGACCAGGCCCTGACCCTGCTGCTCGAGCACGAGTTCGCGCTGGCCATCCTCGATGTCCAGATGCCGGGCATGGACGGCTTCCAGCTGGCGGAGCTGATGCGCTCCACTTCGCGCACCCGCAACATCCCGATCGTGTTCGTCTCGGCGGCCGGGCGCGAGCTCGACTACGCCTTCAAGGGCTACGAAAGCGGCGCGGTCGACTTCCTGTACAAGCCGCTCGACCCCGACGCGGTGCGCGGCAAGGTCAAGGTCTTCGTCGCGCTCGACCAGCAGCGGCGCGAGACGCGCCGCCAGATGGCGGCGCTGGAGCGCAGCCGCCAGGAGCAGGAAACCCTGCTGCGCGAGCTGAACCAGACCCAGGAAGAGCTGCAGCGCTCGCTGCACATGCGCGACGACTTCATGTCGCTGGTGGCGCACGAGCTGCGCACGCCGCTCAACACCCTGTTCCTGGAAACCCAGATGCGCAGCCTGCAGCTCAGGCGCGGCAATGCGGCGGCCTTCAGCCCGGACCAGATGGAAGCCATGGTGCGCCGCGACGAGCGCCAGATCAAGGCCATGATCCGCCTGATCGACGACATGCTCGACGTTTCGCGCATGCGCAGCGGCAAGCTGTCGATCCGGCCCTGCGATGTCGAGCTGATGAGCCTGCTGGACCGGGTGGTGAGCGACCTGGCCCTGCAGGCGGCCTCCACCGGCACCACCCTGACCCTGGTACCGCACGACCCGATCAAGGGCTGCTGGGACGAGTTCCGCATCGAGCAGGTGATCGTCAACCTGCTGACCAATGCGCTGCGCTACGGCGGCGGCCTGCCGGTCGAGGTCAGCGTGCAGCTGGAGGGCGACATGGTGAAAATCGACGTACGCGACCAGGGCAAGGGCATCGCGGCGACCGACATCGAGCGCATCTTCGAGCCCTACGAGCGCGGCGCCCGCAACGGCGAGCCCAAGGGACTGGGCCTGGGACTGTACATTTCGCGCCAGCTGGCCGTGTCGCACGGCGGCGAACTGCGCGTGACCAGCACGCCGGGGGAGGGCTCGACCTTCAGCCTGCACCTTCCCTGCACCGAGCAGCTGATTGTCGTCGAGGCCGCCAGCGACGCCTGATCCTTCCTTCTCGCGTACGGCGGCCGAGACCGCCGTACGCCAATCGGGCCCACGGTTGCACCCGCTTGGCATTTGGGCCACACTGTCCGGGCTCCACTTTCCCCATTGACCTGTTATTAAATGGGCTGAGCAATACTTGACTGATAGGTAAAATCAATCAAGAATATCGTTTCAATCAATTTCACAAACGATGAGCAGTCCGATAAACTGCTTCTCACTGAACTGATTCATCAACCGCAAAACAGGAGATTACATGTCCCTCATCAACACCCAGATCAAACCGTTCAAGGCGACCGCTTACCACGCTGGCAAGTTCTTCGACCTGACCGAAGAAAACTTCAAGGGCACCTGGTCGGTCCTGATGTTCTACCCGGCTGACTTCACCTTCGTCTGCCCGACCGAACTGGAAGATCTGGCCGCATTCCAGCCGGAATTCGAAAAGATGGGCGTGAAAGTGTACGGCGTGTCGACCGACACCCACTTCGCCCACAAGGCATGGGCCGACACCTCGGACGCCATCAAGAAGGTCAACTACCCGCTGATCGGCGACCCGACCGGCGTCCTGTCGCGTAACTTCGAAGTCATGATCGAAGAAGAAGGCTTGGCGCTGCGCGGCACCTTCGTGATCAATCCGGAAGGCCAGATCAAGGTCATGGAAGTGCACGACAACGGCATCGGCCGCGACGCATCGGAACTGATGCGCAAGGTCAAGGCAGCCCAGTACGTCGCATCGCACCCGGGCGAAGTGTGCCCGGCCAAGTGGACCGAAGGCGCCGAAACCCTGACCCCGTCGCTGGACCTGGTCGGCAAGATCTAATCGCGTAGTCCCGTAGTTTGTCCGGGCCGCCGCGGCGGCCCGGTTCATTTCTAAGCCAGCTTTTTATGCCTGGAAAGGCCAGGCAATCAAATTAGTCGATCTCACAGCAGATTTACTACTTTGCTTATTGAACGCTGAACGACGAAGAAGGAAAAGACGATGCTCACACCTGAACTGAAAACCCAGCTTGGCGCCTACCTCCAGCGCGTGCAGCAGCCTTTCGAGATGATTGCTTCCCTGGACGACAGCGACACCTCGAAGCAGATGCGCGACCTGCTGGACACCATCCAGGGCCTGCGCAGCGACAAGATCACCGTGCGCTACGACGGCAACGACGCGCGCAAGCCGTCCTTCTCGCTGGCGCGCCCCGGCAGCGGCACCCAGCTGCGCTTCGCCGGCCTGCCGCTGGGCCACGAGTTCACCTCGCTGGTGCTGGCCCTGCTGTGGACCGGCGGCCATCCGCCGAAAGTCGAGCAGGACGTCATCGACACCATCAAGGCGCTGGACGGCGACTACAACTTCGAAGTCTACATGTCGCTGAGCTGCCATAGCTGCCCGGACGTGGTGCAGGCGATCAGCCTGATGGCGATCCTGAACCCGCGCGTCAAGGCCACCGTCATCGAAGGCGGCGCCTTCAAGCAGGAAGTGGAGGCGCGCCAGGTGATGGCGGTGCCGGCCCTGTTCCTGAACGGCGAGCTGTTCAACTCGGGCCGCACCACCGTGGAAGAGATCGTCGCCAAACTGGACACCGGCGCCGGCGCCCGCGAGGCGGCCAAGCTGGACGCCAGGGACCCGTACGACGTCCTGATCATCGGCGGCGGTCCTGCCGGTTCGGCGGCGGCGGTGTACGCGGCCCGCAAGGGCATCCGCACCGGTATCGCGACCGGCCGCATGGGTGGCCAGGTGAACGACACCATGTCGATCGAGAACTACATCTCGGTGCTGGAAACCGACGGCCCGAAGTTCTCGGCCGCGCTGGAAGCCCAGGTGCGCCACTACGGCGTGGAAGTGATGCAGCAACAGGAAGCCGCCCAGCTGATCCCGCCGTCGACCCCGGACGGCCTGGTCGAGGTGCGCTTCGCCAACGGCGGCACCCTGAAGTCGAGCACCGTGATCCTGTCGACCGGCGCGCGCTGGCGTAATGTGAACGTGCCGGGCGAGCAGGAGTACAAGAACGCCGGCGTCAATTACTGCCCGCACTGCGACGGACCGCTGTACAAGGGCAAGCGCGTGGCGGTGATCGGCGGCGGCAACTCGGGCGTCGAAGCGGCGATCGACCTGGCCGGTATTGTGGAACACGTGACCCTGCTGGAGTTCGCGCACCAGCTGAAGGCGGACGCGGTGCTGGTCAACAAGCTGGAAAGCCTGAAGAACGTGAGCATCCACACCAATGCGCAGACGACCGAAATCGTCGGCGACGGCAAGAAGGTCAACGGGATCCGCTTCAAGGACCGCATCAGCGGGGAAGAGCACCTGGTGCCGCTGGAGGGTGTGTTCGTGCAGATCGGCCTGGTGCCGAATACCGAGTGGCTGAAGGGTTCGGTGGAACTGTCGCGCTTCGGCGAGATCATCGTGGACGATCATGGCCGGACCAATATCCCGGGTGTGTTCGCCGGGGGCGATGCGACCACGACGCCGTTCAAGCAGATCGTGATCGCGGCGGGGGACGGGGCGAAGTGCGCGCTGTCGGCCTTCGATTACCTGATTCGCAAGCCGGTGGCTGTCGAAGCTGCCTGAGTAGTTCGCTGAAAAGGAAACGCCATCTCCTGCGGGAGATGGCGTTTTTGCTTTATGAGTCGTGCCAACGCTCGTCTTCACCTCCGCGCGGGAAACCCGGGGGGGGGGGGGGGGG
>NZ_JAGPWD010000074.1 GCF_018119395.1 Massilia sp. ZL223
AAAAAACGGCCAGCGAGTTTGCTGGCCGTCAGGTACTTCAGGCAACAGGCGCACGCGGCGCCTGCCCTGCCCTTACACCGCTTGCGGCGTACCGCGGCCGCGGCCGCGGCGCGTGATCATGCCGATCAGGCGCATGATGATGCGGAACACCAGGCGCACCATGACCAGGGTCAGGATCGCCTCGATGAAGGTCATCACGAAGGCGAAGGCCGGGTTGTAGCGCTTGGCGCGGCGGCCGAACTTGGCCACCATGCGGTCGCGGGCGATCTCGATGCTGTCGTAGAAGGTCGGCACGACCAGCAGGGTCAGCAGGGTCGAGGTGATGGTGCCACCGATGATCGCGATGGCCAGCGGCTGGTAGAACTGGCCGGAATCGCCCAGGGCCAGCGCCACCGGCAGCATGCCGGCGATCAGCGCGAAGGTGGTCATCAGGATCGGACGCAGGCGCTTGCGGCCGGCGGCCATCAGCGCATCTTCGCGGTCCATGCCTTCTTTTTCCAGCGCGCGGGCAGCGTCGAGCAGCAGGATCGCGTTCTTCGCCACCAGGCCCATCAGCATCAGGACGCCGATCATGCTCATCAGGTTGAGCGTGTTCTTCGACAGGATCAGGGCCAGCACCACGCCGATCAGCGACAGCGGCAGCGACAGCATCACGCCCAGCGGTGCGGTGAAGGAGCCGAACTGCATCACCAGGATCAGGTACATCAGGCCGATGCCGGAGAACAGCGCGATCATCATCTCGCCGAACAGTTCCTGCTGGTCTTCACCCTGGCCGCCCAGCGCCAGGCCATAACCCGGCGGGAAGTCGAAGCTCTTGGCCAGCTTCATCGCGTCCTGGGTCACTTCGCCGGCCGAACGGCCCTGGGCGTTGGCCGAGACGGTGATCAGGCGCTCGCCGTCCTTGTGGCGGATACCCGCCGGGCCCTTGCCCATGGTGATGGTCGCGATCTGCTCCAGCGGCACCATCATGCCGGTGCCCTGCACCGCGATCGGCAGGCGCTCGATGCTTTCGGTGTTGACGCGGTCTTCCGGATGCAGGCGCACGGCGACGTCGCGGGTTTCGCTGGTCGGGTCGACCCAGTCGCCCACCTCGATGCCGGCGAAGGCCACGCGCAGGGCCTGGGCGGCGTCGTTGATCGAGATGCCCATGGCATTGGCCAGGCCGCGGTCGAGCACGATCTGCAGCTCGTTCTTCGGATCCTGCTCCGACAGGGTGACGTCGACCGCGCCCGGGACTTCGCGCAGCTTTTCCATGTAGGCCGAGGTCAGTTCCATCAGCTTGCGCGAATCCGGACCGGTGAACTCGATCTGGACCGGCTTGCCGCCGCCGCTCAGGTCGTCGATCACGGTGTACTCGGCGCCCACCAACGGAGCGATCTTGGCGCGCAGCTCGGTGCCGATTTCGGCGGCGGTGCGCTTGCGGGTGCTGCGCTTGCCGATATCGACATAGACGCGGCCGCCGCTCAGGTTGACGTTGCTGTTGGTGTCCTCGGTTTCCGGAATCGTACGGGCCAGCTCGGCCGCCGCTTCCACCTTGCGGCGCGAGTACTCCAGGCTCGACGAGGCTGGGGTGCGGATCTCGACCATGATGGTGCCGTGGTCGGCCTTCGGCAGGAAGCTCGAACCGCCGAAGAAGCTGTGCAGGGCGATCGCGCCGACGAAGCTGGCGACGGCGATGGCGGCCATCCACTTGCGATGGTGCAGGGCCCAGGCGATCACGCGGCCGTAGCGGTCGGCCTGGTGGTCGAACCAGACGTTAAAGCGTTGCAGCGCGCGGCTCACGCCTTTTTTCGGCGCATGCGCGTGGTCAGGCGGGTCGCCCCAGTAGGCCGACAGCATCGGGTCGAGGGTGAAGGAGATGAACAGCGACACGATCACCGAGCAGGTCACGGTCAGCGCGAACGGACGGAACCACTCGCCCGACACGCCCGGCATGAAGGCCACCGGTACGAACACGGCCATGATCGAGAAGGTGGTCGCGGCCACGGCCAGGCCGATCTCGGCGGTGCCTTCGAGCGCGGCGGTACGGCGGTCCGAGCCCATTTCCATGTGGCGCACGATGTTTTCCCGCACCACGATCGCATCGTCGATCAGCACGCCGATCGCCAGCGACAGGCCCAGCAGGGTCATGAAGTTCAGGGTGAAGCCGCACAGCCACACGGCGATGAAGGCGGCCAGCACCGAGGTCGGCAGCGACAGCGCGGTGATCAGGGTCGAACGCCAGGAGTTCAGGAAGGCGTAGACCACGAAGATGGTCAGGATCGCGCCCAGCACCAGGGCTTCGATCACGTTGTTCAGGCTGCGCTGGGCGTCGTCGCCGCCGTCGCGCACGACTTCGACCTTGGTGCCTTCCGGCATTTCCTTGTTGGCCTGTTCGACCATCTGGTGGACCTTCTTGCCCAGCGAAACGGTCGAGGCGTCGCGCGAACGGGAAATCTGCAGGCCGACGTTCGGATTGCCGCTGCGCATGGACAGGCTGTTGAGATCGGCAAAGCCGTCCTTGGTCTCGGCCACCTGGTTCAGGCGCACGATCTGGTCGCCGTTGCGCTTGACCACGACTTGCGAGAAATCTTCCGGACGCTCGATGCGGCCGACCAGGCGGATGCCTTTCTCGTCCAGCTCGCTACGCAGCTTGCCGACCGGGGCATTCGTGTTCTGGGTACGCAGGGCGCTGACGACGTCGGACACCGACACGTTGAATTCACGCAGCTTCTCGGCGCGCAGCAGGACCGACAGCTCGCGGCGCAGCGCGCCGTTCACGTTCACGGTCGAGACACCCTCGATGGAGCGGAACTTATCGGCCAGCACGTCCTCGGCATAGCGCGAGATCTCGGCGTGCGACTGGGTGCTCGAGGACAGCGCCAGCGACATCACCGGCTCGGCGGTGATGTCCCAGCGCCGCAGCACGGGTTCGCGCATCTCGACCGGCAGCTTGTAGCGCACCGCGGCGATCGCGTTGCGCACGTCGTCCGAGGCTTCGATCACGTTGCGGTCGAAGTCGAATTCCAGCCAGATCGACACGCCGCCTTCGTACGAGTTCGAGTTGACTTCGGTGACGCCCTGGATCGCCAGCATCTGCTTTTCCAGGCGGTTGGTGATTTCGCGCTCGACGGTCTCGGGCGAGGCGCCCGGATACGGGATGTCGACCGTGACGCCTGGACGCTCGACGTCCGGGTTCTGGTTGACCTTGAGCTTCGACAGGGCGAGCAGGCCGACGCACATCATCGCCACGATCAGGACGACGGTGGCGACCGGCCTCTTGACACTGAAATTAGAGAGGAACATTTGTTGTTTTCCTTGTTTTCCTTACTTGCCCTGCACCGGCGCCGCGCTGGCGACACGCGCGGCAGGCATTTCGACCTTCTGGCCGTCCTTCAGGTTCGAGCTCGGGGCGCGCAGCACGATGTCGCCGGCGGCCAGGCCCTGCTTGACTTCGAAGTTGCCGGTGCGCTGGTCGCGCGCGCCCAGCACCAGGTCGACCTTGTTCAGCTTCTTGTCCTTGACGCGCCAGGTGTAGGCTTTGTCGCCGGCCTTGACCACCGCGGCTTCCGGCAACATCAGGGCGTTGGCGGAGGTGGCGTCGACGCGGCCTTCGGCGTACAGGCCGGCCACCTTCGGCTGGGCCTTGTCGGCGAAGTCGACCAGCACCTCGACCTGGCGGGTCACGGCGTTGGCGGCCGGGTCGATGCGCTTGACGACGCCGGCGAACTGCTGCTCGCCGTAGCCGTTGACGCGGAAGTTGACCTTCTGGCCGACCTTGACGGTGGCGATCGAGTCGGCCGAGACGCGGCCCTCGAAGCGCATGCTGTTCGGGTCGATGACCTTGACCAGTTCCTTGCCCATGGTGGCGGTGTCGCCGGCCGAGACCTTACGGTCGGACACGATGCCGTCGAACGGGGCGCGCACCACGGTGCGGGCCAGCTGCTGGCGCGCGGTGGCGACGCGGCTCTTGGCGGCCGACAGTTCGCTCAGGGCGTTGTTGCGCGCCATTTCGGCGTCGTCCAGGGCCTTCACCGAGGTCATGCCGGAGGCGCGCAGGGTCTTGAGGCGCTCGAGCTGGCGGTTGGCCTGCTCCAGCGACAGGTTGGCGGCGCGCTGGGCTTCCTCGGCCGACATCAGGGTGTCGCGGATCGAGGTTTCGTCGAGGCGCACCAGCACGTCGCCGCGCTTGACCGGCTCGCCGTTCTCTTTCAGGACTTGCAGCACGATGGCCGAGACTTCCGCGCGCAGGTCGGCGCGGCGCTCCGGCTGGATCGAGCCGGTGACGACCGGGCCGGACGAGATCGCGTCGCTCTGGACAGTCAGCACGTCTTCCGGGGCCACGGTCAGCTGCGTGGGCTTGTTGTCCTTCGCCTGGGCGCCGGGGCCCTTGGCGGGTTCCTTGCCACAGGCGACGAGGGCCGAGGCGATGGCTAGAACGAGTAGTGATTTGCGCAGCATGTTATGGTTCTCCGGAAGTGGACTCGGTAAGCTTTTTATAAAAATAAGATCAGATACGGCCAGTGCGCAGTATTCAGTAGGGGGCCGACGAACTCAATAGAGGAACCTGCGACTTGCGGAATTCGTGGGATGAAATGCGTTTTTTGGCGATGAGCTGCATTCCAGCCCGCTGAAACGCATGACATTTCGGACAGATTTCAAGCGGCCGGACGTCCGGCCGGCCACCCTCTCCCCCTTTGTCTCCTCCCCAGGGGCGCCTCAGGCGCCCAGGACGGCGTTGATCAGGCAGCCCATGCCGATGCCGGTCACGATGCCGCCGGCGATCTCGACCAGGGTATGGCCCATGCGCTCGCGCAGGACGACATAGTCTTCCTTGCCGTCGTGCAGGCGGTTCAGGGTGACCGCATGGCGGCCGACGTGCTGGCGCAGGCTGTTGGCATCGATCATCACGATGAAGGCCAGGGTCACGGCGACCCCGAACGCAGGATGGCCCATCCCCTCGCGCAGGGCGATCAGGGTGGCCATGCTGGTCACGACGGCACTATGGTTGCTCGGGAAGCCTCCATTGCCGACCAGATTGAATGCCCAGCGGCGCTGGCGCGCGCTGGTGATGAGAAACTTGATCGGGCCGACCATCATCCAGGTCAGGACCGGGGTCACGAGGTAGATAAATTCCATATAAAACCCAAAAGAGATATGCCGTGAAAATGCCGTGCGGAATTATCTCAGATGAATGCCCCTGCGGCGACCTTTCCGATGCGCCCCCGCTGTGTCCGGAGCGGTAATATTCCTCCACTCGACCAAGACAAGCAAGGGGGCTGTATGCGGCATTTCCGGTTGTCCATCGCGGTTACCGTCGTCCTGATGGCCCTGGCGGGCTGGTGGGGTTATGAGCACAAGGGGGTGGCCGGCATGCTCCAGGCCCTGTGGATCACCGCGGTACTGGGCGTGCTGGAAGTGTCGCTTTCTTTCGACAACGCGGTCGTCAACGCCTCCGTCTTGCGCCACTGGAACGAGTTCTGGCGCAAGCTCTTCCTCACCGTCGGCATCCTGGTGGCCGTGTTCGGGATGCGCCTGCTGTTCCCCCTGGTGATCGTGGCGGTCGCCACCGGCCTGGGGCTGGTGGATGTCTGGCACATGGCGATCAATACGCCGCTCGAGTACTCGCGCCACCTGACCGAGCGCCATGCCGAGGTGGCGGCCTTCGGCGGCGCCTTCCTGGCCCTGGTGTTCCTGAACTTCCTGTTCGACGAGGAAAAGGAGCTGCACTGGCTGGGCTGGATCGAGGAAAAGGTGGGTAAATACGGCACCGAGGGGCTGGCGGTCCTGATCACCCTGCTGGGCGTGTTCTTCGCCATGAGCCTGATGCCGCACGCGCGCAAGCTGCCGGTCCTGATCGCCGGGGTGGTCGGGGTGCTGATCTATATCGGGGTGCAATGGCTCAGCGGCTTGCTCGAGCATGAGGAGGAAGACCCGACCGTGGGCGCCATGATTTCCCAGGGCAGCATCGGCGGCTTCCTCTACCTGGAAGTGCTGGACGCCTCGTTCAGCTTCGACGGCGTGATCGGGGCTTTCGCCATCACCAACGACGTGGTGATCATCATGCTGGGCCTGGCCATCGGCGCCATGTTCGTGCGCTCGATGACGGTGTTTCTCGTCTATAAGGGCACCTTGCAGGAATTCGTGTTCCTGGAGCACGGGGCGCACTACGCGATCGGCATCCTGGCCCTGATCATGTTCGCCAGCGTGCACTACCACATCCCCGAATGGTTCACGGGGCTGTCGGGGCTGGCCTTCATCCTGGTCTCGGTATGGTCCTCGGTACGCTACCGGCGGCGCGTCGAGGCGCAGGAGCGCAAGCGCGAGGAAGTGGCCTGAAGGCGCAGGCCAGTTGGCGTTGCGGCCCAGCCATGGCAGAATGGGCGCTGCCATCCTGACAAGCTTTTTTACTGAACAGCCACGACCATGCCCAAGCGCGCCCTTGCTCTCCTGTTGTCTTCCATCGCTACTGTCTTAGTGCTGTTCGCGCTGTACACCTGGTTTGCGCTGAGCTGGTCGTATTCGGAGGGCGAACGGGCCGGCTACCTGCAGAAGTTCTCGAAGAAGGGCTGGCTGTGCAAGACCTGGGAGGGAGAGATCCTGCTGTCGAGCATGCCGGGGGCGATTCCGGAGCGCTTCGCGTTCACGGTGCGCGATGAAAGCTTGGTCAAGCCGCTGCAGTCGAGCATGGGGCAGCGGGTGCAGATCAGCTATGAGCAGCACAAGGGCGTGCCGACGACTTGCTTCGGGGAGACGGAGTATTTCGCGACGAAGGTTGGTACGGGGCCGGTGAATCCGGTGGCGCCGAGTGAGGCGGCGGCGGGGCAGTAAGTACAGCCTCCAGCACCAAACATCACCTCCAGCCCTAAGACCGTCATTCCGGCGAAGGCCGGAATGACGGCTTATAGGCTAGTGGTCCTAATCAGCGTTCATCCCTGCTCCGCTGCTGCAAGATCGCATCCGCCAGCCGGTTAGCCGCCTCCGCCGCCGACGACCCCGCCGACGGCTGCTTCAGCCTCACCAGCACCTCGCGCGTCAGGTCCGCCGACACCGAGCGGTAACTCGCCTCCTGCTTGCGTTCCCCGATCGTGCGCTCGGTTGCGGCCAGCTCGGCCGCCTGCTCTTCCTGGCGCTTGCTTTCCAGATTCAACAGATGCTTGCGCGCGTCCGCCATCTGCTGGGTCGCCTGCGCCGCCTTGCGCTGCATCTCGGCATGGGCCTGGGCGTGCTCCAGCAGCGCGCGCTGGGCTTCGCGCTTCTCGACCGCGGCCTGCACCGCCGCCTGCTCGGCCAGTTCGCGCTCGCGCGCCAGGCGCGCCTGTTCTTCCTC
>NZ_JAGPWD010000075.1 GCF_018119395.1 Massilia sp. ZL223
AGCGCCGCCATCGCCGCCGGCGCGGCCATTCGCGCCCATGGCGTCTCCGCTCGTGCCGCCGGCGCTGCCGTTCGCATTGCCGCCCGTGGCATTGCCGCCTTCCGCGGCACGCCCATCGCCGCCGGCGGCGTTGCGGTTGTTGTCGGCCATGTTGCCGATCTGGCGGACGTCGTTGCTCACGTCGCCCTGGAGGGTCGCGTTGGCGTTGACGTTCGAGGTGTTGAAGGAATTGGCGGTGGTTGCGTTGGCTTCGCCGCCGTTGTTGGCAGCCGCTGCAGCCCGGGCGGTGGCTTCCGCGCTGCCCTGGCTACGGTTCTGGTTGGACCTGTTGATGTTGCCGGAACTATCGCGCTCAATCCGGGTTTGAGATTGCAGGTTGTCCCCGCCGACAGGACCAGCAGAGTTGTTCCCCTCCTGTGCATGTGCCACGCTGAATGCCAGTGCGATCGCGGTCGCCAATATTGTGCGCTTCATCTGTTACTCCCCTTGTGTCACCGAAAGTTGAAATGCCCGGCGTTCCATGCACCGGTCCACTTTGGTGACTAGCAGTTTGTGTGCCAGCCAGCTGGGGAGTTGCAAGTGTTTGATAAATCGGTGAATTTTTATGCCTGGCAAGTTTGTAGGACTCAATTGATGGGGCGTTTCAACATCTTGGCAAAAGGGTGTCGCAAGGCTGTTACAAAGTACCGGGAAGTGTCACCGACTGTATCAAGTCCTGGGCGCAGGGCAGAGTGCAAGCCAAGGGACACACCGAAAGCAGCACCTGGATGCTTGCTTTCAGTGTGTAGGAGATGAAGAGGGGAAGGGCGAGGCGGATTCAGGGGGCGATGGCGTGCTTGGCCATCAGCCGGTACAGCGTCATGCGAGACACGCCGAGGTCGCGCGCGGCCTGGGTGATGTTGTTGCCGCATTTGGCCAGGCTGTTCGAGATGGCGATGCGCTCGGCACTGCCGCGCGAGGTGTCGAGGCCGTCTCGCAGGATGATGGCGCTGTCCTGGAGCGCCAGCTCGAGGTCTTCCGGCATGATCAGGCGTTTTTCGGCGAGCACCATGGCGCGCCGCATGCGGTTGATCAACTCGCGGATGTTGCCGGGCCAGTCATGCTGGGCCATGGCGCGCAGCGCCTGCTTGCTGATGCCCTTGAGCTGAGGGCTTTTTTCGTCGGCAAATTTATTGAAGATGGACTCGGTCAGCAGGGGCAGGTCGTCCTTGCGCTCGCGCAGCGGGGGCACCCGGATCGGAAAGACGCTCAGGCGGTAATACAGGTCCTCGCGAAAGCGGCCCTTGGCCACGGCCTGGGGCAAGTCCACGTGGGTAGCGGCAATCACGCGCGCGTCGACCGCCACCGTGCGCGTGCTGCCAACGCGGTAGATGGTGCGCTCCTGCAGGAAGCGCAGCAGGCTGGCTTGCAGGTCGAGCGGCAGGTCGCCGATCTCGTCCAGGAAGATGCTGCCGCCAGATGCCGCTTCGAGCAGGCCCGGCTTGGCTTTCGCCGCGCCGGTGAAGGCGCCGCGCTCGTAGCCGAACAGTTCGGAGTGGATCAGCGAAGGCGGGATGGCCGCGCAATTGATTGCGATGAAAGGCCCGGCGGCGCGCGGCGACTGCGCGTGGACTTCCTGCGCCGCGAGTTCCTTGCCGCTGCCGCTCTCGCCCGAGATCAGCACCGGCGCATCGACTGCGGCAATCTTGTCGATGTGGGCGCGCAGGCGCTGGATCGCCACCGACTGGCCGTCGATGTGGCGTCCCTTGTCCGTGCGCGCCAATGATGGGCTGGGCCGGGTCAGCATCGCCATGCCGTGCGCGTGCCCGAGCGAATGCTGCAGGCGCAGTTTGTCGACCGGACTGGTGTGAAAATCGCACAAGTGGGTGGCGATGGCCTGGCGCAATTGAGGACGATGCAACAGGTCGGGACCGAACACCCCTATCCAGCGCACGCGGTGGTGTTCTTGCAGGAAGCGCTCGGTGTCGTCGTGTTCGAGACTGCTGTCGCCGTCGAGCAGCAGTCCGACCGAATAATGCTGCTGTGCCAGCACCCTGTGCGCGGCGTGGATGCCCTCGACCGTACACACGTCCCAGCCCTGCAAATCTCCGCAAGCCTTTTGTACACCCGCGATTCCCTCGGTGGTGATGCATAAGAGTCGTTTGACCGGCACAGTAACCTCATTGTTATTGGTTATTAATGGTCAAGCTGGAGACCTTGTCCGCCGATCTCGCATGGCTTCGCATGACGAGTTCCGGTGGTATGCCACGGAGCTTTGCGGCGCGTTTTGTTAACGGATATTTAACCAGAAACTGCTACCTTTCGGCGCACAAAAAGTTGTCGAGTTGGGAATCTGCATCGGAAAAATTCCTACAAGAATCAAGTCTTTACCGCATTTTCTTATTGTGGTACTGCCGCTCGGCCGCCCGGCCAGGGCGCGATAGCCGGGGGACGACGCGGCTGCTTGTATAATGCGGCAACACCAACCCGCATGCAGCTATGACCAAATCCACCCATTTCGGCTACAAGACCGTGGCCGAGGACCAGAAGGTCCAGGAAGTCGCCAAGGTTTTCCATTCGGTCGCCTCCAAGTACGACGTCATGAACGACCTGATGTCGGGCGGACTGCACCGCATCTGGAAGGCCTTCACCATCGCCCAGGCCGGCGTGCGCCCGGGCTTCAAGGTGCTCGACATCGCCGGCGGCACGGGCGACCTGGCCAAGGCCTTCGCCAGGCAGGCCGGCCATACCGGCGAGGTCTGGCTCACCGACATCAACGAATCGATGCTGCGCGTCGGCCGCGACCGTCTATTGAATAAAGGTCTAGTCACCCCCACCTTGCTGTGTGACGCAGAGAAACTGCCTTTCCCGGACAACTACTTCGACCGGGTGAGCGTGGCCTTCGGCCTGCGCAACATGACGCACAAGGACCAGGCGCTGGCGGAAATGCGCCGCGTGCTGAAGCCGGGCGGCAAGTTGCTGGTGCTGGAGTTCTCGAAGGTGATCGCGCCGCTGCAGAAGCCCTACGATGTGTATTCGTTCTCGGTGCTGCCGTGGCTGGGACAAAAGATCGCCGGCGACGCCGATAGCTATCGCTATCTGGCGGAGTCGATCCGCATGCACCCCGACCAGGAAACCCTGAAAGGGATGATGCTCGATGCGGGACTGGAGCGGGTCCAGTATTTCAACCTGACGGCGGGTGTGGCCGCATTGCACACTGGTATTAAACTCTAGGAAGAACGAGATGAAAAAATTCTTGGTCACGATGATGTTGGCCGTCACTGCGGTGTCGATGATCGCGGAAGCCACCGCGCGCCCGATGGGCGGCAAGCGCTCCTTCGGCCGCCAGTCGCAGGCCGTGCGCCAGATGCCCGCTCCGGCTCCGGCCCCGAGCCCGGCCTTCCAGCGCGCGCCTAACGCCGCGCCCGCCGCTGCCGCCGGCGCGACCGGCGCCGCCGCCGCCGCGGCCGCCAAGAAGCCGAGCATGTGGAAGGGCATCCTGGGCGGCGCGCTGCTGGGCCTGGGCCTGGGCGCGCTGCTGTCGCACTTCGGCATCGGCGGTGCGCTCGCCAGCGTGATCTCCTCGGTCCTGATGATCGGCCTGCTGATCCTGGCCGTGATGTTCATCGTGCGCATGTTCCGCCGCAAGGACACCCCGGCCAACCCGGCCTTCGCGAATGCCGGCTACGGCGCGGCCCAGCCTGCGCAAGCCGGGGCGGTGTCCACGCCGGAAATCGGCTCGGGTCTGCGCCAGGGCGCCTATCAACCCTCGGCCTTCCAGGGCCAGCAGAACCAGGGCGGCGTGATGCTCGACAAGGGCGGCGCAAGCCACAACCAGTGGGGCGTGCCGGGCGACTTCGACCAGGAAGCCTTCCTGCGCCAGGCCAAGTCGTCCTTCATCCGCCTGCAGGCGGCATGGGACCGCGGCGACACCAACGACCTGCGCGAATTCACCTCGCCGGAAGTGTTCGCCGAGCTGAAGATGCAGATCCAGGAACGCAATGGCGTGGCCGACTACACCGACGTGGTCTCCGTCGACGCCCAGCTGCTGGGTATCGAGACCAGCGGCAACGATTACCTGGCGAGCGTGCAGTTCAACGCCATGATCCGCACCGCGCCGAACGCGCCGGCCGAACCGCTGGTCGAGGTGTGGAACCTGTCCAAGCCGCTGGCGGGCACGGGCGGCTGGGTGCTGGCAGGTATCCAGCAGGTAGCGTAATTATTTTCAGTAAAGCTCCCGTGCTGCCGGGTACGATCCCGGCAAACTGGTAAGATCGAGACCGCCCGCTTTCCCCGGGCGGTTTTTTTTATTTAGAGCACTTTTTTATGTTCCCGAGTTCCCCCCAACAGGCGCTGGCCATGCCCGCGCTGGCCGCGATCAACCACCTGCTGGCCCAGGAGGCCTGGGCGCGCGCGGCGCTGGCGCGCCATGCCGGCAAGGAAGCCTGTATTGACACCGGCCACCTGCAGCTGCGCATGCTCGTGGCGGCCGACGGCATGCTGGAAGCGAGCCGCGGCGAGGGGCCTGCCGGGGTGACCATCCGCGTCAAGCTGACCGACCTGCCGCTCATCGCCCAGGACCGCTCGCGCGCGCTGTCCTATGTGAAGATCGAAGGCGATGCGGAATTCGCGAACACGATCTCGCAACTGGCCAACGGCCTGCGCTGGGATGCCGAGCACGACCTGGAGCGGGTGATCGGGCCGCTGGGCGCCCACCGCGTGGCGTCTGGCGCGCGCCAGGCCGTCCAGCTGGCCAGCGGCGCCGGCCGCCGCCTGGCCGAGAACCTCGCCGAATTCCTGGCGGAAGAGCGACCGGTGCTGGTGCGCCCGGCCATGCGCGAGGAATTCGCCGCCGAGGTGGTGCGCCTGCGCGACGACGTCGAACGCACCGCCAAGCGCATTGCCCGACTCGAACAGCGGCTGGCGCACCACGAGAGCGCCAGCGCGCCGCGCGTAATTACGGACCTGACTTCGGACCGCCGATGATATTGAAATTCCTGCGCCTGCTGCGCATCCTCGCTGTATTCACCAAATACGGCCTCGACGAGATCGCCGTCACCAGCATCAACGCGCCGCGCACCGCGCGCCTGATGAGCACCTTCTTCTTCTGGCGCCGCATCACCTCGCCGCGCGCGATCCGTTTGCGCCAGGCGCTGGAGGAGCTCGGCCCCATCTTCGTGAAGTTCGGCCAGGTGCTGTCGACCCGGCGCGACCTGATGCCCCAGGATATCGCCGACGAGCTGGCCTTGCTGCAGGACCGGGTGCCGCCTTTCGATTCCAACCTGGCCATCGCCCAGATCACGCGTTCGCTCGGCGCCCATCCGGACCAGCTGTTCGCCCATTTCGAGCGCGAGCCGGTGGCCTCGGCCTCGATCGCCCAGGTGCACTTCGCGCGCCTCAAGAACGGCAAGGACGTCGCGGTCAAGGTGCTGCGTCCGGGCATGAAGAAGCTGATCGACGAAGACATCGCCCTGATGCACATGGCCGCCAGCCTGATCGAGCGCGTGTGGGGCGAGGCGCGCCGCCTCAAGCCGCGCGAAGTCGTGGGCGAATTCGACAAATACCTGCACGACGAGCTGGACCTGATGCGCGAAGCGGCCAACGCGGCCCAGCTGCGCCGCAACTTCGCCAACTCGACCCTCTTGATGGTGCCCGAGATGTACTGGGACTATTGCTCCAGCAGCGTGATCGTGATGGAGCGCATGCGCGGCATCCCGGTGTCGCAGATCGACCGCCTGGCGGCCGAGGGCGTGGACCTGAAAAAACTGTCGAGCGACGGCGTGGAGATCTTCTTCACCCAGGTGTTCCGCGACGGCTTCTTCCATGCCGATATGCACCCGGGGAACATCCTGGTCTCGATCGAGAAGGAGACCTTCGGCCGCTACATCGCGCTCGACTTCGGCATCGTCGGCACCCTGAACGACTTCGACAAGGACTACCTGTCGCAGAACTTCCTGGCCTTCTTCCGCCGCGACTACAAGCGCGTGGCCGAAGCCCACATCGAATCCGGTTGGGCGCCGCCGGCCACCCGCGTCGACGAACTGGAGTCCGCCGTGCGCGCCTGCTGCGAGCCGATCTTCGACCGGCCGCTGAAGGACATCTCCTTCGGCCAGATCCTGCTGCGCCTGTTCCAGACTTCGCGCCGCTTCAACGTCGAGGTCCAGCCGCAGCTGGTGCTGCTGCAGAAGACCCTGCTCAACATCGAAGGCCTGGGGCGCCAGCTCGACCCTGACCTGGACCTGTGGAAAACCGCCAAGCCCTACCTGGAGCGCTGGATGTCCGAACAGGTCGGCTGGCAGGGCTTCGTGGAGCGCCTGCGCGCCGAAGCGCCGCGCTACGCCCACATCTTCCCGCAGTTCCCGCGCCTGCTGCACCAGGCCCTGGCGCGCGAGACCCATCCGCACCTGGCCGGTCCGAACGTCGCCCAGTCCGACCTGCTTGCGATGCTGGTGATGCAGCAGCGCCGCACCAACCGTCTGCTGGGCGTGCTGGCCTTCCTGCTGGGCGGATCCGGCATCGTGGCGCTCGGCTTCTACCTGCTGCAGGTGCATGGCGCCTGACTTTTCCAACCGCGATCCGCTCCAGCCCGGGTTCTGGGACGAGCGCTTCGCGCGCGGCTTCACGCCCTGGGACCGGGGTTCTGTTCCTGCCGAGATGCGGCGCTTCGTCGCCGACTGCGCACAGCCGCTGACGGTCCTGATCCCCGGCTGCGGCAGCGGCTATGAACTGGCCTGGCTGATGGAGCGGGGCTGGATGGCCACCGCCATCGATTTCTCGCCCGAGGCCGTGGCCCGCGCGAAGCGGGTGGCGGGACAGTGGGCCGAACGGGTGCTGGAAGCGGATTTTTTCGCCTGGGAACCCGAGCGGCCGCTGGACATGGTCTACGAATGCGCCTTCCTGTGCGCGATGCCGCCCGCCATGTGGCCGCGCATCGCGGCGCGCTGGGCGGAGCTTCTGGCGCCAGGGGCGCTGCTGGCGGGTTTCTTTTACTTCGACGAGAAGCCCAAGGGGCCGCCTTTCGGGATCGCCCGCGAGCGGCTCGAGGAACTCCTGGCCTCGCACTTCGAGTGCATCGAGGACAGGGCAGTGCAGGACTCGATTCCCGTCTTCGCCGGCAAGGAACGCTGGATGGCCTGGCGCCGCAGCTAGGCGCCAAAAG
>NZ_JAGPWD010000076.1 GCF_018119395.1 Massilia sp. ZL223
GGGACCGCCTAGGGTCGTGCTCTGTCGTGCCGCCTTGTTCGACGAAGCGTTGTGTTCGTCAGCAGCAGAGAAGCGAGATTATGCGGTGTTTTGCGATGTTCGTCAACTTCTTTTTCTTTCCACCTTTCGCTTGCATCCTCAAAGGAGTGCGACTGCGTCGGGCGAAACAAGACTATAACAAAACGATGACATAGCCCGCAAGGGCAGTTGCTCGCTTGCGACAGCTTCACCTCCACAGCTGAGGGCTCTCGACAATAGCCCCAGGCTATCAATTTCTTCAATTTAAATTGCTTTTCTCTATAAACAAGAATCACTATCATTTGGCCTCACCGTAGTGATAACGATGCAAGAGAGGAGTCCATCATGGCCGTCGCAGCGAAGAAAACCAGCCAGGTCATCACCCACATGGCGATCGCGTTTGCGATCGCCTATGCGCTGACCGGCTCGATCGTCCTCGGCGGCCTTGCGATCATCA
This sequence comes from Massilia sp. ZL223, assembly GCF_018119395.1. Lineage (GTDB taxonomy): Bacteria > Pseudomonadota > Gammaproteobacteria > Burkholderiales > Burkholderiaceae_D > Telluria. The sequence continues at coordinate 476 of NZ_JAGPWD010000076.1, forward strand.
TCGAGCCAGTGATCAACGTCTTGCTGCTCCCTTTCCATGAAAAGGCATGGGCCGCATTCCGGCTGCGGGCGACGGCCGGTCGCAGCCGTTATCTGGCCGTCGTCGGCGAGAAACTGAGCCAGACCGCCATGCACATGGTGGTCGCCTTCTCCGTCATGTATCTTGCGACCGGCTCGCTGGCCTTCGGCGGCATGGCCGCCGTGCTGGAACCTGTCTGCAACGTTCTGCTGCTACCTGTGCATGACCGCTTCTGGGACAGAGTCGAGCTTCGCCTCAGCGGCAAACTGGGCCTCGTCTGAAACCGGGACCGCGTGACAACGGTCCGTTTTACGCGTGCTAGTCGTCGCTTCGCCAAATCGTGTAATTCCGCTCTTTCCGGTGTTACACTGTCGGCCCAATCCCTAAGCACAGCCGGCATTGCATACCTGTGCGATCCCCTAGTGCTTCTACCACGACGAGGCAATCATGAGTGAGATCGCTTGGCCCGCCTGTCACGGCGACACGGCCCACCTGATTCGCACGCGCGACTGGAGCACCAGCTCTCTCGGTCCACTGGAACAGTGGCCCAGCACCCTCCGCATTCTCGTCGAAGTCGTCTTGCGCGCCCCTGTCGGCATGGCCCTTGTGTGGGGTGACGACAGAACGCTTATCTATAACGATGCCTATGCGGTCATTGCAGGCAGCCGGCATCCCCGTGTCTTCGGCATGCCGGTGCGCGATGCCTGGCCCGAGGCCTGGGAAGACTTCAACAAGCCGGTGCACGACGCCTGCTTCGTTGGCGAAGTCCAGACCTTCCAGGACAAGCACTTCGTGCTGGATCGCGACGGCACGCCGAAAGACGTCTGGTTCGACCTCTATTACACGCCCGCGGTCGACGAACACGGGCAGGTGCGCGGTGTCCTCGCCACCGTGATCGAGACTACCGCGCGCGTATGCGGCGAACGGCAGCGTACGCGCCAGGAGGAACATCTCACCCAGGTCAACGCAAGCCTCGATGCGCTGCGCGCCAGACTGGAGCAGGCCAATCGCCAGCTGGCAGGCGACATGGACTTCCTCAACGAGTTGTTCCGCCAGGCCCCGAGCTTCATGGCGGTGGTGAACGGCCCCGATCACGTGTTCGAGCTGGCCAACGATTCCTATCTCCGGTTGGTCCAGCATCGGGACATCCTCGGCAAGCCGGTCAGGCAGGTCCTCCCTGAAGTGGTCGAACAGGGTTTTGTCGCCTTGCTGGACCAGGTGTATCGCGAGGGCGAGCCGTTTTACGGCCAGAACGTCGAGGTACAACTGGAGAGCGGCGGCGGTGAAGCCATGGAACGCCGTGTGCTGGATTTCCTCTACCAGCCGCTGAAGGATGCGAACGGCCAGGTCTGCGGGGTCTTCATCGAAGGCATCGACATCACCGACCATGCTCTGACCGAGGAGTGGCTGCGAGTAGCCCAGGAAGCCGGCGAGATCGGGACCTTCGAGTGGTATCCCGCCACTGGCCAGATGAAGGTCTCGGAGGCCTATCGCCGCCTGTGGGGATTCGACGCCGACACCGAGATTACCGCCGAGCGTCTCATCAGCCACATCGAGCCGTCGCACGGCCACCTGCTCGGCCCTAGCCGCCTTGGCAACGAAGACAATCCGATCGCCTACGCCGAGTACCAGATCCGTCGCGCCGATACGGGCGAGTGGCGATGGCTCGCGCGCCGGGGCCAGCCGGTCAGCGGGACGATGGCCGGTCAGCGCCGTTACCTGGGCGTGTCCTACGACATCACGGAGCGTAAGCGTACCGAAGACAACCTGCGTCATGCAGAAGCCGCCCTGCGGGAGCTGAACCTGTCGCTCGAACGCAAGGTCGTGCTGGAGGAAACGGAACGCGTCAAGGCGGAAGATGCGCTGCGCCAGGCGCACAAGATGGAAGCGGTGGGCCAGCTGGCAAGCGGCGTCGCGCACGATTTCAACAACGTGCTACAGATCATCTCGAGCAACCTGCAACTGATGGAACTCGACAGCATGGGCGAGCTGCCCGCCGCGCGCGTCGCGAGTGCCATCGCGGCCGTCGAGCGCGGGTCGAAGCTGTCCTCGCAGTTGCTTGCCTTCGCGCGCCGCCAGCCGCTGCAGCCCGTGGCCACCCATCTCGGCCGCCTGATTGCCGACATGGATTCGCTGCTGCTGCGCGCCCTCGGCGACCGCATCGAGGTCGAGATCCAGCAGCCGGCAGGCCTGTGGAATGTCGAAGTGGACCGCAACCAGCTGGAAAACGCGATCCTCAACATGGTCATCAATGCGCGCGACGCGATGTCGGGCGCCGGCCGGCTGACCATCAGCCTCGCCAACGCAGTTCTCGAGGACTCTGCGGGTGACCAGGTCTGCCTGTCGATCATCGACACCGGTTGCGGCATGCCGCCCGCGGTCGTGCAGAAGATCTTCGATCCCTTCTACACGACCAAAGGGCCAGGCCAGGGCACCGGCCTTGGGATGAGCATGGTGTATGGCTTCGTCAAACAGAGCGGCGGCGAAATCCGCATCCAGAGCCAGCCGGGCCAGGGCACCACGATCCTGATCTACCTCCCGCGCTCGCACAGCGACGTCGCCGATGTGCATGCGGCCGACGATGCGACCGTGCTCGGCGTAGGCGAAACCATACTTGTGGTCGACGATGACGCGGCGGTGGTGGCCGCAACCACCGACATGCTCTCGAGCCTCGGCTACCATGTGCTGCGCGCGGGCGACGCCCAGCAGGCGCTTGCGGTACTGCAGAGTGGCGTGCACGTGGACCTGTTGTTCAGCGATTTGTCGATGCCCGGCTCCGTCGACTGCGCGACGCTGGTCGCCCGCTGCCGCGATATCGCTCCTCACTGCGCGATCCTGCTGACGTCGGGTCACCTGCCCGACAAGGCGATCGAGGCAGGAATCGACCTGCTCCCGAAGCCCTACAGCCGCGAGCAGCTTGCACGTGCGATCCACCAGCAACTCGACGTCATGGCTCCCGCCTTGCCGTCGCCTGTTTCCCTGGCCGGCGCCGCGCTGGAGACGATGCCGGCGGGACGCCGCATTCTCGTGGTCGAGGACGATACCGATACGCGCGAACTCGCGTGCGAACTGCTGGCCGCGCTGGGACATGACGCCCGTGGCAGCGACTCGGCCGAGCAGGCCCTCTCGGTGTTGAACGAACGCGAGGTCGACGTCCTGTTCACTGACCTGAACCTGCCGGGCATGTCCGGCATCGAACTCGCGGCCCGCGCGATCGCGTCGCACCCTGCACTCAAGGTGATCCTCGCATCGGGAGAAGGAAAAGCCATTCAACTTCCGGCGGACAGCGGCATCATCGTACTGCCCAAACCCTACGACCTGCTACAACTGGAAGACAGCATCGCGCATGCCGCCATGCCAGCGACAACGCCTCTGCACTGAGCTCCCATGTCCCCAACTTTGACCGACTGCCGTGTCCTGCTGATCGACGACCAGCCCTTCAACGCGCAACTCCTGAACAGCATGCTCGCCACCGAGGCCGACATGACCATCGAATACCAGAGCGAATCCATACACGCGGTCCAGGCGGCGCGGGCATTCGCGCCGACGGTCATCATGGTCGACCTGCACATGCCCATGGTCGACGGCTTGAGCGTGATCCGCAGCCTGAAGGAGGATCCGGAGCTCGCGCCGATTCCGGTCATCATGCTGTCGTCGAACGAGAACCCGCACATCAAGGCGGACGGTTTTGCGGCGGGAGCGATGGACTACCTGGTCAAATGGCCGGACCGCATCGAGCTTGCGGCACGGGCGCGTGCTCATTCGCGCGCCTACCTGGCGATCCGCGAACGCGATCGCGCGATGCAGGCGCTCGCGGCAAGCCGGGCCGAATTGCTGGAACGGACACGCCAGTTGTCGGATGCCCAGGCATCGCTGCATGAGGCGCAGAAGATGGAAGCCATCGGAGAGCTCACCAGCGGTATCGCACACGACTTCAACAATGTGCTCCAGTTGATCAATGGCCATCTGCAGCTGCTCAAGGTATCGCATCGGGCGGATGAACGCACGGTGCGCCGTGTCGACGCCGCGTCGGAAGGTGTACGCCGCGGCGCGCGGCTGGCCGCGCAGCTGCTGGCCTTTTCACGGCCACAGGCCTTGGCGCCGATGACGCTGCACGCCGAGGTCTACCTGTGCAGCCTGAGGGGAATGCTGCAGCAGGTGCTGGGTGAGTGCAAATTGAGCATTTCCGCGAATGGGTCTTTGCCGATGGCGTCGCTCGACCCTACCCAGTTCGAAAAAACCATGCTTCACCTGGTGCAGAACTCTGCCGAGGCGATGGGAGCGGATGGCCGCCTGGTGATCGAGATCGAGACCGCGCGCCTTCCGGGCGCGAACGACGTCGACCCGGAATGGATGCGGATCAGGCTCGTCGACAATGGCTGCGGCATGAAGGAAGACGTACAGCGGCGCGCATTTGAACCCTTCTTCACAACCAAGACAGATAGCCGTCGCTCGGGGCTCGGACTGAGTCTCGCTTTCAGCTTCGTCAAACAGAGCGGCGGGCAGATCGAGCTGTCGGGAAGTCCGGGTGCTGGTACGACAGTGACGATGTATTTTCCTCCCGTGGCGCCGGACGCCCTGCCGGGTGAGCGGATGCGCAATGTGCTGGTGGTCGAGGACGAGGCGCCGGTGCGGGAAGCGAGTGCGGAAGTACTGCGCAAGCTCGGGCTGTGTGTGCTGGAGGCGGCGGATGGAGAGGCGGCGATGGGCTTCATCCGGCAAGGGCTGCCGATCGATCTGCTGTTCACGGACATCGTCATGCCGGGGAAGGTGCGCGGCCACGAAGTGGCGCAGGCGATGGAAGAGTGTCTGCCGGCTGCGAAGCTGCTGTTCGCTTCGGGGTATCCGGGCGATGCGGAGGAAGAGATCTTCCAGCGCGTGCAGTTGATGCATAAGCCGTATCGGCTTGATGAGATGGCGCAGGTGGTGAAGCGGTTGTTGGAGCTGGAGTAGCTGCTGGTTTGCTAGCGTGCGTTGAACTTGGGTTCCGGCCAAGGGGACGCCGAGTCCCGGAAGTCGTAGCCGCCAGTGGCGGGTACGACGTTTGTAAGCAGCAAGCCACAATAGTTATCGCGATTAGCGCACCTAAGCTCAAAACCGTCGTTTCCGCGAAGGCGGGAACCCAAGTTCGTCGCGTTTCGATAGCGCTTTTATGGACCCACA
>NZ_JAGPWD010000077.1 GCF_018119395.1 Massilia sp. ZL223
GCCTGCGCCGGAACCCAAGTTCGTTTGCGCACCCGCAGCGCCACCGCCCGGCGTTAGCGCGACGATACCCGGATGGACAAACAATCCTTCGTCTACATGCTCGCCAGGCGCCCCTACGGCACGCTCTATGTCGGCGTCACATCAGACCTGATCAAACGCGTCTGGCAACACAAGGAAGGCTTTGTCCAGGGCTTCACGAAACAATACAAAGTAAAGACCCTGGTCTGGTACGAAATCCACTGCGACATCGTCGAAACGATCACGCGCGAAAAGCAGATCAAGGAATGGCCGCGCAACTGGAAAATTAACGTCATCCAATCCACCAACCCCAGCTGGCTCGACCTCTACCCCACCCTCGCCTAACCCCGCAAATCATCCACCGGCTTGCCCCCAAACCCGGCATCCAGCAAATAATCCACCAGCGTCACCGCACAAGCCTGCGGCGGCACCAGCACCCCCGCCTGCTTCATATCGACGAACCGCTGCCTGAGCGGAAAGCGCTCATCCGGCGTCGCCCTGATTTCCGCCTGCATATCCGTATCGATCACCCCGGGCGCCAGGCTGCACGCCTTCACGCGCGCATCCGCGTCCAGCGCCACCGCCCGCGCATGCTGGTCCAGCGCCGCCTTGGTGGCGCAATACACGCTCCACCCCGGATACGCGCTGCGCCCCGCCCCGCTCGAGATATGCAGGATGCGCCTTTCAGCCTGCGGCGCCGCCTGCACGAAGGCAGCCGACAGCGCCAGCGGCGCGCCCACATTCAGGGTGGCCGCGCGCAGCGCCGCCAGCGGATCCTGCTCCCCCAGCGGTCCCACCGGCGTCACCACGCCCGCATTGTTCACCAGCAGCGCCATATCGCAGCCCGCCAGGAAACTGCGCAGCGCGTGCCCGCCGATCCAGCCCGCCAGCGCCGCGGCGTCGGACAGGTCGACCACCGCCTGCTCCATGCCCTCGCCGATCTCGGCATGTCCGCGCGCCACGCCCAGCACCGGGATCCCGCGCGCCACCAGCTCCGCCGCCACCGCGGCGCCAAGGCCACGGGTGTGGCCGGTCACGACTGCCTTGATCATGCCCACCTCCGCTAAATGAATACCGGCTCCGGCTCCAGCGCCACGCCGTAGCGCGCCTCGACATCCGCCTGGATCGCCCGCGCCAGGCGCACCACGTCTTCGCCGCGCGCCCCGCCCAGGTTCACCAGCACCAGCGCCTGCTTCGGATACACGCCCGCCGCGCCCATGCTGCGGCCCTTCCAGCCGCACTGGTCGATCAGCCAGCCCGCCGCCAGCTTTTCCGTGCCGTCGGGCTGCGCATGGTGGACCAGGTTCGGGAACTGCGCCAGCAGGCGCGCGCAGTGCTCGGCGGAGACCACCGGGTTCTTGAAGAAACTCCCCGCATTGCCGATCTCGGCCGGGTCCGGCAGCTTGCGGCGCCGGATCGCTTCGACCAGGGCGCCCACCTGGCGCGGCGTCGGCGATTCCAGTCCGGCGTCGCGTGCGGCGTTGGCCAGTTCCGCATAGCGCAGGTTCGGCGCCCAGTCCTTGGGCAGCGCGAAGGTCACGTCCAGCACCACGAGCGCGCGTCCGTCCTCGTGCTTGAAGATGCTGTCCCGGTAGGCGAAGCGGCAGTCCTGCGCATCCAGCACACGCACTTCGCCGCTGTCCATGTCGTATGCCGTCAGACTATGGAAGACATCCTTGGTTTCCGTGCCATACGCCCCCACGTTCTGGATCGGCGCGGCGCCCACCGTGCCGGGGATCAGCGACAGGTTTTCCAGGCCGCCCAGCCCCTGCTCCAGCGTGTACTGGACGAAGGCGTGCCAGTTCTCGCCCGCCTGGGCCCGCACCAGCACCCGCCCGTCCTGTTCGCCGAGGATCTCGCGCCCCAGGCCGGACATGTGCAGCACCACGCCGTCGAAGTCGCGGGTGAACAGCAGGTTGCTGCCGCCCCCGAGCACCAGGCGCGGCAGCGCGCCCAGTTCGGGGTCGGCGCGCAGCTGGTCCAGCTGCTCCGCGCCGGTCACGCGCAGGTAGTGCCGGGCCCTGGCCGGAATGCGGAAGGTGTTGAAGGAATCGAGCGGCTGGTCGTGGACGAGGAACAGGTGTGGATGCATGGCGTAGACAGGTTTTTCGCCCCATTATAGAGCCAAGGCGGTATCAAGGACGCCTCCAGCCTTGCCGGTCTGGCAAAACAGGTCGCCGGTTCGGACGGTTGTCCGTTAAAATAGAGGGATTCATCTAATAGCAACATCAGGAAAAAGGAAGAACCATGCCATCGTTTGATGTCGTCTGCGAAGCAGACATGGTCGAAGTGAAGAACGCCGTCGAACAGTCGAACAAGGAAATCACCACCCGCTTCGACTTCAAGGGCAGCTCGGCCAAGGTCGAACAGAAGGAACGCGAACTGACCCTGTTCGCCGACGCCGACTTCCAGCTCGGCCAGGTCAAGGACGTCCTCATCAACAAGATGTCGAAGCGCAAGGTCGACGTCCGCTTCCTCGACGAAGGCAAGGTCGAGAAGATCGGCGGCGACAAGGTCAAGCAGGTCATCAAGGTGCGCAACGGCATCGAGACCGAAGACGCCAAGAAGATCACCAAGGTGATCAAGGAAAGCAAGATGAAGGTCCAGGCCAGCATCCAGGGCGAATCGGTGCGCATCACCGGCGCCAAGCGCGACGACCTGCAGGCCGCCATGGCCCTGCTGCGCAAGGATGTCCAGGAACTGCCGCTGGCGTTCAACAATTTCCGCGATTAAGCACCGCGCCCGGGCCGGCGTACCGGCCCGCAGCGCCCGCCTGGGACAATCCGTCACAGGGGGCACAGACCCGCTTGGGGTAGAATGAAGGCCGTGCGCTCACGGTGTTTTTCTGCGCCTGCCCGTCGTACTCGAAGAGTCGTAGTCTAAGGATAGCAATGAAACGTGTTGATGATTTCCGCTTAAAACTGGGCAACAAGGAATATGTGCCCATCATGATCGGCGGAATGGGTGTGGACATCTCGACGTCCGAACTGGCGCTGGAAGCCGCGCGCCTGGGCGGTATCGGCCATATTTCCGATGCCATGGTGCAAGACGTTTCGGACCGCAAGTTCGACACCACCTTCGTCAAGGACAAGACGAAGCTCTACAAGTTCAACATCAACAACATGAACAAGGCGGTGGTCCAGTTCGACCTCGACCGCCTGGCCGAAGCGACCCGCCTGCACGTGGGCGCGACCATGGAAGCGAAGAAAGGCGATGGCCTGGTCTTCGTGAACTGCATGGAAAAGCTGACCATGAACGCGCCCAAGGAAACCCTGCGCGTGCGCCTGGCCTCGGCGCTGGATGCGGGCATCGACGGCATCACCATGTCGGCCGGCCTGCACCTGGGTTCCTTCGAGCTGATCAAGGATCACCCGCGCTTCCGCGACGCCAAGCTGGGCATCATCGTGTCCTCGGTGCGCGCGCTGCAGCTGTTCCTGCGCAAGGTCTCGCGCCTGGACCGCCTGCCCGACTACATCATCGTCGAAGGCCCGCTGGCCGGCGGCCACCTGGGCTTCGGCATCGACGACTGGAAGCAGTACGACCTGCACACCATCATGGACGAGATCCATGCCTTCATGCGCGCCGAGCAGCTGGACATCCCCCTCATCGCGGCCGGCGGCGTGTTTACCGGCACCGATGCGGCGGGCTTCCTGGAAAAAGGCGCCGGCGGCGTGCAGGTGGCGACCCGCTTCACCGTCACCCACGAATGCGGCCTGCCGGACAACGTCAAGCAGGAATACTTCCGCGCCGGCGAGGACGACATCGAAGTCAACGGCCTGTCGCCGACCGGCTACCCGATGCGCATGCTGAAGAACACCCCGGCGATCGGCTCCGGCATCCGCCCGGGCTGCGAATCCTACGGCTACCTGCTGGACGCCACCGGCAACTGCGCCTACATCAACTCGTACAACCGCGAGGTGCAGGCCAGCCCGGACAGCAAGAACATCGTGGTCATGGACAAGACCTGCCTGTGCACCCACATGCGTAATTTCAATTGCTGGACCTGCGGCCACTACACCTACCGCCTGAAGGACACCACCCACCTGCTGGCGGACGGCAATTACCAGATCCTGTCGGCCGAGCACGTGTTCAAGGACTACCAGTTCAGCGTGAACAACGAGATCGCCCTGCCGCCGAAGCAGGAAAACGCAGCGGCGTAAGGCCACCGCGCTCCGGGAAAGCCACGATGCGTCGTGGCTTTTTTATTGCCGCTGAGAATCGTCAGCCGGAACTGGCACAAGCGCCGCAAGCTGCGATACTATTTGAACATCATTCACACCCACACGGAGATCGACCATGTCCCCCGCCATCGGCAACGCCCCGCTGCGCCCCGTCTCGACCGACCTGCTGCGCGTCGTCCTCGCGACCGCCTGCCTCCTGCTGGTGCCGCTGGTCGCCATGCAGTTCACCCGCGAAGTCAACTGGACCGGCTTCGACTTCGCCGTGGCCGCCTTCCTGCTGGGCGGCACGGGCACGGCCTGGGTCCTGCTGTCGCGCATGGTGCGCGGCGCGCGCGAGCGCAAGCTGCTCGGCCTGGTGCTGCTGGGCGCCCTGCTCGTCGTGTGGGCCGAGCTGGCCGTCGGTATCTTCCACTAAGCTTAAGCCGGCCGCCCCCCCGTTGGGGGGGGGGGGGGGGGGGCGGGGGGGGGC
>NZ_JAGPWD010000078.1 GCF_018119395.1 Massilia sp. ZL223
CTTCGCTGGGACGACGTGCTAGCGCTTGTGAATATGGTTGGCGCTTCCACTGCCCACAATCCTATGCACGTCGTCCCGGCGCAGGCCGGGACCCAAGTTTGCCCGCATCCCAGGAGCGCCAGAGAAGCCACACGCCCATAAAAAAACCACCGCCGCAGCAGTGGTTCAAGAGGAGTTCTTACCGCTTACAGCCCGGCGATCACTTCCGCCGCCGGCGCCGGCGCTTCGGCCGGAGCCGTTTCCGGCTTCACCACCGGCTCAGCCGGCTTGCTGACCATGATCGGCGCCGCCGGTTCACGCGGGGTGAAGGTCGGCACCTTCTGGCCGCGCGCCACCTGCTTCAGGCGGCGGTATTCCGCCAGCACCTTCGAGCCGTAGCCCGAATCGGTTTCCAGGTCGGCCGCGCCCACATAGGTCTTCAGGCCACCCTCGACCGAGCCGGTACGCTTCACGTAATCCTTCAGGATCAGGGCGCCGACACGGATGTTGGCGACCGGATTCAGCGCAGCTTCCTGGCCGCCCACTTCCGCAAACTTGTCGTGGTGCACCTTGGCCATGACCTGCATCAAGCCTTTGGCGCCCACCGGGCTTTCCGCGAACGGGTTCAGGCCCGATTCGATCGCCATCACCGCCAGGATCAGCAGCGGGTCCAGCTTGACCTCGTGCGCCGTCATGTAGGCGGTCGAGACCAGCATGTTGGCGGCGTCGCTGGCGACGCGGTAGCGCTTGGACAGCCAGTCGGTCACCCATTGCTGCTGCTTGGTGTTGCGCAGCGCGGGATGTGTCTCGTCGGCGGCTTCTTCGGCCACGGCTTCCGCCACGGTCATGGCGTTCGTGGCGACCGGTGCGGCGGCCACGATGGTCGGCTGCGGATGCAGCAGTTGCGAGACGCGCTTGGCGACGTCGTCGTTGGTGTACAGCAGCGCGAGCGCGGCGATTGCCGTCAGACCGCATACGGTCAGTGTGTATTGTGCGGTGGTCAATAGACCGCGTGTCGCTTTCGTCACGGAAGCCCACGTGATTGGCTGGCTGGCCATGGTTTGGACGAGCCGTGCGCTCGCGATGAAACGATGCATCATCGAATCTCCCTTTTGTCGCGGCAAAAACGATCCCGTCGGAGCGCAGTAAGCGCTTCGTTTGGACGTACGTTGCCGTGCATCAGAAATATCGTCTGTCGCCGCCTTGCGGTGGACTGACGCCGTCATTGCTTTGCTTAAGCTGGTATGGCCAGGGCGGCAGGGACCAGTGGCTCAACAACTAACTCGGGGTTCTGGGCAGACGCCCAATGAAAACACTCCTTAAAATGTCATGTGGGGCCCCGACCCCGTGAATGAGTGAGAACAGCTAAAATGGTGTCAAAAAGACGTGCCTGCCTCATCAAGTAGGGTGGATTGTAGGGGCGAGCTTATATCAAGTCAACCCTAGCACTTTCCGTCCTTATTACTTTTAGTTCTGATTTCCAGAGGTCAATCTGGAAATTACTCAGCAATTCAAGGACTTGGGCGGCATCGTTCACTAACCAAATGCAGTTGAAAAAACGATAAAAGATTGATGAAATATACAGACTTACGGGATTTCATGGCCCAGCTGGACAGCATGGGCGAACTCAAGCGCGTAGGAATCCCGGTGTCGCCGAACCTCGAGATGACGGAGGTCTGCGACCGCACCCTGCGCGCCGGCGGCCCGGCGCTCCTGTTCACCCAGCCCACCGGCCACACCATCCCCGTCCTCGGCAACCTGTTCGGCACGCCGCGCCGCGTGGCCCTGGGCATGGGCGCGGACGACGTGGGCGAGCTGCGCCGCATCGGCCATGTGCTGGCCCGCCTCAAGGAGCCCGAACCGCCCAAGGGTTTCAGGGACATCATGGGCCTCGGTTCGCTCGTCAAGGCGGTGTGGGACATGGCCCCCAAGGAAGTGCGCGGCGCGCCTTGCCAGGAGATCGTCTGGGAAGGGCAGGACGTCGACCTGGCCAGGCTGCCGATCCAGCATTGCTGGCCGGGCGACGTGGCGCCCCTGATCACCTGGGGCCTGGTGATCACCAAAGGGCCTAACAAGAAGCGCCAGAACCTGGGCATCTATCGCCAGCAGGTGCTGGGGCCGAACAAAGTCATCATGCGCTGGCTGGCCCACCGCGGCGGCGCGCTCGACTTCCGCGAGCATGCGCTGGCCAATCCGGGCAAGCCCTATCCGATCGCGGTGGCGCTGGGCGCCGACCCGGCCACCATCCTGGGCGCGGTGACGCCGGTGCCGGACAGCCTGTCCGAATACCAGTTCGCCGGCCTGCTGCGCGGCAGCCGCACCGCGCTGACCAAGGCCATCGGCAGCGAACTGCGTGTGCCGGCGTCCGCCGAGATCGTGCTGGAAGGGCATATTTACCCGGATGCCAATCACCCGTCCGGCTTCGAGCACGCGCTCGAAGGGCCGTATGGCGACCACACCGGCTATTACAATGAGCAGGACAGCTTCCCGGTGTTCACGATCGACCGCATCACGATGCGCCGCGATCCTGTTTATCACTCGACCTATACGGGCAAACCGCCCGACGAGCCGGCGGTGCTGGGCGTGGCGCTGAACGAAGTCTTCATCCCGCTGCTGCAGAAGCAGTTCAGCGAGATCACCGACTTCTACCTGCCGCCGGAAGGCTGCAGCTATCGCATGGCCGTGGTGCAGATGAAGAAGCAGTACGCGGGCCACGCCAAGCGCGTGATGTTCGGCGTGTGGAGCTTCCTGCGCCAGTTCATGTATACCAAGTTCATCGTGGTGGTGGACGAAGACGTCGACGTGCGCGACTGGAAGGAAGTGATCTGGGCGATCACGACCCGGGTCGATCCGACGCGCGATACGGTCATGGTCGATAACACGCCGATCGATTACCTGGACTTCGCCTCGCCGATCAGCGGGCTGGGGAGCAAGATGGGGATCGACGCCACGAACAAGTGGCCGGGCGAGACCAATCGGGAGTGGGGCACGCCGATCGTGATGGATGAGGCGGTCAAGCGCAAGGTCGACGATATCTGGCAGCAGCTAGGTATCTAAGAGCAGCCGCTAAATTATGCACGTCGCCCCGGGACTCGGCGTCCCCCTCGGCCGGGGTCCAAGTTTGCATGCGCCGTCGAGCCGCGAAACTTGGGTTCCGGCCGTCGCCGGAACGACGGTTTACAAGCTAACTGAATAGTAAGCGCGGGCAGTTTGCCCGCCGTTTCCCAAACGGGATGGGGTGCGGTATAATGACTGCTGGCGGGCCCCTGCGCATTGTGGCATGGTTTACCTGGTCAGGTCGGGAACGAAGCAGCCAAAGCCGTTCACCGCAAGTGCCGCAGATCAGGCTCGCCTCTTATCTTCCTCCTGCTTTACCCTCCCTAGTCAGTTTCCGCTTCGACACGACCGTGAAGTCGCCGATGTGCTTCGCCCGTCGCTAGTGATGCTTGAAAGCATGGCCACAGATTGTTCGCGGCAACGGCCATCTGCGGTAAAATCTCGGCATGTCCTATCAAGTCCTCGCCCGCAAATACCGTCCCAAGAACTTCGAAACGCTGGTCGGCCAGGAGCACGTCGTTCGTGCGCTGACCCATGCGTTGAGGACCGGCCGCCTGCACCACGCCTATCTGTTCACCGGCACGCGCGGGGTCGGCAAGACCACCTTGTCGCGGATCCTGGCCAAGTCGCTCAACTGCACCGGCCCGGACGGGCAGGGCGGCATCACTGCCGAACCCTGCGGGCAATGCGAAGCCTGCCGCGCAATCGACGCCGGCCGCTTCGTCGACTATATAGAGATGGACGCGGCCTCCAACCGCGGCGTCGACGAGATGGCCCAGCTGCTCGAGCAGGCCGTCTATGCGCCGAGCAATGCGCGCTTCAAGGTCTACATGATCGACGAGGTGCACATGCTCACCAACCACGCGTTCAACGCGATGCTCAAGACGCTCGAGGAACCGCCGCCGCACGTCAAGTTCATCCTCGCGACCACCGATCCGCAAAAGATCCCGGTGACGGTGCTGTCGCGCTGCCTCCAGTTCAACCTGAAGCAAATGCCCCCGGGCCACATCGTGGGCCACCTGGAAAACATCCTGGGCCAGGAAGGCGTCAGCTTCGAGCAGCCCGCGCTGCGCCTGCTGGCGCAAGGCGCGCACGGCTCGATGCGCGACGCGCTCTCGCTGACCGACCAGGCGATCGCCTATGCCGCCGGCCAGGTGACCCTGGACGCGGTGCAGGGCATGCTGGGCGCGCTCGACCAGTCCTACCTGGTGCGCCTGCTGGACGCGCTGGCCGCCCAGGACGGCGCCGACCTGATGGCGGTGGCCGACGAGATGGCCAGCCGCAGCCTGTCCTACAACGGCGCGCTGCAAGACCTCGGCACCCTGCTGCACCGCATTGCCCTGGCCCAGAGCGTGCCGGCCGCCGTGCCGCAAGACCTGCCCGAATTGAGCGACATCTTGCGCCTGGCCGAGCTGTTCGACCCGCAGGAAGTGCAGCTGTATTACCAGATCGCCGTGCACGGCCGTAACGAGATCGGCCTGGCGCCGGACGAGTACGCCGGCTTCACGATGACCCTGCTGCGCATGCTTGCCTTTCGTCCCGGACAGGGCGGGGCGGA
>NZ_JAGPWD010000008.1 GCF_018119395.1 Massilia sp. ZL223
GGGGCGTGGCGGCGTACGGTGGCGGCGCCGTCAGGCCCGCCCCGGTGATAGACATTGGTGTCGCTGACCCGCGCCATTAGTGAAAACAGCGCGTCGACCCGCGCCAGGCGCATGCTGCGGCCCGCCGCCAGGGTGCGGCACAGCGCCGGCAGGCCGACCTCGAACACCGACGGCAATCCGTGCGCGGCTTCTTCCCTCGCGCCGCTGGCGGCATAGCGCAGCACCACCTGGGTTCCGTGCGAGGCCACGTTGCCGTCGGCCGTATGGGCGAACAGGGCCTGGCCCCAGCGCTCCAGCAGCACCGCGCGGATCGCCTCGGGCGACAGCAGGATGCCGCGCGCCTGGCAGCGGCCGATGGCGGCGCACAGCAAGCCGACGCAGAAGATGGCGCCGCGGTGGGTATTGATGCCCCCGGTCGCGCGCAGCATGCGTTTTTCGGCCTCGATGCCCAGGCGCTTGAGCACCTGGAAAGGCGCGTCCTGCATGCCGGCCTCGCAGATGTCGCGGAAGTAGCGGCGCAGCGAGAACAGGCTGCGCAGGAAGGTCTCCGCGTTCATGTCGTCGTGGCTGCCGTTGTCGACCAGCGAGACCAGGCCCGGTTTCGGATACAGGGCCAGCTCGGCGTACAGGCTGCGTACCGCGAGGCGCGCAATGCGCCCGGCGAAGCGCTCATCGGTCCGCGATCCCGGACGTTCTACAATCAGCTCGGTTGTCAAATCAGGCATTCCGTTTCCTCCAGCGTGGCAAGCAACTCGCTCACCAGGGAAAGCGAGATCCGCCCCATTTCCTTGGCCAGCACGCGGGTGCCGCGCACGCCGTCCATGGCCGCGTGCAGCTCCTTCCAGGCTACCGCGCGGCCGTCGGGAAAGACGATCTCACCGTCCAGCGGCAGCACCTCGGCGTGCCGGGCCAGCAGTGCGAGCCCGTCGCGCAGGTGCGCCGTATTCAAGGGGCGCAGCAGGAGGTCGATATCCGAACTCTCCTTGAGATAGGCTTGCCCGGTAATCGCCTGCAGCGCCACCGATCCATAGGCCCCCAGCACGAAGCCGTGGGCGGTCGCCTCTTGCTCCAGCGCCGCCAGCCCGGCGCGCCAGCGCTCGGGCACGGCGTCCATCGCGGCCACCAGCGGCAGCGGCGCCGCATGGCGCGCCACGTCGGCGATGGCGACCCGTGCGGCCACCCTCAGCTTGACGCCATCGAGGGGACGCGGCGGCAGCGCGAAGCCGACCGACAGCTGGTCCGGCGCCTGCTCCACTTCGTCGCGCCGCACCACGGCCGGCCAGCCGGCGCGCGACCACGCGTCCAGCGCCCCGGACTGCTCCTGCGGCACGGCGGCCAGGACTTGTTCCCAGCCGCGCGCGGTCAGCCAGACCAGGTCATGCCGGGCGAACATCGCTGCCTCGGCGCACCGCGTCCGCCACCGGCTGGGCCAGCAGGCGCCCGCCGCGCTCGCGGCCGAGCTCCATGCGGCGGTCTTCCGGACGGCTGACCTGCAGGGCCATGGCCAGCGCGCCGGCCAGGTCGCCTTCCCACAGGCCGTGCAGGCCCCCCATGCGCAGGTAGTTGTGGGCGCCCGGCGCGAACACCGGATTGTCCTTGGCCAGTTCGGTCAGGCGCTCTTCCGGCACCTTGGTGATGCGCGCCATCGCCGGCAGGCCCATCACGCGAATGGTCGCTTCCGGCAGCGCGAAGCAGGCGTTGGCGATCAGGCCGCTCGTGATGAAACCGCCGGACAGCGCCTGGTCGTACACCAGGCCGACCACCGTGTGGCCCTTGCGGCGCGCCAGGTCGATGCACTTGCCCAGGTGGGCCATGTAGCTGTTGATGCCCAACATTTCGTCGCGGTGGCGCAGGCGCTGGCCCTGGGTGTCGATCAGGATCACGATCGGCCGCTTGGGGTGCGACTGCACCGTACGCAGCACCGCCTTGGCCTGGGCCAGGGCGATCTCGATGCCGATCGGCGCGTGCTCGGTGGTGCCGATCACGTCGACCGCCTGCCCGTCCACCTGGGCGCAGCCGGACAGGAAGTTGTCGCGCTCCACGATATCGTGGCCAGCAGGGAACAGCTGCGCCGCCAAAGTTTGCCAGTCCATCATCGTACTCCTTTGATCTGCGCGGCCAGCGCCAGGAAGGCTTCCGGTTCCAGCACCGGCACGGCGGCTGGATCGGGAATGCCGAGCTGCTTCCACACGTCCATCGGATCGCGCAGTCCGTCCGCATTCTGGATGCGGCGCGACAGCATGTCCTGCTCGGCCAGCAGGTCGTCCAGGGTCAGCTCGGCGCCGCTGCCGCGCACCTGTTCGATGGCGTCCAGCGCCGCGGCGCGGAAGGCGGCCACGTCGTCCGGCACCAGGGCCTGGCAGTCGCCCATCAGGTAGCGGTGCTTGCCGCCGGTCGTGCGCCACACCAGGGCGCGGTCGCGGGCGTCGAATTCCTCGACGCCGTTGGCGGTCTCGATCACCTCGGGGCCGGACATGGCGAGCCGCCCTTCTTCCGACATGATCACCGTGTTGGCGCAGCGCGCAGCGATGCCCATGCCGCCGAAGCAGCCGTTCGATCCGCCCACCACGCTGATCACCGGGATGTCGGCCGCGCGCACGTCCAGGATCGCGCGCATCACTTCGGACACCGCGATCAGGCCGGCGTTGGCTTCGTGCAGGCGCACGCCGCCCGATTCGAGCAGCAGCACGACCGCGTGCGCCTGCTCGTCGATCGCGCGGCGCAGCATGCCCACCAGCTTGGCGCCATGGACTTCGCCCACCGCGCCGCCCATGAAGCCGCCCTCCTGGGCCGCGCCGAACACGGTGTGCCCGCCGAGCTTTCCTTTTCCGACCACCACGCCGTCGTCGAAGGATACCGGGGCATTCAGCTGCGACAGGTGCGGACTGGTGACGCGCGCGGCGGGCGGCAGGAATTCCTCGAAGCTGCCGGCGTCGAAGATCGCCGGGATGCGCTGGCGCGCGCTCAGTTCCAGATAGCTGCTCATGGCTGGCCTCCGATGCTTGATTCCACCGCCTGGTCCAGGCGCAGGCTGACCACCGCCGGGGTGGCGCCCATGTCGTTGATGCAGATGCGCGCGTCCGCCAGGCCCCAGCGCGCATGGAAGTCGGCCATCACCGCCTGCCAGGTCGCGCCGAAGCCGACGGCGGCGGTATGCACTTCGATTTCGCAGGCGCCGCCCAGCTGGGCCGGCTCGATCAGGACTTCCAGGTTGCCCGAGCTGACCACGCCCACCAGCTGGGGCATGCTGCTCAGGGGCCGTTTGCCCTGCTCGAAGCGATAGTTCAATGTTTCCATCGTGGTTTCCTCACCAGTTCCTGAAGCGCTTCGGGGGATCGTACAGCCCTCCCGAAGCGCGCACCAGGCCTTTCATGTTCTTGGCGGCCAGCAGGTCGCGGGTGGCCATGCGCTTGTCGATGCCCAGGTCTTCGGCGCGCCGGATCACGCCGCGGTCGCGAAGGTTCTCGACCATGCGCTTGTCGCGTCCCATGCCCACCGGCGTGTAGCCGGCCACGCCGCGGATCGCCTGTTCGCGTTCCTCGTCGCTGCGGCACAGCAGCAGGTTGGCGATGCCTTCCTCGGTCAGGATGTGGGTCACGTCGTCGCCGTAGATCATCACCGGCGGGATCGCCATGCCGGCCTGCTCGGCCAGCTGCCAGGCGTCCAGCTTTTCGACGAAGGCCGGGGCCATGTGCTCGCGGAAGGTCTCGACCATCTGCACCACCAGCTTCTGGCCGCGCGGGATGGTGTTGCGCCCTTCCCGGGCCTGTTGGCCCGCTTTCAGCCAGGCCGCGCTCGGGTGGCGCCGGCCGCGCGCGTCGGCGCCCATGTTGGGTGCGCCGCCGAAGCCGGAAATCCGGCCCAGGGTCGCGGTCGAGGAATTGCCCTGCAAGTCGATCTGCAGGGTGGAGCCGATGAACATGTCGCAGGCGTAGTGGCCGGCCGCCTGGGAAAAGGCGCGGTTGCTGCGCATCGAGCCGTCCGGCCCCACGAAGAAGACGTCGGGCCGGGCGCGGATATAGTTCTCCATGCCCAGCTCGGAACCGAAGGAATGCACCGACTCGACGAAGCCCGCCTCGATGGCCGGGATCAGCGCCGGGTGCGGGTTGAGCGCCCAGTGGCGGGCGATCTTCCCTTTCAGGCCCAGTTCCGCCGCGTAGGTCGGCAGCAGCAGCTCGATGGCGGCGGTGTCGAAGCCGATGCCGTGGTTCAGGCGGTCGACCTGGTATTCCGCGTAGATGCCCTTGATGGCCATCATCGCCATCAGGACCTGGATCTCGGAGATCTGGGCCGGATCGCGGGTGAACAGCGGCTCGATGTAGTAAGGCGTGGGCGACTGCACCACGAACTCGACCCAGTCGGCCGGGATGTCCACGCGCGGCAGCTTGTCGACGACCTTGTTCACCTGGACGACCACGATGCCGCTCTTGAAGGCCGTGGCCTCCACGATGGCCGGGGTGTCCTCGGTGTTCGGGCCGGTGTACAGGTTGCCCTCGCGGTCGGCCATCTCGGCCGCCACCAGCGCGATGCGCGGGGTGAGGTCGACGAAATAGCGGCCGAACAGCTCGAGGTAGGTGTGGATTGCCCCGATATTCAGCTTGCCCGCCTGGGCCAGCTTGGCCAGGCGGCCGGCTTGCGGCCCGGAGAAGGAGAAGTCCAGGCGCGAGCCGATGCCCTTCTCGAACACGTCCAGGTGTTCGGGAAGGGACAGCACCGACAACAGCATGTGCAGGTTGTTGATGCGGTTCGGGTCCAGCTTGGTCAGCGCCTTGCCGAGGAAGTCGGCCTGCTTCTGGTTGTTCCCCTCCAGGCAGACACGGTCGCCGCATTCCAGCACGGCGTGAAGGAGATCGACGATGCGGTTGGCTCCCACGATCTTGCCCTGCAGGTCGTTCCCGAGGGCGTTCCTGGCCCGGTCGAGACGTGCGCTGCGGTTGGTTTGCTGTGTATCCCAGCGGCGTTGTGCGTCTTGCATAGCGTTTCCCGAAAAATGGCCGTGCCTGTTTAGAGCACGACGAACAGCAGCCACACCAGGACCGGTGCGGCCACGGTGACGATACCGCCATAGATCATCAGCTGGCGCAGGAAGACGTCGCGGTCGATGCCTTGCGCGCTGGCCAGCACCAGTGCTCCGTTGGTGGAGAAGGGGCTGACGTCGACGATGGTCGATGCGACCGCCATCGCGGCGATGAAGCCGATCGGATCGACGCCGGTGCCGCTCTGCAGGAAGGGCACCGCCAGCGGAATCAGGGATCCCAGCACCGCGGTCGACGAGGCGAAGGCGGACACGATGGCGCCGACGAAGAGCAGCAGCAGCGCCACCACCAGCGGCGAGGTCAGGCTGGCCACGCTGGTGCCGACGAAGTCGATGGTGCCCATCTTCTGCATCACACCCACATAGGTGCTGACGCCGACGATCAGCATGATCTCGGGCCAGGACACCTGGCCGATGGCGCGTTTCTGCACCTGCGGCGCCATCAGCGACAGCACCAGGCCGATGCAGACGGCGACGAAGCCGATGTCCAGCTTGTACATCAGGGTCAGCACGCCCAGGGCCAGCAGGCCGACCACGGTCGCCAGTTGCTGGAAGGTCGGGCCGGCATGGTCTTCGGCCTTGGCCAGGGCGGCCGTACCGGACCCGCCTGCGGTGTTGACGGCGGCCAGCGAGTCGGCCGAGCGCTGGCGGGTGAGCTGTTCTTCGCTCGATGCCTCGGCTTCGGCATCGCCGTAGATCTGCGGGCCCTGGGCGGCCACGGCCACCTGGGCGCCGAAAGGCATCGCCGGCATGGCGCCGCCACGGGCGGCCGGGCGGCCCTCGCGCATCAGGCGCAGGCCGCCCATCAGGCAGAACAGCACCACGCATACCGCGAAGTTGAAGCCCAGGCTGACCAGCGCGGTCGTCATCTCGGACAGCGGCAGGCCGGCCTTCTGCACGATCTTGTTGGTGATGCCGCCATAGATGCTGATCGGCGAGAAGCCGCCGCCCTGCGCGCCGTGGATCACCATCAGGCCCATCATCAGCGGGCTGATGTTGTGCTTGACGGCGAAGCCGAGGGCGATCGGGGCGATGATCGCCACCGCCGCCGGGCTGACGGCGCCCATGGCGGTCAGCATCGCGGTAATGGCGAACATCACCCAGGGAATCGCGGCAATCCTGCCGCCGACCGCCCGTACGGCGAGGCGCACCAGCCAGTCGATGGTGCCGTTGTTCTGGGCCTGGGCGAACAGGAAGGTGATGCCGACCAGGGTCAGGAAGAGTTCGGCCGGGAAGCCGGCCAGGATGCCCTTGGCCGTCATCCCGGCGGCCAGGGTGCCGACCAGGAAGGCGCCGACGAATGCGAGAACGCCCATGTTGATGGGCAGGACGGTGGCAATGATGAACATCAGGGCCAGCACGTAAATGGAAATCATATGAGAGGACACGAGGGTGCTCCTTCGCCAAGTGGCGCCGCACTAGCGGGCCGGTGAAACGTCTCCGAATATATGCCTCTCCGGTGGAGGGCATGCTCTTTTTTGTGGCTTTTATAAGGTAGCCGCGAATCGGGCGCAGATCAATTACGCGGACCGTGGGACGTTTACTGTGAGCGAAACGTTCGCATCACCCGTGCTTGAGCATGCGGCACACCGCCGCCAGCGCCAGCAGGTTCGGATCGCGCTCGCGCACCCGCAGGAAGCTCAGCCCGATGGTCTGGCGCATCAGGTATTCCTGCCTGAGCGGAATCAGCTGCAGCTTGTCGCCGAACACGTTGCGCACCCGGCCCGGCAGCAGGGTGTAGCCGATCCCCGCCCCCACCAGGTTCATCAGCGAGAAGATGTCGCCCACCCGCGTGACGACGGTGGGCGTGAAGCCGGCGATGCGGAAGGCTTCCTGGAAGCCCTGGAAGGTGATGAAGCCTTCGCTCAGTCCCACGAACTTCTCGCCGGCGCAGTCGCGCAGGTCGATGTCCTTGACATCCGCATAGGGCGAACCCTTGGGCGCCGCGAAGTAGATCTCGTCCTCGAACAGCGGAATCGATTCGACGTCGGGATCGGGATCGGGCAATGCGATCAGGGCGGCGTCGATGGCGTTCTGCTTGAGCTTGTGCAGCAGGTCGGCGTTCGAGCCCAGCACCAGCTCGGTCTGCAGTTCGGGCTTGCGCAGCTTGATGCCGATGATGACTTCGGGGATGGTGCCGGTGGTGAGCGAGTACAGCGAGCCGATCTTGAGGTGGTCGGCCGAGTAGCCGGCCGCCGAGCGCGTGGCGGCGATGCCGTCCGCCATCAGCTTGATCACTTCGCGGCTGACGTCGGCCAGCACCTGGGCCGCCTCGTTCGGGATCAGGTTGCGGCCCTGGAGGCTGAACAGCTGGCAGCTCATGCTCTCTTCCAGCGAATGCAGGGCGCGGTGCACGCTGACGGCGCTGATGTCGAGCAGCCGCGCGGCCGCGTTCAGGTTCCCGCCCTCCATGTAGGCGAGCAGGATTTCGAGCTTGCGGAAGGTGATCTCGTCGCTGATCTGGCTGCGCATGGTGAAGAGACTCTGGTTAGTTGGAACGAATCACGCGCGCGCGCCCTGGCTGGCCGCCTGCACCACGTTGTCGATATCGCCGTTGTGCCACCACAGCGAAGGATTGTTGTCGGCCAGCTCGCGCAGCAGGTCCCACACCACCTTCACGCGCCGCAGGCGGTACAGGTCGGTCGGCGCGGCCAGCCAGAACGAGCGCTCGGCGAAGAAGCCGGGCAGCACCGGCACCAGGCGCCCGTCGTCCGGCACCGCGTAGGGCGGCGCCATCATCAGGCCCATGCCCAGCGAGGCCGCCTCGATCTGCGCCGTCATGCCCGAGCAGCACATGCGCCGGCGCGGGGTGAAGCCCAGTTCGTTCAAGTAGGACAGCTCGCGGCTGGCCAGCCGGTCCTGGACGTAGTCGACGAAGTCGTGGCGCGCCAGGTCGGACTGCTGCCTGATGGCCGGATGGCGCGCCAGGTAGGACGGCGCCGCGTACAGGTAGAAGCGGAAGGACGCCAGCCGCGTGACCACGTAGCGGCCGGTGGTCGGCGGATCCAGCATGACCCCGAGATCGGCTTCGCGGTTGGCCAGGTTGGCGAAGCGCGGCAGCGCCAGCAGGTCGATCGACAGGTCCGGGTGCTGCTCCAGCAGCCCGGCCAGCAGCGGCGCCACCACCCGCACCCCGAACACTTCGGGCACGCCCAGGCGCACCACGCCGGCCGCCGCCACCTCCGCCCCGCCGATCTGCTCGGCCGCGGCCAGGGCCGCGCCTTCCATCGCCTCGGCATGCGGCAGCAGGGCCAGCCCGACCTCGGTCAGCTCGTAGCCTTCGCGGCTGCGGTCGAACAGGGTGGCCCCGAGCTGGGTCTCGAGCCGGTCGATGCGCCGCGCCACCGTGGTGTGCTCGACCTCGAGGCGCCGCGAGGCGCCGGACAAGGTGCCGGCGCGGGCCAGCTCCAGGAAGAATCGCAGGTCGGTCCACTCGGGCAGCGTATTCATGGGTAGTTGTCCGATATCAAGATGACATATTGTGCACTAGTGCACATTCCCCCTGCAATCCTTTCGTCGACCTCCCTCATCGCCGGGCCAAGTTAGTGCTTTTGGGCTATTCCTTAGGGCAAGTGCGCTCTGTAAACACGCTGCCTGCGCACTGACAGCCTGGCGAAACCACCTTGTACATATTTGCACTGAAGCAGCATAGCGGGCTGTGCATTTACGCACAAAGGGGTGGGCGATTGTTAGCTATTCAACCAAACCCAACCGAGGCACACTGCTGGGCATGCGAAATCTTGAACGCATGCCTACAAAAAACAAGGAGACAAGAATGCGTCTGACCAAGAAGAAACTGAGCCTGCTGACCCAGTCCGCCATCGCCGTGCTCGCCGTCTCCGGCGGCGGTATCGGTGCGGCCCACGCCCAGACCTCCGCCGGCGCCCCGGCCGCCTCGCCGACCGAGGAAGCCGCGCCGGCCAAGGTGGTCGTCACCGCGCGCCGCCGCGAGGAGACCCTGCAGGACGTGCCGGTGTCGGTCACCGCCTTCTCGGCAGACCAGCTCTCCAAACAGGCCGTGCCGGACGTGACCGCCCTCGCCCTGGCCCTGCCGAACACCACGCTCAAGGCTTCGCGCGCCACCAATTCCACCCTGACCGCCTTCATCCGCGGCGTGGGCCAGGCCGACCCGCTGGCCGGCTTCGAGTCCGGCGTCGGCATCTACGTCGACGACATCTACCTGGCCCGCCCGCAAGCCGCGGTGGCCGACATCTACGACGTCGAGCGCATCGAAGTGCTGCGCGGCCCGCAAGGCACCCTATACGGCCGCAACACCATCGGCGGCGCGGTCAAGTACGTGACCCGCAAGCTCGGTCCGAAGCGCGACGTGCGCCTGCGCGCCACCGTCGGCAACTACGACCAGCGCGAAGTCGTGGTCACCGCCAGCACCCCGCTGACCGACACCGCGCGCGTCGGCGGCACCTTCGCCCGCTTCAAGCGCGACGGCTTCGGCACCAACCTGTTCACCGGCAAGGGCAACTACGACAAGGACGTCACCGCGGCCCGCCTGTCGGCCGAGTTCACCCCGAACCAGGACCTGTTCATCCGCATCGCCGGCGACATCACCCAGGACGATTCGAACCCGAAGAACGGCCACCGCCTGATTGTCGGCCGCACCAGCGGCGCCCCGATCCTGTCGAACGAATTCGACACCCGCGGCAACCTGACCAAGGCCCTGGGCCACGACCAGGACGTCAAGGCCTACGGCGTCTCGGCTACCGTCGAATACACCATCAACCCGGCCTGGACCCTGAAATCGATCACCGCCGCGCGCAAGGACCGTTCCTACGCCCCGATCGACTTCGACGCCCTGCCGGTGGTCGACATGGAAGTGCCGGCCCTGTACAAGAACAAGCAGTTCAGCCAGGAATTCAACCTGACCTACACGGGCGAGCGCGTGCAGGGCGTGGCCGGCGTCTACTTCATGGACGCCAACGCCTTCAACCACTTCGACACCATCCTGGCCGGCGCCTTCCCGTCCTCGACCTACACGATGGGCGACATCGACACCAAGGCCTGGGCGGTGTATGCCGACGGCAGCTACAACTTCACCGACGCCCTGAGCGTGTCGCTGGGCGGCCGCTACACGGTCGACAAGCGCGAAGCCGAGATCCTGCGCCAGATCTACTTCGGCCTGGGCGGCTCGCCGCAGCTGGGCAACCCGAGCGCGATCCTGTTCCGCACCGATACCGACCTGCGTGGCGGCGTGCTCGAGCGCGAAGACAAGAAGTTTACCCCGCGCGTTGCCGTGAACTGGAAGATGAACCAGGACCACAACGTCTACGCCTCCTACTCGGAAGGCTTCAAGGGCGGCGGCTTCGACCCGCGCCTGAACGTGGTCGGCACCCGCATCCCGCTGTCGACCGCGCGCGCGGGCTATGCGCCGGAAACCATCGAGACCTACGAACTGGGCCTGAAGTCGGCCTTCAACGGCGGCCGCATCACCACCAACGCCGCCGTGTTCTACAGCGACTACCAGGACGTGCAGATCCCGGGCTCGGTGGCGATCGACACCAACGGCGACGGCCGCGACGACAGCTTCGCCGGCGTGACCACCAACGCCGGCAAGGCCAAGATCAAGGGCGTGGAACTGGAAGCCATCGCCAACCTGACCCGCAACTTCATGATCGCCGGCATGTACAGCTACATCGACGCCGAGTACAAGGAGTACATCGTTGCCGGCGTGAACGTGGCGGGCCAGCGCACCTTCCAGAACACCCCGAAGAACTCGGCCAACCTGCGCGCCAACTACGACTTCGACCTGCCGGTCGGCCCGCACAGCGGCAAGCTCTCGCTGATCGGCAGCTGGTCGTACAAGGGCTCCACCGCCCAGTTCGAGACCCGTTCGCTGCTGGACCAGGAGTCCTACCGCATCTGGGACGCCAGCATCGTCTGGACCCGCACCGACGGCAAGATCCGCGCCGGCCTGCACGGCAAGAACCTGGGCGACACCCGCTACAAGACCGCAGGCTACCTGTTCCCGACCCTGGGCAACGAGGGCACGCTGACGGCCTTCTACGGCAACCCGCGCACCGTCTCGGCGACTGTCGAGTATCGCTTCTGACGGTCTGCCCGGCGGCCTCTGTCCGAGAGCCGCCGCATGCGGGCACAGTTAGCAGAAAAACCGTCGTCCCGGCGACGGCCGGGACCTAAGTTGAGCGTCTCGACGGCGTGTATAACTTAGGTTCCGGCCTTCGCCGGAACGACGTTCGAGGGCTAACTCAGCGGCTTTTGCCGCGGGGGCTACCTTTACCACATCGAATCCACAGGATAAGCCAGCGTGTCCACCTACACACCAATCAGCTATACGAGCGGCGACGGGCTGGCGCTGTACGCACGCGACTATGCGGCCACCGCCAGTCCCGGGGCCGCGCCAGGCCCGGCCCGGCTGCCGGTGATCTGCATCCACGGCCTGACCCGCAATTCGTCCGACTTCGACGAAGTCGCGCCGGTGATCGCGGCCCTGGGCCGGCGCGTGATCGCCGTCGACGTGCGCGGCCGCGGCCACTCGGCGCGCGACCCCAACCCGGCCAACTACTCGCCCATGGTCTACGCCGGCGACATCATCAAGCTGATGAACGACCTGGGCATCGCGCGCGCCGTCTTCATCGGCACCTCGATGGGCGGCCTGATCACCATGACCCTGGCGGCGCGCCGCCTGGACCTGATCGCCGCCGCCATCATCAACGACATCGGCCCGGTCATGTCGCCGCGCGGCCTGGACCGCATCGCCGGCTATGCCGGCAAGTCCGCCGCCGTCGCTTCCTGGCCCGAGGCCGCCAGCCATGTACGCGACATCAATCTCTGCGCCTTCCCCGCCAACTCCGACGACGAGTGGGACAAGTGGGCGCGCCGCGCCTTCGAGCAGCGCGACGACGGCTTGTTGAGCCCACGCTACGATCCGAACATTGCGCACGCCCTGCAAACGGGTAAACTTCCCCCGACCTCGCTGGCGGCGCGCATGGCCTTCCGGCGCCTGGCGCGGCGCCGCCCCACCCTGCTGGTACGGGGCACGCTGTCGGACCTGGTCGAACCCGAACAGGCGGCCTGGATGCGCAAGGCCGCCCCGGAGCTGCAGTATGTGGAAGTACCGAATGTCGGCCATGCGCCGATGCTGACCGAGCCCGAGGCGCTGGATGCCATCCGCGCCTTCCTGGCCCAGGTACCCTGAGACAGAACAAGGAGACAAGCATGAACCACCTGATCAAACCCCTCGCCGTCGCCATCGTGGCAGCCTTCGCCGCCACCGCCGCGCCAAGCGTCCTGGCCCAGGGCAAGGACCTGAAGGTCGCCCTCATCGCGGGCAAGACCGGCGCGCTGGAAGCCTACGCGAAGGAGACCGAGACCGGCTTCATGATGGGTCTCGAATACCTCACCGGCGGCAAGATGGAGATCAACGGCCGCAAGATCAAGGTGATCGTCAAGGACGACCAGAGCAAGCCGGACCTGGGCCGCACGCTGCTGGCCGAAGCCTATGGCGACGACAAGGTCGACATCGCGGTCGGCACCACCTCGTCCGGTTCGGCGCTGGCGATGCTGCCGGTCGCCAAGGAATACCGCAAGGTCTTGATCGTGGAACCGGCCGTGGCCGACGCCATCACCGGCGACAAGTGGAATAAATACATCTTCCGCACTGCGCGCAGCTCGATGCAGGACGCGCTGGCCGCCGCCTCCACCCTGAAGTCGGGCAGCGTCGGCTTCCTGGCCCAGGACTATGCCTTCGGCCGCGACGCCATCAAGGCCGGCAAGGAAGCCCTGGCGGCCACCGGCAGCAAGGCCAAGGTGGTGCACGAGGAATACGCGCCCATGACCACCACCGACTTCACCGCCTCGACCCAGCGCCTGTTCGACGCGCTCAAGGACAAGCCGCAGCCGCGCGTTCTGGCCATCGTCTGGGCCGGCCCGAACCCGATGAACAAGATCGCCGACATGCAGCCGCAGCGCTACGGCATCGCCCTGGCCCCGGGCGGCAACATCCTGCCGGTGATGAAGACCTGGAAGAGCTACGCCGGCACCGAAGGCACCATTTATTACTACTACGCCTTCCCGAAGAACAAGATGAACGACTGGCTGGTGGCCGAGCACACCAAGCGCTTCAAGGCCCCGCCCGACATGTTCACCGCCGGCGGCATGGCCGCGGCCAGCGCCGTCTACACGGCCCTGTCCAAGGCCCCGAACGGCAACGGCGACCAGATGGCGGCCGCGATGGAGGGCATGAGCTTCGAGACCCCGAAAGGCACGATGAGCTTCCGCAAGGAAGACCACCAGGCGATCCAGCCGATGTACCACTTCCGCATCAAGAAGGACCAGAAGAACGAGTGGGACCTGCTGGAACTGGTGCGCGAGATCCCGGCTTCCGAGATGCCTCTGCCGGTGCGGAACAAGCGCTGACATGAGCTCGTTCGTTTCGCAGCCCGCTGTGCAGCCCTCCTTGTCCACCCGCGACCTGACGATCCGCTTCGGCGGCCACGTCGCGGTGAACGCGGTGACGGCCGATTTCTACCCCGGTACCCTGACCGTGATCGTCGGTCCCAACGGCGCCGGCAAGACGACCTACTTCAACCTGGTGTCGGGCCAGCTGCCCGCCACCTCCGGCAAGGTGTTCGTCAAGGGCCTTGACGTCACCCGCGCGGGTCCGGCGCGCCGCACCCGCATGGGCATCGGCCGCGCCTTCCAGCTGACCAACCTGTTCCCGAACCTGACGGTGATCGAGAACGTGCGCCTGGCGGTGCAGAGCCGCGCCGGCATGGGCCTGAACTTCTTCTCGATCTGGTCCAGCCACAAGGAGCTGATCGCGCGCGCGGAGCACTACCTGGAACGCGTGTCCCTCATGGGCCGGCGCGACATGCACGTGGGCGGCCTGTCGCACGGCGACCAGCGCAAGCTGGAGGTGGCGATCCTGCTGGCGCTGGAGCCCGAGATCATGATGTTCGACGAACCCACCGCCGGCATGAGCGTGGACGAGGTGCCGGTTGTGCTCGACCTGATCCAGAAAGTGAAGATCGAAGCCAACAAGACCGTGCTGCTGGTCGAGCACAAGATGGACGTGGTGCGCCAGCTGGCGGACCGCATCGTCGTGCTGGTGAACGGCACCCTGGTCGCGGACGGCAAGCCCGTCGAAGTGATGCAATCGAAGATCGTACAGGAAGCCTATCTTGGAACATCCGAACCCCAACATGCTTAAACCTGCGGCGCCCGGCGGTGAACCCCTGCTGACGCTGTCCGGCGTGCATACCCACATCGGCCAGTACCACATCCTGCAGGGCGTGGACCTGGTGGTGCCGCGCGGCGGCCTGTCCATCCTGCTGGGCCGTAACGGCGCCGGCAAGACCACCACCCTGCGCACCATCATGGGCCTGTGGAAGGCCAGCAGCGGCAGCATCCGCTTCGACGGCAAGGACATCACGAAGATGGCCACGCCCGACATCGCGCGCGCCGGCATCGCCTATGTCCCGGAAAGCATGGCCGTGTTCTCCGACCTGACCGTGCGCGAGAACCTGCACCTGGCGGCGCGCAGCGGCCCGCTGGACCAGGCGCGCGTGGACTGGATCTGCGGCTTCTTCCCGGCCCTGAAGAAATTCTGGAACTACCCGGCGGGGAATCTCTCCGGCGGACAGAAGCAGATGGTGGCGATCGCCCGCGCGATCGTCGAGCCGCGCAAGCTCCTGCTGGTCGACGAACCGACCAAGGGCCTGGCGCCGGCCATCGTGCAAAGCCTGATGGCGGCCTTCCGCGAGCTGAAGGAAACCGACACCACCATCCTGCTGGTCGAGCAGAACTTCAACTTCGTGCGCACGCTCGGCGACACGGTCAGCGTGATGGACGACGGCCGCGTCGTGCACGCCGGCTCGATGGCGGAACTGGCCGACGACGAGACGCTGCAGCAGCGACTGCTGGGCCTCTCGCTCGACTCCCACCAATAGGACACTCCATGAGCGCATCCCTCCCTGTTGCCACCCCGGCCGCCCCGCCCGCCGACACCGCGCTGCCGGCCGCCAAACGCGACATCGCACCGCTGCTGCTGGTGCCGGCGCTGATGCTGGCCGCGCTGCCCTTCTGCGGCAGCTTCCCCACCTGGGTCACCCTGACCGTCGCCGGCCTGGCGATGGGCATGATGATCTTCATCATGGCCAGCGGCCTGACCCTGGTCTTCGGCCTGATGAGCGTGCTGAACTTCGGCCATGGCGCCTTCGTCTCGGTCGGCGCCTTCACCGCCACCCTGGTGCTGCTGCCGATGCGCGGCTGGCTCGAGATGGACTCCCTGTTGATCAACCTCGGCGTGCTGGCGCTGGCGGTGACGGTGGCGATGCTGGCCACCGCCCTGATGGGCTGGGCCTTCGAGCGCCTCATCATCAAGCCGGTCTACGGCCAGCACCTGAAGCAGATCCTGATCACCATGGGCGGCATGATCGTGGCCGAACAGCTGATCCACGTGATCTGGGGCGCCGAGACCATCGCCCTGCCACTGCCGACCGCCCTGCGCGGCGCGATCCTGATGGGCGACGCCGCCATCGAGAAGTACCGCCTGGTGGCCGTGGTGGTCGGCCTGGTGGTGTTCGTGGCCATGTTCCTGACTCTGAACCGCACCAAGATCGGCCTGCTGATCCGCGCCGGCGTCGAGAACGGCGAGATGGTCGAAGCCCTCGGCTACCGCATCCGCCGCCTGTTCGTGGCGGTGTTCGCGGCCGGCTCGGCGCTGGCCGGCCTGGGCGGCGTGCTGTGGGGCCTGTACAAGGAAACCCTGTCGGCTGCGATGGGCGGCGAGATGATGGTCATGATCTTCATCGTCATCATCATCGGCGGCCTCGGCTCGGTGGGCGGCTGCTTCATCGGCGCCCTCCTGATGGCCCTGGTGGCCAACTACGCCGGCTTCCTGGCGCCCAAGGTCGCGCTGGTGTCGAACATCATCCTGATGATCGCCGTCCTGCTGTGGCGTCCGGCCGGTCTCTATTCGAAAATGCGGGGTTGACCATGCTCTACCGCCTTCTTTCCGGCGACAAGCCGCGCAGCCGCGCGCTGTCCGCCGTCCTGCTCCTGATCTTCCTGGGACTGGCCTTCGCCCCCTTCCTGACCTCGGGAGCGCGTCCGCTCAATACAGCGGCCACGATCTGCGTCTACATCGTGCTGGTGGCGTCCTACGACCTGCTGCTCGGCTATACCGGCATCGTGTCCTTCGCCCACACGATGTTCTACGGGATAGGCGCCTACGGCATCGGCATCGGGCTGTCGCGGGTCGACGAGCCCACCTGGAGCGCCGCCCTCGGCGGCCTGGGCCTGGCCCTGCTGCTGGCGCTCGCGCTGGCCCTGGTCGTCGGCCTGTTCGCCCTGCGCGTGCGCGCCATCTTCTATGCCATGATCACCCTGGCCGTCGCCTCCTCGTTCGCGGTGCTGGCCTCGCAGCTGTCGGACATTACCGGCGGCGAGGACGGCGTCACCTTCAGCGTGCCGGAAGTGCTGTCGCCCGGCTTCCAGCTGGTGGAGGACGAAGTCTTCGGACGCTCGATCGACGGCAAGCTGCTCACCTATTACCTGGTGTTCTTCGGCTGCCTGCTGCTCTTCCTGTTCCTGCTGCGCCTGGTGAACTCGCCCTTCGGCCGCGTGCTGCAGGCGGTGCGCGAGAACGAGTTCCGCGCCGAGGCGCTGGGCTACCGCACCATGGTCTACCGCATCTGGGCCAACTGCTTCGCGGCGCTGGTGGCGGCGCTGGCCGGCGCGCTGATGGCGCTGTGGCTGCGCTACGTGGGTCCCAAGACCTCGCTGGGCTTCGAGGTGATGACCGACATCCTCCTGATCGTCGTGATCGGCGGCATGGGCACCATGTACGGCGCGGTGGTGGGCGCGGCGCTGTTCATCATCGCCCAGAACTACCTGAAGGAGCTGATGGCGCACGGCTCGAGCGCGCTGGAAGGCGTGCCGGTGCTGGCCGCCGCCCTGCACCCGGACCGCTGGATGCTGTGGCTGGGCGTGCTGTTCGTGCTGTCGATCTACTTCTTCCCGATCGGGATCGTGGGCAAGCTGAGGCTGCGCAGCTACCTGGCGGCGCGGCGCTAGCGCGCCGTTTCTTCTGTCGTTCAAGCCTCCTTCGGGAGGCTTTTTTTGTGCCCGCCAGGCGACCGCGCCGCCGGCAGACGGTTCCGCCACAGCGTTTGCGCATAGTCCGGCGCTGTCCGCCTTCTCGCCACTAACATGGGAACGGCACTCGTCCAATCATGGCTTGGCCCTACGCGGAGTCGTCCATGCATCAAGCACTCCTCCACCTGGCGGCAGCCGTCCTCGCCGCGGCCGCTTTCTCACCCATAAATGCACATGCCATGCCGGTCCTGCTGGCCGACAGGCATGCGGACAGCCACAGCATCTTCGCCGGCAGCGAGCCAGTCAAGGCCGGCGCCGGGGTCCAGCCCTGTCTCGCCTTGGACATGGATGTCCTGCGTGCGGAGCGCACCGGCGCGGACGACGCGCTGGCATGGCTGCTGATCACGGGCGGCGCCGCGCTGCTGGCTTTCGCCCGGCGCCCGGCCGCGCGTATCCGGGCAAAGACACCAGGGCCATGAAAAAAGGCCGGCCGCCCCGAGGGACGCCGGCCTTCTGTACGGCACGGAGCGAACTTACGCCTGGCTCTTCTGCTTGAATGCAGCGACGCCGTTGGTGATCTCGGCCTTGGCGGCTTCCGCATCGGCCCAGCCTTCGATCTTGACCCACTTGCCCGGCTCCAGGTCCTTGTAGTGCTCGAAGAAGTGCTGGATCTGCTGCAGGCGCAGCTCTTCCAGGTCGTCCAGCTTCTGGATCTTCTTGTACATCGGCAGGACCTTCTCGACCGGCACGGCGATCACTTTCGCATCGCCGCCACCGTCGTCGGTCATCTTCAGCACGCCCAGCGCGCGGCAGCGCACCACCACGCCCGGCGGCAGCGGGAACGGGGTGATGACCAGCACGTCGCACGGATCGCCGTCGTCGGCGATGGTTTGCGGCACGTAGCCGTAGTTGCACGGGTAGTGCATCGCGGTGCCCATGAAGCGGTCGACGAAGATCGCGCCGCTGTCCTTGTCGACCTCGTACTTGACCGGGTCGGCGTTCATCGGGATTTCGATGATGACGTTGAAGTCGTTCGGCACATCTTTGCCGGCTGGAACATTGTTCAAGCTCATGGAATAGTCCTTGGTTGCTGAAGAATCAATAATGGTTCGTCATTATAGCGAAACGGGTCTCGCCTGTGCGGTGCAACACAGGCAAAGGTGCGAGTTTGGGGGAGTCGCCGGATCGCGGACGAAAAAAAAGCGGCCCGAAGGCCGCGTCCGTTTAGAGGATGCTCGCCAGCGCGCACTGGCGGTAGTGGTTCGCCGCCTCCTGCTCCTGCCCCAGCGCCTCGTGCATCTGGGCCAGCTTCAGGTGCGCCTCGCGCACCATCGGCGCCTCGGTCGCGTCCGACAAGGCCTGCTCCAGGTAGCGCTGCGCCTTGCCCCAGAGTTTCTGCTTGAGGCACAGCGAGCCCAGGGTCAGCGCCAGTTCCGGGTCGGTCGGACGCTGCTTGAGCCAGGTTTCGCAGCATTCGATCTGGGCCAGCAGCGAGGGCGAACCGGAAGGACCGGCGGCGTCGCGGTAGGCGCGCACCACGCGTTCGTCCCAGTTGGCCTTGAGCGCATCCTCGGCAATGGCGCGCGCCTCGTCGTGCAGGCCGCGCGTATTGAAGGCGGTCGCCGCGCGCGCCGCGATATAAGGAATGCAGCGGTCCGCCGCCGGCACCGTCGACCACACGCGGCGGATCGAT
This sequence comes from Massilia sp. ZL223, assembly GCF_018119395.1. Lineage (GTDB taxonomy): Bacteria > Pseudomonadota > Gammaproteobacteria > Burkholderiales > Burkholderiaceae_D > Telluria. Next base: position 18,801 of record NZ_JAGPWD010000008.1, read on the forward strand.
TCGGCGTCGTGGCCCGGCTCGCCCAGCAGGGCCTCGTAGGCCAGCTCGCGCAGGCGGCTGGAGAGCGCCGGGTGCAGGGCCTTGCGCTTGTCGAGGATGCGCACCAGGCGCAGCACCTCGGGCCAGTTGCGCGCCTGCTGGTTCGCCTTCATCGCCCATTGCAGCGCATGGATGTGGCGCTGCCCGCTGGCGTTCAGCTCGGCCACCGCTTCCAGCGCGGCCTCCGGCTGGTGGTCGTCGACCAGCAGTTCGGTCACCGTCATCAGGCGCGCGGTCTTCATCGAAGCGTCGTGCGCAATCCCGGCCAGCCAGGCGTCGCGGCGCGCCGGCTCGCGCATGCGGTGCGCGGCGCGCGCGCCGATCAGGCCCGCCAGGCCGGCGTTCTCGGGCAGTTCCGCAGCGCGCATGGCGGCCTTCTCGGCGTGGCCGAAGCGGCCTTCGAACAAGGCCTTGAGCGCATCGCGCAAGCCCTTGTTGCCTTCGCGCTCGCGCTTGCGCTGGCGGTAGGCGGCCACCCGTTCCGGCATCCTGAGCGTGGCGCTCAGCGCCCGCACCAGGCCGTACACCACCAGGAACAAGAGGATCAGCAGCACCACGAACAGGTTGAGCGACATGTCGATCCGGTGCGGCGGATAGAACAGCACCACATTGCCCGGATTGAAGCGCGCGGTCACGGCAATGCCGATGGCGGCGGCCATCAGCGCGACTAACCAGAGGAGTAAACGCATGGCTTATTGCTTCGCTTTGTAGTTGCGCACGGCGTTCAGGCTGTCCGCCAGGGTCGGCATCTCGATCTGCAGGTTGTTCGCCTGCACCTGGCGCAGCGCGGCCTGCACCGACTGGGTGGCGCGGGCGCGCGTGTCGAAATACTTGAGCAGCGTTTCCTGGGCCGTCGTCAGGTCGTCGCGGAAAGTCGCTTCGTTCCGCGACAGCAGGGCCAGGCGGGCGTTCAGCAGGCGCAGCTTGAGGTTCTCGCGCACGAAATAGGATTCGCCCGGCGACAGCATCAGCGCTTCCGGCTTCTCGACGCTGCGCACGCGGATCAGCTGGCGCAGGTCGTCCCACATCTCCTGGGTCCAGTTGCTCCAGGTCTGGCCGACGCGCTCGCCCAGGGTCAGGGCCGCGGGCGGGGCCTCTTTTTGCTTCTTGCGGCTGTCGCGCACCGGGGCGGCCGGCAGCAGCGGCTTTTCGTCCGAGACCATCGGCAGCGTATCGACCTGGGCGATCACGTTGTCGAGGCGCAGGGCGACGCCGGCCATGTCGACCGCCGGCATGCCCTTGAGCTTCTCGATGTCCGCGGCGATGGCGCGGCGGATGGTCAGGAATTGCGGCTTGTCCGAGCGCGACAGCGAACGGTCGGCGTTCTGCAGCGCGATCAGCGCGCCCTGCACGTTGCCGGCCAGTTGCAGCTGCTGGCTGGCGGTCGAGAGAACCTGTTCGATCTCCGACAGCGCCCACTCGTCGCGGTTCTTCGACAGGTCCTGGTAGAGCTGCTCGAGGGCCAGCTGCTGGCTCTGGGCCTCGCTCTGGCGGCTTTCCAGCACGCCGACCTTGATCTGCAGGTCCTTGGCCTGGTCCGACACCTCGCGCGCCAGCGCGGCAGTCTCGGCGTTGACGGCATTGCCCTTCTGCAGGCTCAGCGCCATGTCCTTGCGCAGCGAGTTGATGCGGCTGTGCGTGGAGATGGTCTGCACGGCCAGCAGCACGGCCAGTACCGTGACGGCCAGCGGCAGCGGCTGCTGCAAGGTCTCGAAAATGCTGCGTCCGTGCGCGCGCGGCGGCGCGGCGACAGGCTCGGTCTTTTGAAGACTCGTCGACGGCGTCCCGGACGGCTGGGCTTGATCTGGATGATTGGGCAGTTCGTTCATTCTTGTGATTGTAACGCGGCAAGTAATCTTGCGTCGCCAGAACCGGTCTGGGTGATCCTGGCAAAGCCGAGCGTCCGGGCCGTTTCGGCAATCCGTGCATGCGGCACGATCAGGTGCTGTCCCCGCAGGCGATTCTGCCCGGCAACAGGGTCCAGCTGCCCGGCCAGCCCGACCAGTCCGCGCAGGGCTTCGGAGCTCGTGATTATCCAGTCGTTTGGCCGTGCCAGCAAGGCATCCAGCCGTGTGGCGAGCTCAGGTGTCAAAGATGGGACACTGCGCCGGTAGGCGGCCACGGTGTCCACCTGGGCGCCGGCGGCGCGCAAATGCTCGGCCAGCAGCTCGCGGCCGCTGTCGCCGCGCACGATCAGTACCCGGCGCCCGGCCAGGCTGGCCAGGTCCAGCTGCTTGAGCAAATGTTCGGAATCGCTCGGATCCTGCTCGGCCGGGCAATAAATGGTCGCGTTGGCGGAATTCACGCCATGGCGCGCCAGCGCCATCCGGCTGCCCTCGCCCACGACGGCCAGCGCCACGCCGTCCGGCCAGTGTTCGACGTGGGCAAAAGCCGCGTCCACCGCGTTCGGCGACACGAAGGCCACCAGCGCAAACCCGGCAAGCTGCGCCATCACCGCGCGCAGCCGCTCCGGATCGTCCGCCGGGCCGATATCCAGCAGCGGCAGAACGACCGGCGTACGCCCCAGCGCCGCGACGGCCTCGGCCAGCGGTTCCGCCTGGGCGCGCGGACGGGTGATGACGACGGGGTCAGGCATCCGCGCCGGCGTCCTGCTTGCAGGCTTCGAGGATCGCATGGGCGTCCTGCTCGGCCAGCAGCCTCGACACCTGCTCGCCCAGCAATTCGGGCTGGGCCGCCGCCCCGGATACTTCGCCGCGGGCGACGCGCTTGCCGTCCGGCGTGGCGACCATGGCGCGCAGGCGCATCTGGCCGCCCTCAACCTGGGCGAAGGCCGCCAGCGGAATCTGGCAGCTGCCGCCGAAGATCCGCGACACCTTGCGCTCGGCCATGACGGCGTGGGCGGTGTCTTCGTGGTTCAGCGGCGCCAGCACGGCGCGCAGGTCGACGCCGTCGCTGCGCTGGCCGCTCAGGATCTCGATCGCCATCGCGCCCTGCCCGGCCGCCGGCAGGCTGTACTCGGGTTCGAGCAGCGCGCGGATACGCTCGGGCAGGCCGAGGCGCTTGAGGCCGGCCGCGGCCAGGATGATGGCCGCATAGTCGCCACGGTCGAGCTTGCCAAGGCGGGTGTCCAGGTTGCCGCGCAGCGGCTGGATCACCAGGTGCGGATAGCGGGCCGCGATCAGGGCCTGGCGGCGCAGGCTGCTGGTGCCGACCACGGCGCCGGCCGGCAGCGCGTCCAGGCTGGCGTAGTCGTTGGAGACGAAGGCGTCGCGCGGATCCTCGCGCTCCAGCACGGCGGCCAGTTCGAAGCCCTCGGGCAATTCCATCGGCACGTCCTTGAGCGAATGCACGGCCAGGTCGGCGCGGCCCTCGGCCATCGCGACCTCGAGTTCCTTGACGAACAGGCCCTTGCCGCCGACCTTGGACAGGGTGCGGTCCAGGATCTGGTCGCCGCGGGTTGTCATTCCTAGAATTTCGACGCTGCACTCCGGATATAATGCAGCGAGTCGGGCGCGCACGTGCTCTGCCTGCCACATGGCGAGGCGGCTTTCGCGGGATGCGATAATCAGTTTCGCGGGCGCCTGCTGCGCCGATTCATTAGCTTTCAACTCGGATTCTTTCACTGTCGTTGAGCCCATCCGGACGATGCCAGTAACCGGCTCTTGCATAAGATCACAAATTTTATCATGGGCCATCTTGCAGACCATGGCTAACAGCCATCGCACAATCATTTAACTTGTGGTCGATATGGACAACGTAGCTGCACATGACAACCCCTCCGGCGCGGACAAGGATGCGCCACTGAAAGAAGACATTCGCCTGCTGGGCCGCATTCTGGGCGACGTATTGCGCGACCAGGAAGGCGAAGCCGTGTTCGAGGTGGTGGAAACAATCCGCCAGACCGCGGTGCGCTTCCGCCGCGAAGCCGATCCGAAAGCCGGCGAAGAGCTGAACGCCCTGCTGCACAAGCTCACCCGCGACCAGACCATTTCGGTGGTGCGCGCGTTTTCCTACTTCTCGCACCTGGCGAATATCGCCGAAGACCAGCACCACAACCGCCGCCGCCGCGCCCACCTGCTGCACGGCTCCGGCCCGCAGGCCGGCAGCGTCGGCTATGCGCTGGACAAGCTGGTCGACGCCGGCGTGAGCCAGGAAACGGTGGAAGGCTTCTTCAAGGAAGCCCTGATTTCGCCGGTGCTGACGGCCCACCCGACCGAAGTGCAGCGCAAGAGCATCCTGGACGCCGAGCACGACATCGCGCGCCTGCTGGCCGAACGCGACCTGCCGCTCACGCCCAAGGAACGCCAGCGCAACACCCAGCTGCTGCATGCGCGCATCGCGACCCTGTGGCAGACCCGCATGCTGCGCTACTCCAAGTTGACAGTGGCCGACGAGATCGACAACGCCTTGTCCTACTACCGCATCACCTTCCTGCGCGAAGTGCCGGCCCTGGTGGACGACATCGCTTGCGAAATCGCCGCCCACTACGGAACCGACAATGCGAAGCTGCACGACGCCACCTACCTGCAGATGGGCAGCTGGATCGGCGGCGACCGCGACGGCAACCCGAACGTCAACGCCGACACCATGCGCCACGCGCTGACGCGCCAGTCGACCACCATCCTCGACTTCTACCTGGACGAGGTGCACGCGCTGGGCGCCGAGCTGTCCGCCTCGACGCTGATGGTGGACGTGTCGCCGGCCCTGGAAACCCTGGCCGACGCTTCGCCCGACAATTCCCCGCACCGCAGCGACGAGCCTTACCGCCGCGCCCTGATCGGCATTTACGCACGCCTTGCCGCCACCGCGCGCGAGCTGGGCGTGGGCCACATCCTGCGCCGCGAAGTCGGGCATGCCGCGCCCTACCTCGACCCCGAGCTGTTCGCCGCCGACCTCGAAGTGCTGGCCGACTCGCTGCGCGCCAACCACGGCGCGGTGCTGATCGAGCCGCGCCTGGCGGGCCTGAAGCGCGCCGCGCGCATCTTCGGCTTCCACCTGGCCTCGCTCGACATGCGCCAGAGCTCGGACGTCCACGAGCGCGTGCTGGCCGAGCTGTTCGCGCGCGCCGGCGTCGAAGCCGACTACGCCGCGTTGAGCGAAGAACAGAAGGTCGCGCTGCTGCAGCAGGAACTGGCCCAGCCGCGCCTGCTGTACACCCCTTACGAGACCTACAGCGACGAGACCAACGGCGAACTGGCGATCCTGCGCACCGCGCGCGAGATCCGCCTGCGCTACGGCAGCCGTGCGATCCGCAACTACATCATCTCGCACACCGAGACCGTCTCCGACCTGCTGGAAGTGCTGCTGCTGCAAAAGGAGACCGGCCTGATACGTGTGTCGGCCGGCGCCTGCGACGTGATGGTGATCCCATTGTTCGAGACCATTCCCGACCTGCAGCGCGCAGCCGGCATCATGTCGGAGTGGATGTCGCTGCCGCTGGTGGCGAGCGTCATCGAGAAGCAGGGCCGCCTGCAGGAAGTCATGCTGGGCTATTCGGACTCCAACAAGGACGGCGGCTTCCTGACCTCGAACTGGGAGCTCTACCAGGCCGAACTCAAGCTGGTCGAGGTCTTCGAAGAGCAGAACGTCAAGCTGCGCCTGTTCCACGGCCGCGGCGGCACCGTCGGCCGCGGCGGCGGCCCGAGCTACGACGCGATCCGCGCCCAGCCGCCGGGCACCGTGAACGGCCAGATCCGCCTGACCGAACAGGGCGAGATCATCGCTTCCAAGTTCTCCAACCCCGAGATCGGCCGCCGCAACCTGGAGCTGCTGGTGGCGGCCACCCTGGAAGCGAGCCTGGCCCCGCACGCCAGCAACGGCGCGGGCGCGGAGCGCCTGGCGCGCTTCGAGGGCGTGATGGCGGAACTGTCGGAGCGGGCGTACAAGGCTTACCGCAACCTGGTGTACGAGACCCCGGGCTTCACCGAGTACTTCTTCGCCGCCACCCCGATTGCCGAGATCGCGGAACTGAACCTCGGTTCGCGTCCTGCCTCGCGCAAGTCGACGCGCCGCATCGAAGACCTGCGTGCGATTCCCTGGGGCTTCTCGTGGGGCCAGTGCCGCCTGCTGCTGCCGGGCTGGTATGGTTTCGGTTCGGCCGTGAGCGGCTGGCTGAACGAGGGCGAGCGCGACAGCAAGCTGGAACTGCTGCGCGCGATGTTCCACGACTGGCCCTTCTTCGCCACCCTGCTGTCGAACATGGACATGGTGCTGGCCAAGACCGACCTGGCGATCGCGTCGCGCTATGCGGGGCTGGTGGCGGACGAACAGCTGCGCGAGCGGATCTTCAAGCGCATCGCGGCCGAGCATGGAGAGACCTTGCGCTGCCTGGAGGCGATTACGGGAGCCGCTGAACGCCTGGCGGGCAATCCGCTGCTGGCGCGGTCGATCCAGAACCGGTTTGCCTATCTCGATCCGCTGAATCACTTGCAGGTGGAGCTGATCCATCGCCGGCGTGCGCTGGCGGATAATGTGGATCCGCGGGTGAATCGCGGGATTCATTTGTCCATCAACGGTGTGGCGGCTGGCTTGCGTAATACGGGCTAACACTGTTCGACGAACTTGGTTCCCCGCCTTCGCGGGGACGACGTGCATCTGATAACGACCACGTGCTTTTGCACGTCGTTCCCGCGCAGGCGGGAACCCAAGTTTGTACCGCAGCCAACAACCTTACTGGGAACACGCCCCCAGCACCGCCCCCTTGCTCAAATGCGCCTCCACCGCACTCGGCGCCACGCACACCTGCGACGACGGATTCGACGCGCTACCCGTCTTGTGGCACACCGCCACCTTCCCATCCCCACAGCGCGCATCGATCACCGGCACCGTCACGCTGGCCTGCGCGAAGCACCCCTGCGGGCTCGCCGCCTGCACCGTGAAGCTGAAACTGCCCGCGCTGGTGGGCGTAAAGCTCGTCACCGCGCCGCTGGTCGTCGATAGTCCGGCCGCCGGGCTCCACGCGTACTCCGCACTCGCCCCGGCCTTGTCGCTCGCCCTCAAGCTCACGCTCTGCGGCCCGTAGCCCAGGGTGATCGCAGCCGCTCCCGCCGTCACTTCCGGCTGCGGCATCGTACCCAGCACCTGCACCGACGCCTCGGCGCTGGCCTCATGGCCGCCCTTGTCCAGCGCCGTCAGCTGCACGCGCTGCGTCCCGATATCCGAGCACGAGAAGCTCGACCGCGACAGGCTCAGCGACTCCACGCCCCAGTTGTCGGTCGTCCCGCCGTCGACCTCCGCCGGCGCGATGCTGGCCGTGCCATTGGCCAGGGTCACAGACGCCTCGCGGGTGCGCACCACGGGCGGCTCGAAATCGTTGCTGACCGTATTGGCGCGCGGACTTTCCACACTCAGGCGGTTCAGCGCGGTCACGGTGTAGTAGTAATACTTGCCCGCTTCGGCGGTCCTGTCCGCGAAAGCCGGCGTGGCCATGTCGGTTGCCGCCAGCAGCTTGCCCGGCGCGTCCAGGTCCATGTCGCGCTGCTCGGAACGATAGATCGCGAAGCGGCGCGTCTTCTCGAACTCGTCCGCGCTGTCGGCCGGCGCGGTCCAGGCCAACTGCACCGCATTGTCCTGATCCAGGCTCGCGGCCAGGTTAGCCGGCGCACCCGGCGCGCCCAGGCCCTTCCAGGCCATCACCGGCAGCAGCGCCGGGCGCCTGTAGTGCCCGTTCATCAGGCTCGCCCGGTAGCCCAGCGCGTTCCCCAGCAGGAAGGCGTGGCGGAAGTGGATCTGGCCAGAGACATTCCCCAGCGAGCGGTTCAGGGCGATCTGGTTGTTGATCTGGTCGGGGTTGGTCCAGCCGCTGGTGTTCATCTTGTAGTCGGCCAGGCCGACGTACATGTGGCGCCCGTAGGCGTTGTTGTTCCACCAGGGGACCAGCAGCGAATAGTCCGAGCCGGCCTGGCCCATGTACCAGTAGACCTGGGGCGCCAGATAATCGACCCAGCCTTGCTCAATCCACTTGCGGGTATCCGCGAACAGGTGCGTATAGTGCTGCAGGGCGCCGGCCGCCGTCGGCGAGCCGACCGCCGGATCGCTGCTGCTGCGGTAGATGCCCGAAGGCGAGACGCCGAATTTCACCCAGGGCTTGGCCGCCTGGATGCTGGCGTTGACGCGCTCGATCAGCAGGTTGATGTTGTCGCGGCGCCAGTCGGCGCGGCCCGCGGGGGTATTCGGGAAGCCGCGCGGATCGGCGGCATAGGCCGCGTCGTCGTTGATGACGCCGTTCGGATAAAAGTAGTCGTCGAAATGGAGGCCGTCGATATCGTAGCGGTTGACGATGTCCATGATGACGCCGACCACATGGTCGCGCACCTGCGGCAGGCCGGGATTCAGGATCTTCACCGTGCCCACCTGCAGCAGCCACTCGGGATGCGCGCGCGAGACGTGGCTGGCCGCATACTGTGCGTTGTTCGATTCGGTGGCCGTATTCGCCACGGCGCGATAGGGATTGATCCAGGCGTGGAACTCCATGCCGCGCTTGCGCGTTTCGGCGATGGCGTACTGCAGCGGGTCCCAGCTTGGCGCCGGCGCACTGCCTTGCTGGTTGGTCAGGTAATAGGACCACGGCTCGAGGTCGCTCGGATACATGGCGTCGGCCTGGCTGCGCACCTGCAGGAAGGCCGCGTTCATGCCGGTTGCCTTGTTATGGTCCAGGATGCTTGCTAACGCCGCCCGCTGCTGCTCGGGCGTCTGCAGGCGGTTCGGCCAGTCCAGGCTCAGGTGGGTGCTGATCCACACGCCGCGCAGCTCGCGCTTCGGTGAAACAGTCTGGGCATCGGCGTGGGAATAGGAAGCGACAAGCATCGCGGCTGCCGCGGCAAGCAAAAGTTTTTTCATGTTGTCGTTTTTTGCAGGGTTGAAGTCGACGCACGCGAAGGCCGATGCGCCTGTGGCAGCCGCGCCGCCTCTCCCCGCGCCGCGTTTCCGCCATCTGCGACAGAGAGTACGCGGCTGTCATTTTTGCAACCAATGAAATTGCGACAAGGTTACATAACCGGCATGCATGCCTGCGATTCCGTCACAATATGCATATTTGACAACAAAGGCGCCGGCAGGCTAGCGCCTGAAGGACAAGCCGATGGTGAAGGCGGTGTCGGTGGTGCGGTTGTTGAGGCCGCGCGAGAACATGGCGTCGACCTGGCAGGACTTGGAGAGCAAATACGCGGCGCCGACATCGAAGCTCGCCTGGGTGCCGCCATGGCGGCCGCGCGCGATTTGCGGCAGCGCCACTTCGGCGAAGCCGCGCAGGCGTTCGTTTACTTCCTTCCCCAGCACCACACCCAGGACGCCGTAGGTGTAGCGGCGCCCTTCGTCGTCGCGCTCGCGGCCTAGGCCCGGCATCAGGCCGAGCGACATGCCGGCTGGGAGCTCCCACTCGCCGGCGACACGCAGCGAGGGCCGCACCCCGCTACCGCGAAAGGCGCGCGAGCCGCTTGGCAGCTCTGCGTGCAGCAGCACGCCGACCGAAGGTAGTCCGCGACGCGCGTCCATCGCATGCCACTTGAGTCCGAGCGAGGTGTCGGCATAGCCCGACTCGCCGCCCTGAACATGGATGCGGCCGTCGGTTTCCACGCGCAGTTCGAGGTCGTCATGGACGCCGACGCGCAGCAGAGTCGGCGTCGCCACGCTGCGCTCGCGGCCCGCTTCATGGCGGTCGCGTTCGAGCAGGAGGCTGGTTTCCAGCTGCAGCCGGCCCTTGCCGACGACCTTGCTCGATTCGACGAAGTCGGGGCGGTCGGTTTCGATGGCCTCGTCGGCCGCCTGTGCGCAGTGGATGGCGCACAAGGCCAGTAGCGTGCTGGCGCAGCGGGACAGGATGGCGGTCTTCATGGATTTTCCGTGGATGCTGGCGGCCCAGCGTGATCCATATCGTATGTCAGGCGGGCAGCGTAGCGCGCACGGCAGCCGAGCTATCGGTCTGCGGGCCAACTTAGGTTCCGGCCTTCGCCGGAACGACGTGCTGAGGGTGCGGACTACGAAGGTTCCCGACAGTTCGCTGCTTAAGCCCGTCGTTCCGGCGGAGGCCGGAACCCAAGTTCACCAACTTGAAAACAGCCACACAAATAAAAAATGCCGCCCACAAGGGCGGCATTCTCACCAAGCCATAAGGACTTAGTTGTTGTGCAAGAAGGTCTTCAGCTTGTCCGAACGCGAAGGCTGGCGCAGCTTGCTCATCGCCTTGGCTTCGATCTGGCGGATACGCTCGCGGGTGACGTCGAACTGCTTGCCCACTTCTTCCAGGGTGTGGTCGTTCGACATCTCGACGCCGTAGCGCATGCGCAGCACCTTGGCTTCGCGCGGAGTCAGCGAGTCCAGCACTTCCTTGATCACATTGCGCATCGAGGCGTGCAGCGCGGCGTCCAGCGGGGCCAGGGTCGCGTTGTCCTCGATGAAGTCGCCCAGCTGCGAATCGCCGTCCTCGCCCATCGGGGTTTCCATCGAAATCGGCTCTTTCGCGATCTTCATGATCTCGCGAACCTTGTTCTCCGGCATTTCCATCTTGGCGGCCAGGGTCGGCAGGTCCGGTTCGCTGCCGGTTTCCTGCATGATCTGGCGCGAGATGCGGTTCATCTTGTTGATGGTCTCGATCATGTGCACCGGCACGCGGATGGTACGGGCCATGTCCGCGATCGAGCGCGTGATCGCCTGGCGGATCCACCAGGTCGCGTAGGTCGAGAACTTGTAGCCGCGGCGGTACTCGAACTTGTCCACGGCCTTCAGCAGGCCGATGTTGCCTTCCTGGATCAGGTCCAGGAACTGCAGGCCGCGGTTGATGTACTTCTTCGCGATCGAGATCACCAGGCGCAGGTTGGCCACGGTCATTTCGCGCTTCGCCTGGCGGGCGCGCTTCTCGCCGGCAGCCATCTGCTTGTTAATGCGGCGCAGGTCGGCCAGCGGCAGCGCCACGCGCGCCTGCAGGTCGATCATGCGCTGCTGCAGTTCCTTGATCGCCGGCAGGTTACGGCCCAGCACGGCGCTGTACGGATACGCGCAGTCGACTTCGCGGTCGCCCCATGCCAGGTCGGTCTCGTTGCCCGGGAAGACCTTGATGAAGTGGGCGCGCGGCATGCCGCAGCGGTTCACGCAGATGTCCAGCACGGCGCGTTCGATCGCGCGCACTTCGTCCATTTGATGGCGCAGGGTGTCGCACAGCTTCTCGACCACCTTGGCGGTGAAGCGAATGCCCAGCAGCTCGTTCGAGATCACTTCCTGGGCGTCGTTGTAGGCTTCCGAGCCGTAGCCCTGGGTCTTGAACGCATGGCCCATCTTGTCGAACTGCTTCTCGATCAGCGAGAACTTCTCGAGCGCGCCCTTCTTCAGCGCGGCAAGCTGCTCGGCCGAATAGCCGGCCGCGCCACCGCCGCCGCCATCTTCTTCCTCTTCGACTTCCTCTTCTTCCTCTTCCTCGTCATCCGACGAGGCGCTGGCCGCCACCGGGGCCGGCGCCGAGGATTCGTTCAGGTCGACGAAACCGTCGACCACATCGTCGATCTTCAGTTCGTCGCTGGCGATCTTGTGCGACAGGGCGATGATTTCCGAGATCGTGGTCGGGCAAGCCGAAATCGCCTGCACCATGTCCTTCAGGCCCTGCTCGATGCGCTTGGCGATCTCGATCTCGCCTTCGCGGGTCAGCAGCGACACCGCGCCCATTTCGCGCATGTACATGCGGACCGGGTCGGTGGTGCGGCCGAAGTCGGAATCGACGGTCGACAGCGCGGTGGCGGCGGCGGCTTCCACTTCGTCTTCGCTGGTCGGGGTCACGGCCTGGTCCGACAGCAGCATCATTTCCGCTTCCGGCGCGCGCTCGTAGACAGCGATGCCCATGTCGTTGAAGGTCGCGATGATGCCTTCGATCGCTTCCGGATCAATGATGTTTTCCGGCAGGTGGTCGTTGATCTCCGCATGGGTCAGGTAGCCGCGCTCCTTGCCCATGTTGATCAGGTTCTTCAGCTGCTGACGGCGCTTTTCCAGTTCCTCGCCCGAGAAACCGGCTTCGTTCAGCACGCCCAGGCCCTTGGCCTTGCGCTCGCGCAGCTTCGACGCCGCCTTCAGTTCGGCGCGCTCGACCGCGTTCAGCGCCGCGACTTCGTCGTTCTCCGGCACGAACTCGCTCGGCTTGCGGCCGCGGCGGCCCGGCACCTTCACCTGCGGCAGCAGGTAGCCCGTGGTGTCGATCGAGGCCAGCACGGCGGCGTCGGTGGTCTGGCTGACGGCGCCGACGGCGCTCGGGGCGGCGGCCGGGGCCGGGGCCGGCGCTTCGGTGCGGCGTGCGGTGCGGGTGCGCACGAGCTTCGGCGCAGCGGCATCGGCGGCCGGCTCGGCGGCGGCTTCGACAGGCGCAACTGCAGGCGCGGCTTCCGGCTCGGCGGCAGCTTTCAAGGCAGCCAGCTTGCCGCGCTTGCGCACGATGACCGGCGGCGCGGCCGGGGTTGCCGGCACGGCCGGCATGTAGTCATTTGCAGCGTCGGCATCCGCAGCGTCGTTGGCGGCTTCGGCAACCGGCGCCACGTCGACGACCGGCGCGGCGACCGCTTCGACCACTTCGGCCTGGACGTCGGCGACCTGCTCGGCGACCGGCTCGCCAGCCTGGGCTTCAGCAGCCTTCAGCGAGGCCAGGCGCGAACGGGTCTTGACCACCGTCACCTTGGCCGCAGCTTCCGTTTCCAGGAAATAAGAGGTCGCGGTTTTCGGCACTGCCAGCGGCGCCGAGCTCTTGGCCGGTGCTTTTTTCGCTGTCAGTGTCAAGGTTTTGGCGGTGTTCTTCATCTAAAGCTCTCCAGTCGAGGCGGGGGCGCGCCTGCGAAGTCAATAATCCAGCGGGACCCGCGGAGCGGGTCCTGGCAAATGTGGTTCGGAAGTGGCCCTACCTTAGGGCGAAGGGCGGGACTTCAAGCACGGATTTCCTCGTCCCGCACGCAAAGGCAGAAAGCGGCGGGAAGAAAGAGGGATCGGTGGTCAAAATCGCGGTGTGCATGTCGAACGAAAAAAAGCCCGTCGGCTGAAACGGGCTTGCATCTATTTTTCTAGAAGAATAGAAGGAGGCGATATTATGCCCCAACGCAAGATTTGGTGATAATTGAAATATCCGATAATGGATATAAGCAATTCATATATTAGCAAGCCTTCCTCGGATTCCCCTTCGGGTTCTGCGTCGGCGCAAGCCTCACGCAAGGCAAGGGGCGGATCATACACGATTTCGCGGCTGCGCGCCCGTGCCACGTGGCGTAAAACCCAACAATATCCTTGGAACAAGTACGGACCTAGTACAATACTATGCGCCCGAGCGACGTGCTATCCTTCGCTTTCCCGTTCTTACCATGAAGTCAATGAATACCAATACCCCTGCAGAGTCCGCCGACATCACCGCCACCCCAGCCGCTCCGGAACAGGCCAAAGCGCCCGCCCTGTCGGCCCGTGCACTGCTCAAGCAGCTCCAGCAGGAGTTCCCCGCCTTCCGCGATTGCCTGCCGCTGGCGATCGGCATCGACAAGCAACTGCTGGCCCGCATGCCGGGCCTGGACCGCAAGACCATGCGCGCCGCGCTGGGCATCCACACCGGTTCCATGCGCTACCTGCGCGCCATGGAAAAGGCCAAGGTGCGTTTCGACCTGGACGGCACACCGGGCGCCGAGGTGACCGATACCCACCGCCTGCACGCCAAGGAACAGCTGCAGGAACGCTTCAAGAAGGAAGCCGAGCGCAAAAAGGCCGAGCGCGACGCCGCCGCCGCGGAAGAAGCGAACCGCAAGCGCCAGGAAAAGCTGCAGGCGCTGGCCAGCAAATTCTCGCGTAATTGATGAGTGTCGATCCGGACGAGCTGCTGCCACCCTATGTCGGCATCCAGCTGGCCGACGTGCGCATCGTCCGGACCGAGGCCGAGGCTGCGGCGGCCCTGAGCGCCCTGTCCGAGGCCGACGTGATCGGCTTCGACACCGAATCCAAGCCCACCTTCGCCAAGGGCGAAGTCTCGACCGGGCCGCACCTGGTGCAGCTGGCCACCGACCAGATGGCCTATCTGTTCCAGACCGCCAGCACGGCCGGCAACGCGACGGCCCTCATCGTGCTCAAGCCGGTGCTCGAATCGGACCGCATCCTCAAGGTCGGCTTCGGCCTGGGCGACGACGTGCGCCGCCTGCGCGCCAAGCTCGGGATCGAGCCGCGCAACGTGCTCGACCTCTCCACCGCCCTGCGCCGCGGCGAGCGCAATTCGCTCGGCGCCAAGAGCGCGGTGGCGCGCTTCTTCGGGCAGCGGCTGCAGAAGTCGCGCCGCATCACGACCACCAACTGGGCCATGCCGCGCCTGAGCGAAAAGCAGGTGCTGTACGCGGCCGACGACGCTCACGTGGCGCTGCGCATCTACCGGCACTGGCGCGCGAACCCGCCCGCATAGACTCGCCGCAGGCCATCCCGCTGGTCCGGCAAGAAACCGGCCTCGCGCCAATAAACAAGCTTTTGCCCTTAAACCACGTTATCATTCGAGCATTATTGCTGCCGACGTGGTTCCATGACTGTACTTCGCTCGCACTTATTCCTCGCCGCGCTCTGGCTGGCCGCCTGCGCGCTTCCAGCCGCAGCGGCGCAGCCCTCCCAGACCGTACCCGACACGCTCGCCCAGCGCCTGGTCGCCTGCACCTCCTGCCACGCCCGCGTCGACGCGCGCGGCAACCCGGTCAACGACAGCTACTACCCGCGCATCGGCGGCAAGCCGGCCGGCTACCTGTACAACCAGCTGCTGAACTTCCGCGAAGGCCGGCGCCAGTATCCCTTGATGACCTACCTGGTCGACCATCTGCCCGATCCCTACCTGCGCGAGATCGCCGGCTGGTTCGCCGCCCAGCACCCGCCCGCGCCGCCGCCGGCGCCCGGCAGCATGCCGCCGCAAACCCTGGAGCGCGGCCGCCAGCTGGTCTTCAACGGCGACAAGTCGCGCAATTTGCCGGCCTGCGTCGCCTGCCACGGCCAGCGCCTGACCGGCGTCGAGCCCTCGATCCCCGGCCTGCTCGGCCTGCCGCGCGACTATGTGAACGCCCAGTTCGGCGCCTGGCGCGACAAGCTGCGCCGCGCCCACGCGCCCGACTGCATGGCCGAGATCAGCGCCCGCCTCACCCTGGAAGACGTGAACGCGGTCTCTAGCTGGCTCGCCGCGCAACCCGTGCCGGGCGATCCGCGCCCTGCCACATCGATCGCGCGCCCGCTTCCGCTGGCCTGCGGCAGCGCCAAGGACACGCCATGAAGAAGCGGTCCATCGCCCTCCTCGCCGTCGCCGGCGCCGTCCTTGCCGCCGTCGCCATCGCCTGGCCCCGCGCCCAGCACGTACCCGCCGCCTCGCCCGCCGCCTTTGCCGCCACGCCCGGGAACATCGCGCGCGGCGCCTACCTGGCCCGCGCCGGCGACTGCATCGCCTGCCACACGGCGCGCGGCGGCCCGGCCTATGCGGGCGGACGCGCGCTCGACACGCCGTTCGGCCGGCTGCACGGCCCCAACCTGACGCCCGACCGCGAGACCGGCATCGGCGACTGGAGCGCGGACGACTTCTGGAACGCCCTGCACAACGGCATCGGCCGCGACGGCCGCCTGCTCTACCCGGCCTTCCCGTACACGAACTACACGCGCGTCACGCGCGCCGATTCGGATGCGCTGTACGCCTACTTCCGCAGCCTGCCGCCGGTACGCCAGGCCAATCGCCCGCACGAACTCGACTTCCCCTACAACCAGCAGGCGATGCTGGCCGGCTGGCGCCTGCTCTACTTCCGCCCCGCCGTCTTCGAGGCCAGGCCGGCGCGCGGCGCCGAGTGGAACCGCGGCGCCTACCTGGTCGAGGGACTGGGACATTGCAGCGCCTGCCACAGCACCCGCAACCGCCTGGGCGCCAGCGAAGAGACCTTGTCCGGC
This sequence comes from Massilia sp. ZL223, assembly GCF_018119395.1. Classification (GTDB taxonomy): domain Bacteria; phylum Pseudomonadota; class Gammaproteobacteria; order Burkholderiales; family Burkholderiaceae_D; genus Telluria. The sequence continues at coordinate 34,695 of NZ_JAGPWD010000008.1, forward strand.
GGCCTGATCCCGACCATCGGCTGGTACGCGCCCTCGCTCACCGCCGGCAGCGAAGCGGGACTCGGCGACTGGAACAAGGAGCACATCGTGGCGCTGCTGGGCACCGGCATCTCGCCGCGCGGCTCGAGCACCGGCCCGATGGCCGAGGTGGTGGCGCGCAGCCTGCAGCACCTGACGCGCGAGGACCTGGGCGCAATGGCGGAGTATCTGAAATCGCTGCCGGCGAGCGAAGCGCCGAAGCAGGACGTGGGCGAACCCGCCAGCGAGCAGCTGCTGGCCGAGGGCAAGCGGATCTACGACGCGCAGTGCGTGGACTGCCACGGCGCCGACGGCAAGGGCAAGCAGCCCGCCTACCCGCCGCTGGCGGGCAACCGCGCGGTGACCTTGAGCCCGGCGGTGAATGCGATCAGGCTGGTATTGAATGGCGGCTTCCCGCCCGGGACGACGGGCAACCCGCGGCCCTACGGCATGCCGCCCTATGGCCACGAGCTGAGCGACGCCCAGGTGGCGGCGGTATTGACCTATGTGCGCGCCAGCTGGGGCAACGCGGCCCCGCCGGTCAGCGCGCCGGACGTGAACCGCTACCGCGCCGTGCCGCTGGACTGATTCACACCATGTCTGCGAACGCCACCCGGTCGGTGGTGGCGGCGCGCGCATCCTCGACGCGCACCTTGTGCGCCGCCAGCAGCTGCTCCAGCGAAGCGTTCATGGTGTGGCAGCCCGGATCGCGGCCGCTGTTCATGTGGGTGCGGATGCCGCCGATATCGCCTGCTTCGAGCAGGCGCATGATGGTGGCGCTCGGGGTCAGGCACTCGGTGGCGAGGTGATAGCGGTTGCCTTCGCGCGAAGGCAGCAGCGCCTGGCACAGCACGCCGCGCAGCGCGTGCGCCAGCGCCTGGGCCTGGGCTTCCGAATTGCCCAGCAGGCGCAGCATCTTCTGCAGTCCCAGCTCGGTCGAGCGCGCGTGCAGGGTCGCCAGCACCAGCGGGCCGGATTCGGCCAGCGCCAGCGCTTCCTGGGCGGTCTGGGCGTCGCGGATCTCGCCGATCATGATCACATCCGGGCGCTCGCGCAACGCATCCAGCGCGCCCAGGTAGTAGCTCTCGACGTCGCCGTCCACGCCCACTTCGCGCTGGGTGATGATGCATTTGCGCTGCGGGATCAGGGTCTCCACCGGGTCTTCGATGGTGATGATGTGGCCCGAGCGCTGCTTGTTGATCTCGTCCAGGATCGACGCGATGGTGGTCGACTTGCCCTGGCAGGTGTCGCCGATGATCAGCACCAGGCCGCTGGTCAGGCGCGCGAACTGGAGTTCGTCTTCCGACAGGCCCAGCTCGGACAGCGCCAGCGGCGCCTTCGGGAAGCGGCGGATCACGCAGCCCAGGCGCTTGCGGCCCTGGAAGTGGAAGCAGTTGGCGCGGATGCGCGCCGTGTGCAGATCGATCGCGCGGTCGAAGGCGCGCACGGCGATGCGCTCGGCCCAGTTCGGCTCGATCACGTCGAAGAACTCTTCCAGCTCTTCCTTGGTGATCGGCGAATCCGTCACCGCCACCAGGCCCTTGGGCTGGCGCAGCATCAAGGGGCTGTTCTGGTGAATGATGATGTCCGAGAACACCAGTTTCGAGTTCAGCAGGTGCAGGATCTGCTCGACCAGGGTCCCGAACACCGGGTGGTCTTCGTTTTCAATATACGAGAGAGTGGGAATCTGCGAAGAGGTATGGTGTTCCATCTGACCGGGCGCTGTTAAAAGATCAAGTGCGGACCATTATAAAACCAGTCCCGGGAAAAAATTGCAATATCGAAAGCAAAATTGCTTAACGTCCCATACTCGCAACGATGCGGTCGCCAAACAGCGTGATCGCCACACCTAGCGCCACCACCAGGGCGCCCGTCAGGCGCACCGCCGACACCTTGCGCATCGCCATGTGGATCAGGCCGAAGTGGTCGATCGCCATCGAGGTGAACAGCTGGCCGGCGATCACCAGCACGATCAGGCTGAGCAAGCCGATGCGCGGGGCCAGGAATACGGTGCCGAACACGAAGGCGGCGCCGAGGAAGCCGCCGGCGAATTTCCACAGCGGCTGGGAAGGCAGCGCTGCCAGGGTGGCGCCCAGGCCGCTCAGGCCGTCCTTGGCCAGGGCCATGCCCAGCAGGGCCACGGTGCCGCAGCTGAAGGAAATCAGCGCGGCGGCTACGGAATTGGCGCCGATCGACGAGGCCAGCTGGCTGTTGACGGCGGCCTGGACCGACATCGCAATGCCGACGCAGAAGGCCACCAGGAAGAGAATCAGGTTCATCACACTACTCCGCCCGGGAAAATCCGGGGAAAAAGCGCACGATTTTAGTGCATATGGCGGGGAACAGGTAGTCGAAGCGCGTGGCGGCCTGTCCGCCCAGCATGCATTCCACTCCGCGAGCCCTGCCGTTCGTCGCAAACGCGCCACGTCCGTTTTGGGCATTGACTAGCATCGCCTCACTGACATTTGCATCCACAGGAGACGACCATGCACAAGAACCGATTCACTTCCCCCATCCTGGGCAGCCTGCTGCTGGCCGCCGCCCTGGCCGGCGCCGCCGCGCCCGCCTCCGCCGGCCCCTGGCCCTTCAAGGGCGAGCAAGTCGAGGGCAGCGGCAGCGTCAAGCGCCAGGCGCGCCAGGTCCAGCACTTCACCGGCGTGGCGCTGGAGCTGCCGGGCCGGCTGGAGCTGCGCACCGGCGCCGCCGAAGGCGTGACGGTCGAGGCCGACGACAACCTGCTGCCGCTGATCGAGACGGTGGTGGAAGACGGCACCCTCAAGGTGCGCCCGTCCAAGCGCAACCTGAATCTGCGTTCGCGCAACATGAAGATCGTGGTCACCGCGGGTCAGGTCGACCGGCTGTCGCTGGGCGGCTCGGGCACCATCGACGCCGACGCCCTGCGCGGCCAGCGCCTGCAGTTCGACCTGGGCGGCTCGGGCAAGATCAATGTGCGCAGCATCGAGGGGGAATCGGTGTCGGTGACCCTGGGCGGCAGCGGCGAATTCCGCGCCGACGGCGGCTCCGCGCGCAAGCTGTCGGTATCGATCGGCGGCTCGGGCGACGTGGACCTGGGCAAGGTGCAGTCCAACGACGCCAGCATCAGCGTGGGCGGTTCGGGCGACGTGACGGTGTGGGCGAAAGATGCGCTGAGCCTGACCATCGCGGGCTCGGGGGATGTGAATTACTACGGCGATCCGCGTGTGAGCAAGTCGATTGCGGGGTCGGGGGATGCGCGGCGTCTGGCGGGTGCGCCGCGGTAAAGAGTTACTGCGCGGCGTGCATACGTCGCGTGTAACTTGGGTTCCCGCCTTGAACTGCCACATAAAAGCTGGACACTTTAGTTTATGCGGCCTGGGCGAGTGAGCCGCTTGGATTTCGTGGACACTTTTGGCCCGAGGATTTGGTCGGTAAAAGGTCTTTTTAAAGCTCTTCATAAACCGAACTCCGAGCGAAAGCCGTTGGGGTTTGGTCGTTGAGAGCCATGTGAGGCCGAATCTCATTGTAGTCCACGCGCCAGGCCTCCACGATGGCCTGCACTTCAGTCAACGAAGTGAACCAGTGGACGTTCAGGCATTCATCGCGCAGTGATCCGTTGAATGTCTCGATGAAGCAGTTATCGGTCGGCTTGCCTGGCCGGCTGAAATCGATCCTGGTCTGATGGTGGTAGGCCCATAGGTCCAGCATCTGTCCGGAAAACTCGCTGCCGTTGTCGACAAACAGGCATTTTGGCGCCGTACGTTTTGCGATGATCCGGTTGAGTGCGGCTACGACATCTTCGCCGCGCAAGCGATGGCCAGCCACGATGGCCAAGGACTCTCGGCTGTAAATGTCGATAATCGTCAGCAGTCGTATTTTTGTCCCATCCGCGAGCTGGTCGGCCACAAAGTCCATGCTCCACGCGTCGTTCGTCCGGCGTGGCTGCATACGCGCCTGGCGGACAACTGCGCTCTTGCGCCGCTTCTTGCGAAAGGCGCGCAACTGCAGCTGCTCCAGGCAATACCAGCGGTAAGTCTGGTTGACGCCCAACTGAAAACCTTCACGCTTGAGCAGCACGTGCAGGCGTCGATAGCCCCACCGCACACGTACTTGAGCCAGTTCACGTAGCCGTTGGCGCAAAGCCAGTTTTGGATCCTTCTTGCTCGAGCAGTACTGCGTGCTACGTGCTTGCTTGATCAGCCGGCAGGCCCGCGCCAGTTTCAATCCGTAGTGATCGACGATGTAATCGACCACCTCGCGCTTCAGCGCGGGCCGCCCCACTTTTTTGACGCGACGTCCTGCAGGATTGCCTTGTCCAGGCTCAGCTCTGCCACTAGTTTCTTCAACCGAGCATTCTCGTCCTGCAGAATTTTGAGCTCCCGTACCCCTTCGGACTGCATACCGCCGTACTGCTTCTTCCAGCGATAAAACGTCTGCTCAGAAATGCCAAGCTGCCGGACGATGTCAGCAACCGCCATGCCCAGTTCAGCCTGCTTCAGGACAGAGACGATCTGTTCTGCTGGAAAGTGTTTGCGCTTCATGGTCAAGTCCTCCTGCAAAGGAATTATTGACCAAAAACTCGCATCAGAAAGTGTCTAATTTCGCCAATGCAGATCACCTGCGCGGGAAGTCATAGGCGCCAGTGGCGCGTATGACGGATCAAACCTTAGTGGCCGCCTGCGCTAGCACGTCATTCCCGCGAAGGCGGGAACCCAAGTTCGCTTGAAACCAGTCAATGCCCCGCGTGCACCGAATACGTCAACGGTTTCACCGGCGCCACCACCTTCAGCTCCTGCCGCTTCCTGGCCGCTTCCTGCACCACCAAGGTCAGCTCCACTTTCTCCCCTTCCTTCAGCTGCCGCTTCAGGTCGAACAGCATCACGTGATACCCGCCGGTCGCCAGGTTCACCGGTTTCCCGGCCGGCAGGTCGATGCCGTCCACGCGCCGCATGCGCATCACCTGCCCATCCATGGCCATTTCGTGCAGTTCGGCGCGGCCGGCGACCTCGGTGCGCACCTCGACCAGGCGCACGGGCGCGGCCGACTGCACCTGCATGAAGGCCCCGGTGCTCTTCTGCACCGGCACCGTGGCGCGGATCCAGGGATCCGTGACGCTCACCTGTGCATATGCGGAGGTGGACAACAAGGCGGCGCCGAATATGGCGGAGAAGCGGGCAAGAATGCGAGAAATCATGATCGTCAATCCAAAACGGAGAACCCGATTATAGCGCCGCGAACAATGCTCAGCTGCCGCCGAACAGGACCTCCCGCTCGACCAGCACCGTCTCGACGCCGTCGGTCAGCCAGATCTGGCCGTCCTGGATCGTGCACTGCAGCTGCATCGAGCGCTTGGCCAGCTTTTCCAGCTGGGCGCTGGTCTCGGCCGGGATGTTCACGACCGTGACCTTCCTGGCGCGGTCGATCTTGTTGGCGATGCCCTTGAACCAGATGTTGCTGGTGGCGCTGTAGCTGTACACGAACACCCGCTCCGCACGGCTGCAGGCCTTCAGGATGCGCTTTTCGTCGGGCTGGCCGATGTCGATCCACAGGTCGATGGCGCCGGTCAGGTCCTTCTGCCACAGGTCGGGTTCGTCGACGTCGAACAGGCCCTTGGTGAAGCCCAGCGCCGGGTCGGCGTGGATGGCGAAGGCGAGCACGCGGATCATCATGCGCTCGTCCGTCTCGGACGGATGGCGCGCGATGGTCAGGCCGTGGTCGCCGTAATAGTGGCGGTCCATGTCGGCAATCGACAGGTCAGCCTTGTAGATGGTCGCTTTGAGAGCCATGGATGGATTTTGCTGGAATTCGGAACCCGCTATTGTCGCACGCGCCACGCCGCAGGCGGTATAGTCTTGTTGCCAATATCATCATGGAGACCGCAAAAATGACCAACGCATTTCCGCCGAACCAGCAGTTCCGCCTGGCCTCCCGCCCGGTCGGCCTGCCCAGCCGCGACAACTGGCAGTTCCACGAGGAAGCCGTGGGCGAGCCGCCGGAAGACGGCATCGTCGTCAAGGTGCTCTACCTGTCGCTCGACCCGGCCATGCGCGGCTGGATGAACGAAGGCAAATCCTATATCCGCCCGGTAGCGATCGGCGAGGTCATGCGGGCCGGCGGGCTGGGCGTCGTGGTGGCGTCGCGTTCGCCGCGCTTCGCCGTGGGCGACTACGTGGCCGGCGGCACCGGCGTGCAGCGCTACTGGTCGGGCGCGGCCGACGACAAGGCGGCGGCCTTCGTCAAGATCGATCCGCGCATCGCCGCTCCTACCGCCTGGCTCAACACCCTGGGCATGCCGGGCATGACGGCCTGGTTCGGCCTGCACGAAATCGGCCAGCCCAAGCCCGGCGAGACGGTGGTGGTGTCGGGCGCCGCCGGCGCGGTCGGGATGACGGTCGGCCAGCTCGCCAAACAAATGGGCTGCCGCGCGGTCGGCATCGCCGGCGGCGAGGACAAATGCCGCTTCGTGGTCGAGCAGCTCGGCTTCGACGCCTGCATCGACTACAAGGCCGGCCCGGTGCACGCCGCGCTCAAGGAGCATTGCCCGCAAGGCGTGGACGTCTACTTCGACAACGTCGGCGGCGACATCCTGGACGCCGTGCTTACCCGCATCAACATGAAGGCGCGCATCGTCATCTGCGGGGCGATTTCGCAGTACAACGCCACCGCCCAGGTCAAGGGCCCGTCCAACTACCTGTCGCTGCTGGTGAACCGGGCGCGCATGGAAGGAATGGTTGTATTCGACTATGCGGCGCGCTATGCTGAAGCAGTGCAGCAGATGGCGCGCATGCTGCAGGAGGGCCGTCTGAAAAGCGTCGAGTACGTGGCCGAAGGTTTTGAAAAATTCCCGGAGGCGCTGCTGATGCTGTTCGAAGGACGCAACCTGGGCAAGCTGGTGCTCAAGGTCGCCGACGCATAAGGGGTGGGCGGGCCCGCCCACGAACTTCCTTCGCCGCGCCGGGTCTTATTGGTCCCGGCAACGGCAGGTTTCGATGGAGCGACCATGTTCCCTTTCCCCGATATTCCCAACGCCAATCCCGCCCTGCGCTCCCAGTTCGACGCCCAGGTCGGGCTCCTGGCCCAGCTCTCGCAGCGCAACTGCGACCTGTTCGAGCGCCTCAGCGCCCTGAATCTCCAGATGGCGCGCCAGGCCATCGACGATGCGATCGACACCGGCCGCGAACTGGCCGCCTGCACCGATCCCTTCCAGATGAGCGCCACCGCCGTGCACCGGCTGCAGCCGGCCGGCGAGCATTTCCGCAGCTATCAGCAGGAGCTGTTCAATGTGCTGGCCAACACGCAAATGCAGCAGATGCAGCAGATGCAGCCGGCGCAGCCGACACAGACTGTACGAGAGGCGGCGAGCGGGTTCTCCCATCCGGGCCGGCCGCCCGGCGATACCGGGCCGCGCTGAAGACCGCAGCGGACGGAACTAACGCCAGCCCCTCCTCTCTAAACGCACGAGCGCAGCCATAAAGCGCTCGGAGTACCCATACAGACCGCATCAAGGGCACAAGGAGATCGACATGGCGACTAGCAAGGAAAGCGGTAGCAAGGGCGCGGCCAGTCCGGGCAATGTGCAGAAAAGCGGCCAGCCCGCCAAGCGCGGGTTCGCAGCAATGGACCAGAACCAGCAGCGCGAAATAGCAAGCAAGGGCGGCCAGGCCGCTCACCAGAAAGGCACGGCGCACGAATTCGATTCGGAGGAAGCGCGCCGCGCCGGGCAGAAAGGCGGCGAAGCAGTCAGCCGCAACCGCGCCCACATGGCCGATATCGGCCGCAAGGGCGGTGAAAGCCGCCAGTCGGCACAGCGGGCAGCCGCTGCCGCCGCCAAGGGCAACCGTCAGGGCGAGAAAGAAGGCTGAGCATCCAACCCGACCCGCCGCCACCCGGCGGCGGTTTGACGCCGGGCCCACCTTGGCCGATGCACGCGGGTGACCGTACCGCATTGCGCCAGCTTGCGACGCCTTCGCGACGAAGGCCTTTGTTGTAGCGCTGCCATATTGCCTGCCTCGTGGCAGCGTGGCCTGTGCTACATTCTCGCCTCTATGCAGACCCTGAAATACCTCACCGCCTACCCGGAACCATTGCGCGCCCAGGTCAGCCAGCTCATCGGCCAGAACAAGCTCGGCGACGTCCTGCTCCAGCGCTACCCCGAGGCCCACGGCATCCGTACCGACAAGGCGCTGTATGCCTATGTGCAGGAACTGAAGGACACCTACCTGCGCCAGGCCGACCCCGTCTCCAAGGTCGCTTACGACAGCAAGATCCAGGTGATCCAGCACGCCCTCGGCCTGCACACGGCGATCTCGCGCGTCCAGGGCAACCGCCTCAAGGCCAAGCACGAGATCCGCATCGGCGCCGTGTTCCGCGACGCGCCCCTGCCCTTCCTGCGCATGATCGCCGTCCACGAACTGGCCCACCTGAAGGAGAAAGAGCACGACAAGGCCTTCTACAAGCTGTGCTGCTGGATGGAACCGGCCTACCACCAGCTCGAGTTCGACCTGCGCCTCTACCTGACCTGGCTCGACCTGTCGGGCGAGCGTTTGTGGGCCGCGTGAGAGCCTCATCCGGCCCCCGCCTCCGCCCCCTGCCCGACACGTTGCCGTCAAACAACAATCATTGTCAGAATAGCCAATTGCCCCGCGTAAAGTTCTCGACTTACTTACGCGCGGCGGGTAAAGTTCGACCGAACTGAAGCATTCGCATCGTTCCTCCCGGATCATTCTGGCTGCCGGGGCCGCCCATCCGACATCAGCATGTATCAGCAACTCACAACCGGCAAGCTGCTCCCTGCCGTGCTCGGCACCGCCATGCTTGCATGGGGCATGTCCGCCCAGGCGCAGGCCGCCGACTCGTCCGCCTTCAACTGGAAACTGTCCGGTTTCGGGACGGTCGGCGCCGTCCACTCCAGCAACCCGCACGCCGACTTCACGACCTCGCCCCTGAAGGCGCACGGCGCCGGCTACTCGGAGTCCTGGAGCCCGGACGTCGACACGCGCTTCGGCGCCCAGCTCGACGCGTCCTATGGCCGCTGGTCGGCCGTGCTGCAGGTGGTGAGCGAACAGCGCCTCGACGGCAGCTACCGCCCGCTGGTGGAATGGGCCAACGTCAAGTACCAGGTCACCCCGGATCTCGCCGTGCGCGCGGGCCGCATCGCGCTGCCGATTTTCCTGGCGGCGGACTACCGCAAGGTCGGCTATATCGTGCCCTGGGTGCGTACCCCGGTCGAAGTCTACGGCGGCCAGCCGCTGAGCGGCAGTGACGGCGTCGACCTCACCTGGCGCTGGAACCGCGGCGGCTTGCGCAACACCACCCAGGCCTTCTATGGCCACATCGACCTCAACCTGTACAACGAACTGCGCCTGCAGGCCTCCGGCATCGCCGGCCTGTCGCACAGTATCGAACAAGGCGCGTTCAGCGGCCGCATCTCGGCCGGCACCGCCAGCCTGACCACCGACATCGGCAAGGGCCTGTTCACCGCCCTGCGCGCCTTCGGCCCGCAAGGCGACGTGCTCGCGCGCCGCTACGAAATCGTCGACAAGCGCATCCAGCTCCTGAGCGCAGGCGCGAGCTACGACCCGGGCGACTGGTTCGTCACCGCCGAAGGCGGCCGCACCCGCACCCACTCCCTGCTCGGCGACATGAGCGCGCTGTACGTGGGCGCCGGGATGCGCTTCGGCGCCTTCACCCCCTACGCCGGCTATGCGCGCGCTCGCGCCGAGACCTCGGCCACCGATCCCGGCCTGCCGCTGGCCGGCCTGCCGCCGCGCGCGGCCGCCACCGCCAGCGCGCTCAACGCCGGCCTGAACGCCTACTTGTTCTCGATGGCGGCCCAGACCACCTGGAGCACCGGCGTGCGCTGGGACGTGGCGCCGAACATGGCCCTCAAGGCCCAGTACGAACGCGTGCGCCCCGAGGACGGCACCCGCGGCTTCTTCTCCAACACGCAGCCGGCGTTCCGCTCCGGCGAGGCCACCCACGTGACGAGCGTGGCGCTGGACTTCGTATTCTGAGGAGCAGCATGGGATTCCGACTCCGTCACCTCCTCGGCGCCCTGGCGCTCAGCTTCGGCGCCGGGGCCAATGCCTCGGCCGAGCTGGTCGTCATCGTCTCGGCGCGCAATCCGGCGCCGGCGCTGAACAACGACCAGATCGCCGCCATCTTCCTTGGCCAGTCGGGACGCTTCCCGGACGGCGCCGAGGCCGTCGCCCTCGACCAGCGCATCGGTTCGCAGGAGCGCAACCAGTTCTACCAGCAAGTCGCGGGCAAGACCCCGGCCCTGCTCAAGGCCCACTGGTCGAAGATGGTCTTCACCGGCCGCGGCCAGCCGCCGCGCGAAGCGCCCGACAATGTCGCGGTCAAGCGCATGGTGGCGGACAATCCGTCGATGATCGGCTACATCGAGCGCAGCGCCGTCGACGCGAGCGTGCGCCCGATCATGGTGCTGCGCTGACATGAACTCGATCGCCCGATCCGCCCTGCCCTCACGCCCGGCCCGCGCCCGCCGCTCGCGGCTGACGCGCTGGCTCGGCATCGGGCTCGAGACCTATGTGTCGCTGCCGCTGTTCGCCCTGGTGCTGGTGGGCGCGCTGTGGTTCGCCACCCTGCACGTGATCGAGTCCGAGCGCCGCGCCGCGCAGGAGGCCGCGCTCGACGCCACGCGCGAGCTGGTCGACACCTACGAAGCCCAGATGGCGCGCAGCCTGAGCGGCATCGACCAGACCCTGCGCGTGCTCAAGTACGCGGTGGAGCAGAACGGCGCGACCGGCGCCCTGCCGGCCCTGGCGGCCCAGGGCCTGCTGCCGCCCGGCCTGGTGTTCCAGGTCGCGATCATGGACGCCGACGGCCATGTCCAGGCCAGCAACCCGCCGTTCGGCAAGCGCGACCTGCCGGACGCGCCCTGGCTCCCCTTCCACCGCAACACGCCGCACGACACGCCCTACGTCAGCGAGACCACGGGCGGCGCCGAGCCGCACCTGCATTTCACGCGCCGCATCAACGACGCCGCCGGCCGCTTCGCCGGCGTCGCCATGGTGGCGGTCGATCCGTCCTACTTCACCAGTTCCTACGAGCGTTCGCGCCAGGGCGACCGCGGCCTGCTCGGCCTGGCCGGCCGCGACGGCGCCGTGCGCGCGCTGCGAATCGGCGAAAGCGTCTCCTGGGGCCAGCGTTTCGTTCCCGGCGCCGCCGACACGGTCGCGCTGCGCGATATCGGCGTGGACAAGGAGCTGCGCTACACCAGCACCCGCCCGCTGAGCGGCTTCCCGCTGGTGGCCGTGGTCGGCCTGTCGCAGGACGAGCAGATGGCCCGGTTCGAGCAGCAGCGCCGCGCCTGGCTGCTGGGCGCGGGCGCCGGCAGCGCCCTGCTGCTCGGCGTGGTCACCCTGGTCAGCGCCTGGTCCTGGCAGCTGGCCAAGGCGCGCCGCCGCGAACGCCGCGCGCAGCAGACCTATGCCGCCGCCTCCGAGGGCAGCCTGGACGCCTTCTTCGTGCTGCGCGCCATTCTTGGGCCGGGCAACAGCGTGACCGACTTCATCATCGAAACCACCAACGGCCGCGCCGAGCAGCTGACTGGCCTGAGCAAGGCCCAGATGGCGGGCCAGCGCATGTCGGTGCTGCTGCCGGCCTCGCTCGGCGCCAGCATTTTCGAGGACCTGGCGGCGGTGGCCCTGGACGGCGTCCCGCGCGAAGCCGAATGGCAGGCGCACGCCTTGCCGGTGCCGGACCGCTGGCTGTACCGTCAGGTAGTGCCGGTCGAAGGCGGCGTGGTGGCGATCGTCAGCGACATCACCGAGCGCAAGCTGACCGAGCAGCGCATCCGCCACCTGGCCCACCACGACGACCTCACCGGCCTGCCCAACCGCAGCCTGCTGCGCGACCGCCTGGGACAGGCGATCCGCGACGCCGAGCGCAAGGGCAGCGCGGTCGGCCTGGCCTTCATCGACCTGGACGGCTTCAAGCTGATCAACGACGGCCTGGGCCACAACGCCGGCGACGAACTGCTCAAGGTAGTGGGCGCGCGCATGGGCCGCTGCCTGCGCCGCACCGACACCCTGGCGCGCTTCGGCGGCGACGAATTCGTGATCCTGCTGCCCGAGCTGTCGGGCGACCCGATGGCCATCACCCCGCTGCTGGAAAAGGTGCGCCAGGCCGTCACCGAGCCGGTGCTGGTCGAGGGCCAGGAAGTCCAGGTCAGCTCGAGCATCGGCGTGGCCTTCTACCCGCGCGACGGCGCCGACACCAACACCCTGATGATGAATGCCGACGCCGCCATGTACCGCGCCAAGGACATGGGCAACAACAACGTGCAGTTCTACGCCAGCGAGATGAACGCCAGCGTCGAGGAGAAGCTGGTGCTGCTCGAAGGCCTGCGCTCAGCATTGGAGAGCTGCGTCGATACCTGCGCGGCGAACGGCCCCTGCCAGTTCCAGCTGCTGTACCAGCCCAAGGTCGACCTCCGGACCGGCCGCCTGTTCGGGGTCGAGGCCCTGATCCGCTGGCACCATCCGGAACACGGCATGATCCCGCCGCAGCGCTTCATCTGCCTGGCGGAAGAAAGCGGCCTGATCGTCCAGATCGGCGAATGGGTGGTGCGCACCGCCTGCCGCCAGGTGCAGGCATGGCGCGCCGCCGGCCTGCCGCCCGTGAGCGTCTCGGTCAACGTCTCGGCCCGCCAGTTCGAGGAAAAGCGCCTGGTCGAGCGCATCGAAAGCGCGCTGCGCGACACCGGCCTGGCGGCGGATGCGCTGGAAGTCGAGGTCACCGAGAGCTCGATCATGCGCGACCTGGCCCGCTCGATCGACAAGATGCGCGAACTGAAGGCAATGGGCGTGTCGCTGTCGATCGACGACTTCGGCACCGGCTATTCGAGCCTGTCGGCCCTGAAATCCTTCCCGATCAGCCGCCTCAAGATCGACAAGTCCTTCGTCAGCGACCTGGCGGACAGCCAGGACGACCAGGCCATCGCGATGGCGGTGATCTCGCTCGGCCACAAGCTGAACCTGCGGGTCATCGCCGAAGGCGTGGAAACCGAGCAGCAGCGCGACTTCCTGCGCGCCAACGATTGCGACGAAATGCAAGGCTATCTGTTCAGCCGGCCGGTGCCGGCCGAGCAGATCGCCGCCATGCTCGCGGCGGTGGCCGCGTGACCCGCCCGAATAGCATCTGGCGCGCTCTGGCCGGTTCCGAGCGCGGCCTGCGGCGCATGCTGCAATACTGGGCCGCCACCGCCCTGCTCTACCTGGCCGCCATCGCCATGGTGGAATGGCAGGTGCTGTACGGCTTCAGCGAGGTGGGCGCCATGCGCCGGCTGGAGGTGTTCGGCATCGGCGGCATCCTGTGCTTCTATTTCCTGGTCCGTTTCAGTACGCCGCTGCGGCTCAAGCCCGAGGTGCTGGCCGTGACCCAGGCCCTGTACGCGATCGGCTGCGGCATGTGGTCGTATTCGATCAGCGGACCGGTGCGCGGCGCCATGCTGCCGATGACGGTGGTGGTGGTCGCCTTCTGCATGTTCGCGCTGCGGCCGCGCCAGACCCTGGTGCTGACCGCGGTCGCGCTGGCCGCCATGGGCGGCACCATGTGGTGGCTGCAGGCCCAGGATCCGGTGCGCTTCCCGCCAGAAGTCGAGGGAATCACCTTCGGCTACCTGGCGGCCGCGCTGCTGTCGACCGCGGTGCTGACCGGCGAGATGCACAAGCTGCGCGCGCGCCTGAAGCGGCGCAAGAAGGAGCTCGAGCTGGCGCTCGACACCATCCGCCAGCTGGCCACGATGGACGAACTCACTTCGCTGGCCAACCGGCGCCACATGAACGAGGTGCTGGCCGCCGAGGAGCGGCGCGGCCCGCGCGGCGCGGGCACCTGCGTGGCGCTGCTGGACATCGACTTCTTCAAGCAGGTCAACGACCGCTACGGCCACGCGGCCGGCGACGCGGTGCTGCGCGCCTTCGCCGCCACCGCGCGCGCGGCCCTGCGCAGCCACGACGTGCTGGCGCGCTGGGGCGGCGAGGAATTCCTGCTGCTGCTGCCGGATGCGAGCCCGCAGGATGCGCGCATGGTGCTCGAACGCATGGCGGAACGCGTGCATGCGATGCGGGTGGACGGGCTGGAGCAGGAAAGGCGGATCAGCTTCTCGGCCGGGCTGACGGAGCGGCGCGATGGGGAAGCGTTTGCGGATGCGATCAATCGGGCGGACAAGGCCTTGTATCGGGCCAAGGAAGCTGGGCGGGATCGGATCGAGGTGGCGTAACAGTATTGCTGGCAGTAAGACCGTCGTACGCGCCAGTGGCGCGTACGACGGTTTTCAGGTTACTGGTTTGCGGTGGCGCAGGCACTTCACCCGCGCAAAATCTCGCCTTCCACATCCTCGCCCGCGGCCGGCACCGCCACCGCGCGCAGGCGCCTGATCAGGGCCACCGGATCTTCCTCGACCAGCATCAGCCCCTCGTGCTCCGGCTTGACGAATCCTTCCTCGCGCTGGTGCCGCACGAAGGCTTTCAGCCCGTCATAAAAACCCTTCGTATTCAGCAGTCCCACCGGCTTGGCGTGAATGCCCAGCTGCGCCCAGGTCACCATCTCGAACAGCTCTTCCAGGGTCCCCATCCCGCCCGGCATGGCGATGAAGCCTTCCGACAGGTCGGACATCATGGCCTTGCGCTCGTGCATGTCCTTCACCACGAACAGCCGCGTCAGCCCGGCATGGCCCACTTCGCGCTCGACCAGGGCCTTGGGGATCACGCCGGTGGCTTCGCCGCCCAGGCGCAGCACCTCGTCGGCGATCACGCCCATGAGGCCGACCTTGCCGCCGCCGTAGACCAGGCCGATGTTGTGCTCCACCAGGGCGCGCGCGCGCGCGCGCGCCGCCTCGGCATACAGGGGATCGGCGCCGTGCGAGGCGCCGCAATAGACGGAGATGGTTTTCATGGGGCGTAAGACTACACGAATTCGGCGCCGGGGCGCGCTTCGGCGGACAGCTTCTTGAGGTATTCCTCGGACAGCTTCTCGAACAGCAGGCGGGTGTCGCCGCGCAGGTAGGGGCCGACCATGGACAGCACCTGGTAGCAGCCGCGCGCCAGGGCGTCGGCGATCGCCTGCTGCTCGCTGTACTTGCGCGGGTTGCGCACGTATTCGTAGGACAGCCAGTAGGTCGCCACCACCACCATATTGGTCGCCATCGCGCCGATCTGCTGGTCCGAGGCCTCCAGCGAGCCCTCGCTGCGCAAGTCCTCGCACAGCTGGCGCGCCACCTTGATCTTGTGCGCCAGGATGGCCTTGAAGTGCAGTTCCAGCTTGCGGTTACGCGACAGCAGGTCGTTCAGGTCGCGGTAGAAGAAGCGGTAGCGCCAGATCAGCTCGAACATCAGGTGCAGGTAGAGCCACACGTCCTCCATGTTGGAGCGGCGTCCGGCAGGCACCGTGAGGATGCGTTCGATCTCCGCCTCGAACTGGACGAAGATCGAATTGACGATGTCGTCCTTGTTGCGGAAATGGTAGTACAGATTGCCCGGAGAGATGTTCATCTCCTCGGCAATGACCGTGGTCGTGATGTTCGGCTCGCCGAATTCGTTGAACAGCCTGAGCGACAGCTCGAGGATGCGTTCGCGGGTACGGCGCGGAGCTTTCTGTTGCATGTAAGCGAGGTGTAAGTGTGTTCCCGAAAGCATAACATCGAACGGTCGTTCGTAGAATCTTTCCGGCCTCCACTTCTGTTGCGTTTTTGCTCCGCCGGCGGGCTCGCCGGCCGGCGGCAGGCGCCGCGCCAGCTCGGCCACCTGGGCCTCCAGCTCGGCCACGCGGCCCTGCAGGGCCTCGACGTCGGCGGCCACGGGCGCGCCGATGCGCGCCAGGGCGCGCGCCACGCGCTCCTCGAACACCTGCTCCAGCTGGTTCCAGGAATTGGTGCCGCGGCGCTTGGCCCGCTCGGCGGAGCGGCCCACCGTGTCGGTGGCGTCTTCCACCTCGCGCGCATAGCGCTGCAGTTCGCTGCCGTCGCGCACCAGGCGCGTGAAGGACGTGCCGCCCTCCTTCTGGGCCTTGGCGAAGGCGCCCAGGCCCGCCTGCCAGATCTGCTTGGCGGACGCGCGGACCGCCTGGGCGAGGGCCTCGTCGTCGTCCGGCGCTGAAAGTTTCTTGGTCATGGAGTGCCTCTCGCTGCATGCAATGCGGGCATTGTAGTGCCGCCCGCTAGAAGCGAGGTTCTAAACGCGGGCGCGCCGCGCATGCAGGCGGAATGCCTCTTCGAGATAAGCGCGCAGTTCGCCCGCCGCCACCGGCTTGGCGTAATGGGCGTCGGCCACGCCCGCGGCCACCGCGGCTTCGATCTCGGCCAGGTCGGTCTGGCCGCTCAGCATCAGGCGCACCGTGTCCGGCTGCCGCCGCGCCGCCTCGGCCAGCAGTTCGGTGCCGCTCATGCCCGGCATCGACTGGTCGCACACGATCACCTCGACCGGCTCGCGCGCCAGCAGGGCCAGCGCGTCCGCGCCGGAAGCGGCCGTGAGCACCCGGTAGTCCTGCCCGGACAGCATGTCGGCCAGCACGCCCAGCATGAAGCCGTCGTCATCGACCAGCAGCACGCTGCGTTGGGGTGGCGCGGACGGCGGGAGGAAGGCCTCCAGCTCGGCCACGAAGCTCTCCGGTTCGATCGGCTTGCTGATGTAGCCGTCGAAGCCGGCCGCCAGCACGTGTTCGCGGTCGCCCGCCATCGCCAGCGCGGTCACCGCCAGCACCGGCACCCCGGCCAGCTCCGGCTCGGCCTTGAGCGCGGCCAGCACCGCGAAGCCGTCCATGCCGGGCAGGTTGACGTCGCAGGCCACCAGGTCGGGGCGCTCGCTGCGGGCCGCCGCGACGCCGCGTGCCCCGTCGGGGGCGGTCAGCGGCGTGTGGCCATGGGCGCTGAGCAGGAAAGACATCAGCTCGATGTTCGCTGGATTGTCTTCGATGATGAGGATACGGGCCACGGAACGCTCCGGATTACTGCAATGATGTCACTGTAACATGACGGCGGCCTCATGCGATGTAGTCCGGAAGGCGTGGTTCTTATGGCCGCGACACCTCGCCCATGACCGCGTCGAGCACGCGCGGATTGCGTCCCAGGGCCACGTGGCCGACGCCGCCGAAGGCCAGGTTGCGCGCGCCTTCCAGCTCGCTGGAGGTCTGCGGGGCGATGATGTTGTCGTGGTGGGTGTAGATCGAGGTGATCAGCGCACGCGTGGCGGCGTTTTCGCCGGCTTCCAGCGCCTGCAGCCAGGCGCTGGCGCGCCGCATCTGCGCCGCGTTGATCCCGAGGCCGAAGGCGGCCAGGCTGGTGCCATGGTGCGGGCTGCCGAGCGTGATCACGCGCGCCACCAGCGCCGTGCCGTAGGCGCGCATCCAGGCGCGCGCCACCAGTCCGCCCATGCTGTGTGCGACTACCGTGACGCGCTGCGCACCGCTCTGCCGGCACAGCGCCTCGACCGTATGCTGGACCAGCTGCGCGTAGCCGTCGATGTCGCCGGTGACCGGCTCCAGGTCGAGCGAGGCGTGGCTGATGCGGGCCGCGTCCAGGCGCCGCGCCAGCTGGCACCAGTAGCCGCTGTTGCAGCCGTAGCCGTGGATCAGCAGCACCGGCGGCAGCGTCGAATCCCGATAGATGCGGGTGCGCGGCACGGCGCGCGGGCCGTGCCAGTTCGCATACAGCATGCTGGACATGAATTCTTCGGCGAACAGGCGCAGGCTGCCCAGCGGCTTGAGGCGGAATTCGCTCGGCGTCGGGCTGGCGCAGCGCGCGCTCATCACAAAGTTGTTGGCGTTGATGAGCATGCGCACCAGGACCACGGCGCCCAGGCCGGCGGCGAAGGCGGTCCAGCGGCTGGCCCCGGCCTCGGTCAGGGCCACGCCGATGCCGAGCGCCGCCAGCACCTGCACCAGGATGATCAGCCGGAGAATGCCGCGTGCACTCATCGCTTCCTCATTGCTTCCTATGCGAGCGGGGCCGCCTGGCGTCCCGTCAAGGAGGCGGCCAGGCCGCTCGCCAGGCGCGCCGTCAAACCGTAGATGCTCAGCTGCGGATTGGCGCCGACCGAAGTCGGGAACAGCGAGCCGTCGTGCACCGACACGTTCGCCAGCCCCCGGTAGCGGCCGTTCGCGTCGGTCACGCCCAGGCGTTCGTCGCCCGACATGGCGCAGCCGCCCATCACGTGGGCCGACACCACGCGCGTCAGGTGCAGGCGCTGCGGCAGCCCGGCGATGCCGCGCCTGGCCTCGGCCCAGCTGGCGTAGCGCGGCGCCATCTCGTGCCCGGTCAGCACCTCGCGCGCGCCGGCGGCGAACTGGATTTCGGCCATGCTGAGCAGCGCGCGGCGCGCGCCCTCCCACAGGACATCGTTGAGGGGATAGTCGAGCTCCGGGCTGCCGTCGGCGCGCAAGGCGACCCTGCCGCCCTGCGAGTCTTCGTGGAAGCCGTCGCGCAGCAGCGCCAGCATGGCGTGCGTATGCGGGAACTCGCGCATGATGTCCGCGTGGTGCGCGCCGAAGCCGCTCATCTTGGTGGCCATCAGCAGCGGGTGCAGCGGCGGGGCTTCGAGCTTGTACCCCATCGGTCCGTCGACCGGCGCCTGGTGCAGGAAGTGGTCGGAATACACCGTCTGCGGCGCGCCGGCCCAGCCGTCCACGCGCTGGGGGAAGATGGCGGCCGAGATCACGGTGGGATGCAGGAAGGTGCGGCGGCCCAGCATGCCGCTCGGGTCGGGCGCTTCGGAACGCAGCAGCAGCGCGGGCGAATTGATCGCGCCGCCGGCCACCACGTAGTGGCGTGCGCGCAGGCGCAGCACGCGCCCGCTCGGGCGCAGGCCCTGCGTGTCGAGGGCCTGGCAGACCAGCTCCTCGACATGCTCGCCGCGGATCGCGAAGCGCTCGGCGCGGGCGCGCGTCAGCAGGGTGGCGCCGTGATCGAGGGCGGCGGGAATCGTGGTCACCAGCATCGACTGCTTGGCGTTGGTCGGGCAGCCCATGCCGCAATAGCCGAGGTTCCAGCAGCCGTTCACGTTGCGGCGGATGAAGCCCGTCGGAATGCCGAGTTTTTCCGCGCCGCGCCGCAGGATGTCGTTGTTCTCGTTGGGAGCGGCCTGCCAGTCGCCGACCTTCAGGCGCCGCTCGGCCATCTCGAACCAGGGCGCCATGGATTCCGGCGTGGCGTCCGGCAGCGCATGGCGCCGCTGCCACCAGGCCAGCGTGTCGGGCGGCGTGCGGAAGCTCGAGGTCCAGTTGACCGTGGTCGAGCCGCCCACGGTGCGGCCCTGCAGGATATCGATGCCCTTGTCGGCCGTCTTGCGCGCGGCCGACTCCTGGTACAGCGAAGGATAGGCCTCGGCCTCGCGCATGTTGAAGTCGCGCGAGGACAGCAGCGCGCCCTCCTCCACCACGATCACGGACAGGCCCGAGCGGGCCAGGATCTCGGCGCTGATGCCGCCGCCCGCGCCGCTGCCGACGATGACGACGTCGGCCTGCATGCTGCGATCCTCGACCAGGGTCGAGGCGTCGACCACGTCCCAGCCGCGCGCCAGGCCGGCCCGGATCGGATCGGGGATGATGTGTTCCTTGCTCATGCCAGCTCCTTCATGGGCCCGGGATAGCCGATCGCTTCCCAGCCGGCCGGCTGGGCGTACCAGGCGCCCAGCACCAGGTCGTGCAGTGCATGGTAGGCCGTGCGCAGCAGGCCAAGGCGGTGCAGGCGCCAGTCCTGCAGGAAGGCGCTCACCTGTTCGGGGCGGGCGTTCTCCCAGCCGCCCGGGATGCCGGTGAGGACGCGCCGCGCCGGCGCCAGGGAGAGCAGTCCGAACAGGTCCTGCACTTCCTTTTGCGTGGCGGGCGGCAGGCCGAGGATGGCGGCATGGACGCCCTCGATGGCGGCGGCCAGCGCTTGCCGGCTCCGGGCCTGGTCAGGCGGCAGCGCACCGGCCAGGATCGCGGGCGCGATCGCATGCAGCGCGGCGCGCGCCTCGCCGTCGAGTTCGAAGCGGTGCGGCGGCGCGCTGTGCGTCGTGCGATACCAGGCGCCGCCCCCGGCCAACAGGATGGCGGCCAGGCCGCCGGCTTGCAGGAAAGTCCTGCGTGATGTCCCCATGCTCATCCTCTTGTGTTTTTTCTAGTGTACGACAAAGGTCCCGCCCCGCCACCGCCAGCGGGCCGGACTAGAGGGGATCGTCTATATGCTTCGACCCGCGCCGAAGCGAGGGACCTGGCTGCCCGGCTAGGATGGCGGCATGGAACTCATCGACTACCTCAACCAGCACTTCTTCACCCGCGCCCAGTTGCTGGCGGCCGCCTGCCTGGCCCCGGAGCACCTGGATGCGCTCATCCGCGACGGCGCGATGCCGAAGCCTTCCTACCGGCTGCGCCTTGCGCTCGGCTGCGACTCGTTTTTCGGGCCGCATGCCGAGGAGCACGCCGTCGAGTATTACGCACGCGGCTATGCTGCGTGGCTCGGCGCGCTGCAGGCGGCGCCGCGGGATCCATTCGGGATGTTCGCGCGGCGCTACCGCGAGGCGCTGGCCGCCCTGCCCCTGGAGAGCAGCGATCGGAAGCTGAACGATGGCCTGGACGCCCATCTGCGCGACGAATGGGGGCACTTCCTGGACGGGACTTACGGACTCTGTACCCGTTCCGGGCTACCGGAAGACATCGCGGCCAAGGAACTGGCCATCTGCGTCATCCGCGAGTCGACGGCATCCGAAGCGCCCGACCTGGCGCGGCTGCAGGCCGCGGTCGACCTGCTGGACCGGGCCAGCAGCCCATTCGCGCCGCACGAAAGGCTGCGCAGCTCGCGTCATCGCTACATCGATGAAATCCGCGCCCGCTATGGCTTCGCTGCAAAGGATATTTGCACGTAGCGCCCTGGATGCAAAGAACGTTTGCCTAGTCTTTCGAAGGCGCGTGCTTGAGGATCTGGCGTGCGATGCCGCGCAGGATGTTGACTTCCTCGGTCTCGAGCTGGGTGCGCGCGAACAGGCGCTTCAGGCGCGGCATCAGCTTCCCGGGGTTGTCGGGCCTGAGGAAGTCGATCGCCACCAGCGCTTCCTCCAGGTGCGTGTACATGCCTTCGATCTGGGTGACGCTGGCGGCGTCGCCATGGAAGCCCACGCCGCGCAGGTCGACGCCGTCGCCGGTCGCGGCAAGGCGCGCCTCGTAGGCCAGCACCTGGGCCGCCTGCGACAGGTTCAGCGACGAGTAATCGGGATTGGCCGGGATGTTGATCAGGACGTTGCACTGCTCGACGATGTGGTTCGGCAGGCCGACCCGCTCGTTGCCGAGCACCACGGCTGGACGCAGTTCCGCCTGCCCGGCCGCGTGGCTGGAGAAGGCGCGCGGGGTCCAGACCGGCGGCGAGAATTCGCGCAGGCGCGCCGACACGGCGGCGGCGAAGTTGCAGCCTTCCAGCGCTTCGCCGATGCTGCCGGCGATGCGGGCATTCTGCAGCAGGTCGCCCGCGCCGCTGGCGAAGGCCACCGCTTCCGCATCGTTCAGGGGATCCTCGCACTTGGGGGTGACCAGCACCAGGTCGCTGAATCCCATCGTTTTCATGGCCCGGGCGACCGCACCGATATTGCCCGCGCGGCTGGTTTCGACCAGCACAAAGCGCAGCCGGGTGAAAAGAGAAGTGTCGGGTTGGGTCGAGTTCATTTACAATAGCGCCATCGCGCGGTGTGCGAACGGTTCGAAAGCGGCTTGGGTTGATACCTGAGGCCCGCGATTGTAACGGGTTCGGCACCGCTTTGCTCTTTAATTCACTCTTATAGCCGACCGTTCACAGCGCCCTGGTGCGTTCGTGGGCCGTTCGCGTTTTTTCACGGAAAAGCCTCCATGCACCCAATGCTCAACACGGCCATCAAGGCCGCTCGCCGCGCCGCCACCGTCATCAACCGCGCGTCCTTCGATATCGACCGCATCACCGTCTCTGAAAAGCAACACAACGATTTCGTCACCGACGTCGACCAGGCGGCGGAACAGGCGATCGTCGAGACCCTGCTGAAGGCTTATCCGGATCACGCGATCCTGGCCGAGGAAAGCGGCGCGTCCGCCAACCTGAACGACGAGAGTGAAAACGTGTGGATCATCGACCCGATCGATGGCACCACCAACTTCCTGCACGGCTACCCCAACTACTGCATCGCCATCGCCCTGCAACAGCGCGGCGTGATCACCCATTCCCTGGTCTATGACCCGGTCCGCAACGACCTGTTCACCGCCAGCAAGGGCGCCGGCGCCTACCTGAACGACAAGCGTATCCGCGTGCGCAGCACCGACCGCATCGCGCGCGCCCTGCTCTCGAGCGGCCACGGCCCGGATCCGCGCGCGCTGGCCGAATACCTGCGCATGTACGAAGTCGTCGCCTCGCGCAGCCACGGCGTGCGCAGCGGCGGCTCGGCCGCCCTGGAACTGGCCAACGTGGCCGCCGGCCGCATCGACGGCTACTTCGAAAAGGGCCTGAAAGTCTGGGACATCGCCGCCGGTGCGCTGCTGGTGACCGAGGCGGGCGGCATCGTCGGCGAGTTCAACGGCGAGTCGGACTACCTGCACAAGGGTGACGTGATCGCCGCCGGCCCGAAGGTATTCGGGGGCCTGATCCCGCTGTTGTCGCCTTTCGCGTAAAATACCCTCCGTGCTTCCGGGACGGAGGACGGCCACAAGCCACCCTGTCCCGCGTCAACGGCTGGAAAGTGCCCGTTAGTTTTGCACAAAACTTTCCATAGTGAAACATTCTCACTATAATCCCGGCTAGCCGCACTGCGCACTTCGCGACATGCGGCA
Source organism: Massilia sp. ZL223 (assembly GCF_018119395.1). Taxonomy (GTDB): domain Bacteria; phylum Pseudomonadota; class Gammaproteobacteria; order Burkholderiales; family Burkholderiaceae_D; genus Telluria. Next base: position 57,468 of record NZ_JAGPWD010000008.1, read on the forward strand.
GCGTCCGGGCGGGATGCGGCTCGGCCGCCCGCCTGCACTATCCGATCCGAGTTCCCTGGACTGGCGCCTTTCATGGCGACGGGCCACTCTTTACTGAGAATTTATGTCTTTTTCTACACTTGGTCTGTCTGACGTCATCGTGCGCGCCGTTACTGAACAGGGTTACTCCGCCCCGACGCCGATCCAGGCCCAGGCCATTCCTGCTGTCCTGAACGGCGGCGACCTGCTGGCCGGCGCCCAGACCGGCACCGGCAAGACCGCCGGCTTCACCCTGCCGATCCTGCATCGCCTGTCGACCGACAAGACCGGCGCCGCCTTGCGCAACAAGACCGCTCCGCGCACCATCCGCGCCCTGGTGCTGACCCCGACCCGCGAACTCGCGGCCCAGGTCGAGGAAAGCGTGCGCGTGTACGGCAAGTACACCAACCTGAATTCCGCCGTGATCTTCGGCGGCGTCGGCATCAATCCGCAGATCAAGCTGCTCAAGCATGGCGTGGACATCCTGGTGGCGACGCCGGGCCGCCTGCTCGACCACGCGGGCCAGGGCACCGTCGACCTGAGCAAGATCGAGATCCTGATCCTGGACGAAGCCGACCGCATGCTGGACATGGGCTTCATCCACGACATCCGCAAGGTGCTGGCCCTGCTGCCGCCGAAGCGCCAGAACCTGCTGTTCTCGGCTACTTTCTCGGACGATATCAAGGCCCTGGCCGACCGTCTGCTGAACAACCCTGCGTCGATCGAAGTGGCGCGCCGCAACTCGACCGTGGAAGTGATCGCGCAAAAGATCCACCCGGTCGACCGCGACAAGAAGCACCCGATGCTGTCGCACCTGATCAAGTCGAACAACTGGCACCAGGTGCTGGTGTTCACGCGCACCAAGCATGGCGCCAACAAGCTGGTGGAACAGCTGGGCAAGGACGGCATCGGCGCGATGGCGATCCACGGCAACAAGAGCCAGTCGGCACGCACCAAGGCCTTGTCGGAATTCAAGGACGGCAGCCTGCAGGTGCTGGTGGCGACCGACATCGCGGCGCGCGGCATCGACATCGACCAGCTGCCGCACGTGGTGAACTACGACCTGCCGAACGTGCCGGAAGACTACGTGCACCGTATCGGCCGTACCGGCCGCGCGGGCGCGACGGGCGAAGCGGTGTCGCTGGTGTGCGTGGACGAGCACCAGATGCTGAAGGACATCGAAAAGCTCATCAAGCAGACGCTGCCGCGTCACGTGATTCCTGGCTTCGAGCCGGACCTGAACGCCAAGCCGCAGCCGATCCAGCTGCGCAGCGGCGCCCCGGGCCACCCGAACCGTGGCCGTCCGAACGGCGGCCGCAGCGGCGGCAACGGCGGCAAGCCGCGCGCCCCGGGCGCACCCGGCGCCTCCGCCGGCGCCAAGCGCAACGGCCCGCGTCCCCCGCAAGCCTCGCGCCCCGCCCGCGACCGCTAAGCCCCCCGCCGCCTTGCGCGGCGCCCCTTCGGCCAGCCGATTCAAGGCAGCCGAATGAGGGGCAAGCCCAATTAGGGTCAGAGTCGAATTGTTTGGCAATTCTGAGGAATTTCCCAACAATTCGACTCTGACCCTATTTATTTTTTAGCTCCCCGGAATCAAAAAAGCCCGAAAGCCTTAAGCTCAGCAATTTAGTTTGTTGGATCAATGGCGCCATGGCGAAACCTTGGCTGCAGGCCAGAAAATTAAATAGGGTCAGAGTCGATTTATTGGGAAATTCCTCGAAGTTGCCAAACAATTCGACTCTGACCCTGCTTGCGTGCTTGGGTTAGGATAGTGGTCTTTCTTGACTGCTTAGTACCATGCCCCAGTTCGCCGCCAACCTGAGTATGTTGTTCACCGAGGCGCCTTTCCTCGAACGCTACGCGCTGGCGCGGGCGGCCGGGTTCGAGGCGGTGGAGTGCATGTTTCCGTATGGCGTAGAGGCAGACAGCATCGCGCAGAGGCTGGAAAGGCATCGGCTGCAGCTTGTTCTCCATAACTTGCCGGCAGGGGATTGGGCGGCGGGGGAGCGCGGGATGGCTTGCGATCCGCGGCGCGTCGGGGAATTCCAAGATAGCGTCGGACTCGCCCTGGAGTACGCGATCGAGTTGAAGACGCCTCGCCTGCACTGTCTCGCGGGTAAGCTGCCGCATGGCGTCGCGGCCGAACGGGCGCACGCCACCTATGTCGAGAATCTGCGCTTCGCCGCCGCCCGGTGCGCCGAACAGGGGATCGAGCTGCTCATCGAACCCATCAATGATCGCGATGTGCCGGGCTATTTTCTAACTGGCACGCGCCAAGCGGCCGAGGTCATCGCGCAGTGCGCCGCGCCGAACCTTTTCATGCAGTACGACATCTATCACATGCAGCGCATGGAAGGCGACCTCGCCGCCACCTTGCGCGAACGCTTCGGCCTCATCCGGCATATCCAGCTCGCCGACGTCCCCGGCCGCCATCAGCCCGGCACCGGCGAGATCCACTTTCCCTTCCTGTTCCGCCTGCTCGACGAACTCGGCTATGAAGGCTGGGTAGGCTGCGAGTATGTGCCCGAGGGCGAGACGCTGGCCTCGCTCGGCTGGCTCGAGGAAGTCCGAAGGGGCCGCTAGACAAGGTGCTGACAATCCGGCAACATCGGCGCTCACTCAACCAGGCAATCAGGAGCCGCCATGATCCAAGGACTGCGTACCGTCATCTACCCCGTCGACAACCTGGCTGAAGCCGCCGCATGGTATGCGCGCGTCGCCGGCAAGGCGCCCTATTTCGACCAGCCCTTCTACGTCGGCTTCGAGATCGGCGGCTTCGAGCTGGGCCTGATTCCGGACGGCCAGCCCGGCACCAGCGGCGCGACCGCCTACTGGGGCACCCAGGATGCCGACGCCGAACTCGCCCGCCTCGTCGGGCTCGGCGCCACGGTCGATTCGCCGGTCGCCGATGTCGGCGAAGGCATCCGCGTGGCGACGGTGCGCGATCCCTTCGGCAACCTGTTCGGCATCATCCAGAACCCGCACTTCGACCCGGCCAAGGTCGCCTGAGTTGACGATTAGCAAGAACGTGCGCAGCCGGGTTTGAAAGAATGAGGAGGTTCAGGCCGCCATATTGCGCGGCCGGGGAGGACCTTCGATGCTCCAACGCCTTGCTTTGCGTCTGTTGTTCCTGGCCAGCCTGCTGCTGGCCGGCTGCGCCACCACCGGGCCCGTCAGCCTCCAGGAAGTGCGCGAGTTCGCGGACGCTTCCGCCCGCCTGGGCGGCTATGCCGAGCTGGCGCGCCGCTACCGCGACACCTACGAACGCGAACAGCCCTACCTGTCGCCGCCGGCCGACAAGCTGGCGCGCGAAAACGACGCCAAGCGCCGCGCCGTCTACGAGGACTTCGTCGCCATACAGAAGACGCTGGTGCTCTACATGCAAACCCTCAGTTTGCTGGCGGGCGATGGACGCTACGACCTGTCCGATCGTATCGATGACTTGGGCAATGGCCTGAAGGCCAATGCCGACTCCGGCCTCCAGCAGCGCCACATCGCGGCCTATACCGGCCTCACCCGCCTCCTGACGCGCGTGATCGCCTCCGGCTACCAGAACCGCAGCGTCGAGACCATGGTGCGCGACGGCGACGCCGATGTCCAGGTGCTGCTCGACGCCATGATTTCGCTCACGCGGCTGTATTACAAGACCAACGAGAATGAGAAGAAGACCGTACTCGGCATCTTCGACGTCGAGATACCGTTTTCGACGCGCAGCTCCGACCGCATGCTGGTGACCTTGGCCAAGGTCCACTACCTGAACAAGTCGACCGAGTACAGGCTGATCGACCGCCGCTACGCGCTGGCGCTGCAGGGCCTGACCAAGGTGGCGCTCGGCCACCAGAAGATGCGCGAGAACCTGAACCACCTCACGAGCGACGAAGTCCGGCGCCTGCTCGCGAACTACGGCCGCGACCTGCGGACGATCCGCGAAAACCTGTCCGGAGATTGAGAGGCTTACCATGACCAGCAATCCACCCTCTTCCGGCCGGGGAACTGCCGCTTCGCCCGGTCCCGCGACACCTTCCGCAGGAACGTCCGCCACCGCGAAGTCCGCGGCGGAGTCGCCGCCAAGCGGCCCGGCGGCGGCGCGGGCCGGCGGCCTGTCCAGCGTCGACCAGGTGGCCGAACTCGCCGACCAGCTCTCTTCCTGCGCCGACCAGCTGCACGAGCGCATCATGCGCGAGATCCGCAGCTACCAGGGCGGCCCCGTGCCGGAGAAAGTCCAGGCGACGATGCGCAAGCTGCTGGACGACGAGATCCTGCTGCGCCAGCGCGCCAACGGACTGTATGCCGACGCCGCGACCGTGATCGTGAAGGGCTTGGGCAAGCCGCAGAGCCACCTGATGGCGCTGACCGCCGATGCCGCCGAAAAGATCCGCAAGATCGGCCTGATCGGCGAAGTCACCACGCTGGTGGCCGGCCTGCTGGCCTTCGCGGGGGCGGTCGGCACCGGCCAGCCGGCGCCGATCCTGCTGGCGCTGGACAAGATCGCCAAGCAAATCAGGATCATCGAAGCGATTGCGCCGCCGAAACCGCCGACCGCTGCGGCATGAGCGTCGCCGGCCGCATCGCCCGCCCGCGACCGGCGGGCGATCCGCGGCCTCCCCGGGCTGGAGAGACAGTGCTTCCGAGCTAGCCGCACACATCACGGGAAACAGTCACGAGACGATAGCGCGCACGCCGGCGAATCGGCTGCTTTCTCCTTCATCCGGAAGCCGGCAACATCGCATCACATGAAAAAGGCGACGTGCTCCAGGCCAGCGACCGTGAAGCGCATCGCCCCCGATCATGTCGCCTATCGGCTCGCCGGCGTGCGCAGTACACCCTCGCACGCGCCGGCGCCTGTGCGCTCAGCACATATGCTGCCCGCCATTGATCGCGATGTTAGCCCCCGTCATGAAGCCAGCTTGTTCCGACGCCAGGTAAGCCACCAGCCCGGCGACCTCTTCCGGCGTGCCCAGCCGGCCAACCGGAATCGCAGGCAGGATACGTTCCTTCATCACTTTTTCAGGCACCTCGCTCACCATCCTGGTCGCCAGATAGCCGGGCGACACCGTGTTGACCGTGATGCCATGGCGCGCGACTTCCAGCGCCAGCGCCTTGGTGAAGCCATGCATGCCCGCCTTGGCCGCCGCGTAATTGGCCTGGCCGAAGGCGCCCTGCTGGCCATTGACCGAGGAAATGTTGATCACCCTTCCCCAGCTCTGCTCGATCATCGGCTCGAGCACGTGGCGGGTCATGCTGAATACGCTGTCGAGGTTCGCCCCCATGACGGCATGCCAGTCGTCGACGCCCATCTTGCGCAGGCTGCGGTCGCGCGTGATGCCGGCATTGTTGACCAGCACGTCGATCCGCTTCGTCTCGGCCAGCACGCGCTGCACCGCCCTGGCGCAGGCGCTGTCGTCGGCGACGTCGGCCTCGACCACCAGCACGTCCATCCCCTCGTCGCGCTGCGCCGCGAGCCATGCATGGCGCTGGCCATTGGACGGCGAGCAGGTCGCTGCAATGATGAATCCTTCCTGGTGCAGACGGCGGCATACTGCCGTGCCGAGTCCGCCCAGCCCGCCCGTCACCAAAGCCACTTGTTTGCTCATGATTCCTTCCCCTTGCATCACACACCGCGCTTCATGCGCAGCCCGAACTGGGGAGTGTAGGGAAGCGTTGAGATAGGTCATTTGAGGGCGATCAAACATCGCCCCTAATGGACGGGCGTGCGGCCCTGACCTGCGGTTCGGCCGCTAGGCGATGACGTCGGGCCGGCAGGTGGGATCGAAATCGGCCCAGTCGCCATCGACGATATTGCCCTGCGCGCGCTCGATGCGCTGCGCGCCCAGCTGGCGCATGATGTCGACGGCCTTGCTTTCCAGGCCGGTATCGTCGAAGGCGACCGCGACCAGCATGCCGGTCAGGCGCGGCGGGACTTCGTTCTCGTCGCCGCCTTTCTCGTGCTCCCCGGCCTCTTTCATCTTGCTGAAGCTGAACAGCGAGCCCACGTGGCCGCCGACCAGGCCGCCGACGATGGGTCCCAGCGGCCCGGTGACCGGCACCGTGGCTGCGCCGATGGCCGCGCCGACCACGCCGCCGGTGGCGACACCCTTCACCACCCCCTCCGGCGTTTCCTTGGCGCCGGGCGACAGGATGTTGTCGCCGCCGATCGGGGTGGTGTCGTGCTGGCCGGGCTGGCTGACGTAGAAGCCGCTGACGCGGTCGGCGTCGAAACCCGCGTCGACCAGCGCGCGGCGCGCGCGTTCGACGTCTTCCTGAAGCTGTACGTGCCCTGCGATGATGGTGGACATTGCGATTCCTCCTGGATCGTGGTGGCTCAAGCATGCTCCTGTCGCGCTCGCCGCTCTGTACGCAGACGCACGCTTTGCCCAACTCAGCCAGCGCGCCGGCCGCTCTCAGCGCCACATACCGTAGACCACGCCTTGCGGATCAGGTTCCAGCATGACGGCCACGGGTTCGGGTTGCCATTGACGCGGATCGATCCGGTAATACTTGAGGAACTCTCCGTACAGCGCCGGATGGCGCGCCGCCAGCTGGTGCGGCTGCTCGAAAAAGCTTTCGGTGGCGACGGCGAAGAACTCGGCCGGGCTGCTCGCGCCGTAATGGTCGAGCACGCCGTGCATGCCGAACATGGCTTCATGGCGCAGGTTGGCGTAATCGCGCGACAGCACTTCGGACCAGCTGCGGTAGCGTTCGCGGCTGCCCAGGTAGGGCGCGCCATTGGTGCTGCCGGACTCGCTGTCGAGCTGGTGCGCGAATTCGTGCAGCACCACATTGTGGCTGGGCGGCTCGGGATGGCCGGCGCGCCGCACGTGGTCCCAGGACAGGATCACGCGGCCGTCGCCCCAGGATTCGCCCAGCAGGTCCTGGCGCCCTTCGGTCACCACGCCGGCCACGTCGACTTCCTTGCGCGGCACCAGGAAGGCGCCCGGATAAACCAGGATCGTGTGCAGCGTCGGGTAGAGCAAGGCCGGCCCCTCTTGCGCGGTACGCCCGAGCAGCAGCAGGCAGGCCTGGCCGGCGATGGTCACCCGCATCTCGTCGGTCAGCTCGAGGCCGGCGCAGCCGACGAATTTCTTCTCGAACAGGAATTGCTGGACCATGCGCGCCAGCTTGTGGCGCTGGGCAGGATCCATGCCGGCATACTGCGCCACATTGCGCTCCAGCACCGCCACCTGCTCCGGCGGCAAGGGGCGCGTCAGGGCGCGGCGCCGGCGCCAAGCGGGCACCAGCCAGGCCAGCAGCGCGGCCCCGGCCAGGGAGCCAAGAATCCATGCGTCCATCATTGCGCCTGCGCGCCGACCCAGCTCAGCACATCGTCCGCGCCGCCGACCAGGCGTCCGCCGACGAATACCTGCGGCCAGGTCAGGCGCCCGGTGACGCCGCGCAGTACGCTGGTGGTGATCTTCTGGTCTTCAGAAATATCTGTGAAGATAATGCCCGCATCGTTAAGCGCCTGCTTGGCGCGCGCGCAGTGCGGGCAGCCGGGACGCGAGAACATCACCACCGGATCGGGCGCCACGGCCTCGGGATTCAGGTAGCGCAGCATGGTGTCGGCATCCGACACCTCGAAGGGATCGCCCTCCTTGTCCGGCTCGATGAAGATCTTGTCAATCACGCCGTCGCGCACCAGCATCGAATAGCGCCAGGAGCGCTTGCCGAAGCCCAGGTCGCGCTTGTCGACCAGCATGCCCATGCCTTCGGTGAAGTCGCCATTGCCGTCGGGGATGACGGTGATGTTGGCGGCGTCCTGACCGGCCTTCCACTGGTTCATCACGAAGGCGTCGTTGACCGAAATGCACAGGATGTCGTCGACGCCATTGTCGCGCAGCACAGGCGCAAGCTCGTTATAGCGCGGCAGATGCGTCGAGGAACAGGTCGGCGTGAAGGCGCCGGGCAGCGAGAACACCACCACGGTCTTGCCCTTGAACAGCTCATCGGTCGTCAGGTCGCGCCACTGGTCGTCGGGGCGCGCCTTGAAGACCACGTTCGGAACAGGCTTGCCCTGCAGGCTGTCGGCACTCGGTAACATCGTCACTCCTTGTCGGTTGAACAGGCGGTCCGGGGACCGTCGCATGGCGGACAGGTGAGGTTTATTGACCGGTTTTCAACGTGCTCGATGCAAATAGTTATTCAGCTAAATGAGGCGGCGGAAATGCATGGACAGCCAATACCCTATCGAAGCCGAAGCCCCAAAAAACAAAACCGCGCACAAGGCGCGGTGAAATGACGTCAGCGATCGTCGGACCGGAACCGGCGCGGCTCTCTACCGCGGCGGCTCCGGGGCGCGCACTCAGGCGCGTTCCTTGGCGGTCTGGCTCGGCGCCGGGCCGAACAGGGCGGCCACCAGCGGGTCGCGGGTCACCGGGCTGCGGTTCACGCGGATGGCGTAGTGGGTGTCGTCGGCCAGGATGTGGAAGTGACGGCCGCTGCCGGCCATGTTCTGCTCGCGCAGGCCCGGACGTTCCTTGCGTGGGGTGGTGCCTTCGCGCTTCGGCTGGCAGATTGCCGCCAGGAAGGCCTTGACGCGCTCCGGGTCCGGCGAGATCTGGTACACGGCCTTGCCCAGGTAGGTGGCGGTACCCTCGATATAGCGGGCCAGCTCGATGACGCCGGCTTCGCGCAGGTCGCGGATGTATTTGCGGGCGCCCGACGGCGAGAACTTCAGGAACCAGGCGATCTCGTCGGCCAGCATTTCGTGGTTCGACAGTTCATTGATCAGCTTTTGCATGTTCTCGATGCGGCGCTGCGTGGCCGAGGTCGAGCGCACGCGCTCGATGGGCGCCAGCGAGATCGGGGCGCGCTCGGTCGGTTGCGGCGGGACGCGTTCGATCAGTGCCGAGTTGCTGGAAGTGTGCACTGCGCCGGTTTCGCCTTGGGCCGCGTTGTGGTGAGTCGTTGCATGCATATTCTTGAGCTCCAATGAGAGAGTGAGACTGTGTGGTCCGGGTCGCTGTGTGTTCGTATGACACCCTGACAACACCTCGGTTCCGCTTAACTGGACTCAAGATTGCCTGTCTCAGCCCGTCCGGTCTGTGCGCCATCCAACATTCGACAACATTCCGACAAGCATTTTTGTCCACCCTCCCGAGCGCTTTTCCAGGCTCTTTTGTTTCCCATCAACAAAAAACGCACCGATTTGGTGCGTTCCGTAGAGAAATGTGGGTTTTTGATCACTGTTGTAGAATTGCACACGGCTCCTCACTAGGTGCGCTATCGCACCGAGCTTGCGGAACTTGCACTGTTAATGTTTATCCAACATCCCTGTCTATTCATGTGATGTCATCCATTTTTAACTTACGGGAGTTACCTGTGAATAATTCGAAGAAGATCGCCCTGGCTGTCGCACTCGTGTGCTCTTCCGGCGCCGCCCTCGCCCAAAATGTCAATCCGCAATGGTATGTTCAACCGAATATCACCCACGTCAAGCCGGACTCCGGCTTCGGCGTGACCGACCGCGATACCGGCGGCGGACTGAAGTTCGGCCAGGTCGTCAACGAGGCGTGGGACGTCCAGATCGGCGGCTCCCACACCCGCTTCAAGGAAAACGGCGCGCGTTACCACCAGAGCCTGCTGGGCGCCGACGCCCTGCTGTTCCTGTCGCGTAACCGCATCCGTCCGTTCGTCCTGGTCGGCCTCGGCCTGCAGCGCGACAAGGTCGAGAACCCGCTGCGCAACGTCAAGGAAACCTCCCCGTACGGCACCGTCGGCATCGGCTTCCAGGCCGACCTGGCTCCGCGCTGGTCCCTGCAAGCCGACCTGCGCACCGTGCGCGGCTTCCTGAACGAAGACCAGGCCTTCGGCTTCAAGCGCAGCAACAACAAGTACCTGACCGTCGGCATCAACTACGCGCTGAACCCGCCGCCGGCAGCGGTCGTCGCCGCCGCGACCACCACCACCACCGTCGCCGAAGCCCCGGCTCCTGCCCCGGCACCGGAACCGGCACCGGCTCCGGCACCGGCTCCGCGCTTCGAAAAGGTCACCCTGGAAGCGACCAAGCTGTTCAACTTCGACAAGGCCGAGATCATCCTGCCGGCGCCGAAGCTGGACGAGATCGCCGCCGCCCTGGCAGCCGCTCCGGACGTCACCGACGTGGACATCACCGGCTACACCGACCGCCTGGGTTCGGAAAAGTACAACCTGAAGCTGTCGGAGCGCCGCGCCAACGCCGTGCGTGACTACCTGGTCAGCAAGGGCATCGACGGCAACCGCCTGAAGGCCTACGGCAAGGGCGAAGCCAACCCGCTGGTCACCTGCAACCAGAAGAAGCGCGCAGAACTGATCGCCTGCCTCGAACCGAACCGCCGCGTCGAAGTCGAGCAGATCACCGTCGAACGCAAGGTGCAGTAATGCCGAGCCCTGGCAGTCCCTGAGCGGACTGCCGCTCGGACCAAGGGGGCTCCGGCCCCCTTTTCCTTTGGAGGAAGGCACATGGCTGTCAAGAAGTGGCTACCGTATTCGCGCCAGATCGCGCACGTGCTGCGCTGCGCCGTGTCCGAATGGCTGGACCACCGCGCATCGAGCAAGGGCGCCGCCCTCGCCTTCTATACCCTGTTTTCGCTGGCGCCCATCCTGGTGCTGGTGATCGCCGTCGCCGGCTTCTTCTACGGCGCCGAGGCGGCGCAAGGCCAGCTGCTGAGCGAGCTGCGCGGCCTGGTCGGCAAGCAGGGGGCGGAAACCATCCAGGCCATCCTGGCCGGGGCCCAGAACAAGGAAACCGGGCGCTTCGCCACCATCGTGGCGTCGATCCTGCTGTTCGTGGGCGCCACTACCGTATTCGCCGAGCTGAAGGACTCGCTCGACGAAATCTGGGACGTGCCCAAGCCCACCCAGTCCGGCGTCTGGAACGTGGTGCGCACCCGCCTGCTGTCCTTCGGCCTGATCCTGGTGCTGGGCTTCCTGCTGATGGTCTCGCTGGTCGTCAGCGCCGGCCTGGCCGTGGTGGAGCGCTACATCGGCGGCATGTGGAAAGAAGCGGCCCTGATACTCGGCTGGGTCGCTTCCGGCATCAGCTTCCTGGTCATCGCCACGCTGTTCGGCGTGATCTACAAGCTGCTCCCGAAGATCAAGCTGTCCTGGCACGACGTGACCATCGGCGCGCTCGGCACCGCCGCCATGTTCACGCTCGGGAAGTTCGGCATCGGCCTGTACATCGGCAACAGCGGCGCGGCCGACAGCTTCGGCGCGGCGGGCTCGCTGATCGCCCTGCTGCTGTGGGTGTATTACTCGGCCCAGATCTTCTTCCTGGGCGCGGAGTTCGCACGCCAGTACGCGCTCAAGATGGGCAGCCTGCGCCACAAGCCGGCGCACGAGACGGGCGACAAGAAGAAGGCCCCGATGCCGGGCAGCGCCTGAGGAAACGGATGGCCGGGCGGCGCGGGCAGGCTATTCGCCCAGCAGCTCGGCCAGCCACTCCATGCCTTCGACACGCTCGGCGACCACCTTCAGCACCATCACCACCGGCACGCCCAGCAGCAGGCCCCAGACGCCCCACAGCCAGCCCCAGAACAGCAGACTGACGAACACGGCGGCCGGGTTCATCTTGGCGATCTTGCCCGTCATCCAGGTGGCGACCACCATGCCGACCAGGGTCGCGATGCCCAGCGAAGCGCCGGCCACCAGGATCACCATGCGCAGCGACTCGAATTGCAGGAAGGCCACCATGCCGGTGGCGGCCGTGATCAGGAGCGGCCCGAAGTAAGGCATCAGGTGGGCCACGCCCGAGAAGGCGGCCCAGGCGCCGGCGTTTTCCAGCCCGATCGCGCGCAGCGCGCCCCACATCAGCAAGGCCAGCAGCACGTTGGTGACGAGCAGCATGAACATGTAGTTCTGGATCGAGGTGTTGATGTCGTCCAGGATGTGCACCGTCACTTTCTTGCGCGTCAGCGACGGCCCGGTCAGCTTGACCAGCTTGCGCTTGAAGGTATCCCCCGCCAGCAGCAGGAAGAACACCAGGAACACCACCATGGTCGCCTGCGACAGGAAGGTCGCCAGGCCGACCGAGCCGGCCAGCACCCAGTCCATCACGCGGATATTCGAACCGGCCGCAGCCGCCGGCAGCTGGCTCTGGCGCTTGGGCGCCGCGCGGCGCGTATCGCTGCCAACATTGTTGGCGGCGCGTTCGATCTCGGCCGCGGCCGCCTGGACCTGCTGGATGGTCGAGCGCTGGCCGCCCGGGTTGTTGGTCAGGATCTTGGTGATCTTGTGGGTGAGCGTCGGCAGCTCGTCGATGATGTTGAAGAATTCGTCCTGCAGCCGGTAGATGGTGCCCGCCATCAAGGCGACGATCACGGCGGTGACCAGGGTGGCCCCGACGATGCGGCGCACATGCATGCGCTCGAACCAGAGCACGACCGGATTCAGGGTGTAGGCGATCAGGATGCCGAGCAGCAGCGGCACGAAGAACTTCTGCGCCCATTGCAGGGCGAACACGCAGGCGATGGTCGCCAGGATGCCCAGCGACAGGCCGCGGGCATTGACGTGCACCGGGAGGCGCAGGCCGCCGGCGTGGAGGGCCAGGTCCTCCTCGGCATGAGGAGGCTGCTGGCCGTCGGGATGTGCGTCCGGGGCGGCTTCGTCAGGCGTGGGGGCCGGCAAGGGGGCCGGCGTCGGGGACGCCGGATCGGATTTAGCTAGCTGCATGGAAAACGCCTGAACAATGAACCGGGCCGCCCCGGTGACCCGCTATTATTTCACACGGATGTCGTTTTTGACCGAAGTCACGCCTTTCACGCCACGCGCGATCTCCACGGCGCGCTGTGCATCGCCCGGCTGGGCCACGAAGCCCGACAGCTGGACGTCGCCCTTGTAGGTCTCGACGTTCACCTCGGTCGCCTTCACGTTCGGGTCGGCGGCCAGGGCTGCCTTCACCTTGGTGGTGATGACGGCGTCGTCGACGTATTCGCCGGCGGTCTTGGCGGTGTTGTCCGAGCTGTTCGATGCGCAGCCGGCAGCGGTGATGGCGACGGCGGCGGTGAAGGCGGCGGTGATGAGGCGTTGTGCGATTTTCATGATGGCTCCTTGTTAGTGGTCAGAGATACAGCTGTGCCCTGTCGGGCGGGTTGTGCAGCACCGGCGCCGGCCGGCGCGCGGGGTCTTATTTACCGAAGGCGGCTTTCGCGGCGTTCACGCACTGGTCCTTGGCGGCGCCGGCGAAGGCGTCGCATTTTTCCAGCGCCACCCTGTATTCGGCGGCAATCTTGTCTTCGCGCGCATCGAGGCGCGCCTCGATGGTCTTGCGGTCGGCCTTGGCGTCGGCCTGGGCCGCCACCAGCACGGCCTTGGCCTGCTCCATGCATACGTCGCGGTCGTTGCCCGCCAGGCCGGCGCAGCGCACCTTGTCGCGGTCGTAGTTGGCCGAGGCGATGCGCATCCGCGCCTTGGTGTAGGCGGCCAGGGTGTTCTTGTAGGCGGCGCCCGCTTCTTCGTCGACACGGACGCGCGCCGCGCGCGCTTCGGCCACGCACAGGTCATGCGGATTGCCGGCGATCAGGTCGCACTTGGCGCGCGCCGCTTTGTAGTTCGCCGCGGCGGACTCGCGTGCCTGCTCGTAAGCCGTTTTCGCATCCGGCACCGGTTGTTGCGCACGGCTGTGTCCGGCCCAACCGAGGGCAGCGCCGAGCAGCAAAAGCGCATGCGAGGTTTTCATTTTTTCTTCTCCATTTGTCAACACGCTAACCCACGTTGTACACGTCGCGCCCAGCGTTTTCTGTTCGGTATCGAACACATTCGACAGGACACAACAGTTCGGCCCGGCTGCCTCGAAAGGTGGGTGCGGCACCGCACAGACCCCCTATGTCCACATGGCTAATCTGAGCTCATACTTTTGTCAGGAGAACAACATGAACGCTACCCGCACCCTCGCCGCCGTCGTCGTCGCCACTGGCGCCCTGCTCACTGGCTGCGCCAGCAATAATCCCCAGCCGTACAACGACGGTTATGCCAGCGGCGGCTACGCCAATGGCCGCTACGACAATGCCAACATGGGCTACGGCACCATCGAATCGATCCAGGTGACCCGGGCCGACGGCCGCACCAGCGGCGCCGGCGCGCTGCTGGGCGGCGTGGTCGGCGCCCTGGCCGGCAACCAGGTCGGCAGCGGCAGCGGCCGTACCGCCGCCACCGTGGCCGGCGGTGTCGCCGGCGCTGCGATCGGCAACCGCGTCGAAGGCAACCGCAACGCGACCGGCCAGGAGCTCTACCAAATCAACATCCGCATGGACAACGGCGAATACCGCACCGTGACCCAGGACAGCGTGTATGACCTGCGCGTCGGTAATCGGGTTCGCATGGTCGACGGCCGCGTCTATCGCTACTAATCGGCTGCAGGCGGTAGGCAGCGATGGGCGCGCTTCTGCTCGTCATCCTGCTGGTGGCCCTGGTCGGCGTACTGCCGACCTGGAGCCACAGTCGAAGCTGGGGATATGGCCCGGTTGGGGTGACCGGCGTGCTGGTGATCGTGCTGGTCGTCCTGCTGCTGACCGGATGGCTGTAGTCTGACCGGCCGGCGCCGCGTGCGCCGGATATTGAAGCTGGAGGCAAGCATGGAACACATGAACCGCCTGGTGCGCGGCGTTTGCGCCTGCGCGCTCGGCATCGCTGCGCTCGCGGCGCAGGCGCAAGTACAGGAACCGGCGAAGGAACAGGCCCAGCCCCAGGCGGGCGCCGAGGCCGCCGTACGCAACACCGATGCCGCGGTGAATCCGACCGTCGCACGGCAGCAGGCGCGCGAGATCGCGCAAGGCGATCCGGCGCGCTGGTACCGCGACGATCCGACCCGCCAGGCAAAGATGAAGACGCTGCAGAAGGAAATCGGCGCCGCGCTGCAGGAAGCGCAGAACGCGTGCAAGAAGCGCCCCGCCGCCGAACGCAGCGCCTGCATGAAGGAAGCGCGCGCAACCTGGCAGCAGGACATGGCCCAGGCCAAGGCGCAGCTGGACCAGGAGCAGTGAGCCAGGACTGACAGGCACACATCGCCGGCTGGAGCCGGCCGTCTTGGCGGCCGGCCAGGCAGCTCCGCGCCGCGAGCGCGTCCCCTCTTCTCTCTCCCCCGATCCAACGCCACCATGTTCGCCTGGACACCTAGGGTTGGCGGCTACGCCGCCGACGCAGTGATGCTCAACGTCTCTCTCATCGGCCGATTCTCGACGCAGTTTGAACGCGTCGGCGGCGAAGCCGCCAACCCTGCTCCTCCGTTCCTTGTTGACAGTCGGCGCGCGCATTGGCCGCCATCCATGCTGCACAAAAAAAGACGGCGTCCAATCCCCGATTGAGACGCCGCTCAAGCCCCACCATATTCGTGACAGGCTTCTTGTGCTTCTTGTCGTGCAGCCCAGTGCCGGCTAGTGCGCCAGTTGCTGTTGCTGCGCCTTCCTGCGATTCAGATACCAGCCCAGCGCCCCCACTGCCAGCACCGCGCCCGCCGCCGGCTTGCCCAGCCGGCGCTGGCGGACGAAATTCACCACGGCCAGCGCGTACGGCATCAACACCGACACATTGGTGCCCGTCGGCTTGAGCAGCGCGTCGGCGCGTGCACGCAGGGCCCAGGTGGCGTGGTCGATCGCCGAATGCAGCATCACCTCAGGCCGTGCCGCGTGCCGGATGTGCGCCTTCGCATGCGCCACGCCGGCCCGGAAGAATTCCCCTTCGCGCAGCAGCTCCTGCTTGCGGGCTACCGGGTCCAGGCTATGCTTGTGACCCGCCAAACCAGTCGTTCCGTCATGATTGTGCATGATTCCTCCCCATCGTGTCGCCGCTTAGAGCAGCATGTCGCGGTCGTTCTTCAGTTCCTTCATGGTCGCAGGGAGAGCCAGCTTGTTTTGCTTCAGCATGGACAGTCCCTTCGCCACCAGCACCGCAGTGACGAGAAGAAAAATGACGAACATAATCAACAGGATCTTCCAGCCCATGGCATCCCAGGCCAGCGCCACCACCATGGCCGTGCCGTAGGCGACGGCGAACCAGATCGAGAGCACGGCGACGGCGAAGATCGCCACCAGCTCGATCACGTGGTTGCGCACTTCGGACAGCTCGAGCGCGGCCAGTTCCACACGCGAGACGAGCAGGCCGAAGATGCTCTTGCCCAGGCTGGAGATCCCGCCCATGAGGCCGGGGTTGTGCACTACGGTATCGTTTTTTTCCACGGCAGCCCCCGGCGCAGATTATTTGGAATTGCGGCTAAGCAGCACACCGAGCAGGATGCCGACGCCGGCCGCGACGGCCATGGTGCGCCATGGGTTGTCCTTCACGTAGACATCGGCCTCGTGCGCCAGTTCCTTGCTGCGCTCCACGGCCTGGCCCTGCATGGTGCTGGCCTTGCCGAGCGCGCGGTCCAGCATTTCCATGCCGCGGTGGCGCAGCTCGTCGGCCTTCTCGCCGGTCAGGTTGGCCGCCGCCGTCAGCATCGACTGCGCATCGCGCACCAGGGCCTTCATGTCGGACTGGGTGGCGTAGGTGGCGCCGCTGATCGGATGCAGGCTGTCGTTGCTGGAAGAGCGGTGTGTGTGGTGCATGATCTACTCCTTTGTGTCGTTGTGATAGGTGTTGATGGTTGGCCGGCCCGCTTCAGGACAGCAGGTCGCGCATGTCGTCGGCGTGCTCCTCCTCGACCGCCATGATGTCGGTGAGCATCTTGACCGTGGTCGGGTCCTTGTCGCCGATGGTGGCGATCATCTGGCGGTAGGACTCGATCGCCACCCGCTCGGCGATCAGGTCGGCGCGGATCATGGCCTGCACGTCCTCGGATTCGTCGTACTCGGCGTGGCTGCGCGAGGTCAGCGTGGCCGGGTTGAAGTTCGGCGAGCCGTTCAGCTGGACGATGCGCTCGGCGATGCGGTCGGCATGGTCCTGCTCCTGCTGGGCGTGCTCGAGGAACTCGGCCTTGATGTGGCCGGTGTTGGGGCCGCTCACCGTGTAGTAGTGGCGCTTGTAGCGCAGCACGCACAGCAGCTCGGTGGCCAGCGCGTCGTTGAGCATCGCGATGACCGCTTCGCGGTCGGCCTGGTAGCCCTCGGTGACGGCGCCGTCGTCGAGGTTGGCCGCGGCGCGGCGGATCGCGCCGATGTCGAAGCCGTGCGCTAACTTGGTCTTCTGTTCCATAGTGAATCCTTACATTACGGTAAAAACGTAGGGTAAAAGCCGGCGGCGAAAGCGTGCCATTCATGCCCGGGCGGTGCCGGGCGGCCGTCTCAGCGCCCTGCCGCGCGCGGCGGAATCTGCGCGCCCTCGTTCGACAGCACGATCTCCACCCGGCGATTCAGCTGGCGATTGCCGGCGGTGTCGTTCGGCGCCACCGGGAAGGCTTCGCCATAGGCGCGCATCGCGATCCGCTCGCGCGGCACGCCCAGCTGGCCGAGGGCGGTGGCCACGGCGTTGGCGCGGCGCTGCGCCAGTTCCAGGTTGTAGGTCTCGCTGCCGACACTGTCGGTAAACCCTTCGACCAGCACGCTACGGTTCGGGTTCTGCGCCATCACGTCGGCCAGCTTGCGCAGGGTCGACATGCCGTTCGGCGTCAGGCTGGACTTGTCGGTGCCGAACAGCACGTCGCCGATCGTCACCACATAGCCGCGCTCGGTCTTGACGGCATGCAGCTCCACCAGCAGGGCTTCGAGCTGGGCCGCGCGCTGGGCCAGCGCCGCGTTCTGCTGCTGGGCGGCCTGGGCCTGGGCCTGGGCGGCCGCCGCCTGCTGCTGGGCCGCCGCGGCCTGGGCCTGGGCGGCCTCGGCTTCGCGCCTGGCGCGCTCGGCCTCGGCGGTGCGGGCTTCCAGGCGCACGGCATCGCGTTCGCGCCCGGCGTTGGCGATATCGGCCTCGGCGGCCTTGGCCTTGGCGACTTCCTGGGCGGTGGCGATCTTCTGCTTGGCCAGGTAGGCCAGGCGGTCGATGTCGTTCAGGCTCTCGCGGCGCGCGGCGGCGGCGTTGGCCTGGTCGAGGGCGTCGCTGGCCTGCTTGAACTCGAGCGGCGCGTAGGACGAAATCTGCGGATTGTTGTTGGCGGCGACGAAATCGGCGCGCGCCTGGTCGAGGGTCGGGGTGGTCACGGGGGCGCTCGCGCAGGCAACCGCCAGGACGGCGGCGGCCAGCATCGAGATCACGGGCTTGCGGTTGTTCATGGTCTGGTCCTCTTCTTGTTCGGGCGCCATGGGCGCGGACGCATGGGTGGCCGGTGCGCCGGCCTCGCGTGGCCGGGCGCTCGCGGCTGGACGCTTACTGCTGTTGCTGCGGTTGCGGGGTCGGCTGCGGCTGCTGGGTCGTGCCGGTCTGGCTGCTGCCCATCTGGGTGCTGCCGGCATTGGCGCGGTCGACTTCCTCGCGCAGCACGCGCAAGTCTTCGTTCAGCTGGTTGGCGGTGGCGTTGGCCTTGGCCGAGCGGGCCTTGCTCTGGGCCAGCTTGGCGTCGGCCTGGGCCTGGATCGCGAGTTCGCGCGCCAGCTTGTAGTCCTTGGCCGCCAGCGCCTGGTTGGCGCGCAGCATCTTCGAACGCGCAGCCGAGACTTCCTCGGGAGCCAGTTCGGCGGCGCCGGCGGCGACGGCGTTTTCGACGGCGTTGCGCGACACCGCCACGTCGGCGGTCGCGGGCGCCTTCTGTTCGCTGGCGCAAGCGGTGAGCGCCAGGACGGCGCACAGGCAGCCGAGACGGGCCAGATGTTGCATCGGATGAGTCTTGTCCATCACAGTCTCCTGGGGTGAAGATGATTTAGACAAGGTTATAAACCTGTTATCGGAATCGCTCGGTTCGCTGGCGCACATTGCCCCAGCGAAGGCCCTGCGGCGGGGGCCTTCCGCGATGGGTGCGGCACCGCACATCAATACGCTTCGGCTTGCGCTACGCTCGGCCCAACAATCCCTGACAGGAAGGACCGCCATGGCCGACATGCCGACGCCGGCGGCCACGAACTCCGAGGCCGGCCGCAAGCACAAAAGCAAGAAAAAGATCCTCTTGACCATCCTGGGCATCGTCATCGCGCTGCCCGTGCTGGCCATTATCTTCATCCTCACCTTCGACTGGAACCGCGCGCGGCCCTGGATCAACACCCGGGTCAGCGATGCGATCGACCGTCCCTTCGCCATCCGCGGCGACCTCGAGGTCGAATGGGAACGTCCGGCCAGGAACATGGCCCCGGCCGAGCGCACCTGGCGCGACCACATCCCCTGGCCCTACCTCTACGCCGACGATGTGTACGTGGGCAATCCGGCGAACCTGCCGGTGCGCGACATGGCCAGCGTACGCCAGTTCTCGTTCTCGCTCAATCCATTCGCGCTGCTGGACAAGACCATCCACATTCCGCTGCTGCGCTTCGACTCGCCGCGCGTGGACCTGCTGCGCACCGACGAAACCCACAACAACTGGACCTTCAAGCGCAACCAGGAGAAATCGCGCTGGAAGCTCGACCTCGAGCGCGTGGTGCTGACCGACGGCGTCGTGCACATCAAGGACGCGGTCACCAAGGCCGATGTCACGGCCCAGGTGCGCACCCTCGACAAGGATCCGAAATACGGCGTCGGCTGGACCCTGAGCGGCACCTACAACGGCGCGCCCGTGAAAGGCGGCGGCAAGGCCGGCGCGGTGCTCTCGCTCAAGCAGCAGAGCACGCCCTACCCCATCCAGGCCGATATGCGCTCCGGCAAGACGCGCATCGCCGTCGAAGGCACGGTGACGCGCCCGGCCAGGCTGGCGGCGCTCGACCTCAAGCTCGACCTGGCGGGTCCCAGCATGGACCAGCTGTACTACTTCACCAAGGTGCTGCTGCCGACCACCGGCCCGTTCTCGACCTCGGGGCACCTGACCGGCACGCTCAGCGAAGACAGCAAGCGCTGGGTGTATGAGGACTTCAAGGGCAAGGTGGGCTCGAGCGACATCGGCGGCCGGCTCGAATACGTCACCGGCGGCGAGCGCCCCAAGCTGTCGGGCAACGTGCGTTCGAAACAGCTGGTGTTCGCCGACCTGGCCCCGCTGATCGGCGCCGACTCCAACAAGGCCAAGCAGGAGCGCAATGCCGAGACCCTGCAGCCCGAGGGCAAGGTGCTGCCGGTCGAGGAATTCAAGACCGAGCGCTGGAACGTGCTCGACGCCGACGTGCGCTTCGCCGCCGACCGCGTCATCCGCGACAAGGCCCTGCCGATCAGCAAGCTCTCGACCCACCTCAAGATGCAGAACGCGGTGCTGAGCCTGGAGCCGCTCGAGTTCGGCATGGCGGGCGGCACGGTGCGCTCCAACATCCGCCTGGACGGCCGCGGCCGCGAAGGCAAGAACGCGATCAAGGCCACCGCCAAGGTCGCGGCGCGCAAGATCCAGATCAAGCAGCTGTTCCCCCAGGTCGAGCAGATCCAGCAGGCGACGGTGGGCCAGATCAATGGCGACGCCCAGCTGTCTGCGGTCGGTAATTCGGTGGCCAGCTTGCTGGCCGGCTCGAACGGCGAGCTGAAGGCCCTGGTCGATCGTGGAACGGTGAGCAAGATGCTGCTGGAAATGGCTGGCCTGAACGTCGGCAACATCATCCTCACCAAGCTGTTTGGCGACAAGCAGGTCCAGCTCAATTGCGTGGCGGCCGACTTCGCCGTCACCAGCGGCATCGCCAAGACCCGCAGTTTCGTGATCGATACCGAGGAAGCCCTGATCACGGTGGACGGCGCCATCAACCTGGCCGGCGAGCAGCTCGACCTGCGCGTCAACCCGCAGACCAAGGCCCTGCGCATCTTCTCGCTTCGCGCCCCGCTCTACGTGCGCGGCCCGTTCAAGAAGCCGGACGTGTCGATCGACAAGAAGGTGCTGGCCCTGAAAGCCGGCGGCGCGGCAGCGCTGGCCGCGGCGGCGGCGCCGGTGGCGGCCCTGCTGCCCCTGATTAACGCCGGCCCGGGCGAGGACAGCGATTGCGCCCGCCTGGTGGCCCAGGCCAAGGAGAAGCCGACCGCTCCGCCGCCGGGCAAGGTCCAGCGTCGCTAAGGAGGATGGCGCGCACCGACTAGCGAACTGTGCCGCATCGGTGTGTTGCCGAACAGATCAGAATCGTGCGCAGGAATATGCTGGCGTCAAGTCATCGAACATTGAAAGCTGGAATGAACGGAAACCGCAGCATGCAGCACCTCGGCTCCACCACTGCCCTGCTGGCCTGCCTGGTCCTGGGAAGCCTGGCCGGGTGCGCTTCCACCGCGCCGGGACGCGGCGTCGCCGAGATCGTCGACGACGCGGCGATCACGGCAGGGGTGAAGGCGGCGCTGGTGGGGGATCCGGAACTGAAGGCCTCCGAAATCAATGTCGAGACCTATCAAGGCGTCGTCCAGCTGAGCGGATTCGTCAGCTCGGCGGAGAGCGTGGCGACTGCTGCGACGGTTGCCCGTACCGTAAAAGGCGTGAAGTCGGTCAGGAATGACCTGCGTCTGAAATAGAACCCACCGATAGGAGATCCACCATGAAAACCATCAAACAACTCATCGTTACCGCATCGCTGGCTACCGCTGCCGTGGGCCTGGTTGGCTGCTCGGGCATGTCGCAGCAGGACAAGAACACCGCCATCGGCGCCGGCGCCGGCGCGGTCATCGGCGGCGCACTGACCGGCGGCAGCGCTGCAGGCACCGTCGGCGGCGCAGCAGTGGGCGGCGTGATCGGCAACCAGGTCAAGAAGACCAACTAAGCACGACAAGCAGCACCGACACCGACAGACAAACGCCCGGCTTGCCCGGGCGTTTGTCTTTTTTGTAAGCGAATGTTAATGACGAACTGACCACATTGCTGTCCGCTACATGAAACTGTGCACCGGCAGCGCGCCCGCTTCCTTGACGATCTCGTAGCAGGTGCAGGACGCCGCCGCCAGTCCTTCCGGATCGAGGATCTCGATGTTGCCGCGGCTGTAGTTGATCAGTCCCTGCTGCTGCAGGGCGCTGGCCGCCTTGGTCACGCCGACGCGCCGCACCCCGAGCGCGTGGGCCAGGAACTCGTGCGTCAGGTGGAACTTGCTCGACTGCAGGCGGTCGCGCGTGACCAGCAGGGAACGCGCCAGGCGCGCTTCCAGCACGTGGAAACGGCTGCACACGGCGATCTGGATCGCCTGCGCCAGCAGCTGGTCGGTGTAGCGGTAGAGCACCCGCTGCAGCGCCGGATTGCGCGCCACTTCCTCGTGGAAACGGGCGCTGTCCATGCGGCTGGCGCTGCCCGCGCGCTGCACGATCGCGCGCACCTGGGTGGTGTCGTGCCCTAGCGCCACGGTAGCGCCGAGCATGCCTTCGCGCCCGACCTGGCCTACTTCCAGGGTCATGCGCCCCTCGGCCACGCCCAGCAGGGAGATCAGGCAATCGTGCGGGAAATAGATGTACTGAATCGGGTCGCCCGCTTCACACAGCACCTCGCCGACCTCGACCCTCACCGGGTCGAGCGAGGGCAGGAGTTGCGCCAGATCCTGCGGCGGCAAGGCCGCCAGCAACAGGTTGCTGTGGTGCCCGGCGAGCTGCGGGGGCACAGCAAAATTCATCGTGTCCTCGTGATGGGATTTCATGGCTGCCTGGCGACGTGTCGGATACATTTGCAAACAATTTAGGCCAGCGTAACGGCGCGTCCCGAGCGAGTATGTACGGTGACGCACGGAAGCGCAGTTCGTTCCTAGCGACAATGTTTGCTCGAATGGGCAAGCTGCGCCGCGCCGGCGCCGCCTCATGGATCAACGGAAAGGACAAGACATGAACAACATACCGAACTCGCCTGTGAAAGGCCGCCTCCACCCTTTGATGATCCTGGCCGCGCTCGCCGTCCTGCTGTTCTGCATGGTAGGCACCGCGGCGATCATGGGCTGGATCCCCTCTTCCATCGGCGGCAACGCCAACCGCCAGCTGAGCGAAGCCGACCGCGCGGCCCTGGCCGCCACGCTGCCGCAGGGCGCGCCGCAACCGGCCCCTGGCGTGGTGCCGATGGCTCCTGCACAGCAGGCCGGCATGGTCCAGGGCTATGCGCCGCAGGCACAGCCGGGCGTGGTCTACCCGGCCCAGCCGGCCCCGCAGGCGTATGTGCAGCAGCCCCAGCCGGTCGTTGTGAGGGACGATCCTGAACCGGCGAGCAAGACGGTCCACAAGAAAGCCACCCAGGTGGCCGCCGCCGACAACGGCCGCAACTGGTGCTCGAACTGCGGCAACGTCGAATCGGTCCGCACCATCAAGCAGCGCGCCGAAGGCAGCGGCCTGGGCGCGGCCGGCGGCGCCGTGCTGGGCGGCCTGCTGGGCAACCAGATCGGCGACGGCAGCGGACGCAAGATCGCGACCGTGGCCGGCGCAGTGGGCGGCGCCGTGGTCGGCAACCAGGTCGAAGGCAATATGAAGGCCACCACCAGCTATGAAATCCGGGTACGCCTGGACGACGGCACCCTGCGCACCTTCCGCCAGAGCAGCCCGCCGCAATGGCGCTCGGGCGACCGCGTGCGCATCGTCAAGGGCCGCCTGCGTTCGGTGGCCTGAGCCGCCGCGCCCACGATATACACCCAAGCCGCATGGCTAGCACATGGCCGGTTTTCCGCGAGGATGCCGGCCAAAACTTTCTAAATGACAATGTGCGGCAGCGCACGGAAGAATGGATGAGCTACCCCGAAAATGGATCCACGCTGAAACAAAGTGGCGGTGTGGAAACTAAACCATCGAAGGGGAAGCCATATGAACAGTCTCGCATGGATCGGCATCATCATCTGGGGAGTGGTACTCACCGGCTTTGGCCTGTTCTCGGCCGAACCGCCTTCGGCAGCCAGCGGTTCGCTGCAGCCGCAGGATGTGGTGTTCCTGGTGGCGGGCGGCATGCTGACCTGCCTGATCGGCGTGACTGGGCTGATGGGGCTGATGGGATGGATCCCCGGCTTGCGCACGGAGAAAAGTTGCGTTTAATGTACGCCATCGTACGGTGCTCGAGTACGGCGAAAAGCATACTGGAATCACAGCGCAATCAGCGCGAAACACTCTGTCAAGGAGGCCATTATGCTCTACACCATCGCCGTTATCCTCATCGTCCTGTGGCTGCTTGGCCTGGTGACGTCGTACACCATCGGCGGCTTCATCCACATTCTGCTGGTTGTGGCCGTGATCATGATTCTGGTGCGACTGATCAGCGGGCGCGGCATATAGTGAGTGCATCACGTAGTGATGCACTGTTTTTGTAGGACCAATCCGTTTCGCGGTCGTGCCTGGAACGGGCGCGACTCCGAAACGGATTTTATTTTGAGGAGATTTCTATGCATAGCAAACTGACCAAATCGGCAGTCGCCGCCGCCCTCGTGGCCCTGACCGCCAGCGGCTGCGCCGACATGAGCGCCACCCAGCGTGGCACCGCCACCGGCGCCGGCATCGGCGCGGGCCTGGGCGCCATCATCGGCGGCACCACCAGCGGCGGCGGCAGCGGCCGTGCGACCCGCGGCGCGGTGATCGGCGGCGCAGCCGGCGCAGTGATCGGCAACATCTGGTCCAAGCGCATGGAAGCGCAGAAGCAGCAGATGGAACAGGCGACCCGCGGCACCGGCGTGCAGGTTACCCAGACCCAGGACAACCGCCTGAAGCTGGAAATCCCGAGCGACGTCTCGTTCGACACCGGCCGTTCGGACATCAAGTCCAACTTCCAGCCGGTGCTGGAGCGCTTCGCCCAGACCCTGCAGGAAAATCCGGCGACCACCGTGACCATCATCGGCCACACCGACAGCACCGGCACCCCGGACATCAACCAGCCGCTGTCGGTCGACCGCGCGGCGCGCACCCGCGACTACCTGTCGGCCCGCGGCGTGAACCCGAACCGCATCACCATCGAAGGCCGCGGCGAGCGCGAGCCGATCGCGTCGAATAACGATGCGTCGGGACGTGCGCGCAATCGCCGTGTCGAGATCTATGTGGCGGAGCGTGCGCAGGGCTGATTAGCGTCTGTTGCATCGTGATGTGGGAAAGCTGCCGGTGAAAGCCGGCAGCTTTTTTATTTCTGCTAGCTGTAAAACCGTCGTTCCGGGGTTGCGGACTGATGGAAGACGAAGCGGTGCGCGGGCCTCCCTCCCCTCCGGGTATCCTCGACCTACATCTACGAGGAGCCAGCATGTCCACCGACGACCCCATCCGCATCATCAAGGAAGACATCCTCTCGAACAACTACTTCCAGCTCAAGAACCTCACCTACGAACAGCGCCGCAAGAATGGCAGCTGGCAGCGCCAGACGCGCGAAGTCTATGCCAGCGCTTCGGGCGTGGCCGTGCTGCTCTACGATCCGGAGCGCCGCACCGTGCTGCTGACACGCCAGTTCCGCCCCGGCGCGCGACTGGCGGGCCACGACGGCTTCATGATCGAAGTGCCGGCCGGCATACTCGACGACGCCAGTCCCGAAGACCGCATCCGCGCCGAGCTGATGGAGGAAACCGGCTACGAAGCGCGCAAGCTGCGCAAGCTGATGACCCTGTTCGCCAGCCCCAGTTCATTGACGGAGCAGGTGCACTACTTCCTGGGCGAGTACACCAAGGCCGACAAGAAAGAGGAAGGCGGCGGAGAAGAAGACGAAGGCGAGGACATCGAAGTCCTCGAAATGGACGTCGACCAGGCCCTGCGGCAGGTGCGGGACGGCGGCATCTGCGACGCCAAGACCGTCATCCTGCTGCAGGCCTTACGTGAGAACCTGAGAGGAACTCAGGACGCCTCGGTGAACGCCAGGTAGAGTTCGCGGGCGCGGCGCGCCACCGGACCCGCTTCCAGCGAGCGGCTCTCGTAGCGCGTGCACGGCGTCACCTTGCCATAATTGCCGGTGCTGAAGATCTCGCGCGCCGTTTCCAGTTCTTCCGGCTTGACGATGCGCTCTTCGACCTGCACGCCTTCCTGCGCCAGCAGCGCGATCACGCGCGCACGGGTGATGCCCGCCAGGAAGGTGCCGTTCAGGGCCGGGGTCACGACCTTGCCGTCTTCGGTAACCAGGAACAGGTTGGAGGACGCAAATTCCGCCACGGCGCCGGCGGCGTCCAGCATGATCGCCTGGTCGAAGCCGCGCTCCTTGGCCTCGCGCATGGCGCGGGTGGAGTTGGCGTACAGGGCCGAGGCCTTGGCGTCGGTCGGCGCCATGGTCGGCTGCGGACGGTGCAGGGTCGACAGGCAGGCCGAAAAACCTGCGAAGGGCGGCAGCGGCGCGTCGAACAGGGTCAGGGCGAACTGGCTCTTTTCCGCCACCGGGATCAGGAAGCCCTCGGAACCGAAGACCAGCGGGCGGATGTAGAGCTCGGCGTCCGCCGGGAACTTGGCCACGCCTTCACGCACCAGTTTCTCCATCTCGTCCACGCTCAGCGGGCAGCGCAGGCCCAGCTTCTCGCTGGAGGCGATCACGCGCTCCAGGTGCGGACGCAGGTCCGGCAGCTTGCCGCGGATGGCGCGCGCGCCGTCGAAGACCGAGGAGCCCAGCCACAGGCTGTGGTCCATCGCGCCGTACAGAGGAGTGTTGCCTTCGGCCCATTGGCCGTTGAAGTAAGTCAGGTACATGTTCTTCCCGATTGGTAACAAAATCAGTCCAGTGTATCGGCTTCGGCGCTCTCGCGTCCAGTCGGATGGCATCCGTCAGTACAGTCGGCTTACTGTTCGTTTCCGAACCATGCCGACCGCCTGCCTCGCGTACACTGAGGCTTTCCGACAATGTTGTTTTCCATGCTAGCTATTCTCGAACAGATCGATCCGGACAGTGGCGATATCGACCTGCTGGTGCAGCTGGTCTGCCAGCTGCGTCCGCGCCAGCGCTGGCTGTGGCAGCGGCCGGACGATCCGGCGAAGAACGTGCGCACCCTGACCCAGCTGCTCAAGGGTAATCCCGCGCAGGCCTGGGCGCTGCGCCGCTACGTCACGACCCTGCTCGAGCGCCGCCGCCATACCAGCCTGTACAGCGACATCGGGATCCTCTCGAACGACGGCTTCGTCACCGAACTGAAGCGCCGCGTCACCTACCGTTTCCTGCCGCCCGCGCTCGACGACCTGTATTTATCGGACGCCCTGGACCAGGTGCTGTACCGCGAGGACGACTACGAATGGATCCGCGAAGTGCCCACCGCCGACTGGCTGGAGCTGTTCGACGTGGTCGCCGACGCCCCCCCGCCCGAAGAGCGCGGCGGCGCACCGGCGAGTCCGGACCGCGCGCGCCTGGTCACCATCATGGGCCTGCTGGATGCGATCCGCACCCTGTCCTGCCGCATCTGCGCGCTGGGCCTGGAGCCGCGCCTGGTGCACAGCTACAGCGAGATCGAGGATTTCGACTCGCCCTTCCTGATGCAGAACATCGAGGTCAACCGCTACCTCGACGAGTACGGCCGCTACCTCGAGGGCCAGATCGAACAGCCCGAGGATGCGCGCCATCTGCTGGTGATGCTCGACCAGTGCGAGGAGGTGGTGGCCAAGATCCGCCGCGGCGCCCTTTCGTCCGGCACCAGCGTCGCCCTCACCTACCTGCTGGTGGCCCTGCACCAGAGCCTGGAGCGCCTGCACAAGCTGCTCTACCTGGTGGACGTAAGCGGGGAACTGCCGTCCGCGCCGACCCTGGACCTGGACGCCCTCGCGACCAGTGCAGCGCGCCCGGCCGAACCCGTGGTGAGCGACCGGCGCCTGGCGGCGGTCGACCTGGCCCAGGAACTGATCGAGGCCCACAACACCAAGTACCGCATCCGCGGCCTGCTGCGCGACAACGTCGACCTGCTGGCGCGCAACGTGACCGAGAACGCCAGCCGCACCGGCGAGCACTACATCGCCGAAAGCCGCAGGGAACTGCGCCACATGTTCTGGGCGGCGAGCGGAGCCGGCTTCATCGTCGGCTTCATGGCCATGTTCAAGATCCTGCTGGGCACCCTGCGCAGTGCCCCGCTGGTCGAAGCCTTCCTGTTCTCGATGAATTATTCGCTCGGCTTCGTGCTGGTGCACATCCTGCGCTTCACCATCGCCACCAAGCAGCCGGCCATGACCGCCCAGCGCATCGCCGCCTCGCTGCACCGCGCCGAGAACGGGCGCGGGGTCGACGTCGACCGCATGGCCGAGCTGGTCAACAAGGTATTCCGCACCCAGATGGTGGCCGTGCTGGGCAACGTGCTGCTCGCCTTCCCCGTGGCCTGGGCGCTGGCCGAGGCCTGGGTATGGTTCACCGGCCACCACCTGGTGAGCCCGGACAAGGCCCACCACCTGTTGGCCGACGTCGACCCGATCCACAGCCCGGCCGTGTTCTATGCCGCGATCGCCGGGGTCTGGCTGTTCGTGGCCGGCCTGATCTCGGGCTACTACGACAACAAGGCCCTGTACACGCGCATGGGCCAGCGCGTGCGCCAGCTGCGCGGACTGCGACGCGTGCTGGGCACCGAGCGCCTCGGGCGCTTCGCCCAGTATGTCGAGGACAATCTCGGCGGCCTGATGGGTAACTTCTTCTTCGGCATCCTGCTCGGCACCACCGGCACCGTGGGCTACCTGCTCGGCCTGCCGCTCGACATCCGCCACATCACCTTCTCGACCGCCAACGTCGCCACCGCGCTGGTAGGACTGGACTACGACCTGACGCCTGCGCAGCTGGGCAACGCCGCGCTGGGCGTGTTCCTGATTGGCGCCGCCAACCTGCTGGTGAGCTTCGGCCTGGCGCTGTGGGTGGCCCTGCGGGCCCGCAAGATCCGTTTCAAGCGCGGCATCCTGCTGCTGCGCGCCCTCGGCCGGCGCTTCGCGTATTCGCCGGTCGAGTTCTTCATCGGCCCCAAGTTCCAGACCTTGCCGCCGCCCGACCCGCATACCCTGAGGGGAACGAAATGAACAAGCACCGCATCAGCGCATGGGCCGCCTTCCTCGCCTTCGTGTGCGTGGTCGCCTCGTGCAAGACCCTGCCCGACGCCGACCGCCTGCCCGACCAGCCCGCCAAGGCGACCCCGACCGTCGCCACGCCGCGCGGGGCCCTCGACAAAAAGAAAGCGTCCGCCCTGCTGGCGCGCCGCTGGGCCAACGCCACGCCCGACCTCAAGCAGCTGGCGGTGCTCGAGGAACAGGCCACCGGCGTGCCTCTCATCGCCGGCAACAGGGTCGACCTGCTGTTCGACGGCCCGGCCACGATCCGCGCCATGATGGACGCGGCGCGCGCCGCCACCACCTCGATCAACCTCGAAACCTATATCTTCGACCGCGACCCGGTGGGCCTGGAGTTCGCCGAGCTCCTGATCGAGAAGCGGCGCCAGGGCGTGGTGGTGAACATCATCGCCGACGGCGTCGGCACCCTGGCCACGCCCAGGGAATTCTTCGAACACCTGCGGGCGGGCGGGCTCAATGTCCTGATCTTCAACCCGGTGAACCCGGCCCAGCGTCCGGGCAAGTGGCAGCTGAACAACCGCGACCACCGCAAGATCATGGTGGTCGACGGCAAGGTCGCCTTCACGGGCGGCATCAACATCAGCGAGACCTATGCCAACAGCTCGCTGTTCCGCTCGCGCATGAAGGCCAGCACCGCCGACGCCAACAAGGTGGGCTGGCGCGATACCCACATCCGCATTGAAGGCCCGGCGGTGGCTGCCCTGCAATATGCCTTTATCGACAACTGGGTGAGCCAGGAGGCGGGCGAGCTGCCCCAGGTGGATTACTTCCCCCGCCTGGCGCCCGCGGGCGACAAGGTGGTGCGCGTGCTGGCCACCACGCCGGAGCGCGATTCCGAGATCTACAAGGCGCTGCTGCTGGCGATCAACGAGGCCAAGAAGTCGGTCCACATCACCTCGGCCTATTTCGTGCCGGACCAGCAGACGGTGGACGCGCTGATCGGCGCCGCCAAGCGGGGAGCGGATGTGAAGCTGGTGCTGCCGGGCGTCTCGGACCACGACTTCATCAAGTACGCGGGCCAATCCTTCTACGACCAGCTGCTGAAGGGAGGCGTGCGCATCTACCAGCTGCAGGTGGCGGTGCTGCACGCGAAGACGGCCGTCATCGACAGCATGTGGTCGACCATCGGTTCGGCCAATATCGACCGGCGCAGCTTTATTCATAACTACGAGGTGAATGTGGTCGTGCTCGACCCGGCCTTCGGACGCGACATGGAAAGCGCGTTCAACGAAGACCTGCGCGACTCGAAGGAAGTGACCCTCGAGCAGTGGCGGCGACGGCCGTGGACGGACCGCATTCGGGAGATGCTGTCGCGGCTGACCGAGTACTGGATCTAAGTTCCGTATGACTTGACTGATTACGACTGGCGACTTGCCGACTTGCCGACTCGTCAGCTGATCGTCTGGCCGATCGGTTAGTGTGGCTAGCCATAAAACCGTCGCCCCGGGCCTGGGCGGCCCCCTTGGCCGGGGTCCAAGTTCGTTGCGCAGTCGGTATGCTTGCGGAACTTGGGTTCCGGCCTCCGCCGGAAGTCGTAGGCGCCGGTGGCGCGTACGACGTGCTAACGTAAGCTGCTAACGTTGAGAGACGGGTGTTCAAGCCTTATCGACCGGCTTCCTCCAGTAAGTCAGACAGAGCTTAGAGCCCGGCCGCCAGCATCCCATCGATGTGCGGTGTCCAGACATTCCCATTACGCATGAACTTCTCCGTGTTCACCACGTGGAAGTCCTTGTGCACGACGTCCCATCCGTAACGGTCGATTTCGACTTTCTGCTGTTCGACCCTGATCACATTGAAAGAGTTCACTTCGCCGCGTCCGCGGGTCGAGGTCGCCGTCCCGGCCTGCACCACCAGGGCAGCGTATTCGCTCATCTGGTAGCGTTCCGCCGTGCTGCCGGCATGGCTGGCGTGCATGTGGCCCGCCAGCAGGATGTCCACCCCCGTCTCCGCAAACACCTTCATCGCCATCGGCGCGCGGTCCACCAGGTCGCGTTCCTCGAAGTGATCGGGCAGGTCGAAGGGATGGTGGGTCACGATGATGCGCGTGAGGGCCGGGTCCAGGCCGGACAGGCACTTCCGGATGCTCTCCACCTGGTGGCGGCTGACGCGTCCGTCCTTGATGGTCAGCGAGCGCGCCGTGTTCACGCCGAGCACGGCGATCTCGTCGTCGATGTAGACCGGGTCGAGGTCGTCGGTGATGTAGCGCTTGTAGCGCGCCAGTGGCAGCACGAAACGGCGGAACACGTTGTACAGCGAGATGTCGTGGTTGCCCGGTACGATGATCTGCGGTCCCGGCAAGGTGTCGAGGAAGGCGCGCGCCTCCTCGAACTGTTCGGGACGGGCGCGCTGGGTCAGGTCGCCCGAGACCACCAGCACGTCCGGCGCGACGCGTTCGATCAGCCCGCGCAGCGGCGCCAGCAGTTCTTGGTCGACACGGCCGAAATGCAGGTCGGACAGGTGCACGAGGGTACGCATGGTTCTCCTTTCACACTTCCTGGGGCGGCGCGCTGCCCGTCTGACGCTTCTGGCGCGCCGCGCTGCGCCGGTTGAACGTGACGGCGGCGGTGATGCAAACAGCCAGCCAGCCGCAACCTTCGAGCATGCCGGCCAGGACGTCGGACAAATAGTGCGCGCCCAGGTACATGCGCGAGAACGCCACCGTGAAGATCATCGCCGCGGCCAGCAGGAAGGGCAATACCCTCCCCGGCCAGCCGCGCGCATGGCGCGCCGCATAGCAGGCCAGGAAGCCGTAGAACACGGTGGCGGCCAGCGCGTGGCCACTGGGGAAGCTGTAGGTGCTCAGGGTAAGGATCGGTTCGACGAAATGCGGCCTGGCGCGCTCGAAGGTGTGCTTGAGCGCCACATTGAGCAGCATGCCGCCGGGGACGGAGGCGATCAGCGCCACGATCCAGTAGCGATGGCCGCGCCGGTACAGCCAGATGCCCGCGATGGCGGTCAGCGCCAGCATGCCGGGCGTGCTGTGTACATGGGTGACCACAAGCAGCAGCTCGCGCAGCAGGCCGCCCTGGCGCGCGTGTTCGTGCAGCCAGTTGGCGACTTCCAGGTCGGTCTGGGTGATGGGGGCGCCGGCGACGACCGCACCCGCGAGGCGGGCGAAGACGGCCATGGCGGCCAGCAGCATGGCGACCCCGACCGTGAGATGGAGTCCGAATTCGCCTTCGGGCGAGAAGCGCGCCGCGGCGAAGCGGTGCAGGCGGGGGGTAACCTTGTTCAACATGCTGCGCGATATGGGGCCTATTGGCGAAAAAACCACAAAAATATTTTTTTACTGTATGCCCACACAGTACTGTAGACATATACAGTGGTTGTTGCTATTCTTCACTCATCGACAACAAACAACGATAAAAGGAAAAACGCCATGACCACTCTGAACAGCTCCTTCGGCCTGGAATACGCACCTGTCCCTTTTATGGCCCGCATCGGCCGCCGCGAAATCCGCGTCACCCGTGATTTCCGCAAGCGCTTCTATGCGGTCAACCCGATCATCGAATGCGATACCGGTGTCGATGCCGGCCACGTCGAAATCCTGCTGTTCCGCCGCTGGCTGCTGGTGCTGTCCAAGGCCAAGTAAGCGGTCCCAGGTTGCGAACACCTGAGCAACATCCAAACATCGCACGCATCAAAAAACGCATATTGTTAGGCGAAACTATTCGTTCTCTTCGGGTGGGCCGGAACTCTACTCTAGTGTTTCCGAACCCACCGAAAGACAGAACATGTTTCGCAAAAACCTTATCCGTTCGCTGGCAGCCCTGACGCTGCTGGTTCAGTCCACTGCCTTCGCAGCCGACGTCACCCTGCTCAATGTGTCCTACGATCCGACGCGTGAGCTGTACCAGGACTTCGATAGCGCCTTCGCCAAGCACTGGAAGGCCAAGACCGGCGACAACGTGACGGTCAAGCAGTCGCATGGCGGCTCGGGCAAGCAAGCGCGTGCCGTGATCGACGGCCTGGGAGCCGACGTCGTGACCCTGGCCTTGGCCTATGACATCGATGCTATCAGCGAACGTGGGCTGGTCGCGCCCGGTTGGGAAAAGCGCCTTGCCTACCGCAGTTCGCCCTATACCTCAACCATCGTGTTCCTGGTCCGTAAGGGCAATCCGAAACAGATCCGCGACTGGGGCGACCTGGTCAAGCCGGGCGTGTCGGTGATCACGCCGAACCCGAAGACGTCGGGCGGCGCCCGCTGGAACCATTTGGCCGCCTACGGCTACGCCCTGCGCCAGCCGGGCGGCTCGCCGCAGACCGCACGCGACTACCTGGCCAAGCTGTACAAGAACGTGCCGGTGCTCGACTCGGGCGCCCGCGGCGCCACCACCACCTTCGTCGAGCGCGGCATCGGCGACGTGCTGCTGGCCTGGGAAAACGAAGCCCTGCTGGCCCTGCGCGAACTGGGTCCGGACAAGTTCGAGATCGTCGCCCCCTCGATCAGCATCCTGGCCGAACCGCCGGTGGCCGTGGTCGACAAGAACGTCGACAAGAAGGGCACGCGCAAGGTGGCCCAGGCTTACCTGGAATACCTGTACAGCGACGAAGGGCAGGAAATCATCGCCAAGAACTACTACCGCCCGGCGGTGGACCGCTTCGCCAAGAAGTACGCGACCCAGTTCCCGAACATCAAGCTGTTCCAGATCAGCGAGCTGGGCGGCTGGACGCAGGCGCAGAAGGCGCACTTCTCGGATGGCGGCGTGTTCGATCAGATTTATCAGCCGGGTAGGTAATTCCCTGAGCCGTTCTGCAGCCTTGTATCAGTGCGGCTAGCCATTACTAACCGAAGCCAGCACGCTAAAAACCGTCGTACGCGCCACTGGCGCGTACGACGGTTTTATGGTTGCGGGAAGGAATAGCGATACCCCTGCTCTTTCATTCTTCACCGTGTCCTCTGCGTTTTGCTCCCGCACTCCGCATCGAGCACTCCTGCCCCTCCCCATCCAAAAACAACCCTTGAAATCCCCCCATCGACCACGACGTGATTAGTTCGTCAACTCGTGGCCTGCCCCGTTTCTCCGCGGCAGTCCTTCCGCACCTATCCAAGGAAAGGAACACGTCATGTCAGTCAAACTCCGCAAGCTCAACGAACAGGTCATGGTCATCACCGGCGCCACGAGCGGCATCGGCCTGACCACGGCACGCATGGCCGCCGACCAGGGCGCCAGACTGGTGCTGGCCGCGCGCGCCGCCGACGCCCTCGACGAACTGGCGAGCGAACTGCGCGTGCGCGGCGTCGACGTGGCCACGGTCGCCGCCGACGTCGGCAACCCGGCCGACGTCGAGCGCATCGGCCAGGCCGCGATGGAGCGCTTCGGCCGCATCGACACCTGGGTCAATAATGCCGGCATCTCAGTGTTCGGCCGCCTGGAAGACGTCGCGCCCGAGGACCACCACCGCCTGTTCCAGACCAATTTCTGGGGCGTGGTCAACGGTTCGCTGGAAGCGGTCAAGCGCATGAAGACGCGCGGCGGCGGCGCCATCATCAATGTGGGCAGCGAGGTGTCCGACCGCGCCATCCCGCTGCAGGGCATGTACTCGGCCTCCAAGCACGCCGTGAAAGCCTTCACGGATTCGCTGCGGATGGAACTGGAAAAGGAAGATGCGCCGCTGTCGGTCACCCTGGTCAAGCCGGCGGCGATCGACACCATGTTCGTGAAGCACGCGAAGAATTACCTGGACAAGGAGCCGGCCCTGCCGCCGCCGATCTACGCGCCGGAAGTGGTGGCCGAGGCCATCCTGCACGCGGCCCAGACGCCGAAGCGCGACGTCTACGCGGGCAGCGCCTCGAAGATGATCTCCGCCGGTTCGCGCGCCATGCCCCGCCTGTTCGACCGCTACATGCGCGCGACCATGTTCCGGCAGCAGAAGTCGGACATCGCCGCCCAGCCGGGCCGCCGCGACGCGCTGCACGCCCCGAATCCGGCGCATGAGCTGCGCCAGCGCCAGGGCATGCCGGGCCATATCCACGAGCGCAGCCTGTACACCAAGGCCAGCCTGCGCTCCACGCCGCTGGTCACCGCCCTGCTGGGCGGTGGAGCCCTGTTCGCGGCCTGGTCACTGTCGCGGCGGTTTGCTCGATAAGAAGTTGGTGTCCTCCTCGGTCAGCGGCAGATCGGGGATGGACTCGATGTGGTCGGTGTCGATGTCGGCGCCGTCCTTGACCACCGTGTCGCGGCCGGCCGAAGCCCGCTCGCCGGTGCCGCCCGAGTCGCTGTCGCCCGAGAAGTTGGCGTCGCCGACGTCGGGGCCGGCGGTATCGCCCGCATGGCTCATCTCCATGTCCGAGGTCGTGCCTTCATCGAAATCGAGCATTTGCTCCGGGTCCAGGTTGCCCGCAAAGCCCGGGCCGCCCACCACGTCGCTGCCGGTGTCGGAAATGTCGCTCGGCCCGAGCGCGTCGATGCCATGCCCCTTGCCGAGGCTGCGGTCCGGACGTTCCGGGAAGTTGTCCGGATCGAGGGTGCTAGTTCCAGTCATGATGCCTCCAGTAGATGATCGTTGAACCATGGAGACAGGGTACTGAAATTTGCCTTGCGGCGGCGCAGCGCACGCACGCTGCGCGCGCAGCGTCAGAACGAGCGCCGCATGCCGAGGTTGACGGCGAGTCCATTGCCGGAGCGCGCGCCCTGCGGCGTGCCGTTCAGCTGCTGGATGCGCGAACAGGCGGCATAGAAATCCAGGCGCCGCGATACCGCATAGCTTGCCCCGACGGCGATCTGGCGCGCGTCGCGGTTGGCCGGGTCGCGGTCGTTCTTGCGGATGTAGGAAGCGAGCAAGGTGGTGGCGTGGCCGATCGGCACGGCCACGCCCGCCAGCACGTCGCGGCTGTCGGTCGAGGGCGTGGAGGCGATGCCTGCGCCGTAGGGGTTGTCGGGATTGAACAGCGGCGAGCTGCCCCAGCCGCGGCTGGCGCTGTAGGCCGCATAGGCGGTGCCCCAGCCGAAGCGCATATTGGCGGCGAGAATGGAATTCTTGGCCGCCATGCTGATGCCGACCTGGTCGTAGCGCGTCACCTTGGCGACGTTGCGGTTCTGGTGGGCCGCGCGGATGGTCAGCGGACCGGCGCTGAATCCCAGCGACATGCCCCATGCGCGCCCGGACGGCGAGCCGTCGATGTCGCCCTTGTCCCAGGCCGCGCCGGTGGACAGGCCGGCGACGCGGCCCCGGTAGTTCATGCTGTCGCCGGCGCGCGGGCCGGAAGGCTGGCTGGCGCCGGCCAGGCCGCCATGGAAGGGATCGCCCACATCGTTGAGCGCCGTGTATTCCAGGCTGTACTGGCGGCCGACGGTCAGCGCACCTCCACGCCCGCCTTTCCCGCTGTTCCTGGACGCCTGATCCTGCTCGGGAACGGTCTCGACAGTGAAGATCGCAGGGGCATCCTGGGCCGCGCCCGCGGGCGGACGCGCGCCTTCGCTGCACTTGTCGGTGCAGACGTATTCCTTGATTGCCTTGGCGCCGGCGCTCCCGTTCGGAGCGGCGTGGTCCTGCGCCGCGGCGCAAGCCGCACTCCCTCCGAGTACGGCACATGCGACGATTGACATTCTCATGGCGTCATCCCTCTCTGTCGCTTACTTTCCGACTGTTTGGCGAGCCGATCTGTCTAATACTTCACATAAAACTCAGATTACGCCGAAACATGCAGATATTCCAGCCGTCGTGCCAAACTTTCGAGGTTCGATGTAGTTCGGCACCGTACAATGACTTACGTCAACCCAACAAGGATACCCATGAGAAACGCCGCCCGCCCTCTTTCGATGCTCGCAATGGCCGTGTGCGCCACGCTTTCTCCGCTGCAGGTTTCCGCTCAACAAGCGCGTAGTCCGGCGGTCGTCGAGCATGTCGCGTGGTCGCGCAATGCCAACATCTACGAAGTCAACATCCGCCAGTACACGAAGGAAGGCACGTTCAAGGCCTTCGCCGCCCACCTGCCGCGCCTGCGCAAGATGGGCGTCGACATCCTGTGGCTGATGCCGGTCCACCCGATCGGCGCAAAGAACCGCAAGGGCAGTCTCGGCAGCTATTACGCGGTGCGCGACTACAAGGGCATCAATCCCGATTACGGCAGCATGGACGACTTCAAGCAACTGGTGCGGCAGGCGCACGGGCTCGGCATGCGGGTGATCATCGACTGGGTCGCCAACCACACGGCCTTCGACAACCCCTGGACCGTCGAGCACACGGACTGGTACCTGAAGAACGAGAAAGGCGAGATCTTTCCGGTCACCTATACCGAAGGGGCCGAACCGGAGTACTGGACCGACGTGACGGGCCTCGACTGGAAGCAGCCAGGCCTCTGGAAAGGCATGGCGGACGCGATGGCCTTCTGGGTGCGCGAGGCCGATATCGACGGCTTCCGCGCCGACGTGTCGGCCAAGGTGCCGCTCGCCTTCTGGGTGGAGACGCGCGCCGAGCTGGAGAAGATCAAGCCGGTGTTCATGCTGGCCGAAGCCTGGCAGCCCGACCAGCACCAGGCCTTCGACATGACCTACGGCTGGGATACGCTTGGCCTGTTCAAGGACATCGCCAAGGGCAAGGCCGATGCGCGTGCGCTGAAGGAGTTCCTGGCCCAGCCGAAGGTCGCCTATCCGGAATACGCCTACCGGATGCGCTTCACCAGCAACCATGACGAGAACTCCTGGCACGGCAGCGACAAGGAACACTACGGCCCGGCCTTCAAGGCGATGGCGGTGCTGGCGGCGACCTTGCCCGGCATGCCGCTGATTTATGGTGGGCAGGAAGCGGGCTTGCACAAGCGGCTGGAATTCTTCGAGAAAGATCCGATCGAGTGGAAGGATATTCCGTACGCATCCTTCTATGCGGGACTACTCAAGCTCAAGCATGACAATCCTGCGCTGTGGAACGGGCAGTACGGCGGCGCGGTGAAGGTGCTGGAGACGGGGAACGACAAGGTGTTCGCGTTCCGGCGCGAGAAGGATGGGAATGCGGTGGGCGTGACGGTCAACCTGAGCGGGGCGAAGCAGCAGTACTCCCTGCCGGGCAGCGCCGCGAAGCGGACCCTGGCGGCGTGGGATTACAAGATCGACGCCGCCAAGCCTAGCGCCGCAGCGCGCTGAACGCGGCCGGTTCCCACTCGCGCAAGGCGAGCAGCAAGCCGGTCCCCTTGCGCTGCGCCAGCGGCGCCGCCAGGCTCTCTTCGTGCAGCTGGGCGAAGCGCGTCCTCAGCTGCCGCAGCTCGGCGCGCAGCTTGGCTTGCGCGCTTTCGGTCAGCATGCCATGCGCGAAGTCGAGCGACTCCCCCGCCTGGGCGAAGGCCCCATCCAGGAAATCCGGCATCCCCTGTTCGCGGAAATAGCGCCGGATCGGCCCGTCGGCCAGCCAGTCGAAATCGCGCGCCACGTTCAGGCGGATGCGGTTTCCCGGCAGCAGCGTGATCAGCTGCAGCCGGTCCAGGCGCAGCAGGTGCTGCACGCACTCCGCCTCGCTCAGGCGGTACACGGCCTGCATCTCGGCCATGCTCCAGTGATTCAGCGCGCACACGGACACCAGCAGCAGCTTGGCGTCCGACACCAGCTCGCTTTCCTGCTCCGCGCTCAGGGTACGCAGGCGGCGCTGGCCGTCCTGGGCTTCCTGGGCCAGTTCGGCGAGGGTGAAGCCGAGCAGGTTGCAGACCTCGACCACGCGGTCCAGGGTGAACTGCTCGGCGGCGAACAGGCGCTTGACGCTGGGCTCGGACAGGCCGAGCGAGCGGGCGACGTCGCGGTAGGTCATGCCCTGCAGTTTAAGCTGGCGCTTCAGGGTATGGATCAGGAGGCTGATTTCGGACATGGCATCGGCCGCCACCGGCAGCACAAGAAATTATGCTCAGATGGTAACAGTCCGGCTTGCAGCCCGGCAACCTAGCCGTTCAGACAGGCACCGCCGCCAGCGCGACCGTATTCTTGCCCGAGCGCTTGGCTCCATACATGGCGTGGTCGGCGCGCGCCAGCCAGGCGTCCAGGTCGGGCGCATCGTCCGGCATGTGCACCGCGACGCCGATGCTGGCCCCGACGTGCACGGTGGCCTTGCGCAGGCGGAAGCCTTCCTGCACCCGGTCGAGCAGCTTGCGCGCAGTGTCTTCGGCATGGGCGTAGTCGGTCAGCATCTCCAGCACCACGACGAACTCGTCGCCGGCCAGGCGCGCCACCATGTCGGTCTTGCGCACGGCCAGGGCCAGGCGCGCGCCGAACTGGCGCAGCAGCTCGTCGCCTTCTTCGTGGCCATAGGTGTCGTTGACCGCCTTGAAGCCATCCATGTCGATGAACAGCAGCGCCGCCGGGCGGCCGACGCGCTGGGCACGGCTCATCGCTTCCGGCAAGGTCTCCAGCAGGGCGCGCCGGTTCGGCAGGCCGGTGAGCACGTCGCGCAGCAGCAGGGCCTGCAGCTCGGCGGTGCGCTCGGCGACCGCCGCTTCCAGGCTTTCGTTCATGGCCAGCAGCGCGCGCCGGTTCTCGGCCTCGCTGCGCACCAGGTCGTGCAAGGTGCCCGACAGCACGGTCGCTTCGTGAAAGCCGTCGACCAGCGGAATCGGCGGCGCTTCTTCGCCTGCGGCGGTGGCTTGCGTAGCTGCTTCGATCGCCCGGCCCAGCTGGGCCATGGGGCGGCTCAGGCGGCGCGCCAGCAGGCCGGCCGCGAGCGCCAGCAGCAGCGCCAGCGCCGCGCTCCACATCAGCATGCGCTCCTGCAGCTGCCTGGCGCCTTCCATCGCCTTTTCCTCGACCTGGCGCACCAGCACCACCCAGCGCAGCGAGGCCGGATCGTTGGCCGCTCCGGTCTGGCTGTAGCCGGTGACATAGGTGCGGCCGTCAGGCCACTCCTCGCGCAGCGAACCGGTCTGGCCCTTGCGGGCGGCGTGCAGGCTGGCGGTCTCGATCTTTTGCTCGATCATCTCTGGCGGACCGAGCAGCACGGTGCCGTCGTCGCGCACCACGATGATCTCGGCCCCATAGGCGCGCAGGGCCGGCGTGAGCAGCTCGCGCGCGTGGCGGCGCGCCCATTCCCAGCTCAGGTGCATGCCGAGCACGCCTTGCAGCTTGCCGTCCATGCCGAACACGGGAGCGGACAGGTCGATGAAGCGCCACGGGTCGGTGCCGCGCGGAAGCAGGCCGTCGAGCAGTTTGGCCGGGTGATAATCGGAGGCCCGCACCCCATGCAGGCCGGCCTGGAACCAGGGCCGCGCCCCGACGTTCGCGCCTTCGAGCAGGGCTTTGGTGGAGGTCGTCACCGTGCCGTCGGCGGCGGCCATGCCGATCCAGGCATAGTCGGGGAAGGTGCGCTGCAGGCTTTCCAGCACGTCACGGGCCGAGGCCGGGTCGCGCGCCTGCCGCAGCGCGGGGAGCGCCGCCAGCAGGCGGGCGTCGCCGGCGGCCTGCTCGACGATGCGGTTGAGCGAATCGCGCATTTGCCAGGACAGCTGCTGGAGGCGCAGCTCGGCTTCCATGCCGGCATGGCGCACCGCGAAGTGATTCACCAAGCTAAGCTGCAAGCCGACTGTCAATGCGACCGTGGTGCAGACGGCCAAGGTCATCAGCGTCGACAACCGTAACTTCTGGAACATACCCTTCATGGACCTGAGCAAACACTGTTGGAAGGGCTCGATGATACCCTCGGACAATGACAAATAAACCATGCGACGGGGAATCTTTCGTTTCCAGGCAGTCATTATGGGGTAAATGCAACACTCTCACGGATTTTCACAGTTCTCAGGCGCGAGGCGCTCGCAAGCGGGGGCCTATTTCACCCGAAATCAATCATTATTGGAGAGAAAATAATGCTACGCTTCTTCCAAGCATTGTTAACAAGGCGAGAATAATATGGCCAGCCACATGGACCGCTTCCAGGAAATGCAGATTTTCACCCGCATTGTCGAGCAGCGCAGCTTCAGCGCGGCGGCGGAAGACCTGCAACTGCCGCGCGCGACGGTTACGAATGCCATCAAGCGGCTGGAACAGCGCCTGGGCGCGCGACTGCTCGAACGGACCACCCGCGTGGTCGCGCCCACGCTGGACGGCCAGGCCTACTACGATCGCTGCGTGCGCCTGCTGGGCGACCTGGCCGAGATGGAAAGCGTATTTTCACGCACGGCGCCGGCGGGCCTGCTGCGCGTCAGCGTGCAGTCGACCCTGGCGCGCCACGTCGTCGCGCCCGCCCTGCCCGGTTTCCTGGCCCGCTACCCGGCGCTCGAACTGCAGATCAGCGAGGGCGACCGCCTCGTCGACCTGGTGCGCGAAGGGATCGATTGCGTGCTCCGCGTGGGCAATTTGCAGGACTCCTCGATGGTGGGCCTGTCGCTGGCCCAGCTGGAACAGGTGACCTGCGCCAGTCCCGAGTATGTCGCGCGTTTCGGCCGGCCGCAGCAGCTGGAAGACCTCGACCGGCACGAGGCGGTCAATTTCGTCTCCTCCGCCACCGGCCGTCCATATCCGCTCGAATTCATGCGCGACGGCGAGCTGCGCCAGCGCACCTTGCCGGGCTCGGTGACCGTGACGGGGGCGGACATGTACACCGCCTGCGCCATTGCCGGGCTAGGGATCGTGCAGGTGCCGCGCTACCGGATCGAGGCGGAGCTGCGTTCGGGCGGCCTGGAAGTGCTGCTGCCGGAACTGCCGCCGCCGACCTTGCCGGTGTCGGTGCTGTACCCGCAGAGCCGGCAGCTGTCGCCGCGGGTGCGGGTGTTTGTCGACTGGCTGAAGGGGGTGTTTGCCGGGTTCGAGCCGGCGAAGGCAGCGCCAGCTACGCGGCCGCGCAGGCGGCAAGATTTTCATTGACGAGCTTGCGCACCCTTTTAAACTTATCGTTAACTCATGCACGTCGTCCCGGCGAAGGCGCCAGTGGCGCGTACGACGGTTTTAAAGCTAACAAAATAAAAAGCCGTACGAGGAGACATCCGATGCCCCAGTCCCGCCCCACCCTATTGAAGATGCTAGCGGTTTCCACTGCGTTCGCCCTGCCCATCGCCGCCTCGGCAGCGAACCAGCCGCTCGCCACCACCGACACCGGCAAGCTCGCAGGCGCAGTCCACAACGGCGTGGCAAGCTGGAAAGGCATCCCCTTTGCCGCCCCGCCGGTCGGCGCCCTGCGCTGGCGCCCGCCCCAGCCCGCCGCCGCCTGGAACGGCGTGCGCCAGGCCACCAGCTACGGCGCCGACTGCATGCAACTCCCCTTCGCCAGCGACGCCGCCCCGCTCGGCACCGCTCCCAGCGAAGACTGCCTCTACCTGAACGTGTGGAAGCCCGCCAAGCCCGCTTCGGCGAAGCTGCCGGTGATCGTCTGGATCTACGGCGGCGGCTTCGTCAACGGCGGGTCCTCGCCGCCGACCTATGCGGGCGCGGCGCTGGCGAAACAGGGTGTCGTGCTGGTGAGTTTCAATTACCGCCTGGGACGCTTCGGCTTCTTCGCCCATCCCCAGCTCACCAGGGAAAGCGGCGACGGCGCCCTGCTGGGCAACTACGGCCTCATGGACCAGCTGGCCGCGCTGCAATGGGTGAAACGCAACGTGGCAGCCTTCGGCGGCGATGCATCGAACGTGACGATCATCGGCGAATCGGCGGGCGGCATGGCCGTGAATACCCTGCTCACCTCGCCCATGGCCCAGGGCCTGTTCGCCAGGGCGGTCGTGATGTCTGGCGGCGAAGGCAAGACGGTCGACCCGGGCCTCGCCTACGTCGAGCAGGTCGGGGTGAACTTCGCCACGGCCAAGGGCATCGCGAAAGACGACCCGCAGGCCCTGCCCAAGCTGCGCGCCCTGGGCGCCGAGCAGGTGGTCGACGGCCTGAACCTGGCCAACCGCAAGGTAGAGGGCGCGCCGACCTACCTGGGCCCCTACGCCGACGGCAAGCTGGCGATCGAATCGGGCGCGGCTTTCGCCGGCGGGCGCTTCCACAAGGTGCCGGTCATGATCGGCGCCACCAGCGCCGACATCGGCGGCAAGACCGGCTTCATGGTTGCCGGCGCGCGCAGCCTGGCGGCCACCCTGGCCGGCCAGGGCGTGCCGGTGTACGCCTACCGCTTCTCCTATGTCGCCGACGCCATCGGCAAGCCGGGCGGCGCCGAGCACGCGACCGACATCCCGTATTTCTTCGATACGGTGGCGGTGAAATATGGTGCGCAGAGCACGAAGAAGGACGTCGCGATGGGCAAGGCGATCAGCGCCTACCTGGTGAACTTCGCGAGAAAAGGCGATCCGAACGGGCGCGGCCTGCCGGCCTGGCCGCGCTACCGCCCGGCCGCCGACGAGATCATGGATTTCGCCGGCAGCGGCAAGCCGGAACCGAAGAAGGATCCTTGGGGAGAAGAGATCGAGACGGCCCAGGCCGCCGCAGCGGCGCGCCTGGCCAAATAAAGGTCAGCTGCCGAAATAGCGGCCGGCGCGGTGCCAGGCCATGACCATGCTGCTCATGGCGATGGCGCTCAGGGCCGACCAGCCCACGCGTTCCGGCTCGACCATTGTCAGCGCTACCATGAGGATGACGCTGTCGATCATCACCTGGACGCGGCCCGCATTGATCGCGTACCGCTTCTGCATCCACAGGGTGAAGATGCCGGTGCCGCCCAGGCCGGCGCCATGGCGCGCCATGGCCAGGATGCCCATGCCGCAGAAGGTGCCGCCGCCCAGCGCCGCCACCATCGGGTCGACGTGGCCGATCGTCAGGCCATTGGGAATCAGCTTGAGCAAGGCCATGATCATCGCGCTGCCGATCAGGGACTTGATGGTGAAGCGCGCACCCATGAACAGGTAGCCGAACAGGAAGAACGGCACATTGATCAAGAGGAACAGCAGGCCGACCGATTGCCCCGTCATATAGGACGCAAGCAAGGCGATGCCCGCCACGCCGCCCGTGATCAGGCCGGCGGCCTGAAGCAAAAGGATACCGGTGGCGGCGAACAGTACGCCCACGAACATGCCGTAGACATCGTCCAGCAGCGAGTGCGGCTTCACCTGGAACGCCGGCCCCGACTGCGAACTTCCACGCCTCATCACGCCCTGCGTCATTGCATCGCCTCCAGGCTGGCGGCCGGAGACGAGGCAGGCAGATTGGCAAGAGACAGAGCGAATGAAAGAGTGTGGGTCATCGGTGTGTGCAGTGTTCAAATCGGCGGCCCGGCCTATCCAGGGCGGGTCGCCATGACAAATTACTTGAATCCAGACCGTATTGCGGCCTACAGCCGCCATTATCACTCATGTTGCACTGCAATGTAAGTGTGGGAAACCACAGTAACGCACAGTAACAACGAGGCTCCGGCCGATGAGGCCGTACTAGCAGCGTAGCAGCCCCAGAATAGTGGCGATGTTGTACGGTTTGGGTGCGAACAGGTAGCGCTTGCGGCGATCGGCCAGGAGGGACGGCAGCGTATACCCCGAGGTCAGCACCACCTTGATATGGGGATAGCGCTCATCG
This sequence comes from Massilia sp. ZL223, assembly GCF_018119395.1. Taxonomy (GTDB): domain Bacteria; phylum Pseudomonadota; class Gammaproteobacteria; order Burkholderiales; family Burkholderiaceae_D; genus Telluria. The sequence goes on from NZ_JAGPWD010000008.1 coordinate 101,684, forward strand.
ACCAGGTCCGCCAGGTCGAGTCCGTTGATGCCGGGCATCATGATGTCCGAGAACAAGGCATCGATATCGGTATTGTCCTGCAGCGCCTGCAGCGCTTCCTCGCCCGAATGGGCGACCACGACATCCAGGCCGTGCGAGCTCAGCAGGGCTTCGGCCAATTCGGCCAGGTCGTGCTGGTCGTCCACCACCAGCACCTTGCGCAGCAGCGCGCCCGGATCGGATGCGACAGCATCCGGCTCCGCCGGCGTGCCGGGCGGCGGCAGGCGGCGATCGTCCGTACTGAAGCGGCGCCGGACTGGGGTGCGGTACACGACATCTCCTGGGTGACAAATCAGCGCCTTCATTATCGCTCGGGAGTGCACACGAGCACGCACGATTGCGGCGCGCCCGGGGCGAACTCAGGCCGGCCCGCGCAAGGGAATCCGGACAATGAACTCGCTGCCCTTGCCCACGCCTTCGCTGCGCACCTCCACCGTGCCCTGGTGCAGCGACACCAGTTCCCTGACCACCGCCAGGCCGATCCCCAGCCCTGCCCCGCGCTGGGCGTCGGTGCCTTCGGCCTGGGTGAACACGTCGAAGATCCTGGGCTGGATCTCGGCGGGAATGCCCTTGCCGTTGTCCTTGAGGTAGCAGACGAAGTGGGTCTGGTCCGCCGTCGCGGTGAGCCAGACGTCGCCGCCGGGATGGTTGTACTTGATCGCGTTGTTGATCAGGTTCACGAAAATCTGGTTGATGCGCCGGCTGTCGACTTCGATCTCGATCGGCACCGCGGGGAAAGACAAGTGAAAGCTGATCTGCTGGGCATGCGCCAGCCCGCGGCAGCTCTCGATCGCTTCGCTCAGCAGCACCTGCAGGTGGGTCCTTTCGTAAGCGATGCTCATCTTCCCGCTCTGCACGCGGGTCAGGTCGACCAGGTCTTCGATCAGCTTCTCGAGAAAGCCCAGCTGGCGGTCGATCACGGCCAGCGGCTGGCAGCTGCGCTCGGCGTCGCCGGCGAACATCTGCAGCAGTTGCTGGGCCGAGCGCAGCGGCGACAGCGGATTGCGCATCTCGTGCGCGATGGTGCCGATGAAGACGTCGCGCTCGGCCTGGCGCGCCACATTTTCCTTCAGTTCGTTCTCGAGGTAGCGGGTACGGGCGCGCAGGTGAGTGGCGTCGCGGAAGATCTTGACGAAGCCGGTGACGCGGCCGTTCTCGTCGCGGTGCAGCGGCACGCTCACGCCGCTGGCCCAGAAGCAGGAGCCGTCGCGGCGCAAATGCCAGCGCTCGTCCTCGCCCACCCCGACCAGGGCGGCGGTCTGCGCTTCGTGCTCGTCCAGCTTGCGTTCGCGGTCTTCGGGGACGAACAGGATGGCAGTCGTCTTGCCGATCACTTCGTCGGCGGTCCAGCCGGTGATGAAGGCCGCGCCCTGGTTCCACCCGGTGATACGGAGCTCTGTGTCGTAGAACATCACGCCGTACTGCCTGGTCTTGACGAGCATCAGCTCGGAGAAGGCATCGGCGTCGCGCTGGATCCAGCGGGCATCTGGATGTGTCGGATCTGTGGGCATGGATTCGCTCGGAACGTAAATCTGCCGGAAGCGGCAGTCCGACCTGCCCCTGGGGTAGACCTTACCCGATGCGGGTGGCGGGAGAGCTCATTATATTTTTACAAGTAAATGTTCAGCGCACGGATGGGGGACTCCAGATACGAACACAGCCGCCGATTCCGGCGGCTGTGTCGAGTCTGGCGGGCTCCTGGTTTACTTGTACAGCACCTCCGGCAGCCACAGCCCGATCGCCGGGAAGGCATACAGCAGCACGATCCCCAGGATCTGCAGTCCCATGAAAGGCAGCATGCCCAGGAAGATCTGGTTCAAGGTCACATGCGGCGGCGACACGCCCTTCAGGTAGAAGGCCGACATGGCGACCGGCGGCGACAGGAAGGCCGTCTGCAGGTTCATCGCCACCAGCAGGCCGAAGAACAGCGGGTCGATGTTGAAGTGGGCCAGCAGCGGCACGAAGATCGGCATGAAGATGACGATGATCTCGGTCCACTCCAGCGGCCAGCCGAGCAGGAAGATCACCACCTGCGCCAGGATCATGAACTGCACCGGGGTCAGGTTCATGCCCAGCACCCAGGCGTTAATGATTTCCTGCCCGCCCAGCAGGGCGAAGGCCGCAGAGAAGATGCTCGAACCGACGAACAGCCAGCACACCATCGCCGTGGTCTTGGTGGCGAGGTGGGCGGATTCGCGCAGCAGGCCGAAGTTGAAGCGGCGGTAGGCGATCGCCAGGATCAGGCCGCCGAACGCGCCCATCGCCGCCGCCTCGGTCGGCGTCGCCAGCCCGAACACGATGCTGCCGAGGACGGCCAGGATCATGATCGCCAGCGGGAACAGGGACCCGAGCAGCATCTTGAAGATCTCGAGGCGCGCGAAGCTGAAGAACAGGTAGAAGATCCCCAGCGCCACGACGCCCACCGCCAGCACGATCCAGTAGGTCTTCGACGCCGGCTTGGCGACCGGGTCCGATGGCGCGGACGGCACCTCGGCGCCGGGCGCTTCGGGAACCCCTGCCGCGGCTGCCGCGACGGGCTGCTCCGACGGCGGCTCGGCCAGCTCGCCTTCCACCGGCGGCTCCTGCAGGCCGCCTTCGACCGGCGGCTCTTCCAGTCCCCCGGCGTCGGCGCTGGAGGAGCTGTCGATATCCTGCTGGGCGCCCATCTCGACCAGTTCGGTGGGCGCGGCGTCCGGCGCAGTCACGATCCGGTAGCTCACGCCCATGATGGCCGCGAAAGCCAGCGCCGGCAGCAAGGCAACGAACAGGTGCGACATCAGGGTGCGCGAGGGCACATTGGCGCCGCGCGGCCCCTTGATCGCACGCACCAGGCCGGGCACCGCCGACTTGTTGTACGCATTCGGAATCGTCTGCGTGAATGCCGGCAGCGCGACGATGCGCTCCTCGGCCGGCAGCGGCGGCGCGGCGGACGGCTTGAGCTTGGCGACGATCAGCACATAGGCCACATACAGGCTGGCCAGCATGATCCCCGGGAAGAAGGCGCCCGCATACAGCTTGACCACCGAGACCCCGGCCGTCGCGCCATACACGATCAGGAGCACCGAGGGCGGAATCAGGATGCCCAGGCAACCGCCCGCCGTGATGCTGCCTGCCGACAGCTGGGTGCTGTAGCCGGCCTTGAGCATGGCCGGCAGCGCCAGCAGGCCCATGAGCGTGACGACCGCGCCGACGATGCCGGTGGCGGTGGCGAAGATCGCGCAGGTGACGATGGTGGCCACGGCCAGCGATCCGGGCACGCGCGCCATGGCCAGGTGCAGGCTCTTGAACAGGCGCTCGATCAGGTTGGCCCGCTCCACCAGGTAGCCCATGAAGATGAACAGCGGGATCGAGATCAGCACGTCGTTGGCCATCACCGAATAGGCGCGCTGCACCATCAGGTCCAGGGTGAGCTGGGTGGCGTTGGCGGGGTCGTTGCTGTGGAAGGCGAACCAGGCGAACATCACCCCCATGCCCATCAGGGTGAAGGCGGTGGGGAAACCGAGCATGATGGCGACCACCACCAGCGCCAGCATCAGGAGGCCCAGGTGGCCGTTGGTCATGTCGGCGGGCGCCGGCATCAGGATGAACAGGCCGATCACGATCAGGACCAGGATCGAGAGGCCGAAGTAAATCTCTTTTCTCATGGCGCCTTCCCCTCTTCCATGTGGACGGACGCCTTGAGCTTGTCGACGTCGACTTCCTCGACATCGGCCTCGCGCGCGGGCCACTCGCCGTTGCGCAGGCAGATCACGCAGCGCACGATTTCGACGCAGCCCTGCAGCAGGAGCAGGACGCCCGCGAAGGGAATGACCATCTTGAAGGGATAGAGCGGCGGACCGTTGGCGGTGAGGGTGGAGTGTTCGCGGATGGCGAAGGACTCTTCGGCGTAGGTGTAGCCGGCCCAGACCAGGGCGACCACGCCCGGGATGAAGAAGACGAAGTACAGGATCAGGTCCAGCCCGGCCTGCAGGCGCGGCGGGAAGAAGCTGTACAGCACGTCGCCGCGCACATGGCCGTTCTTGGCCAGGGTATAGGCGCCGGCCATCATGAAGGCCGCGCCGTACATCATGATCATCAGGTCGAAGGCCCAGGGATTGGGCTTGTTCAGGGCATAGCGCGCGAACACTTCCCAGCTGATGAGGAAGGTGAGCGCGACGATCAGCCAGGAAAAAGCCTGGCCGACCCAGCTGCTGACCCGGTCGACGAAAAACAAAACTCTCTGCATGAAGCTGCTCCCGGTCGCGACAAACTGCCACCCTGCTTTATGCAGGGCGACGCACAAAGCACCACGAAGGTATGAGGACGTCGTTAGCCCCATCCCGTCGTAGCCTCCACTGGAGGCTACGACGGTGCTACTGCTAACTAATCGCGCTTACTGGCGCGGACGTCTTACGCCTTCTTCGGCGCGGGAGCCTTGCGCCCGAAGTAGTGGTTGTAAGCCATGCGGCGCGGGTTGTTGGTGTCCATGTCCCACTTCATCGCGCGTTCAGCAAAGGCGCGCATGGACGCCTCCACTTTCTTGAACAGCGGATTGTCCGCGCCCTTCTTGGCCACGACTTCGTCCCACACCGCCAGCTGGGTCTGCAACACCGCGTCCGGGGTCTTGTAGAACTTGACGCCGTCCTTGGCCTGCATGTCGCGGTAGTCCTTGGAATAGCGGTCGACCGCCTTCCACGACATGTCGGCCGATGCCGCTTCGACCGCGTTCTCGATGATCGCCTTCAGCTTGGCCGGCAGCGCATCGTACTTGGTCTTGTTGAAGGTGATCTCGAACTGCTCGGAGCTCTGGTGGAAGCTTTGCAGCATGCAGATCTTGGAGACGTCCGGGAAGCCGAGCAGGCGGTCGGAGCTGGCGTTGTTGAATTCGGCGCCGTCGAGCAGGCCGCGGTCCATGGCCGGGACGATTTCGCCGCCGGGCAGCGCATTCACCGCCGCGCCCATGGCCGTGAACAGGTCGATCGCCAGGCCGTTGGTGCGGAACTTCAGGCCCTTGAGGTCTTCCTTCTTGGTGACCGGCTTCTTGAACCAGCCCAGCGGCTGGGTGGGCATCGGCCCGGTGAGGAAGGAAACGATGTTGGCGCCAATGCCTTTATAGAGTTCGGCCAGCAGCTCCTTGCCGCCGCCGTACTTGTGCCAGGCGAGCACCATGTTGGCGTCCATGCCGAAGGCCGGGCCCGAGGTCCACAGGGCGATGGCGGCCTGCTTGCCGTAGTTGTAGCCCATCACGCCGTGTCCGCCGTCGAGGGTGCCTTTGGAGACGGCGTCGAGCAGGCCGAAGGCCGGGACCACGGCGCCGGCGGGCAGCACCTCGATTTTCATTTCGCCGCCGGTCATGTCGTTGACCTTCTTGGCGAAGTCCAGCGCGTATTCGTGGAAGATGTCCTTGCTTGGCCAGGTGCTCTGGAAGCGCATCTGCTTCGTCGTTTGTGCGGTTGCGATACTCGGGAACGCCAATGCGCCTGCGGCGGTGCCGGCGGCTGCGGTTCCCAGGAACTTCCTGCGGTTCGGTACTGCTTCCTTCAAATCTTTGTCGCCCTTCTTCATCGTATGTCTCCTGTCTAGTTATTGATTACGGACTGATACATGAAATGCACGGACTGAATCTGAATCGATGACACGCACAACGCTTGGCTCTGAGGACTCCTCCTTAATTAAATACTTTGAAACTATTTCTAGAATTCACGCGTTTCCTTACAGATTCCTTACTGCAAGGCTTGTTTCGATGTTACCGCTTTGTTGCAATAAGAGCTAGTTCCCTGGTATGCATGTTGGTTAGCCGCCTCATCGGGCCAGCAAGTGGGGTCCAATTTCCGCCACCGACTTGACGCCGGTGAGCACCATGTTGGTGCGCAGGTCCTTTTCCATGATGGCCAGCAGCTTTTCGACGCCGGCCTGGCCCTGCACCGCCAGGGCGTAGACGAAGGCGCGGCCGAGCAGCACGCCGTCGGCGCCCAGGGCCAGCATGCGGAACACGTCGGTGCCGGTGCGTACGCCGCCATCGGCGAAGATGGTCATCTGCCCTTTCACCGCTTCGGCGATCGCCGGCAGCGCCTGGGCGCTGGACATGGCGCCGTCCAGCTGGCGGCCGCCGTGGTTCGAGACCACGATGCCGTCGGCGCCGAGCTTTAGCGCGTCGCGCGCGTCGTCCGGGTCGAGGATGCCCTTGATGATCAGCTTGCCCTGCCACTCGTCGCGGATCCACTGCAGGTCTTGCCAGGCGATGCCGGGGTCGAAGTTTTCGCCCAGCCAGCCGATGTAGTCGGCCAGCCCGGTGGCGTGGCCGCGGTAGGTGGAGATGTTGCCGAGATCGTGGGGGCGGCCGTGCAGGCCGACGTCCCAGGCCCAGCGTGGGTGCAGCATCGCCTGCAGCACACGGCGCCAGGGGCCGTCGGGGCCGCTCATGCCGCTGTGGAGGTCGCGGTAGCGGTTGCCGGGGACGGGCATGTCGACCGTGAAGACCAGGTTGCGCGCGCCCAGCTCCCAGGCGCGGCGCATCACGTCGCGCATGAAGGCGCGGTCTTTCAGGACGTAGAGCTGGAACCAGATCGGCTTGGAGGCCTGGGCGGCGACTTCGGACAGGGGGCAGACCGAGACGGTCGACTGGATGAAGGGGATGTGGCGGTGGCAGGCGGCGCGTACTGCCTGCACCTCGCCGCGGCGGGCGTACATGCCGGCCAGGCCGACCGGGGCCAGCGCGATCGGGAGGTTGTAGCGATCGCCGAACCATTCGGCGCTGACGTCGAGCTCGGCGGAGCCGCGCAGGACGCGCTGGCGCAGCTTGACCGACTGCAGGTCGTCCACGTTGGCGCGCAGGGTTTGTTCAGCGCCCGCGCCACCATCGAGATAATGGAACAGGAAGGGAGGCAGCTTACGTCGGGCTGCTTCGCGAAAATCCGTGGCGGAGGAGATGATCATGGCCTGGCGCTCGGTTGAAGTCTGGTTGGCATCGAAGTGCAATGACTGCCGCAAGCCGTGCTTGCACGCATTGCATAGTTTGCCTTATTTCTTCAAACCAAACTAAATGATTCTTGCCTTTCGCTCTCTCATCCGCCCTGATGGCATCCCGCTCTCCGCGCCATCGTGCAGCAAATCCCTACCGCGGGCCAAAAAGAAAGAGGCACGTTTTAGCGAGCCTCTTGATGCCGAATTAAGCGTTCTTTGCAGCGCGCGATTTACGCCGTGCTGCCGCCAAGGCAAAAACACCTAGGCCGATGAGACCGAGGGATGCGGGCTCCGGCACTTCAGTTCGGATCTCGTCGCGCGTGAAGACGACGCGAACCCAATCGGTGCCACTATAAATACCCGTGTTATTGCCGCTGCGCCATCCGTTAAACACATAATTGGGCGCGGTGAGATGATTTTGCTCCCAGTACGAAATCGAATTGCTGGTGTGCCAGCTCATGCGATCGCGTTCACCCATCGCGCACACGTCCGCACTATTTTGGCAAATGATGTCATCGGCGCCGGCAAATCCCATGGAGTAGCCGTTGTAGTACCAACCCACGTTATTCGATTTGTTCGTGGTGTTTATAGAGGTATAGGTGGTCACCGTCGCATATTGGTCTGCTGCCAAGACGTCAATCGTGGTGGAGCCACGCCGCATTGCACCCAGCATGACGTACTTCTGGTGACCGGCAAATAGGTCGGCAACGGAAAGGCCGCCGCCATAATCGCTCGTGCTGATGAGTTTCCACCCCCAATCATCCGTTACCGTCGAGAACGCGACGTCGTTGTGTACGCCTGAAGGGATGAGAGCGGCAGAAGCCGTACTGGCGAAAGCACTGAGTGCAAGTGCAGCCAAAGAGTAAGCAAGTTGGGTTTTCATATTTCTTTCAGGAAATTATAGTGAACTTACTGGCACTATTAAGCAATCTTTATGCCAAATCTGCAATTCCTTGAAAAACATGAAAAATTTCTTGGAGCAACTTTACTGTTGTAAAGATTATCGACAGGAAATGTAAATTTCCTTTCGTAGAAATTAAAGATAGGACAGCCTCATCACAATTGCAAAGCGAATCGATTGCCCTACGGCAGCATAGTTCGGCTTACAATTGATGAGTCGACAAAACAAACCGAAGGTCACGTGCAGACCATTCCTCACTACGATCAGAACGCCGAGCAGCTTGTCTCCCAGTACGAATCGCTGACATTCGAAGATGTGCACCCTACCCTGCTGGATCTGCTGCCAGCCTCCGGCGCGACGATTCTGGACGTCGGCGCCGGCTCTGGACGGGACGCCGCTTGGTTTGCGGGCAAGGGATACGATGTTGTCGCCGTTGAGCCCTCGGAGGCGATGCGCACCCTCGCGCGCCAGTGCCATCCTTCGCCACGTATTCACTGGTTGGCTGACAGCCTGCCAAACCTGGCACAGGTACGCCGGCTGGGCCTTACATTCGATCTGATCCTGCTCTCGGCAGTCTGGATGCACGTGCCGCCTACTTCACGCCAACGTGCCCTACGAAAGCTGGCAACGCTGCTGTCGCCGAATGGACGAATCGCCATCAGCCTTCGAATTGGTCCGCCCGATACCGATCGCGCCATGTACGAGGTGACGCTGCCAGAGCTGACGGCGATGGCCCAGCAGTTCGGCCTCAGGCAGGTTCGCACCGACGACAGCCCGGACAGGCTGGGCCGGACCGGTATTTCATGGACGACTGTGGTTCTTGGGCTACCCGATGATGGCTTGGGCGCGCTTCCGCTGCTACGCCACTTGATCCTTACGGACGGGAAGTCATCGACCTACAAGATTGCGCTCCTACGCATCCTGGCCAGGATCGCCGATACCGCGGCAGGCGCAGCACGCCATGAGCCGGAATCCGTCGTCCTGCCAATGGGCCTGGTGGCACTCTTCTGGCTACGCATGTACAAGCCGCTCATCGAAGGCGGTCTTCCCCAGATGCCGTCTAACCGCGCTGGAAATGCCCCCGGCTTCGTGACCAACAACTTCACGGCCTTGCGCTTAATTCGACCGATCGACCTTCGTGCAGGGATGGAGTTCTACGATGACACGGCGCGCCACCTTCACGGCAGCCTGTGGGAGATATCCAGGCTGATCCGCGAAATGCCAGTCAAGTACCTGCGTTGGCCAGCAAGCGAAGAGAACATCTTCCACATCAAGCACCAGCGCCGCACATCGACACCGTCAAGCCTGCGGATCGACGATCTATTCCTGTGGAGCTTCGGCGAGTTCCACGTTCCCCTCCCAATCTGGGATGCGCTTAGCCACTACAACGTGTGGGTCGAGCCGGTTCTTGTTTCGGAATGGGTGCGCCTGATGGAGTCCTATGCGGGGCAACTCGGACCGGCAATAAGCCAGACCGCGTATTCGCTACTTGCGTGGGCAGATCCCGAGCGCGATACCAAGTTCGCGCGTGCCGCGGTCGAACGACTTCGCGCCCACGGCAAGTCCATTTACTGCGTATGGTCGGGCCAGCGCCTGAAGGACGATTTCGACATCGATCATTGTTTTCCCTTCGCTGCTTGGCCCTGCGGCGACGCATGGAACTTGATGCCTGCATCGAGGCGAATCAACAGCGAGAAGTCGAACCGCCTGGTCACCCAAACAGCCCTGGAACGCGCCAGCGAGCGGATCACCGAATGGTGGGAAGCGGGCTTCCTGTCGGCGGGGACTGATGCGCGGCACCGCTTCTTCCTCGAAGCCGAGCAAACGCTTCCGATGCTGGAGGCAGCCGCTTCACCAACGGACCTGATCGATGCGATGAAGGTGCAGCGCATTCGCTTGGCTAAGGATCAGGGTTTACGTCCATGGGAGCCAGCGACTGCCAAAAACTTAATCGTCCCTTCCCCTTCGCTTTAACTGGGCGGCATCTCGGCAAGCAGCAGATTACTCGACTGCATTACGGTTGCCTCATGCTTCGTTAGAGTAATCAGTTCTTTGATCATGTCTCTCGTGTCCTACGCGCAGGCTCAGGCTTGATCCTACTTGCTGACAATTTTGATGCTCTTCAATCAGCGCAGTAAGCCGACACCCAATAATTCCTTCTACGTTTCCATCCAGAATCAAAAGAAAATTGCCGGTATGGGTGTGCGTGCATCAACTCAGCAATTGAGAACAGCTTTCGATACGCAGAGTTAGCGGAGAAGTACGTAACTATCGAGGAGACTGATCAATGTCGAACTTTTACAAATACTTCAAGGAGAACATGAGCGCTCTTGGCCTTCCTGCGCCAGAAAGCCTCTTTGGAACGGTGCAAACCACGGTAGGTACGGTAACGGTACTACTTGGCTTGATAGACAAATTCGGCACCAGAGTTACCGTGGCCGAACTGATTGGTGCTGGTACCAAACTGGAAAAGCTGGGAGTCGTCGCAGCATGTTCTGCGGCCTTCTACGCGGAGGCAGTCATTGGAAGCCTTGCGGTCGCTACAGGGCGCTGTCTCGGCAACGGCACCTCTCTCGGCGATATACTTGTCCTGGCTGCGAAATGGGGCTTCAGGCGACCGTGGCTTGCAGCGCTTCTTCATCGGTTGCCGGGCGTTTACGACCCAGGCGTGACATCGCGGAAATACTACAAGCACCAAGAGGCGGTCCGATGAAGGATTCCCTTTCACTGCTCGCCGCCGGCGCTCTACTTGCGCTTTTCGGATGGGCATTTTGGCACTACTTAGGACCCGACGCGCTGTGCACGCTTGTCATCCTGACGCTTGTTGCAGTGACAGTAGACAATGCTCGTCTTCGCCGAGAATTGCGCAAGAGGGGACAGTGAAGAAATGGCGGGTATCGGCCTCGATGCACATGCTCAGGCTACGAGGATGTGGGTCACGCCAAGGGTGGGGAATAGTACTGGCGGAAGCGGTGTCCGGCGAACTCTGCTATGGAAATCATCCGACATGCTGCGCTAACCCACCACTCTACCCATATCACCTTTTAGTAAGCGATTGTCTCAGCAGAGTTATCGGATCAATAACAGCACTATAGTCATGGGTGTTGTTTTCGCTGAGGTTTTCTTTCTAACGCAACCGCCCTGGCCTCAAATTTTGCCCGCTCCCAATCGTGCTTTAAAAGGTAAGAAATTCGTGATCCATACTCATCTAATGCTTTATTGAGATCTGCTGAGGAAACAATTGCTGCTACGCTATCAAGAATTTTGGAATCTTCAGTATCGAACGGGTTCAAATGAAGACGCAACTCTGCTCTCAATTGAGTTAATTTCCCCTCATCGCGCGCTAAGCCAGCTACTTGAACTTGCGACGAGATATGTCTTATTTTATCTCGCCATTTTGCTCGCTCTTGAGTGATGTTCTCAATATGAATCTTACGTTCACTATTCCTTAGCGCAACCAAACCTGCTACTAGCCCAGCCACAACACCCGAACCAAGTACCGTCGAAATATCCATTTAACATAACCTATCAATAATGAGCACCGAAGTGATCACATTCGAACTCAAACATGTTTCGCAGCGCATCTTATATTAACGGCCGCCAGATGAATAAAAAACACTACGCACTAAATCATGCGTCACGCCGAATGTCGATATTATGCATAACCGCAAATTGGACTTTAGGATCTCTAATTTCGTACAGGTTAGCACCCTTTGGCCCCTTTTCTTCACATCGGCGCACTAGTCCGATTGCCTCCATGCCAACAATATAATTTTGTGTAGATCCACCGGTTCTCGCAGCATCATCAAGGTTTGTAGACGTGAATCGCACCTCCGTTAATTTCGATAAGTGAGCGATATATGAGTATACATCCATACTATTTGACTTTGCATTAATCTTACGTGGATAATACTCATAATAGTTAAAGGTACGAACGAATTCTTTTACACCTTTGTCCATGGCGTCAACAGAAATCTTTCTGGCTCCGGAATCCATGCGATATTGCTCACGAAATATCTTATTCATCAACTGCCAAAGATCACGTGGATTCGAATTTGCAAGCGGGACTACCTTTGACTCAAAGTGCTCAGAATCTGCAACGATATCCTGATAGCTCCCTACTCGTTCCGCAGAGTGTTCAGACATCCTCTTATTGAGAACGCTCATCAGTTCGACTGCTGTCCACTCAACCTGCTCTACACAGAACTTGTTGATGCGAAAATCGGATTTAACTTTTTGGTATGGAATACTCCATATAGAAAAGATAAACCTGAGTCCAGGCTGGAAGAAAATTTCATTTTCAACTAAGAATGGCCGTAAAAAGTCAGCGACTAGTTCAGCATCATTCTTCCAACGCGAGTCCTCGTCAACTCGATCCAATACTAACGTTAGATTAGCAATATCAACCTTTTTGCAGAGGTCTAGCAGTTTGCCTAGAATTATCTGATTTGCTTTCGACTCATCAAAAGTGTCATCGATATTGAGTTGAATTTTTTTAAAATATTCTTTTTCTGGGTTGCCACTATCGATACTAGGGAGGCCGAGAGATTTGCTAATAGCATCAGATGCGGCGTCGACCGCGGCTCCAGTCGCATTATTTACAAGACCCAACAATCCGTTCCAGAGCCCTACACTAACTCGCTTTAAAAATGAGTGTTGGATTTCCTTCATGTCCTGCAGAACTGCATCACGCGTAACAGAAGTTGTATGGTTTTTTAATAAATATGAAAGCAGCAGCTTGTCATCCCTATTAAGCCGTGTTCTTAGAACAACACTAGAAGCGATACTCTTCAAAACGATAGGTGCAATATTGGATATATAGAATCCCAATATTTGCGTTTGGCTTGGAACAAGAGGCAGCTGCGAATAATCTGAAATGGATATAACTTTACTGTTACACTCACTCATTAGCTTATATAGAAGCGCAGTTTTACCTGTCCCGCGCTCTCCATATATGAACACGTTTTTGCGTTCTTTCGCTGCCGCAGATGCAGTGGAATATGCGAGTGGCTGAATAAATGCTCGGTCTAGAAACTCTTTTTCCTCTTCAGCAGTAAACACAGAGAAAGGATAACTAACAAAGCCGAAACTCTGCGCAAAATCTTCAAATTTTACCATTTTTATTATTTCTTTTTCCATTTAATTAGAAGGCTGAAAAATCAAATCTCGAAATCTGCTTATTAGAAAAACGTTGATGTTACTGCGATCTCAAGAGCAAAGACCAATACGTTTTTCCGCACGGCTTTGCCCTATATAACGTTTGAGACAGCTATATTTTTGCGCTCAACCGCAAGTCGTCTGGGTATGTATTTGCGGCAGAAGAATTCCCATCAGAAAGTATATCCTAGCGTACATGTCCAAGAGCAGAAATTTTACGCTAGAGAACTCCGGTTGACAAAAAAGCAAAAAAACAAGCTAACTACCTCGTTGATAACCTTTTCCGCGTTGAGCGGTCATAGCGCACCTGTAGATTGGTTCGTAGATATAATTCAACTCGCACCGAAAGGTTTTGGAGACGTCAGTCTTTCCTAGCCTCCCTGCCTGCCTGTCTACTCTCTGCCTGCCTGGCCGCTTGGCTGCCTGAAGAACCAGCCCTTAAAATGCTCTTCTAGACGTTCGATATGCATGTTAGCGTGGCAGACACCGGCATCTGCGCGACACCTCAGCGCTTACCAGAAGACGGAGTTGCGTTCAGAAGCCGCACCAGATGGCCCTACCAGGCGCGCTCAGCAGCTGTGGAAACACGGCATTTGAATCCACTTGGACTATGCAATCTAAAGACCCTGGCGCAAATTCACACTGGCTAGCGCGACTAGTTGAGCTATAGCGCGAAAGGAGTGCTCCTCTGCAGGAACTGACGGGCTGCAGGCATAACGCTTAAACAATACGGCAGCCCCATGAGCACATCCGCGCCAAGATCATGTTAAGTTTCCGCCTATGAGCGATTCAGAAGGCTGGCGAACTGATGCTGCGGAATTCTCCGCCTGCATGCCCTAACCGCTCCCAAATGCGAACGCATGACGTTTGCTACCCGCATGTCTTCGCGCACCGCCAAAGCTCGTCTATCGTACGCTTTCCACTTGAGGCTTTCGAGTAGTGCTTCTAGCGCAATACCGAGATCAATCCCGTTACGGAACTTAAAGCAGCTAGCGACACTTCGGCGCCAGCGAGGTATGAAACTCGGCACTTTCCGACATCGCCGGTCCAGACATGCGGACTACCCAAAACAGCGGATAGGTAAAAAGAGCGGGGAGCAGTGGCCTTGTGCGGCGCGGTAGGGCCAGCCGCGAAACTCACGCAACACTAGCGGTATCGGAAGCGAATATAGATGTTACGGCAGTCTTCGGTGTAACAATAACGGGCCACCAGAATGCTAAATCTCGCCACCCCTTCGCTTGATCACCATTTTGACGCAATAACATCAGTACAGGAACATCCTGAGCTTGCAACCGTGCGGCATCTGACTGCTGTTTCGTGTCAGGTGAGTTGGAGAAACGACCTTCTTCACGGAATCTTGATACATTTCGATCAGTTGCAGTGATTAGCCACACTTTCCCCCGTAGATCTTTGTCATTAGAAGTTCGCGACAAATGCTCAAGCGCCGCAATGTGTGCCTTTCTATCATCCTCACTTGGGTCGTCGAATTCTAAGTTCGAATATGCAAGTGAAAGCAACTCAATCGCCTCCTCCACGTTTAGTAAGATGGGCTGCTCCGTATTTATTCCAACCAAATTTGCGATTTTTTTATCGAGGAGTGAAAGATGCTTTATGCCGGCAGTTCTCGCTACAGTCTGAAAACCCATCGGAAGCAATCGACGCCCCGGTCGTATGCTGTAAATTCCGGAAAACATTAGCTTATTCGGCGAGCAAGGAACCACTCTATTAGATGCGTCCTTCTGAATAAAATACACACCTCTATTATTTGATCCTGATTCAAACGCTTCACGCAAGGCGGCATCGAACTCGTGGATATTCTTCATCACCTGGTAGACAATCTGCGGGGCGTAAAAGCGTGTCACCGCGAGATCGTCAAGGGATCGAGCGCCATACATTCTAGAGTGCTGCAAAACTGTATCTTGTTGAAATTTTTTTGGATTCCTTCCATAATAGAAAGCAATAAGATTGCTAATAGTAATGCCGCGATCCAGAATTTGACCTCCAATGAAGATATTAAAAGGCGTTCTTAATCGCAACTGCCCGTCTTCGTCGAGCAATGCATCGATATCGTTTTCAGAATTCACCTTCGTTATCATCAACTGCCCCTGCACCAATGCCGAATGAACATCAGCTTTGACCTCAGCGAAGCTAGGCATCCATCCACTGCCACTATGGACTGAGCGCTGCAAGTCCTCATACGATGCCCGTATAAGCTGATCAAATTTTTCAGTATCCTGCGCACCTTCCGCTACTAATGCGTCACGAACGGACGAGACAACCACTTCCTGCCAAGCATGCGAAATCTTCGTCTGTTCAGTGTGAAACAGAAAGCTATATTTTTGCATGGGCAAACCACTACGGCGCGCTTGCAGCCGCCTGATTGCACCACCTACAATAAAAGTTAAAATCGCGTGACAAAGTACGGCTGATCGCTTCTCAAAAAGCACATTCTCAACTTTAAGTCGCCTTCGATCCTCAACTTTCAGAGCCTCACGCTCTTCAAGCGGAACTTCACGATAGAAATAATACGCAGGGGAATCAATATCTGCACTACGTTCGAAATAGTAATCACCGCCGACATATTGTGAGTGTGTAGGAAGCACGACAGTGAATTTGGGGCGTCGAGGAGTAAAAAGTGGATCACCATTCACGATAACTTCATCTTCTGGTTGAAGATATAAAGAGTATGGTGTAGCAGTAACTTGCAAAAAATCTGAATCGGCGACGAGATTTCTAAGCTGATCGATCTGCTTAGATATGGTGCCAACATCCGGGATACCGTCTTTCTTACGATAGCTCACTGATCCGAAGTCAGCCTCATCGTCAATAATGAGCACGCGCTTCGCCTGAAGTCCCGGATAGCTGTTCTCAAATGCATTAAGCAACCGGGTTAGATTATCGTCTTCCTTCTTCACGACCAGGATTAGCTTTTGATTAAACTCGTACGGCGTCATGTTTGGCAACGCCATAATGTCATGAACCTGCACCTCGTCAGCCACGATAAAGTCCTGAAAGTCCTTTCGCACGCGCGCCAGCGTCTGGCGCGCGAGTGATTTAGTCCCCTTTGTAAGTACAACAGCTACGTCGTATCCACGATCGAAACTCAGCGCAATAATTCCTAAAAATGCGCGAGTTTTTCCGCTTTGCACCTTACCGAGCAAAACTCCAGGACTGCGGATGCTTGTGCCAGAACGAGCCAATCTGTCGACGGTTTCATGAACTTTTGCAACCAACTCGGCGTCATGCCCACATTTTGCTGCCAGTCGTTCATAGAATCCTGCAAGCATGGGCAATTCAATTCCCGGCTTCTGCGCCAACCATGCACGAATCTGTGACTCCAGAAAGACAGGCCCTGAACGAAGCTCTGCCACAGGGGATGGGAAGTCAGAAAACCGCTTGCGCCAGTTCGCCACTGCCGACGTGCCGACTTGCGCCAGCGAAGCAACCTCGAAAATCCCAAGCAGCGTATCGTTCATACTGAGCTCCTAGTTTTGGAATCTCAATCATGATGGATCATCACAAATATGTCAACGCTTTTGTGAGCAACACTCACAGAATAGATCGAGGTTAAGCCTAGGCTGTGAACAAGGCATGCGAAAATATTGCGCTTGTTGCATTTTTTTCATTTGTTGCATTTTTTGCACTTTTGCAGGCCTAATGCGTCTTCCGTGAGCATGCTAGTGGCAAATACGTTAGGAAGGCAGCTCGCTTTGCGCCACAAGCACTATCGAAGTAACGGCCCCGCGTTGAATCTTCGCCTTAGGATTAACGCCATGATGCGCATGCTGTTAGCCAAAGTAAGAACGACCCATCCTGGCGAGACAGGCTACAGGTGGGAAGTGCAGCGCTCTGCTTTTCGCATGTGCCACTGCCCCATAGCAGCTATAGGGTGGATTCGTAGCGAGTGCAGCTGGTCAGAAGCGCCCAGCTGCCGATCCTGTGCGCTGTGGCCTCTATATGGAGAACTCTAGGCCCTGACAGATGCCAAACATAGCGTTGTTGATTGTCAGATTTCCAGCTACTCAGCGGAGGTCTTCGAACGCTATAATGCCGCATGAACGACGCGCTCCAAACCTCATTCCTCGAACTGCCTGAGCCAGCAGCAGTTCCGACTCCCGCTCATGATCGTTGCGAAATCTTGCTTGGCGACGCTCGCGAGGTGCTTCAGAACCTTCCGGCCAACTCAGTCCAAACGTGTGTCACATCGCCGCCCTACTGGGGCTTACGCGACTACGGCATTGGTGGTCAAATTGGTGCCGAACTTGACATGCGCGACTACATCAAGGACTTGGTGGCGGTGTTCCGCGAGGTGCGTCGCGTGCTGAAAGATGACGGTACGTTCTGGCTGAACATTGGCGACAGCTACACATCGGGCGGACGCACTTGGCGTGATGATGACAAGAAAAACGCTGGCCGAGGCATGAGCTATCGCGCGCCGACCCCTGAAGGTTTAAAGCCAAAGGATTTAATTGGCATCCCATGGCGCCTTGCGTTCGCCCTTCAAGATGACGGTTGGTACCTGCGAACGGACATCGTCTGGAATAAGCCGAACTGTCAGCCAGAAAGTGTGCGCGACCGGCCAACACGTTCTCATGAATTTGTTTTCTTATTCTCGAAGAGCGAAAAATATTTCTACGACCATGAAGCAATAAAAGAACCGGCGGTCGATGCGACGCAAAAATCGAAGAACCGCCGAACGGTTTGGAACATCCATACGGAGCCGTATCGCGGTGCTCACTTCGCGGTGTACCCGCGGGAACTTGCGCGTATTTGCATCAAAGCAGGCTCCCGTCCAGGTGACCGTGTCCTCGACCCGTTTTTCGGTAGTGGTACCACCGGAGTCGTATGTAACGAACTAGGTCGCATATGCACCGGTGTTGAACTAAATGAACAGTACGCCACACTGGCGCGCGAGCGCCTTATCCGCCAACGTTGACTACCCTAGTGGCGCCGACTTAAATTGCCAAGTAGCGTGCACGGTGCACAACTCTTTGCGAATCGACTTGATTTGGAGTTTGCGTTCCGTGCCGCCATCGAAATATAGAGCAAATTTCTGTCGCTCGACAGCGTCTAGTACATACCCATAGCCGGGCTTTGGGTTCTGTTTAGAATTCTCCATCACTTCCAGGCGTGCGTTTGCAGCCTCTCGAAGCATATCCATTGGAATTTCAACTAGTTCGTAGAAGTATTCTTCTGGACTGCCTTTCAAGCACCGGAACTGTAGGATACGCTCATAGCCTTGCATGTGTTCCAGAAACAGGTCCCGAAGGGTTGGCAGATGCCACTCCCCTCGTCCCAACTCCATAAATTTTGAGATGTGGAGAAAATTCTCTTTAATCGCTGCTGACGCTTCAGTCTTCAAGCTCACGCGGACGTCATTGATCGTTAGATCATGCCCACGGTTTGTCCGGCTTGAAGCTAGCGACGCATTGAAGCCGCATTGGCTCAGCGCCCTCTCGAATGCATACTCGAACCGGTCTTTCGAAAGTGCCTGGCGACTAAATGCATGATGAATTCGTAGAGCATCACCGATGCGCTCTAGCACCGATGGAGTAATCAAGTCCGAGCCCGGCTTTGCCCAAAACGTCTTTGCCAGTTTAAATTGTGCTGTTACTGCAGATATCCAGTCGAGTTGGGAACGAGTGAGGCCCGCAAGGGCCGTGGTTGGGTCGAAAGGTGCCACACATGCTCCTGATACCTCGGTTCGTTTGCCCAAGGCTTATAACGTTTTCAAAGTGTCTTGGGATTTTACAACTTGTTGACGCTAAAAATATGTTTTTGAGAACATCTTTTTAGTGCTGACAAAAAGCAACGGCCCCGTACCCGGCTGGCTAAGCCAGTTGATCCCCACTCGGGAAAATTCGTGTCATTCGCCAACGGTTTCTCAGCAGGATGCGGTGCGGCGGGTACCTGTTACGCTGCGCGACTGAGATACTGCGAACGATTGCGACGTTGCCACATTCTTACTAGCTGAACTGGGCGCTCCCACAGGATGACTTCGACCATCATCGCTTCGCGTTTCTAGTAAGCCGGCACAGATGTTGTTGTTTACCGCTCTGATCTACATGATTCCTTTTAACGCTCTGCCGTTGCCAAACGCGCTCGTAGATGAGGATGAGGTTAGTCTAGGCGCCAGCTAAGTGCCTTCGCACACCCTGCCTTGTACTGTCTGAACAGATTTTGGACTCTGCAGTCCACGAGGCACGGGCCGTGATAATCTAGAAAGGTTAACTTTTTTAGACGGCAGTCTATCCTGCCCGAAGAACCAAACCCTGAAAGGCAGTCTTCAACACATTCGATCCGCATGTGAACGGCTCCGAGACCGGGATTTGCGCAATACCTCAGCAGTCAGCGGAAGGCAAACTGCCGCTCAGCGCCTGCACCAGATGACCCTGCCAGGCGCTCTTACGCATCTGCGAAGCGACGCAGTACTGAATCAATTTGGCGGGCGCGACCATAAGGCAACTTCTCAAATTCACACTTAGAGGCATACATGGATCAGCAAGCGATTGACACCGTTATCGAGCGTCGCGCGTCAAGCAACCGTGCCGACATTCAGTTCATCAGGTTGAAGGAGGTGATAGCGATCTGCGGGAAGTCGCGCAGCAGTGTGTACGACGCGATCAAGAGGGGCGCTTTCCCAAGGCCGGTAAAGCTCCAGGGTCGATCGGCGGCATGGATCAAGAGCGAAGTCGAGCAGTGGGCGGTGCAGTGCATTCGTGCTAGCCGCCGAGACTGCAACTCTTAGCCTGCCGCCCCACTGTCGAGTAAGCCCAAGAGACGCCGTAGTTCCGCTGTCACTTCTGCTAAGTCTGGCGCCATGAGTTTGCTCTTCGAGAGAAATGCTCGCCACTGCTGCTGTTTGGTTGGACTCGCCGCAAAAGCGTCAGACAGTCCAAGCGGCGCGGCCTGGGGCACCTCAGTTCTCCGGCGGGCAAACGTGGCCTGGACCGCCTGACGGAGAATAGCCTCATCGATCTCGGCATAGGTCGCAAGGAACCACAGGTCGAAGTAATCCTTCAGGCGCGTGTTGGCCATACCCAAGCTGACGATCGCTTCCTACTTCTCGGCGATGACGGTGTACACGGGATAGGCACGCAACGATGGTGTCGCGACATCCTCCAAAAACGCTGGAAACTGCACGAGTTCTGCTGCAGGCGTCACGGCATCGCCGTATCCAACGTCGATTTGCACCGAGCAGCGCGCACCATCCAGTGTGCCGAGCAGTGTAACTCGCACGCCTTCATAGTTGGCTTCCTTACGAATTCGCGCCGCCTGCACGCTGCCTTGATCGAAGACCATCCCGTCATCGGATGGCTGAACACAGACCTGCTGAAAGACCTCGATCAGGTCGTCAAGCTCGGAAGGTCCGAAGCCAAGCAAGTCGATGTCCCGGGTTGGCCGGTACGGCTGGTCGACCCACAGGTCGAAAAGGAGCGCTCCCTTCAGCAGGAACTGATCGGCCCAGGGCGACACGCTTAAACGGTACAGCAGCCGCTCGAGCGAATACCGCGTCAGGATCAGGTTGAAGTCCGTCCTGTCGGCCCGTGCGCGGTTCAGAAGCCGTGCGCGATGCAGCACGATTCGCTGCTTTCATGCCGCCCCCACCGCTTCCAGATACGGACGCATGACGTTTGCTACCCTGCAGATCTCCGCGTAGCGCCAGAGTTCGTCCATTGTCGCCCGCTTACCGTTCCAGGCTTCGCGCAGGGCTTCGAGCGCAACATCGAGGCCGATCTTGTTGCGGAATTTGAAACAGTCGGCAACCGTCTTCGCCACGCTGAACACGCGCACCTGGGCGCCAGCAAGGTCTGCAATGTCGACTCCCTCGGTCATCGCCGGTCCCGACATGCGGACTACCCGCAGCGGCGGATAATCGAAACGCGGAGCACGAGCCTTGTGCGGTATGGCGAGCCAGATGTCGGATGACTGCTGCGTGGTCAGATCGTGAAAACGCAGCGCGGAAAGCAGGCATAGCACCCCACTTCCGCTACGTGTCGCTACCTCGGCAAAGCTCTCGTACTCGGACGCAGACCGATCGGGCAATGTGTACAGGCCTCGGCCGAGTTTGAGCAGCCTGCCTTCGTCGGTCAGCGAGGCCAGCAGTGCGCGCGATGCACCGGCACTGTCCACATCTCGTGTACGCAGTATGCCTTTGGATCGTGCAAGCTCAAGAATTCGTTCAGCTTGTTGACTCATGAAGCCAGTCTACACAAAACATCGGCACTTATCCATATATGCCGACATTTTGTTCAATATCTCCTATTCTGGAGTGCCTGAACTGGATGCAGACTGAAGCCATCGAATCTATTGGATTTGCATACGATTGCAAACATATCGATTGCTCTACGGCAGCATGCTTCGGCATACAATTGATGAGTCGACAAAACATACCGAAGGTCATGCAGACCATTCCTCACTACGATCAGAACGCCGAGCAGCTTGTCTCCCAGTACGAATCGCTGAGCTTCGAGCATGTGCACCCTGCCCTGCTGGATCTGCTACCACCGCCCGGCGCGACGATTCTGGACGTCGGCGCCGGCTCCGGAAGGGACGCCGCCTGGTTTGCGGCCAAAGGATACGATGTCGTCGCCGTTGAGCCCTCGGAAGCGATGCGCGCCCTCGCCCGCCTGCGCCATCCTTCGCCACGCATTCACTGGGTGGCTGACAGCCTGCCCGACCTGGCCAAGGTACGCCGGCTAGGACTGACCTTCGATCTGATCCTGCTCTCGGCGGTCTGGATGCACGTTCCACCGGCTGCACGCCAGCGTGCCCTGCGAAAGCTGGCGACGCTGCTGTCGCCAAATGGACGCATCGCCATCAGCCTTCGCATCGGCCCACCCGATACCGATCGCGCCATGTACGAGGTGACGCTGCCGGAGCTGGCGGCGATGGCCCAGCAGTTCGGCCTCAGGCTGGTACGCACCGACGACAGCCCCGACAGGCTGGGCCGGCCGGGCATTTCGTGGACGACTGCGGTTCTTGGGCTACCGGATGATGGCTTGGGCGCACTCCCGCTGCTGCGCCACTTAATCCTCACCGATGGGAAGTCATCGACCTACAAGATCGCGCTGCTGCGCATCCTCGCCAGGATCGCCGATACCGCGGCGGGTGCAGCGCGCCACGAGTCGGAGTCCGTCGTCCTGCCAATGGGCCTGGTGGCACTGTTCTGGCTACGCATGTACAAGCCGCTCATCGAAGGCGGGCTTCCCCAGATGCCACCCAACCGGGCCGGAAACGCACCGGGCTTCGTGACCAACAACTTCACGTCCTTGCGTTCCATTCGCCCGGTGGACCTGCGCGCAGGGATGGCTTTCTGTGATGACACGGCGCGGCACCTTCATGGCAGCCTGTGGGAGATCTCCAGGCTGATACGCGAAATGCCGGTCAAGTACCTGCGCTGGCCGGCGAGCGACGAGAACATCTTTTACATCAGGCACCAGCGTCGCACATCGACACCGTCAAGCCTGAGGATCGACGACCCTTTCCTGTGGAGCTTCGGCGAATTCCACGTTCCGCTCCAGATCTGGGATGCCCTTAGCCACTACAGCGTGTGGGTCGAACCAGTCCTCATTGCGGAATGGGTGCGCTTGATGGAGTCCTACGCCGGGCAACTCGGCCCGGCGCTCGGCCAGACTGCGTATTCGCTGCTTGCGTGGGCAGACCCCGAACGGGACACCAGCTTCGCCCGTGCCGCCGTCGAACGGCTGCGTACCCAGGGCAAGTCCGTCTACTGCGTCTGGTCGGGCCAGCGCCTGCGCGACGACTACGATATCGACCACTGCTTTCCCTTCGCTGCCTGGCCCTGCGGGGACGCCTGGAACCTGATGCCGGCATCGAAGCGGATCAACAACGAGAAGTCGAGCCGCCTCGTCACGCAGACTGCGCTGGAACGGGCCAGCGACCGGATCACCGCGTGGTGGGAAGAGGCCTTCCTGACGGCGGGTACCGATGCGCGTCACCGTTTCTTTCTCGAAGCCGAGCAAACCCTGCCGATGTTGGAGAGCGCCGCTTCTCCGGCAGACCTGCTCGATGCGATGAAGGTGCAGCGCATCCGCCTGGCCAGGGAACAGGGTCTGCGCCCATGGGAGCCGGCGGCGCGCCGGGAGCGGCTCATGCTCGATCCGGAGCTCATCTGACCGATCACCGAGCCAAGGTCGGAATTACGTCATGACGTAACTCGCTGACGCTTGCCCGCCTGCAGGACACGCTGTGGCAATGCGTGACTGCGGCGGCCGGCGCCGCCCCGCCAACGCATTCACTTCAGGGCGGAGGGCATGTCGCCTGCGTGGGTCGTCGCCCCTGCCTTGGCACGCATAGGCTTTACCTGGAAATACGCGCCCCACTCCGTGGAGTCGAGCGCCATCGTCGCGAGAACCTTGTCGTCCTCTGCCAGGACGAGCTTTTCAACGAATTCTCGTTGCGTGATACCGTGGCGCCTCGCGAGTCTGGCCAAGGCCAGGGCACAACCAGTGCTGAGCCACAGATTGACCCTCTTCTGCCCGTCGTTTGCGCCGCATGCCTGCCGCGCCCGATACGCCGCCTGTCGCTCCGCCGTCGTTTTCGCTGTGGTCATGGCCCGCCTCAATTGAAAGGAAAAGTTAGTCCGTTAGAGCGTAACGAACCGCCATGGTGGATTGCTTGATCCAGGTCGCGTGTCCACGACTTACCTCTCTACCCACCGGCATCGGTCGCGGACGCGCCGTCAGCGCTTGGGCGCCGGATCGACTGCGCAGTAGTCGGCCCAGGCCTGCATCAGGACGACACGCTTGTCGAGCAGATCCCCGCGCCGGTATGCCGCCTCCACCTTGTCAGGCAGGTTGTGCGCCAGCGCGTGCTCGCACACCTCGCGTGGGAACGAGTTGTTTTCCCACTCCGAACACCAGTCGCGGAACGTCGAACGGAAGCCGTGAACGGTGATGTCACTGCGCCCCATTCGCCGCAGGACGGCCGTCAGGCTCATGTCGGAAAGTGTCGTCTTCGTGTCCCGCCCTGGAAAAACAAAGCGCCCACGACGCTCCAGTGCACGCAGGAGAGCGATCGCGCCCGTAGACAGCGGGACGCGATGCTCCTTCCCTGCCTTCATGCGGCCGGCGGGGATGGTCCACAGCTTCGCTTCCAGGTCGATCTCGTCCCATGTTGCGCCACGCACTTCGCCCGACCGGCACGCGGTCAGGATCGCGAGCTCGATCGCCCGAGCCGAGACACCTTCGCGCTGTCGCAGGTCCGACATGAAGCTGCCCACTTCACGCCATGGCAGCGCAGGATGGTTCTTCACCGGTGCGATCTTGTTCGGATTGGCCAGCAGATTCTCTAGGTGCCCGCGCCAACGCGCCGGATTTACGTCATGACGTAGCTTGTGCGTGGCAGCCCAGTCCAGGATGCTCTCGATCCGTCCACGCAGGCGTGTGGCGGTCTCCGTCTTCGTTTTCCAGATGGGATTGAGCACCTTCACGATCAGGTCCGTGTCGACGTCGGCCACCGGCAGCGCGCCGATGACAGGACTGGCATACATGGCGAGCGTAGTCTCCCATTGCGCCGCATGTTTGGCGCTCTTCCAGCTGCCTCGGTGCGCGTCGATGTACGATACAGCGCATTCGTCGAAGCTCACGCGCTTGGCCTGGCGCTGCGCATGCTCGGCTCGGGTTTTATCCCGTTCTTCCAGCGGGTCGCGCTTATCCAGCAAAAGCAGCCGGCATGCACGCGCCTTCTCACGCGCGAGCGCCAGGTCGACGGTGATGCATGATCCAAGACCCATCTCGCGGCGCCGGCCGGCGACATCGTAGCGGAAGATCCAGCTCTTGGAACCGCTCCGGGACACCTGCAGCCATAATCCGCCGCCGTCGCCATATAGGCCTGGCCGGGTCACGGCACGCACCTTGATCGCAGAAAGCTTGTTGATCGTGTAGCTCATCGGTGTACCCACCTTTCGACCACATTCTTCACTCTCAAACCTACCCACCGCCCTACCCACTCTGAAGAGCGGGATGCAGGTAAATTCTAGTGGACGTCAGTGGACCCCGATTTTGACATTTCTCCTATGAGGAGACGAAAAAAAGCCCCAACGTGTGGGGCTCTTGTTCAGTATGCTTGGCGGAAGCGGTGAGATTCGAACTCACGAACGGGTTCCCCCGTCGGCAGTTTTCAAGACTGCTGCCTTCAACCACTCGGCCACGCTTCCTTTGAGGAACCGGCATTATACATAAATCATCGGTCCCAGTGAGGCTCATCGGTCCACGCAGTTTGCATATGCCTCGGCTGAGCCACGAAACTTAGACTCCGGCCGAGGGGGACGCCGAGTCCCGGAGCGACGGTCTTAAGGCTAGCGGTGGTCGGTGCGGAACAAGCCGCGATACTCAGGCAAGCAGCAGCCAGTTGTCCCGCAAACTCCGCTCGAAGTCATACGCCGGCAGCGGCTTGCTGTACAAATACCCCTGCACCTCGTCGCAACCCGACTCGCGCAGGAAGTCCAGCTGCTCCACCGTTTCCACCCCTTCCGCGATCACGCGCAGGCGCAGCTGGCGCGCCATGCTGATGATGGTCCCCGCGATCGCGCAATCGCTCGCATCACCCGGAATCCCGGTCGTGAACGAGCGGTCGATCTTCAAAGTGTGAATCGGGAAGCGCTTCAGATACGACAAGCTCGAATACCCGGTCCCGAAATCGTCCAGCGACAAGGCCACGCCCAGCGCCGTCAGCCTGTCCATGATCCCGGTCACCCGTCCGATGTCGTGCATCAGCGTGCTCTCGGTGATCTCCAGCTCCAGCCACGACGGATCGAGCTGGTAGCGCCGCAGCGTATCCGCCACCCTCGCCGGCAGCGATTGCGTGAACTCGCGCGCCGACACGTTCACGGCCAGGCGGAACGGCGGCAAGCCCGCCTTCTGCCACACGGCCGCCTGCGCGCAGGCCTGCTCCAGCACCCACTCGCCCACCTGCACGATCAGGCCCGTGCTCTCGGCCAGCGGAATGAACTCGCTAGGGGGAACCAGGCCGCGCTGCGGATGCACCCAGCGCACCAGCGCCTCCGCGCCGACGATGCGCCCGCTGCCGATTTCAAACTTCGGCTGGTAATACAGGATCAATTCACCGTTACCGAGCGCCTGGCGCAAGCCGGTCTCGATGCGCATGCGCTCCTGCATGCCCTGGTTCATGTCGTCGCTATAGAAGGCCACGCTGCGGTCCGGATTGGCGTCGCCCTTCTTGGCCCGCTCCATCGCGATGTCCGCCAGTCCCAGCAAGGTCTCCGCATCGTTGCC
Source organism: Massilia sp. ZL223 (assembly GCF_018119395.1). Lineage (GTDB taxonomy): Bacteria > Pseudomonadota > Gammaproteobacteria > Burkholderiales > Burkholderiaceae_D > Telluria. The sequence goes on from NZ_JAGPWD010000008.1 coordinate 127,982, forward strand.
GTTCTGCGGATACACGCTGATGCCGATACTCGCGCCCACGCGCAGGTCGTGCCCGGCGATGTAGAACGGCGCATCCAGCACGCCCTGCAGCTTCTGCGCCACCGTGGTGGCTTCGTAGTGCTGGCGAATGTCGAACAGCCCGACGGCGAATTCGTCGCCGGACAGGCGCGCCACCACATCCTCGTCGCGCAAGGTGTCGCGGAAGCGCTGCGCCACCTGCTTCAGCAGCTCGTCGCCAATGCGGCGGCCCAGGGTATCGTTGATGCGCTTGAAGCGATTCAGGTCGATGAACAGCAGGCAGCCATTCGCCTCGTTGCGCTGGGCGACCATCAGGGCCTGGTCGACCAGGCGCGCGAACAGCGTGCGGTTCGGCAGCCCCGTGAGCTCGTCGTAATAGGCCAGGTGGTGCAGCTGTTCCTCGGCCTGCTTGCGTTCGGTGATATCGGTGAGATACGCGATCAGCCCGATCGGCCGCTCCGCCAGGTCGCGCAGCGGCGACAGCGACAGGCTGGCCCAGAACACCTCGCCCGATTTCTTCCTGCGCCGGACTTCCATCATGCGCCCGCCCTGCTCCGCGAACACGTCGTGGAAGCCTTCATCCTCGTCCGCGTACAGGAACAGGATGTTGCGGCCGATGGCTTCCAGCGCGGAGTAGCCGAACAGCTCCTCGGCGCCGCGGTTCCAGCTGGTGATGTAGCCCATCTGGTCCATCGTCAGCACGGATTCGTGGATCTGGTCCAGGATCTGCGACTGGTGCGCCAGCTGCGCTTCCATCTGCGCGTACGCGTGGGTGGAACGCTGGGCCAGCGCCTGCATCTGCATCAGGTTGCCGGTCAGTTGCGCGAGTGCGGCCAGCTGGCGGTAGTCGCTGTCGCAGTAGCCGCGCCCCGCCACCTCGTAGTAGCCGAACTGCTCGGTGCCCGCACAGACGGGATGGCGCAGCGAGTTGCCATAGACGCCGGTCTCGAAGCTGCCCGCGCCCTGCACGAAGCGCCCCACAGGGCTGGACATGAGCTCGCGCGCCACGCGGCCCAGCTCATGCGACAGCGCTTCCCCACGCAGTCGGATGACGGCCTCGCACACGGCGGCAGAACCGCCGACGACATCCACCGCGACCGGAACCACCTCGTGCAGGTCAGACATTGCGGCCCACCTGTATCGCCCAGTGATACGCGTGCAACTGGCTGTTCCACCAGGCGTCAATCGTCACGCCGGCCCGCTCCAGGTCATCCCCAAGCGGATCGATCTCAGTCAGGCGCAGCCAGCCGCCCAGGGTGCCGCTGCGCTCCAGCAGCGCGCCCGCGATGTGCTCGGGCAGGCACAGGTCCGCCGCGATGTCGTGCATCGGCATGCGCAGCAGCCGGTCCAGCAGCGAGAACACGCCGGTCATGAAGGCCAGGTCCTGTTCGTCGCGGCTGCCGCCGGCGTGCTTGCACAGAGCTTCCAGCTGCGCGCCGCGGCGCGCGGCCAGCGGCAGCAGCAGGTTCGGCGGGCCGTCCGGCTGCTGGCGCGCGTACAGCAGCAGCTGCAGCCAGCGCTGCAGTTGGCGCCGGCCCAGCAGGTTGATGGCCTGGTTGAAGCTGGTGATCTGGGTGCTTACCGCGAAGGCGGCGGAATTCACCAGCTTGAGCAAGTGATAGGACAGCGTCGGGTCCTGCTTGAGCTGCAGTTCCAGCTCGCGCGAATCGGCATCGCGCGCCAGCAGGCCCAGGAGGGTCAGCAGGCGGCGGCGCGAGCTGCCGTCGTCGCTCGGCGATGGGAAACTGGCCGGGTCGAGCGGGTAGTCGCCGCTGAACCAGTCGAAACCGGCGTTCTCGCATTCGGAAAAACGCAGCGCAGTGTGCACATTGCGCGCCAGGTGCGGGCCGAACAGCGCGGCCAGGCGGCCGGGAGGCGGCGCATCCGCGCCGCAGTCGCGCGCGACCGAACGCAGGGCGGCCGGCGCCTTCACGCCTTCAGGAATCGCGCCATCGAGCCAGACCCGGTAACCGGTTTCGTGCAGCTCGCCCAGGCGGCGCATGGCGCCCTCCTGCAGCAGCGCATCGGCCGCCACGACGAAACCGATGCGGTTGGCCGGCAGCAGCGCCAGCACCGGCGGCGTCAGCGCAGCGGGGGAATCGACCATCAACAGGCCGTCCAGCGGCGCGATGGCGGCCAGCAGGTCCGGCATGCCGAACACGGCCTGCAGGCGCGCCGGCATGTTCTCGCCGGGCTCCACACGCACGCAAAGCGCCACCCACTCGTTCTGCGCATTGGCGACCGGGTCGAATGCAACCAGCGGGATTGAATCTTGTTCCTGCGCAGCCATGTGTTGTTTCAAAGGTGATATTCAGATGATCTTAGTGCACCAATTATTAGAAAGCAACACCCGCTGTTTCCGTAAAGACACGATATCCGAAGAATATGCATCCCGGAAGACAAGGATTTATGGGTTTTCTTCGAATCCGGCGCGCTGGACGGCGAAACGGATCAATTCCGCCTGCCCTTCGATGCCGAGTTTGCGCTTGATGTTCAGGCGGTGGGTTTCGACGGTGCGTACCGACAGGTCGAGTTCGCGCGCGATCTGCTTGTTCGACTGGCCGGCGGCGATATGGCGCAGCACTTCCTGCTCGCGCGAGGTCAGCTGGTTGTCGGCCGCCAGGGGGCTGGCCAGCTGGCGCGCCAGCGCGGCGCTGTAGTAGATGCCGCCGCCCATCACGGTCTCGATAGCCAGCACGATGTCCTTGCCCGGCGCGTCCTTGAGCACATAGCCGCGCGCACCGGCCTGCATGGCCTGGCTCACGTACTCGGGCTTGTCGTGCATCGACAGGATCAAGACCGCGATGCCCGGATAGCGCGCCGTGAGCTGGGCGGTGGCTTCGATGCCGCTGCTAGCGCGCATGTTCACGTCCATCAGCACCAGGTCGGGCTGGCAGCGGCCGGCCTGCTCCAGCGCTTCCTGGCCCGAGCCGGCTTCGCCCACCACGCGCAGGTGCGGCGCGGCTTCCAGGCGCGCGCGCAGGCCGTCGCGCACCAGGGGGTGGTCGTCCACCAGCAGAATCTTCACTTCTTGGCTCATGCCTGTTCCTCCAGGTCGATGCTGGCCACCACGCGGGTGCCGGCCGGCGAGGAAGCGATCGCGAGCCGGCCGCCGATCGCTTCCATCCTCTCCATCATGTTGCGCAGGCCGATGCCGCGCTTCGGGTGCACGGCCACGCTGTCGGCGTCGAAGCCCAGGCCGTCGTCCTGGATCGTCAGGCTCAAACACCGCTCCGCCCTCACCAGGCTCATGTCGATGCAGGTGGCGCCCGCATGGCGCTCGGCGTTGGTCAGGGCTTCCTGGGCTACGCGGAACAGCACCGTGCCCACCATCTCGGGCAGGCCGTCGAGCTGTCCTTCGGTGCGGAAGCGCACCGGCGTGCCGGCATGCTCGCCGAATTCGCTGGCCAGGTGGTCGAGCGCGGGCGCCAGACCCAGGTCGTCCAGCAGGGTCGGACGCAGGTCGTGCGAGATGCGGCGCACTTCGCCCAGCACCGACTTCACCTGCTCCACCGTGCGTTCCAGGCCGATCCTGGCCTGCGCGCGCTGGCCTTCGTCGCCGCCCAGGCGGATGATGCCCGCCTCCAGCTGCAGCTTGACCGAAACCAGCGCCTGGCTGATCCCGTCGTGCAGGTCGCGCGACAGGCGCGCCCGTTCTTCTTCCTGCGAATCGACCACGCGCTGGGCCAGGGCCTTGAGCTTGGCGTCGGCCACGCGGTGCTCGCTGATATTCAGCGCCAGGCCGCCGGTCGCCACGGTCAGCGCGGCCAGGATGGCCAGGCCGGCGATCCACAACATGGTTTCTTCGATGTTGCGCGACTGCTGCGCATCGACCTGGGCCAGCGCGGCCTCGACGTCGTCGAGGTAGATGCCGGTGCCCATCATCCAGCCCCAGTGCGGGACCGGCACCACGTAGCCGAGCTTCAGGGCCTGCTGGCTGGATGATGGCTTGACCCAGCGGTAGCGCTGGAAGCCGCCGCCGGCCTGGGCGCGCTGGATCAGGCGCTGGATGGTGGGTTCGCCCAGGTCATCGCGCCAGTTCCACATGTTGGTGCCGACCAGTTCGGGCTGGCGCGGGTGCATCAGGTTGTTGCCCTGCATGTCGTACAGGAAGAAGTAGCCGTCGTCGCCGTAGCTGAGCGAGGCCAGGATGCGCTTGGCTTCGGCCAGGGTGGCGGGGTCGCTGCGGCCCGAGCGGGTCAGGTGGGCGATCGAGCGCGCGGCCAGGGCCACGTAGTGGCGCAGCTCGGCTTCCTTGCTGTCCAGGTAGGCGCGCTGGATGGTGGCGCGCTGCTGCTGCGCCAGGGTCACCGCCTGCTGGCGCACGAACAGCGCAATGGCCACCAGCGCCACGATCAGCGGCGCGATCGCCAGCACGATGACCTTTTGTCTCAGGCGTAATGTCTCAGCCATTTGGCGCTTCCACATCGAATACTTGCATCCGCGCATTTTACGCCTGAGGGCGGTTTTTTACCGAAGTGCTTGCAAGGCGCTGACGAAGTTTCACTGCATTAGCCCGAAGGCCGTCGTCCCGGGACTCGGCTAACGGAGCGACTACGCCTCAGGCGCACAGTTGCCCTACGTAATACTACGCAGCCCCTCCGTAATCATGCGCTTGTGGCGTAACTGATAGTGCAAGATACTGGCCGATAGCTGTCAATAAATGCGCCGGCCCCACCGGCGGAAAATAAGCATCAATCCTTAATCGGAGGAGTCACAATGAATCGTTCCATGCGCGCGCTCGGCTGGGTCGCGCTCTCGCTGCTGGGCGCGTTTTCGCTCGGCGTCGTCGCGGTCAAGCGCGGCGAAACCATCAACGCCATCTGGGTCGTCGCGGCGGCAGTCTGCGTCTACCTGATCGCCTACCGCTTCTACTCGCTATTCATCGCCAGCAAGGTGATGCAGCTCGACCCCAAGCGCCAGACCCCGGCCTATAAATTCAACGATGGCCTCGACTACGTCCCGACCAACAAGTACGTCCTGTTCGGCCACCACTTCGCCGCGATCGCCGGCGCCGGCCCGCTGGTCGGCCCCGTGCTGGCGGCCCAGATGGGCTACCTGCCCGGCATGATGTGGATCCTGGCCGGCGTGGTCTTCGCCGGCGCCGTGCAGGACTTCCTCGTGCTGTTCATCTCCACCCGCCGCGACGGCCGCTCGCTGGGCGACCTGATCAAGTCGGAAATGGGCGAGATCCCGGGCATGATCGCCCTGCTCGGCACCTTCATGATCATGGTCATCATCCTGGCGGTGCTGGCGCTGATCGTCGTGAAGGCGCTGACCGGCTCCCCATGGGGCACCTTCACCGTGATGGCGACCATCCCGATCGCATTGTTCATGGGCCTGTACTCGCGCTACGTGCGCGTCGGCCGCATCGGCGAAGTGTCGATGATCGGCTTCGTGCTGCTGATGCTGGCCATTATCGGCGGCCAGTGGGTGCACGACTCCGCGGTCCTGGGCCCGATGTTCACCTTCACCGGCACCGAACTCACCTGGATGCTGATCGGCTACGGCTTCGTCGCTTCCGTGATTCCCGTCTGGCTGCTGCTGGCGCCGCGCGACTACCTGTCGACCTTCCTGAAGATCGGCACCATCGTCGGCCTCGCGATCGGCATCCTGCTGGTGGCGCCGGACCTGCGCATGCCGGCCGTGACCAAGTTCATCGACGGCACCGGTCCGGTGTGGTCGGGCAACCTGTTCCCCTTCCTGTTCATCACCATCGCCTGCGGCGCCGTGTCGGGCTTCCACGCGCTGATCTCCTCGGGCACCACGCCGAAGATGATCGAGAACGAATCGCACGCCCGCTTCATCGGCTACGGCGGCATGCTGATGGAATCCTTCGTCGCGATCATGGCCCTGGTGGCCGCTGCGACCATCGATCCGGGCGTCTACTTCGCCATGAACAGCCCGGCCGCCGTGCTGGGCACCACCGCGCAGTCGGCTGCGGCCGCCGTGTCGAACATGGGCTTCGTGATCACGCCCGAAGCCCTGGAGCAGATGGCCAAGGACGTCGGAGAGCACACCATCATCTCGCGCGCCGGCGGCGCGCCGACCCTGGCGGTGGGCATGGCCCACATCCTGTCGAACGTGGTGGGCGGCCAGGCCATGATGGCCTTCTGGTACCACTTCGCGATCCTGTTCGAGGCGCTGTTCATCCTGACCGCCGTCGACGCGGGCACCCGCGCCGGCCGCTTCATGCTGCAGGACCTGCTGGGCGCCTTCGCGCCGTCGCTCAAGCGCACCGAGTCGCTGCCGGCCAACCTGCTGGCCACCGGCCTGTGCGTGGCGGCCTGGGGCTACTTCCTGTACCAGGGCGTGGTCGATCCGCTGGGCGGCATCAACACCCTGTGGCCGCTGTTCGGCATCGCCAACCAGATGCTGGCCGGTATCGCGCTGATGCTGGGCACCTGCGTGCTCTTCAAGATGAAGCGCGCCAAGTACGCCTGGGTCACCATCGTGCCGACCCTGTGGCTGCTGGCCTGCACCCTGACCGCCGGCTGGCAGAAGATCTTCGATGCGAATCCGAAGGTCGGCTTCATCGCCCACGCCAACAAGTTCCAGGCCGCGCACGACGCCGGCACGGTGCTGGCCCCGGCCAAGACGGTGGAGCAGATGGAACGCATCATCTTCAACGACTATGTCGATGCGACCCTGTCGGGCTTCTTCATGTTCGTGGTGGTGGCGGTGCTGTTCTACGGCGTCCGCACCGTGCTGGCGGCCCGCGCCGCCGGCGGCCCGACCGCGAAGGAAACGCCTTACGTCGCCATGCCGACGCCGCAGGTGCAGTGATGTTCGGCTCGCTGGCACAGGCAGGCAAGTACCTCGGGCAGAGCCTGCGCCTGATGGTGGGCTTGCCTGAATACGACACCTACCTGGCGCACATGGAGCGTACTCATCCTGATGAGACGCCGATGAGCTACGAGGAGTTCTTCCGTGAGCGCCAGGAGGCGAGGTACGGCGGGTCGAGGGCGAGCTGCTGCTAAGCAGATGAAGTGATGAGGGGGCGCGAGAGCGCCCCCTTCTTTTTTGCTTGCACACCTCCCGCGCCCGCTCTCCCCTCCAGCCCAAAAACCGTCATTCCGGCGAAGGCCGGAATCCAAGTTCGTCGCGTACCCACCGAGCTTGACGTTCGAGGATGCGCGGGCAAACTTGGATCCCGGCCTTCGCCGGGATGACGTTGACGGGCAGGTGGCTACATCGTGGCCGTGGGTCAGCGCCCGCCCTCCCCCGCCACTTTGCGTTGCCTCAAAAACATCATCCCCCCTTACCGTATATTTTTTCTTGCGGGAATTTGCATTCCGCACAGGAGGACCTGCTGCGTCCATCGCTGGTCCGCTTCGCCGTCCGCCTGCGGGAACCGCAATGCCGAACTTCGAGCGCTCGAGCCTGAACCAGAAGCTGACCATCCTCTCGCTGCTTTCCACGGCGACCGCCCTGCTGTTCGTCTTCGCCGCCTTCGCGGTGAGCTCGGTGATCAACCACCGCCAGGAAGAAAGCATGCAGCTGGCCTCCTTCGCACGCGTGATCGGCGCGGCCAGCGCCAGCGAACTGCTGCTGGTCGACCGCAAGCAGGCCCAGGCCACCCTGGCCGCCCTCGAGGCCCAGCGCGAGATCTCGGCCGCCGTGCTCTACGACCGCCTCGGCCGACCGCTGGCGCGTTACCAGGCCCAGGGCCGCGCCGAGGAAGACCTGGAAGGGCTCGACGGCGTCGATGCCGCCACCCTGGCCCAGGCCAACCGCAGCGGCCGCACCCTGCTGTCGCGCCACATGCGCGTCTATCACGAGGTGCGCCATGGCGAGCTCCCGGTCGGCATCGTCATGCTCGAGGCCGACCTGCTGCCCATGTGGCTCGACATCCTCGCCAGCCTGGGCGTGATCGGCCTGGCCATGGGCGCCTCGCTGCCCGTGGCCCTGATGCTGGCCGGGCGCTTCAAGCGCAGCATCCTGGAGCCGGTCACCAAGTTGATCCAGGCCGCGCAAAAGGTCTCCACCAGCCAGAACTACGGCCTGCGCATCAGCCACGCGCGCACCGACGAACTGGGCACCCTGATCGACAGCTTCAACACCATGATGGCCCAGATCCAGGACCGCGGCGCCGCCCTGCTGCACCACCGCGACGAGCTGGAACGCCAGGTGGGCGTGCGCACCGAGCAGCTTGAGAAGGCCAAGAACGCGGCCGAAGCGGCCAGCCGCGCCAAGAGCGCCTTCCTGGCCACCATGAGCCACGAGATCCGCACGCCCATGAACGGCGTGCTGGGCATGACCGAGATGCTGCTGGCCACCGAACTCACCGAGGCGCAGCGCAATTACACCACCCTGGTCAAGCGCTCCGGCGAGCACCTGCTGGTGATCATCAACGACATCCTCGACTTCTCCAAGATCGAAGCCGGCAAGCTGACCATCGAGTACATCAACTTCAACCTGTGGGACCTGCTGGACGACATCCACAACGTCTACAACCCGCAGGCCGCCGCCAAGGGCATCGGCTTCGACTTCGACATCGCCAACGACATCCCGGTGGCCATCTGCGGCGACCCGAACCGGCTGCGCCAGATCATGGCCAACCTGCTCGGCAACGCGATCAAGTTCACCGACCAGGGCCGCATCCTGGCGCGCGTGCGCGTGGCGGGCGAGGATGCGCAAAAGGTCAACCTGCGCTTCGAGGTGCACGACACCGGCATCGGCATCTCGCGCGAGGCGCGCGCGCGCATCTTCAACGCCTTCTCGCAGGCCGACGATTCCACCACCCGCAAGTACGGCGGCACCGGCCTGGGGCTGGCGATCTCGAAGCAGCTGGTGGAGCTCATGAAAGGCGCGATCGGCGTCGACAACGCGCCCCAGCGCGGCTCGATCTTCTGGTTCACGGTCGGCTTCGACAAGCGCCGCGTCGATCCCGACGCGCCCGGCCATCGCCAGCACAGCCTGGAAGGCCTGCGCGTGCTGGTGGTGGACGAGCAGGACGAGAGCCGTACGGAACTCATGCGCCAGCTCGACACCTGGCGCGCCTCCTGCGAGGGCGCGGCCAGCGCGGCCGCGGCCTACGAACGCCTGCTGGCCGCGGCGCGCGCCGGCCGTCCCTTCGATGCGGCCTTGCTGGACATGGAGCTGACCCACACCAGCGGCCTGGCGCTGGCCGCCTCGATCCGCGCCGAGCCGGCGGCGCGCGCCACCCAGCTGATTCTTCTCAGCCCGGAAAAACTGGCGGCCGACCCAGTCCAG
>NZ_JAGPWD010000080.1 GCF_018119395.1 Massilia sp. ZL223
GGCCAGTCCGACCACAAGCGCCTGTTCGCCACCCACCAGCGCCAGTGCGCCAATGTGTTCCTGGTGCGGCCCACCGTGCGCAATGCCGCCATCGTCCGCGGCCATGCGCTGATGGAACGCTTCTCGGCATGGGCGGGCCAGGTGCTGGACCGTTACGGGGTCAAGGCGAAAGTGCGCCGGCTGATCCGCCATGGCTGAGGGGCACGACATGGGCACCGATGCGCCGATGCGGCGCGGCTTCGTGCGCGCACATACCGCCGCGGCGTGGGAACAGGCCTATTTGCCCGGCGATGGCTGGCGCGGCCCGCTGGCGGTCGTGCGCACCGCGGGCGCCGAGGTCGCGTTCGCGCGCAAGCGCGCGGGCAAGCTGGACCTATGGGCGCTGGGCGGCTACTACTGGCCGTGGCGCGGCGTGGCCGTCGAGCCCGGCGCCGGCGCGGAGGCGCTGGCCGCGCTCGCCGACGAACTGACCAGGCGGCCCTGCGGCGCCATGCTGCGCATGGGGCCGCTCATCGACGGCGACACCGATACCCAGCGCTTCGTTACCCTGCTGCGCGCGCGCGGCTGGCGTGGCCTGAAGCAGGTGACCGGGCAGGTGTTCGAACTGGCCTTGCCGGCGTCGGCGCAGGCGCTTCAGGCGCAAGTGAGCGGGTCACTGTGGAAAAACATCGCCTACTTGCGGCGCCGCCTCGACAAGCAGGGCCCGGTGATCACGGAACGACATCGGCTCACCGTGGCGCAAGCGGGCGCGCTGCTGCAACGCGCGGCGCTGGTCGAACAGGCCTCCTGGGTTGCGCAACAGGGAGGCGACGTCAAGCTCGTGGGCGCGCCGAATCAAGCCTACTGGTCGCGACTGGCGCAATACGGCGACGGGCCGGAGGTCGTGCTTTGGCTGCTCTCTTGCGGCGCACGCGACATCGCCTATTCGCTGCACCTCGAACACGGGCAGACGATGTGCATCGTGGCCAACGGCTATGACGAAGAGTTCAAGGCGTCCAGCCCGGGCTCGCTGCTCTCGCTCGATATTTTCCGGGACGCGATCGGGCGCGGCCTGCGCCTGGTCGACTGGGGCCAGGGCGACTCCGGTTACAAGCAGCGCTGGGGCGCGCTTCCGGGCGCGCGGATGACGAACCTGATCCTGTTCCGGCCGGGGCTAGTCGGCGCAGCCGGGTACCGGCTGCTGAAAACCGCATTGTCCAGTTGGGAGCCGCTGTAGCATGCGCGCCCTCTGGAACCACGAGCGGGTGGAGCTGCTGCGGGAACGCGGCGGCCCGCGCAGTCTGGGCTTCTGGTTGCTGCGCAAGGCGCTGGCACTCGATGTGTACATGCTGTTCGCGGCGCCGCTGCGCGACGAGGGCACGGCATGCCCGCCGGGCTGTATGCTGCTGCGGCTCGTTTCCGAGGACGACCTGGCGCGCTGTCCCGACGCCCTGCTCGACCAGATTAACCCGCATACCGGGGCCGGGGTGCGTAAGGTGCTCGCGCAAGGTGGGCGGATTTACGCGCTGATCGAAGACGGCGCTGTGCGATCGCAGATCCGGATCGACGTTGGCGCCGCCCGCACCGATACGCCGTGCCCGCTCAAGTGCGAGGTAGGATCGCGCAATGCGTTCCTGAGCTTTTTGTATACGCACCCCGCAAGCCGGCGCGGCGGCTGGGCCAAGAAGCTGCTGGTCGCGACCGCGTCCAGCATGGCGCAAGAAGGATTGCAGCTGTGCTTCTCGCACGTGCAGGCGACCAATTTGCGCTCCGTGAACACCTTCCTGAGCCTGGGCTGGCGGCATGCCGGCTGGCTGTTGGCGAGCCGCGGCGGGCGCTACCTGGGAACCGTCGGCGC
>NZ_JAGPWD010000081.1 GCF_018119395.1 Massilia sp. ZL223
TGACTGCCAAGGTTATAGGGACAAGCCGTACGGGCAATTAGTACTGGTTAGCTTAATGCATTACTGCACTTCCACACCCAGCCTATCAACGTCCTGGTCTCGAACGACCCTTCAAGGAGCTCAAGGCTCCGGGAAATCTCATCTCAAGGCAAGTTTCCCGCTTAGATGCTTTCAGCGGTTATCTCTTCCGAACTTAGCTACCCGGCAATGCCACTGGCGTGACAACCGGTACACCAGAGGTTCGTCCACTCCGGTCCTCTCGTACTAGGAGCAGCCCCCTTCAAATTTCCAACGCCCACGGCAGATAGGGACCAAACTGTCTCACGACGTTTTAAACCCAGCTCACGTACCACTTTAAATGGCGAACAGCCATACCCTTGGGACCGGCTACAGCCCCAGGATGTGATGAGCCGACATCGAGGTGCCAAACTCCCCCGTCGATATGAACTCTTGGGAGGAATCAGCCTGTTATCCCCAGAGTACCTTTTATCCGTTGAGCGATGGCCCTTCCATACAGAACCACCGGATCACTATGTCCTACTTTCGTACCTGCTCGACTTGTCGGTCTCGCAGTTAAGCACGCTTATGCCATTGCACTATTAGCACGATGTCCGACCGTACCTAGCGTACCTTCGAACTCCTCCGTTACACTTTAGGAGGAGACCGCCCCAGTCAAACTGCCTACCATGCACTGTCCCCGATCCGGATAACGGACCAAGGTTAGAACCTCAAATGAACCAGGGTGGTATTTCAAGGATGGCTCCACGAGAACTGGCGTCCCCGCTTCAAAGCCTCCCACCTATCCTACACAGATTGATTCAAAGTCCAATGCAAAGCTACAGTAAAGGTTCATGGGGTCTTTCCGTCTAGCCGCGGGTAGATTGCATCATCACAAACATTTCAACTTCGCTGAGTCTCGGGAGGAGACAGTGTGGCCATCGTTACGCCATTCGTGCAGGTCGGAACTTACCCGACAAGGAATTTCGCTACCTTAGGACCGTTATAGTTACGGCCGCCGTTTACTGGGACTTCAATCAAGAGCTTGCACCCCATCATTTAATCTTCCAGCACCGGGCAGGCGTCACACCCTATACGTCCACTTTCGTGTTTGCAGAGTGCTGTGTTTTTATTAAACAGTCGCAGCCACCATTTTATTGCAACCCGTTCATCCTTCCACAGTAAAGTGGTCAAACTACTAGGGCGTACCTTATCCCGAAGTTACGGTACCAATTTGCCGAGTTCCTTCTCCCGAGTTCTCTCAAGCGCCTTAGAATACTCATCTCGCCCACCTGTGTCGGTTTGCGGTACGGTCTCGTATGACTGAAGCTTAGAGGCTTTTCTTGGAACCACTTCCGATTGCTTCGCAGCACAAGGCCGCTCGTCTCAACCCCTTGGATTCTGTACCCGGATTTGCCTAAGTACCTCCTATGAGCCAAAAACCAACTATTCCAACAGTTGGACAACCTTCCGCGATCCGTCCCCCCATCGCATCATACGACGGTGCAGGAATATTAACCTGCTTCCCATCAGCTACGCATCTCTGCCTCGCCTTAGGGGCCGACTCACCCTGCTCCGATGAACGTTGAACAGGAAACCTTGGGCTTACGGCGTGCGGGCTTTTCACCCGCATTATCGCTACTCATGTCAGCATTCGCACTTC
>NZ_JAGPWD010000082.1 GCF_018119395.1 Massilia sp. ZL223
TAATGCCGTTCAGTTAAGACTGAACGGCATTTTTCTTTTCAGGTGTTGTAAACGGTAGCTGAGGCTGTTAACCTGCGTCACCATGTTTGATGACGCGCTCCATTTTCTCGTGCAAGCCCAAGAGAACCCGGATTGGGCTCGTATGGGGCAGCACTTGCCATACGAGTGGATCGAACAGGCGGTTGCTTACACAGGCAAAGCGAGTATCCGGCAGCGGCGCCTGCCGGCAGAGCAAGTCGTGTGGCTGGTCGTGGCCCTGGCGCTGTATCGTCACCAGTCCATCAGCGAAGTGGTTGACGACCTGGATCTGGCCTTGCCGGATTCGCAAGCACCTTTCGTCAGCAAAAGTGCGGTCGCGCAAGCACGGCAGCGCCTGGGCGCCGAGCCTTTGCGGGCATTGTTTGAGATATCGGCGAAGGCGTGGTCGGAGCAGGATCGCAAGCAGTATCTGTTCAAGGGCCTGAGTCTGTTTGCACTGGACGGCACGACCTTGAAAACTGCCGATACGCCAGAGCATCGCGAGCATTTCGGTGAGCAGGTTTATCCCAGCGGCCGGATTTCCAGCTATCCGCAAGTGCGTGGCGTGACCTTGACCGCGGTGCCGACCCACTTGATCCGCGATGCCAAGTTCGGTCCTTATGGGATCAACGAGATGCTCTACGCAAAAGAGCTGCTTGCATCGATTCCGGACAATTCTCTGACTGCATTCGATAAGGGCTTTCTGTCAGCAGAGATTTTGTGTGGCTTGATCAATGGTGGAACTAACCGCCACTTCATCATTCCAGCCAAGGCCAACACCAAATGGGAAGTGGTCGGCGGCACACCCGGCGATGCCGTCATCGAGATGCGCGTATCACCGCAGGCACGCAAGAAATGCCCCGATCTGCCTGAAACCTGGCGTGTCCGCGCCATCACGATCATCGACCAAAGCGCGCGCAAACACATCCTGCTGACCTCGCTATTTGACGCCAAACGCTATACCGCCAAGGATGTCGCCGCCTGCTACACGCAACGCTGGCAGATCGAGACGAGCTATCGTGAATTGAAGCAGACGATGATGGGTATGGCGCTCACCCTGCGCAGCCGTACCGTCGAAGGTGTCTACCAGGAAATCTGGGGATTACTTACCGCCTACAATCTGATACGGCTCGAGATCGCCAAGGCAGCATTAGAAGTGAAGTGCGAGCCGACCGAAATCAGTTTCATCCGCGCGTTCCACGTCATCCAGTACGAACTGCATTGGGCAGCCGTAACCCGTGCATACGGCAAATTGCCCGCTCTGATGCAGCGCCTGCGCAAGCGCTTGGTGATGCTCTTGAATGAAGAACGGCCCGGTCGAAAACTCGACCGGGCCGTGAAGGCCTTACCTCATCGTTACACCGTTCGTGTCCTGAAGAAGGACCTTAACTGAACGGCATTA
>NZ_JAGPWD010000083.1 GCF_018119395.1 Massilia sp. ZL223
TGATTTCAGACTTGCGGAGCCAGTCATGAATACGGAAGAGCTGTTGGCTGATGAACACTGCATTGGCCTGTTCGGTGATGAGCGGCTTTGTAAGAGTGGTATGCTGTTTTTGAAGCGAATGATCGAGCGCAGCACGGTGTGTGTGCGTCAGTTGAGCGACGAACGTGCTGAGCAGAAACGAATTTATCGGTTTCTGAAGCACCCTAACGTGACCCGACAAGAGATCATCCGGCATGGCAGCGAACGCACCGCCAAGGCAGCGGTCGGGCGTCACGTGCTGGCCATTCAAGACACCAGCGAATTCGACTTTAGCGCTCACCGGCAGCGCACCGCCGGATTGGGTCCGACCAGTGGCGGCAAAGGGTATGGATTGTTTCTTCATCCGGTGCTGGCCGTCGATGCCGAAAACCATGATTGTCTGGGTATTGCTCACTTGGCGACATGGGTACGCGAGACTCAGGATCAGCCCAAGCGCGAGCGTCGGCCTATCGAGGAAAAGGAATCGATGTGCTGGATTGACGGTGCGCAGGCTGCGGCGCAGTGTCTGCAAGACGCTGCGCTCGTGACTGTCATAGCAGACCGCGAGAGCGACATCTACGAAGAATGGGACCGTGTCCCCAATGAACGTGTCCACTTGCTCACGCGTGCCCATTACGACCGGCAGCTCGAGGGCGGCGGCACTTTATTTGAGTGGCTGAACAATCAGCCGGCCAAGGCCAGCTTGGTGCTGGATGTCCCGGCGCGAGCCGCATCGAAGGCATATCACAGCGCAGGCGGCGCACGAAGCAAAGCGCGCACGGCCCATAAGGCAGACATTGAACTACGCTTCGGCCAGGTGAAAATCAAGAGACCGGAAGGCTGCCGCGCACGACAAGCGAGCATCGCGCTGTCCGTGGTGGAGGTGCAAGAGACACGCGACTCGGTACTCCCAGGCGAGGAGCCGGTGCACTGGATTTTGCTGACTACCCACGATGTGCAGCAAGTGGACGAGGCGCTCCAGATCGTGGCGTGGTACGAGCAGCGCTGGCAGATCGAACAGCTGTTTCGAACACTCAAACGGCAGGGCATGGATCTTGAATCGAGCCAACTGGAACACGCCGATGAACTGCTCAAACTAGCCAGCGCCGCCACCTTCGCGGCGGTACGCACGCTTCAAATGGTGAATGCGCGTGACAACCAAACCGAACAACCAGCCGGCGACGCGTTTGACGACAACGAAATCGAAGTGCTGGACAAGCTGCAGGACAAACTCCAGGGCAAGACCGCCAAGCAAAAAAACCCTTACCTTGCCCGCAGCATGGCATGGGCTGCATGGACAATTGCCCGTCTAGGCGGTTGGATGGGCTACGCCAGCGAAGCCAAGGCCGGCCCTATCACTATGCTGCACGGCCTC
>NZ_JAGPWD010000084.1 GCF_018119395.1 Massilia sp. ZL223
CGAGCCTGTCAGAATTTTTGTGTTGCTGAGGTCATGAAATAATACCGAAAGGGACGTTCATGACCGAAGCAATGACCACCAAGAAGCCAAAGAAACCAAAGACGCCAGACCTGATTCCTGTTGAACTGATCGACCAGTTGCTGGCGCAAGTTCAAAACAAGGATGCTGAATCAATTCTGGGAGAGTCTGGCCTTGCCGGCCAGCTGAAGAAGATGCTGGCCGAGCGCATGCTGGCTGCAGAGTTGAGTCGCCATCTGGCCAGCGAGGGCGAGGATAGCGAAAACCACCGTAACGGCAGCAGCGCCAAGACGGTACTTACGCCGGCTGGCGAGCTGCGGTTGAATATCCCGCGTGACAGGCTGACGACGTTCGAGCCAAAGCTGGTGGCCAAGCACCAGCGCCGCATGCCAGGCTTCGACGATCATGTGATTGGCATGTACGCTCGCGGAATGAGCGTGCGTGAGATCCAGGGCCATCTGCTCGAGTTGTACGGCACCGAAGTCTCACCTGACTTAATCTCCACCATTACGGATGAGGTACGGGAAGAAGTCGCCCAGTGGCAGCAACGGCCGCTGGAAGCGATGTATCCGATCGTCTATTTCGATGCCTTGCGGCTGAAAATCCGGGACGAAGGCACGGTCAAAAACAAAGCCGTGTACCTGGCGCTTGGCGTGCGCGCTGACGGCCGCAAGGAAGTGCTGGGCTTGTGGATCGAGCAAACGGAAGGCGCCAAGTTCTGGCTAAAGGTCTTCAATGAGCTGAAAAACCGCGGTCTGGACGATGTCCTGATTGCCGTAGTCGATGGCCTGCGCGGCTTCCCGGAAGCGATCGAAGCGGTCTATCCGCAAGCGCAGATTCAGACTTGTGTAGTGCATCTGATCCGCAATTCGCTCAATTTCGCCAGCTGGAAGGATCGTAAGCCCCTCGCTGCTGCTCTCAAATCAATTTACCAGGCTGCGTCGAGCGATGCTGCGGCAAAGGCACTACAGGAATTTGCAGAGAGCGACTGGGGCAAGAAGTTCCCCACTGTTGCAGCAATGTGGCAGCGTCAGTGGGAACAGGTGATTCCGTTCTTCGCTTACCCGCCCGAGGTGAGAAGAATCATCTATACCACCAACGCTATCGAGAGCATGCATATGCAACTGCGCAAGATCGTTAAGAACCGGGGACACTTCCCAAGCGACGATGCAGCCAGCAAGCTGCTCTACCTAGCCTTGCGCAACATCGAGAAAGACTGGAAGATGCCACCTATCATCTGGAAGCAGGCCGCGAATCAGTTCGCCATTATGTTTGGCGAACGATTTACCAATGCGTTGAGCTGATTTTTTAAACAGACCTCAGCACACAAAATTCCTGACAGGTCC
>NZ_JAGPWD010000085.1 GCF_018119395.1 Massilia sp. ZL223
ATATCCGCAGCTTCGGTGACTGGCTTAGCCCCGTTACATCTTCCGCGCAGGACGACTCGATCAGTGAGCTATTACGCTTTCTTTAAATGATGGCTGCTTCTAAGCCAACATCCTGACTGTTTTAGCCTTCCCACTTCGTTTTCCACTTAGCCAATCTTTGGGACCTTAGCTGGCGGTCTGGGTTGTTTCCCTCTTGACGCCGGACGTTAGCACCCGACGTCTGTCTCCCAAGCTCGCACTCATCGGTATTCGGAGTTTGCAATGGTTTGGTAAGTCGCAATGACCCCCTAGCCATAACAGTGCTCTACCCCCGATGGTGATACTTGAGGCACTACCTAAATAGTTTTCGGAGAGAACCAGCTATTTCCAAGTTTGTTTAGCCTTTCACCCCTACCCACAGCTCATCCCCTAATTTTTCAACATTAGTGGGTTCGGACCTCCAGGGCGTGTTACCGCACCTTCATCCTGGCCATGGGTAGATCACTTGGTTTCGGGTCTACACCCAGCGACTGTCGCCCTGTTCGGACTCGATTTCTCTACGGCTCCCCTATTCGGTTAACCTCGCCACTGAATGTAAGTCGCTGACCCATTATACAAAAGGTACGCCGTCACCCCACGAAGAGGCTCCGACTGTTTGTATGCACACGGTTTCAGGATCTATTTCACTCCCCTCCCGGGGTTCTTTTCGCCTTTCCCTCACGGTACTGGTTCACTATCGGTCGATTACGAGTATTTAGCCTTGGAGGATGGTCCCCCCATGTTCAGACAGGATTTCTCGTGTCCCGCCCTACTTGTCGTACGCTTAGTACCACCGTTTGAATTTCGTGTACGGGGCTATCACCCGCTATGGCGCTTATTTCCAGAAGCTTCCACTATTCAATCGACTATCACGTACAGGCTCATCCCATTTCGCTCGCCACTACTTTGGGAATCTCGGTTGATTTCTTTTCCTGCAGCTACTTAGATGTTTCAGTTCGCCGCGTTCGCTTTGCAT
>NZ_JAGPWD010000086.1 GCF_018119395.1 Massilia sp. ZL223
GGCAGCAAGTGTTGATGCAGCTGACGCTTCGTCACCGGGCCAAGTCCCGTGACGAAATCGAAGGTCTGTCCGGTTCGGTCGCGGGCGACCAGGACGCAGACCTGCTCATCGGAGATGCCTCGCTTTGTGGCGGCTCCGCCGTGCTTTCTGGGCGGTCGAAGCAGCTTGCGCGATCCCTTGTGAGATTCCAGTAAATAAAGCTCATCAGCCTCCGCGATCCCGGTCAAGGTGTCCGGGCGGTCGTGCTTGGTCACGTCCAGGAACCGGTGGCGCCAGCGAAAGCTGGTATTGCGATGTACGCCGACCGATCGCGCAGCGCCCCGAACTGTCGTCGAATTCAAGACGCAGTCGAGGAA
>NZ_JAGPWD010000009.1 GCF_018119395.1 Massilia sp. ZL223
CCCCGGCCCCGGGGGGGGGGGGGGGGGGGGGGGGCCGGGGGCGCCCCCCCCGCTTCAGCGCTTCACCGCATGCAGCCAAACGGCCGCGATGCGTTCCACCTCTTCATAGCCGGGCTCCCCGAGCTGTCCACCGAAAATATCCGGGTCCAGCTCCTCGTAATGCCAGTTGCCGCAGGCCCGCTCCAGCAGCGCCCGCACGCTGTCCAGGAAATGATCGTCCGGGCCGCTGATCGCTACCCCGGTGTACAACATGAGGCTGCCTCCCGGCCGCAGCCGTTCAAGCCCCTCTTCGACGATCCGGCGCGAGATTTCCGCGCCGCGCTCGCCGCCGCCATGGCGGTAGGGCCGCTCGTCCTCATCCAGGATGTAGGGAGGGTTCGAGACGATCAGGTCGAAGTCGCCTTCCAGCCCATCGAACAGGTCGCTCCGCCGCAGCGCCAGGTTGGCGGTACGCGCCAGGCGCCCGTTCACGGCGGCCAGCGCCAGAGCCTTCTCGTTGACGTCGGTCCCGATCACTTCCGCGTGCGGGAACTTGTGGGCGATCGTGATCGCCGCCGCGCCGCCTCCGCAGCCGATGTCGACCGCCCGCGTCGGCCCCGAACCCAGCCAGGGAAAGGCCCGTTCCATGGTGCCCACGAAGCGGTAGGTATCCGGACCGAAGAATACCGAGTCGTCCGCGTCGGTCGGGTAGGCCGAGTGGAACAGCAGCTGTTCGCCCAAGGTGGAGACCCGCAGGGTCGAGCGCAGCAGGCTGCCTTCCTCCTTCACGATGCCGGCTTCGCGCATCAGCGCGAGCATGCGCGGCGGCAGCAGGTCCGGCGCGAAAGGCCGGCTCCAGCCGAAGATGCCGCGCAGGTCCAGCGCGCGCTCGTTCCCGGGGCGGCAGTTGATGCGCCGGTGGGTGGAGGGCGTGACGGTCATGAAACGGTAGCCTGCCTGGCGCAGACTGTTGCCCAGTGAAAGCAGGGCGGTGGCGTGGGACGGGTTCATGCTCCCAGCCTCGCACGCGGGCGAAGCGGCTTCCGTGCGTTGCCCAACCCAAGCGTGCACGGCTTTCCTGCAAAATTGCTGCACTATGTGAATGGTCGTACAGTGAGTGTGCCGGCCCCTGTCCATACTGGGCAGGACAGCCGTTCACAACAATGGGAGAGAGACGATGGCTACCAGAGAACGGGACGATATTCCGCGCGACCGCATCGCACGCGAAATCGAACGCGAACGCCACGAGCGCAGCCTGCATGACGAGGCGCGCGCGGGGATAGCGCCGGCGGACGATTTCCGCACCAAGGATGCGCGCGAACGGCCCGATACGAGCAACCTGAAGCGGCACGGAGGCAAATAGACCCCGGCGCCGGAGGAGAACAGCATGAAATGGGAAGGCGACCGTCAGAGCGACAACGTGGAGGACCGCCGCGGCGGAGGCGGTGGATTCGGATTCGGCGGGCGCACGGTGGGCATCGGCACCCTGGTGATCGCCCTGATCGGCGGCGCCATCTTCGGGGTCGATCCCGGCACCATCCTGAGTCTGCTGGGCGGCGGCTCGCCGGCGCCGGTGCAGCAGCAGACCCGCGCGGAGCCGGCCAACGACCGCGAAACCCAGTTCGTGCGCACCACCCTGGCCTATACCGAAGACGTGTGGGCCGCCATCTTCCGCGAGCAGGGCGCCCAGTACACGCCGGCGCGCCTGGTGCTGTTCGAGGGCGCCACGCCCACCGCCTGCGGCACCGGCCAGAGCGCCACTGGCCCCTTCTATTGCCCGCCGGACCAGCGGGTCTACATCGACCTCGACTTCTTCCGCCTGATGCAGCAGCGCTTCAATGTGTCCGGAGAATTCCCGCAGGCCTATGTGATCGCGCATGAGGTGGGGCACCACGTGCAGAACCTGCTGGGCCTGTCCGACAAGGTGCATTCCGCCCAGCAGCGCCTGTCCGAAAGCGAGGGCAATGCGCTCTCGGTGCGCCTGGAACTGCAGGCCGACTGCTTCGCCGGCGTATGGGCCAACCGCACCAACCAGCGCGAACAGATCCTGGAGCAGGGCGACGTGGAAGCGGCGCTGGCGGCGGCCTCGGCCATCGGTGACGACGCGCTGCAGAAACAGTCGCGCGGCGTGGTGGTGCCCGATTCCTTTACCCACGGCAGCTCGGCCCAGCGGGTACGCTGGTTCCGCCGCGGCCTGGACAGCGGCAAGGTGGAGGATTGCAACACCTTTGAAGCGCGCCAGCTATAAGGATGCATGCGCCTAAAATTTCTGTACGTGAATGCTTTTGCGTGCATCTTCGTAAAAAATCGGCGAATTCATCATTTCGTTTCCGTGCGCGTATCGCCTTCCTTGGTATTTTGACATAACGTGTTGGCACAACAGTTCGTCCTGTTGGGCGGACTTCGTCAAACCATTGAGGAGGAGGACTTATGCTGGCAATGAACTACCGCGGGCCTTACCGCGTCCGCGCCGACCAGAAGCCCGAACCGGTCATCGAGCACCCGGGCGACGCCATCGTGCGCGTCACCCGCACCTGCATCTGCGGTTCGGACCTGCACCTGTACCACGGCATGGTGCCCGACACCCGCGTCGGACATACCTTCGGCCATGAATTCATCGGCGTGGTGCAGGAAGTCGGCTCCGGCGTGCAGAACCTGAAGGTGGGCGACAAGGTCCTGGTGCCCTTCAACATCTTCTGCGGTTCCTGCTTCTTCTGCCAGCACGAGCTGTACGGCAACTGCCACAACACGAACGCCGAGGCCACGGCGGTGGGCGCCATCTACGGCTACTCGCACACGGCGGGCGGCTACGACGGCGGCCAGGCCGAGCTGGTGCGCGTGCCGATGGCCGACGTCGGCCCGCTGGTGATCCCGCACGACATCGACGACGACGACGCCGTGCTGCTCACCGACGCGCTGCCGACCGGATACCAGGCGGCCGAGATGGGCGACATCCAGCAGGGCGACACCGTGGTCGTGTTCGGAGCAGGGCCGGTCGGCATCTTCGCCGCCAAGTCGGCCTGGCTGATGGGCGCGGGCCGAGTGATCGTGGTCGACGAAGTGGAATACCGGCTCGAGTTCGTCCAGCGCTATGCGCAGTGCGAAGTGGTGAACTTCCGCGAAGTGGACGACATGGCGCTGCACATCAAGAAGATGACCGACTGGATGGGCGCCGACGTCTGTATCGACGCGGTCGGCGGCGACGCGGCCGGCAGCATTGCCCAGACCCTGACCGGGCGCCTGATGAAAATGCAGGCCGGCGCGGCCACCGTGCTGCACTGGTGCATCAACTCGGTGCGCAAGGGCGGCAACGTGTCCATCGTCGGCGTCTACGGCCCGACCTTCAACGCCGTCCCGATGGGCAATGCCCTGAACAAGGGCCTGACCCTGCGCATGAACCAGGCCAGCGTCAAGCGCCACCTGCCGCGCCTGATCGAGCACATCCGCGAGGGCCGCCTGAACCCGAAGGAAATCATCACCCACCGGGTGCCGCTGGAGGAGGTCGCCGAGGCGTACCATATCTTCTCGAGCAAGCTCGACAACTGCATCAAGACCGTCCTGATTCCGCCCAACGCCGACCAGGTGCGTGCGGTGTCGGCAACCGCATTGCACTGAGGAGGGAATATGGAAACACGTCACGAGATGACCGAACACCACCACCACCACGGCGCGGAGGGGCATGTCCACGCGCATCCGACCCAGGGGCACATCGTGCCGCGCCGCCCGTCGCCGGATGAGCTGTCGCACATCCAGGGCTGGGGCGCGGACCTCGACCGCAAGAACCGCCCCGCCGTGCCGATGGAGCGCACGCCGCCGCGCTACACGGACGCCAAGGAAGGTTTGCCGGAGAAACAGCCGGAGCGCGTGGAGGTGCTGGTGTCGCCTGAGCGTCCCGGCATCACGCCGCTGTTCGGGACGGCGCAGCCGCCGTCCGGGCTGTCGGGGATGATCCGGCGTGCGGCGTTCAAGTCCACCGAGAACGATTTGCGGCACTGGATGCTTTTGCTGCTGGCGGACCGGGTCAATGTGGTCGAGGGCGTTGTCGACGACCTGGCGCATGGGAAGGTGCCGAATGTGTTCGCCGAGATGGGCTTGCAAGCCGAGTGGAAGCACAATCCGGGTGGGCTGGTGAAGAAGGCGGCGATTGCTACTGCTGTAGTAGGTACTGCCTGGTACCTCCTTAACCGGCGCGACCGCTATCGTTAAGCCCGTTCGCAGCATATGAACGTCGTTCCCGGCCAAGGGGGACGCCCAGTCCCGGGACGACGGTCTGTCGGCAAACTCAAAGGCATTAGCCGCCAGCCTTCCGCATCCGCATCACCACCTCCCTCACATCCTTTGCCGCCGCGCGACCCGCACCGGCAAATCTTTTGCGTCCAAGCAAATTCTCCTCTACAAGCTCGTCCACACTGGCCGATGACCCGTGCCCGCCCGAGGCCGGGACTGACCGGATGGAGACGAGATGATCCCCCACACGACCCCGCAGCATACTTCGCACAAAAGCCGGCCCTTCACCCGCACCGCGGCCTGTCTCGCGGCCGCGATCCTGCTCCTCCAGGGCGCAAGCGCCGCGCCCATCATGAGCCCGCCCCAGAGCCTGGACGCGAAGGGCAGGGCCTCGGTGCTGGGACAGCTCACCACCTCGCGCGCCGCCCAGGGCCTCGACCAGGACCATTCCTACCGCGTCCTCGGCCAGCATCCGGGCGCCCGCGGCACCCAGGTGGTGCGCGCGGCGCACACCTATAAAGGCTTGCGCATCTTCGGTTCCGATTCGGTGGTGGTGCTCGACGACAGGCTGAAGGTGGTGTCGGAAAGCGCCTCGCCGCGCCGGCTGCACCTGGGCCGGGGCGCGGCCAACCGCCTGGGCGCCAAGACCGTCAGCTTCAACGTCAGGCCGCAACTGGGCGCCAAGGCGGCGATCGCGGCGGCCATGGCCCACCTGGTGCCCGGCGCCGCCCACATCGTCGCGCCGCGCGCCGAGCTCCTGATCTATCCGGTCATGCGCGACGAGCGCGCACCGGGTGCGGAGAACAAAGCCGAGGAAGAACTGAACGCCGTCGACCTGCAGGAGACCGTCGACCACTACGAACTCGCCTGGCTGGTGCGCACTCGCATGCGCCTGGGGGAGCAGCCGCTGTACCACGACACCGTCGTCAGCGCGCGCGACGGCCAGCTGATCGACCAGTGGAGCATGCTGCAGACCGCGACCGGCGTCGGCAAGAGCCAGTACAACGGCGAAGTCCCGCTCAGCACGACCCTCTCCGACGGCCTGTACCGCATGCTCGACCCGGAGCGCGGCAAGGGCGGCACCTTCGGGGCGATGGCGATCACCAACGCCAACAACGGCGGCAGCGCCGGCAAGGTCTACACCAACGCCACCAACACCTGGGGCGACGGCAAGCAGTTCGTCGAAGGCAGCAGCACCACGGCTCCCAACGGCCAGACCGCCGCCGTGAACGCGATGTGGGGCCTGATGAACACCTACGACACCATGAAGAACGTGCTGGGCTGGCGCTCGCTCGACGGCCACGACACGGCCACCTACATCGCCGCCCACGTCAACCGCGGCTACGACAACGCCTATTACAGCGACACCTGCCGCTGCATGTTCATCGGCGACGGCACCTATTTCACCAGCCTGGGCTCGATCGATGTGATCGGCCACGAGATGGGCCACGGGGTGACGGCGGCGACCTCGAACCTGGTGTATGCGGGCGAGTCCGGCGGCCTGAACGAATCGAGCTCCGATATCTCGGGGGAAGTCGTGGAAGCCTACGCCCGCGCGGGCGGCAAGGGCGAAGTCATTCCCGACGAGGGCAACGACTGGATGCTGGGGACCGAGATCAGCCGCAACGGCACGCCGTTGCGCTACATGGTCAAGCCGAGCAAGGATGGCATCAGCCATGACGCCTGGAGCACCCGCCTGCGGCGCCTGGACGTGCACTACAGCAGCGGCCCGAACAACCGCATGTTCTACTTCCTGGCGCGCGGCTCGGATGCGGACAAGGACAGCGACGCCTACAGCAAGTACCTGGTCAAGGAACCGGCGGCCATGAGCGGCATCGGGACCGACAAGGCCTTCCGCATCTGGTTCCACGCCAATACCACCAAGTTCACGTCCAGCACCAACTACGCGGATGCGCGCGCCAAGATGATCCTCTCGGCGGAGGAATTGTACGGCAAGGACAGCGCCGAGGCGGTGGCCGTGCAGCGCGCCTACGCGGCGATCAACGTCGGGACGGACATCGACGAACCTGCCGGCGGCGCCGAGCTCACTCCTTGAGCAGCGGATACGGATTGAGCGGCGTGCCTTTCCACCACTGCTTTTCCGGCGTGAGTTCGACCACGGCGAAGTGCAGGTGGGGCGCGTTCGGATCCGAATTGCCGGTGACGCCCACATAGCCCAGCACGTCGCCGCGCTTGAGCACCATGCCTTCCTGCAGGCCGTCCGCATAGCGGTCGAGATGGGCGTAGTAGTAGGCGAATTTTTCGCTCGGGTCGAACTGGTAGACGGTCAGGCCGCCGGGCTTGCTCGTGAAGAGCTTGACGACCTTGCCGTCGGCGGCCGCGACCACTGGCGTGCCCTTGGGCGCCATGATGTCCAGCGCTTCGTGGTGGCGCTGGTTGCCGCGCGGCTGGTCGAAAGTGTCGGTCAGGGCCGAGGCCTTCACGCCCTGGACCGGCACCATCAGCTTGCCCGGAACGGCGGAAGCGGTCCCCGGCGTGGCGTTGGCGGCGGACAGGGAGCTGGAGGACGGACGCATCGGCAGCTCGGTGTCGGACAGGTCGGTCTGCACTACCGAGCCTCCCTGGCCCTGGGCGGGCGGCGCCGCTTCAGGCGCTGCGGGCGCCGCGGGAGCCGCCGCGGGTGCCGGTGGCGGCGGCGCCACTGCGGCCACCGGCGCCGGCTCTTCCGGCACCTCGTTCAGGAACACGAACAGCACCCCGGCGCCGACCAGCGCGCCGGCCAGGAAGGTCATCAGCCATTTCATCTCGTCCTCCGTTCGATCGTTTCTAGAGCATCAGTCCTGCAGGACCACCTCTGTTCCGGCCGCCACCAGGCCCGCCACTTCGGCGGCGCTCCAGTTGGTCAGGCGGATACAGCCATGCGATTCGGTCTTGCCCACGTGGCCTGGCACCGGGGTGCCGTGGATGCCGTAGTGCGGCTTCGACAAATCGATCCAGGCCACGCCCACCGGGTTGTTCGGCCCCGGCGCTACCTTGGCCTTCTTGTCGCCCGGCTCGGCATCCCAGAACAGCTTCGGGTTGTAGTTGTACACCGGATTCGCGTGCACGCCCTCGATCTTCCAGGTGCCGACCGGCAGCGGATCGTACTGGCTGCCGGTGGACGCCGGATACTGGGCCAGCAGCTGGCCGCCGGCATCGAACAGCATGAGGGTCTTGGTCGAATCGCGCACCACCACCTTGCTGGCCTTGGCCAGCGCGGACTTGCCGACGATGTTCGGCACAATGATCTGTTCGCCGGCGCGCGCCATGCTCTTGCCCGGGTTGAGGCGTTCGAGCAGCTTGGGGCTGGCGTGGAATTTCTCGCCCAGGCCCTCGACCGCGCTGGCGTAGCCGAGCGCCGGCAGCGAGGCCTTGGCCATCATATCTTCCGGCACCGGGCGGAAGGGACCGGCGACGTCGGCTTCCACCAGGGTGTAGGTCAGGAGGGTCGGACTGTTGTCTTCGTTGAGCGCGTTCCAGGTGGCCTCGTCCAGCTTGCCGGTGACCGGCAGCTTGCGTGCGGCCTGGAAGCCGCTCAGGGCCTGGCGCATGTTGGAGCCATAGGCGCCGTCGATCTCGCCGGGCGAGAAGTGGGCGCGGTCGAGCAGCACCTGGGCGCGCAGCAGGCGCTCGAATTGGGCCTGCTTGGCGCTCGCCTGGCCCCGGGCTGCCGGGGCCGTTCCCGGCATCGCCGGCTGGCCAGGCATGGCCAGGGTGGCGCCGGGCGCCGGGGCTTCCTGTGCGGGTGCGGGCAGTGCGGGCTGGGCCGCGGGCGGCTGCGTGTTGCCGGCCTGGGCTGCGCTGGCCAGGTGGGGAAGGGCGCCGATCAGGGCGGCCATGATCAGGGGGGCGGTCATCGTTCGTTTCATATCGTACTCCTGCTCTCGCTTCTGGAGTTTCCAGCGTAGAGAGGCCCAGCAGTCGAGTCTGTGCGAGAACGAACCCAGCATGCTTTCAGGAATGGAGGAGCGATCGCGCTACAATCGGCGCCTATGTCTCCCACGATCCATACGATTACTCTGCAGCCGAGCGGCGAAAGCTTCGGCGCGGACGAGAGCACCACCCTGTTGCACGCGGCGGAACACGCGGGGCTGGACTTGCCCAGTTCCTGCCGCAACGGCACCTGCCGCACCTGCATCTGCCGCCTGCGCAGCGGACAGGTGGCCTACCTGATCGAGTGGCCCGGCCTGTCGGCCGACGAAAAGCGCGAGGGCTGGATCCTGCCCTGCGTCGCGGTGGCGCGCAGCGAGCTGGTGCTGGAAGCGCCGCTGGCGCGGCGCGTGGCCTCGCTGTTCAAGGATTGAGGCCGAGCGCGCCCTCGATGACGCGCAGTACTTGCGGCCAGGCGGGCGAGCTGGCCGCCACCTCGTCGTAGTGGCTGGCCTCGGGCAGGATTACGACCTCGGCGCGGTCGCCGGCGGCGCGCGCGCGTGCGGCGTAGTCGTGCGCCACGCGCGGCGGCGAGATGGTGTCGAGGGCGCCGGTTACCAGCCAGGTGCGGCTGCCGTTCGGCGTGAGTTCGGCGGCATTGGTATCCACGAACACGTCCGGCCGCTGCGCGCTTGCCGTGCCGGCCAGCTGGGCGGTATCGCGCCCGCAGCTGGACTGGATCAGGGCCGCTTCCTTGCGCAGGTCGGCCAGGCCGCCCAGGCTCACGATATGGCGGACCGGCAGCGGATTGGTCCGGTACAGGGGGCTGCTTTGCGGAATGCGTTCCCGTCCGGCGATCCATTGCACCAGCTGGCCGCCGGCCGAATGGCCGACCGCCACGATGCGGTCCAGGTCGAGCGGCTGCTTGCCGGCCTGGGCGCGCAGGGCGTCCAGCGCCGCATGCATGTCCTCGTACATGCCCGGATAGCCGCCGCCCGGCTCGTCCACCCGCCGGTATTCGACGTTCCAGACCGCGATGCCGCGCTGCGCCAGGGCGCCCGCCATGTTGCGCAGCTGGGCGATGCCCCCGAACTTGCTGGTCCAGCAGCCGCCGTGCACCAGCACGGCCACCGGGAAGGGGCCCTGCCCCTGAGGCAGGAACAGTTCCGCGTACTGCGAGGCCGCCGGGCCATAGGCGATGCGCGCGCCGGGCGCGGGTCCGCTCAGCGCCAGGTAGTCGGCCAGTTTCATCGGCGCGGCCTGGGCGTGGAGGGCGGCCAGGAGGGAGAGCGGAAGCAGGCGAAGAAGGCGCATGGGCGGGTGTCGAATGAAGGGGCTTCCACTATAGCCGAGCCGCCGCACGATTGAAAACCTGCCCGCCGCATCCGTGCTAGGCTGCGCACGACACCCAACGTTTTGATCAGGAGGCATACGATGAGCAATTCCAAATCGAGCGGACAGCAGAACCAGCAATCGGCCAACAACAACAAGTCCGAGCAGGACCAGGCCAAGGAACGCGCCGGCGTGAGCGACAAGAGCAGCCATGACCACATGTCGCGCGAACGCGCCAGCACCGACAAGGGCGCGGGCGGCGGCGCGAAGCAGAAGCAGAACCATTAAGCCGCGGCCTACGCAGCTTTCGCGGCGGGCGCCCGCCCGCCGCAGCATTACCCACGGAGGCAAGCCCTTTGCCTTCCCGCTCTCGTGCGCCGCGCCGCATGGACGGCGCACGGTTTCGACTTCACTGAGTCACTGAGAGGCCCACCATGAACATGCTCACGGCGCAGGACCCTCTGCGCGATTTCACCACCATCGAGGCGCATATCACGCCCGAGCCCGACACGCCCACCGATCCGAAGCAGCCGCCGCCGCAGCCGCCGGTGCCGGACGACGTGCCGGATCCCACCAACGCTCCCGTCCAGGAGCCGCGCCTGCCCGAACCGCCGATCCGGGCAAGCTGAGTTAACGCTTCAGTTACCGCTTCATTCAGGCGCCGGAGGCCTGGCGGTTGCCGGACTCCGGCTGGGCGCCCTTGCCCTTGTCTCCTTCGCCCTGCAGCGGCTGTCCTTCGCTGGATTGCCGGTTGGAGGGCGGCAGCGGCGGAATCTGGCGGATCATCTCTTCGGTTTCGCGCTGGCCAGGGGTCTTTTCGCCGCTGCCGATGTCGGCCTCGTCGAAGATGCCGGGCCGGCTGTTGGCCGGGTCCGCCTTGGTCGGATCGTTCATGCTGTGCTCCGGTAAAAGTTGTCAATGTCGTATGATCCTAACAGGCCCCCATGCCGTCCGGCGCGCGCTAGGCGGAGGCCCGGTGTTGCTTTTTTGCCGCCCAGGTGTGCCGGCGTGCTGCTTGTCACGCGGCTGCAATGCATGGTTTTCTATAATTAAAGCCATACCACCCCACGGCAGGAGGAGACAATGGGTTCGACTTTGTACAACAAGATTTACCTGGGACGCGGCGTCGTCGAGACGCGCCGCATGCAGCTGGCGATGGCGCTGGGACTGGCCGCCAGCCTCGGGCTCGGGTGGTACGCCTTGCGTTCGCTGCGCTAGCAACGCAGCCCCGCGGCGTCGCCGCAGTTGCCGCAGACGGTCGCCCCGGTTACCATGGCGCGCCCTGATTGATTTGAAAGCGGTAATGAAGAACGAAAAGCTGACGACAGACGAATACGACGCCCTCGAGCTGGTGCGCCGTGGCACGAAGAAGGATACCTCCACCGCCTGCGTGGGGCGCAACGCCAAGCGCCTTTCGGGCCTGAAGATGATCGAATTCGGCCGCGACGGCCGCATCACGCTGACCAGGAAGGGGCAGGAAGTACTGTTCCTGCGCCGCTGCGTGGTGGGATTGCGCGCCCTGGCGGAGGATCCGCAGGCGGCGGTCGACGCCGAGGTGCTGCAGTTCCTGAACCTCAAATCGCACGTCGCCGCGAACGAGGCGGGTGGCTACCTGCTGACCGAGAAAGGACGGGAGTCGCTGGCCGACATCGTCCAGCAGGAAAAGAAGCGCTGAGGGACAGGCATGCCCGGCCCGAGCGGCCGCGGCATCGCGCGAAAACCGCGCCGCGCCTCGGCCCGGTTCGCGCTCAGCGTGCGCGCAAGGCGCACGTGAAGGACTCAGTTGGCGCGGCGGCGGTGCGGATAGACCAGCACCCGGACGGCCACTTCAGCCGGGACGTTCATCGTCGCCAGGAATTCGGCTGCGCGCTGCAGGCCGAGGGTCGGAACCGACGCGATCGCCTGGTTCACCAGGTCGCGCGTGCGGCTGTCGGTGCGCTGCCTGCGCTGTGCTGCTTCGGCGGGCAACTCACGCGTTTCGTTCATCATCGTATTCTCCGGGACTCGGGATTGCAAAAGAGACACGGATATTGTATCGCTAATGATGTCGTATTGGCCACAAAAAGTTATTTGTGGTCAATTTTTTTTGCTGTAGGAATTTTCCGAAGCCCGCCAGGGAGGGCGGCGAAGGCGCCGCACCCTGGTTTCAGGCCGCCGAAGCGGTGAAGGCCTCGTCTTCCGGCGCCGGCAGCGCCAGGCAGCGCCCCTGGCGCAGCATCTGCTCGAAGTCCGCGGCCGGCAGCGGCTTGCTGAAGTAATAGCCCTGCATCTCGTCGCAGCCGTGGGTGCGCAGGTAGTCCAGCTGTTCGGCCGTTTCCACGCCTTCCGCGATCACCGCCAGCTTCAGGTTGTGCGCCAGCGCGATGATCGAGGTGACGATCGCCGCGTCGTTGACGTCGTGGGTGATGTCGGCCACGAAGGAGCGGTCGATCTTGAGCACGTCGATCGGGAAGCGCGACAGGTAGGACAGGCTCGAATAGCCGGTGCCGAAGTCGTCGATCGACAGGTTCACGCCCAGCGACTTCATGCGGTGCAGCAACTCCACCGCCGGCGTCACGTCGCTCATGAACAGGCTTTCGGTGAGCTCGATCTCCAGGCAGTCCGGATCGAGGCCGGTGTCGTTCAGCACCGATTCCAGGCTGGCGATCAGGTCGGCCGCGCCGAACTGGCGCGCCGACAGGTTGACGGCCACCCTCAGCTTGCCCAGGCCCGCATCCTGCCAGGCCTTGTTCTGGGCGCAGGCGGTGCGCATCACCCAGGCGCCGATCTGCACGATCAGGCCGGTTTCCTCGGCGATGCCGATGAAGCGCACCGGCGGAACCATGCCCAGCTCCGGGTGGTTCCAGCGGATCAGGGCTTCCATGCCGACGATGCGGCCGCTCTTGAGGTCGACCTGGGGCTGGTAATGCAGCACGAATTCGTTGCGCTCCAGCGCATTGCGCAGCGCGCCCTCGATGCGCACGCGCTCCAGCGACTCTTCGTTCATCGCCGGGGTGTAGAACTGGAAGTTGTTGCGCCCCATCTTCTTGGCGCTGTACATCGCGATGTCGGCGTGTTCGATCAGGCTGTCGGCCGGCGTCCCTTCGCTCGGGTAGACCGCCACGCCGATCGAGCAGGTGACGAAGAATTCCTTGGTGCCGAGCATGACCGGCTGGGCCACCGAATCCATCACGCGCTGCACGATCTCGGGGCGCAGCGGCTCCTCGGCGTGCTCGGACAGGATCACCACGAATTCGTCGCCCGACAGGCGCGCCACGGTGTCGGTGTCGCGCAGCGAGCCGCGCAGGCGCGCCGCCACCGTCATCAGGAGCACGTCGCCGGCCTTGTGGCCCATGCTGTCGTTGACGAACTTGAAGCGGTCCAGGTCGATCAGCATCACCCATACCGGGTAGCCGCTGCGGGTGGCGTAGGCGATCGCCTGGCCCAGGCGGTCCTGGAGCAGGGAGCGGTTCGGCAGGCCGGTCAGCACGTCGTGCTGGGCCACATGGTGGACGCGCTGCTCGGTGAGCTTGCGCTCGGTGATGTCGCTGCCGGTGCCGCGGTAGCCGGCCAGGGTGCCGGTCTCGTCGAACACCGGCTGGCCGTTGACGCAGAACCAGCGGGTGTCGCCGAATTCGTCGACGGTCTTGTATTCGAGGTTGGCGAAGGGCTCGTGCGCCTTGACCTGGGCGATGTGGGCGCGCCCGGATTCGGTTTCCAGCAGGTCGGGCTGGAATTCCCAGCGCGTCTTGCCCAGCACGGTGTCGACCGGCACGCCGGTCTTTTCGGTGAAGGCGCCGGTCACCATGGTGAAGCGCAGCGCGGCGTCCTGCTCCCAGTACCAGTCGGAGGACATCGAGACCAGCTGGCGGAAGCGCTGCTCGCTCTGCTGCAGGGCCTTCTCGGCGCGCTCGCGGGCGATCATGTCCTCGACCAGGCGGCGGTTGGTGCGGCGCAGGTCGGCGGTGCGCTGGCGCACCAGCTGCTGGACCTTGCGCGCGCGCTGGCCGGAGGCCTGCACGAAAGCGGTGCTGAGCAGGGTGATCAGGATGCCGCCCACCAGCAGGGCGGTGGACGCCATGTGGTCGGCCAGGAAGGGGCGGGTCGCCGCGGCGACGTCGATGCGCCACGGGCGGCCGGCGATGCGCAGCACGGTGCTGTGCACGGCCGGGCCGTCGGGCATCAGCCAGTCGGCCAGGAAGTGGTCGTGCGAGACCTGGGTCGGGCCGGTGGACAGCAGGCGCTTGTTCGCGTCCGCATGTTCGCTGGCATACACCGACACGAAGATGTCGTTCGATTCGAGCAGGCCGGCGCCGGCCAGCGAGGAGCGCACCAGTTCGTTGCCGCGGATGATCACGGCGGTGTCGCCGGTCATCGCGCCATCCTTGTCCAGGATCGGCAGGATCATCTCGAAGCTGGGCTGGGGCGTGGCGTCCTGGGCCAGGGCGAACAGGCCGGTGGCGGCGGCGCGGCCGGAACCGCGGGCGATGTCGAGCGCGCCCATCACTTCTGCGTTCTGGGACACGTTCAGGCCGAAGGCGGCTTCGTTGCCCGCCATCGGTTCCAGGTAGTCGACCACGTGGTAGCGGCCGCGCATCGGGGCCGGTACCTGGCCTTCCGGGCGCAGCTCGGTGAAGATGGTGTTCGGGCGGACCTGCTGCAGGGCGGCTTCGGCCGCCGCGCGGTCCTCGGCCCGCACCACGCGGTGGTAGTTGAAGGCCTGGATGAAGCGGTGGCGTTCCAGCAGGGCCGAGGTGAAGTCGGCGAACTGCTGGCGCGATACCGGCTCGCCGCGCGCGAACAGCTGGTTGGTGACGGTCAGGACCTCGACCGCCTGGTCCATGCCCTGGCGCACCGCGGCCACGCGCTCGTCGGCGCGCTGCGCAAAGGCGAGCGCCATGTTGTCGCATTCGAGGTGGCTGACGCCCAGGAACAGGGCGCCGGATGCGGCCAGGCCGCCCCCGAGCGTGAGGGCCGCCGCGAGGGTGAGCGACAAGGGCAGGCGGCGACGCGGCATGTGTTGGTCCAGGGTGGCTACTTTGATCTGAGTGTAAGAGGGCTTGCCAATGGGCATTAGTGCGCGCCAGTTTGTCACAAAAACGGGTGGTTTCGCAAACGAAATGTGCCCCTCTGGACGATTCGTCCACCCCCTTGTGGCAGACCTCAGACAGCGCGGCGTGACAGCCAGGCAAGCACTGCGCGCGCCAGCAGGCGGTTGGTCCAGGCCCAGCCGAAGCCGCGCGGCCGCAGGATGCGCAGCAGCCGCCGTTCGGCGGCGCCCGGGGACGCCGCAGCGGCGCCGGGCCGCACGGCGAACAGGATCTGGTTGTTGCCGGCGATGCCGCGGAACCAGGCCAGCCTGCCGTCGAAGGCGGCGCGCAGGCGTTGCACCGCAGCGACATAGTCAGGATCGTAAGTGAAGATGTTGGCAACCATCACCCCGTCCGGGCGCAGGCAGCGCCGGCAATCGGCATAGAAGCGCGCGCTCGACAGGGCGGACGGCAGGCCGCTGGCGTCGAAGCCGTCCACCAGCAGCACGTCGGCCTGGCCGGGATTGGCCGCCAGCCAGCGCGTGGCGTCGCAGTGCAGCACGCGCAGGCGCGCATCGTCCGGCGGCACGTGGAATTGCTCGCGCAGGGCGATCACGTCGGCGCGCAGCTCGAGCACCGTGATCCGGGCGCGGGGAAAGCGCCGGTAGCAGAACTTGGCCAGCGAACCGCCGCCCAGGCCCACCATCACGATGTGGCGCGGGTGCGGCGCGAACAGGGCGAAGCACATCATGGCGCGGGCATAGGCCAGCACCAGCGCGTCGGGCCGCGACAGCCGCATTTCGCTCTGGATGTCGCCGGGCATGAATTCCAGGGTGCGGCGGTCGCCCTCGGTGCGTACCAGCGGAGGCGGCTGCTCGGGCGAAGGCGGGTCGGCGGGGGCGGACATGGTGAGCAGTATAGGCGAGGGCGGGGCGGCCCGGCGCAGCTTGTTGCCAGGCATCGCTTTCTGATAAGCTGGCCGCCACGCGCCACTCGACCAGACCCTATTGAGCTTCCATGTTCCTGGACCATCCCACGATCACCGCCACCAACAGCCCGACCGAGCCGGACAGGATCGAGCGGCTGCAGCGCGTGTACGGCTATGCGATGGCCCTGGCGGATGCCGACGGAAATCCGCGTTTCGTCGAGAAGCTGACCCAGCTGCACGATCACAAGGGCACCCTGATCGTGTTCTGGCACGAGCCGCCCAGCGGCGCGGAACAGGAATATTTCGCCCGCGCCTGGGCCAGCAAGGTCGGCGACGGCACCACCCAGGTCGAACACGAGTACTGACATGATGACCCTGGACGCCTCCACCATGGTATTGGTCCTGGCCCTGGGCAACCTGGCCCTGGTCGCGCTGCTGACCTTCTTCGATCACGGCCCGGTGCGGTCCCAGGCGCTGGCCGCATGGAGCCTGTCCAGGCAGATCCAGGGCGGCGCCTGGCTGCTGCTGGCGCTGGGCGCGAGCAATGTCGTGCCGCCGGCGATCGCGGTCCCCGGCGGCTATGCGCTGCTGCTGGCCGGCGTGGCGGTCGAGGCGGGCGCCTCCTGGGAAGCCGTCGGCCGCGAAGGCTGGCGCCGTCCGACCCTGGTGCTGGGCGGCCTGGCGATCCTGGCTTTCCTGATTTGCTACCTGATCGACGAGGACGGCCTGCGCAGCGTGGCCGTCTCGCTCCTGCTGGGCGCTTTCTATCTGTCCGGCGCGGCGGCCCTGGCCAGCCGCTGGAAGGACAGCAGCCTGCTGCAGCGCTTCCTGGCGCTGGTGACGGCGGTGCTGGCCCTGGTGGTGGCCGCACGAGGCCTGTTCGTGATGCTGCTGCCTGCCGGCTGGGGCTGGATGAGCAGCGAGATGCTCGGCCAGCTGTTCGTCGCCGCGCTCTACCTGCTGATGCTGGGGAACTGCTTCGGCATGCTGCTGCTGGCGCGCGAACGCGCGCAGCGCGAGCTGGCGCGCCTGGAACTGGTGGACCCGCTCACCGACGTGCCGAACCGGCGCGGCTTCTTCAGCGCGCTGGCCCCGTGGATGGCGCTGGCGCGCCGTCCCGGCCTGCCGACCGCCCTGGTGGTGCTCGACCTCGACCAGTTCAAGCGCGTCAACGACGGCTACGGCCACCCGGCCGGCGACGCCGTGCTGCGCCACGTGGTGGAGCTGTGCAAGCGCCAGCTGCGCGACAGCGACATGCTGGGCCGCCTGGTCGGCGTCGAGTTCGCGATCCTGCTGCCGCGCACCAATCTCGACGAGGCCACCCTGGTGGCCGAGCGCATCCGCGCCGCCATCGAGGCCACCCCCGTCAAGAGCGAGCGCGCGCTGATCAAGATGACCGCCAGCTTCGGCGTGACCACCATCCGTCCCGAAGACAGCACCGTGACCCTGTTCCAGCGCGCCGACGAGGCGCTGGTGGCCGCCAAGCAGGCGGGACGCAACCGCGTTTCCCAAGCCGTCGCGGCCGTGGCCGAGGTCTGAGCCGCCGCGTCACGCGCTTGTCACATCCGGGCCGTATCCTGCCGCACATCGCAGCAGGAACGACCATGACGCCACCCACTCTTGAATCTCCCTTGTACGCCGCCGTGGAACTCGGCTCGGACAGCTTTCGCCTGCACGTCGGGCGCGTCGAGAAAGGCGCGCTGGCCCTCGTGGCCACGATGGCCGAGCCGGTGCGGCTGGCCGCCACCCTGGACGAAGACGGCTACCTGTGCGCGGCGGCGATGCGGCGCGCATTGAGCTGCCTGGGCGAGTTCCGGCGTTCCCTGGACGCCTGGCGTCCGGAGGCGGTGCGGGTGGTGGCGACCTCGGTCCTGCGCCTGGCGCGCAACGCGCCGGTGTTCCTGCCGGCCGCCGAGCAGGCCCTGGGACGGCGGATCGAGCTGATCGACGGCAGCGAGGCGGGACGCCTGGTCTACCTGGGCGTGGCCAGCACGCTCGGCGCTGGGCTTGATGAGCCGCGCCTGGTGGCCGACATCGGCAGCGGGTCGACCGAGCTGGTGCTGGGGCGGGGAGAGCGTATCGAGCGCATCGAATCGTATGCGGTGGGGGCGGTGCGCCAGAGTCTGACTTTCTTCGGCGACGGCCGCATCGACGAGGTGGGCTTCGAGGCGGCGGTGCGCTCGGGACGCAGCCGCTTCGCCCAGTCGGTGCTGGGGCGGAAGGCCGGGCGGATTGCCTACGGCGCCTGCGGCACCGTGCGGGCGCTGGCCGAGATCGCCCAGGCGGATGGCCTGAATCGCGACAGCCTGATGCGCTTACGCCGCCTGGTCGTGGAGGCGGGTCACCTGGCTCGGGTGCGCCTGGCCTGGGAGCCGGCGGCGCGTGCGCCGCACCTGCCGGGCGGGCTGGCGCTCTTGATCGCGCTGATGGAGGAACTGGGGATCGACGAGGTGAAGCCGGTGCACGCAGGGTTGCGTGTCGGCGCGCTGTGGGATTTGCATGCGCGTGCGGCTGTTACCGCTTAAGACCGCTGCCGTCACCTTTTTCAGCTATCCGTAAAACCGTCGTCCCGGCGAAGGCCGGGACCCAAGTTCGATGCGCAGTCGTGACGCATGCAAAACTTGGGTTCCGGCCTTCGCCGGAATGACGGTCTTAAGGGTAGCGGTCGAAAATCCTATGCGGCCGGCGCCGCAGTAGCGGCAAGACGATCCACCTCCGCCAGCGCCAGGCGCGCCATTTCGCGGATACCTTCGTAGGACTTGGCCGAAGCAATGAAGCGCCCGTTGTGGCAGAACCCCGCATCCGGCACCCCGGTCACCGCCGCCAGGTCGGCATCTCTCAGCCCCGCCCAAGCTTCCGGCAAATCGGCGCGCGCGTCGAAGTTCTCCGTGCTGACCGACACCGTGTGGATCATGTGGCGCTGCTCCGCCATGTTGTAGCTGATGACGAACAAGACCTTCGGCATCTCCTTGCGCACCACCGCCGACCAGGGCAGGGCGCCGTTCTTCAGGAACAGCAGGCGTCCGCCTTCCAGCACTTCCGCGCCGCGCACCTGTTCCACCGCCAGCAGGGCGCCCACCCGGTACTTGACCGCATTGACCATGATGTCGGTCAGCACCGCCACCGCGCGCCGGAACTGCGCCGTGCGGTAGGCCTCGGCATCCGGTCCGTAGCCCAGGCGCTGCTCGTCCATCCAGCTCGGGTTGTAGCCCGAGATCACGGCCGACAGGCCGTAGCCGCCGGGCGCGTTCTTGGCCGCGCCCACGTCCGACAAATCCAGGTACTGGACGATGTCGGCGTCGATGGCATAGGCGAGCTGGCGCGCCGTGTCCTCGTCCAGGCTGCGGCCGGCGTGGGCCTCGGCCAGGGCGGCGACGCAGCGGGCGCCGTAGTCGCGCCACACCAGGCCGGCGCTCGCGTAGGGCACGCCGCTCTGGCGCGCGCCCTCGAAACCCTTCTGGTGGTGGTCGAAGCGGCCCGTGGCCGGGTCCCAGATGCCGCCGACGTCGACCGCGAAGTCGGCCGCCTCGATGATGGCGGGGTCGCGGGTGCGGACCAGCTCGGCCTCCGGGAAGAGGATCAACAACACCGCTACGGCCCAGGCATCGTCCGCGTGGAACTTGCCTCCGTGGGTCACAATACGCATACATGCTCCAGATCGCTACAGCTTCGTTACACAGCCGGCCGCACGCATGGCAGCGTTTCGCCGGAGCCTTCATGATACAGGCTCCGGCGGAGGTGTCGTATCCACGTGACTTTCGGTTCATTTTGCTGTTGTTCGGCAATTTCTGATGGCATACTTCAATACTTGTCCGTTCAACCACATTTTCCCGGCATGCGCATCCAGCAGCTCGTCGTTCCCGTCCTCGCCGCCTGGTGCATGCTGGGGCCTGCCCAGACCCAGGCTGCCGGGCCCGGCAGCGTGACCCTGTGCTTCGAGCGCCAGGAAGTGCCGCCCTGGCGCACGCTCGACGGCGGCGGGCTGAATTTCGAACTGCTGGCGGACGTCAGCAAGCGCACCGGCGTGAGCTTCGATTTCCAGAGCATGCCCTGGAAGCGCTGCCTGGAGCAGCTCAAGTCGAACCAGGTCGACGGCGCCTTCGCGGTCAGTTTCAATCCCGAGCGCATGGAGCTCGGCGCCTATCCGGGCGGCGCCAATGCCGACCCGGCCAAGCGCATGCACATCGACCGCTACGTGCTGGTGCGCCGCCGCGGCAGCCGCCTTGGCTGGGACGGCAAGCAATTCCACAACCTGGACGGCCGCATCGGCGTGCAGCTCGGTTACTCGGTGGCCGACTTCCTGCGCTCGCGGCACGTGCCGGTGGACGAGGGCAGCCAGCGTTCGGACGAACTGGCGCAGAAGCTGATCGCGGGGCGCCTGGCCGGCGCGGCGCTCGGCGGCGGCGACGCCAAGCGCCTGATGCGCGGGCCGCTCGGCGCCCGGCTCGAGATGCTGCCGGCGCCGCTGATCGAGAAGCCGTATTACCTGGTGCTGTCGCGCGCCTTCGTCGCCAACAAGCCGCAGCTGGCCGCGCGCCTGTGGGATGCGATCGAGCAGGGACGCAACAGCCCCGCCTATCGCAAGCGCGAGCAGGCCCTGAGCTCAGGTGGCGGGGGCGCGTATTAATCCCCTCAATCCCATCGGCAGGCGCCGCCGCCCGCTGCGCCTGGTCCCGCGCCGCCTGGTCGACAACTGGCGCCAGAACATCGTGTTCCGGCTCGGCGCGGGCATCGTGCTGGCGGTCGCGCTTTCGACCGGGGTGTATACCACCTACACACTGCATGCGCTGCGGGTGGAGGCCGACGCCAAGCTGCAGGAACGCATCGAACGCCAGGCCACCGTGCTCTCGCACGCCCTGGCGCGTCCGCTGTTCGACATCAACAGCGCCGCCGTGTCCTCGGTGGTCGACGCCCTTGGCGCGACACCCGAGGTGCAGACCCTGCGCGTGCTGGCGCCGGACGGCACCCTGCTGGCTGCCCTGGCCAACCGCGACAACGGCGAGGCCGCGGTGCGGGTGCGGCGCCGCATCACCTACAACGACGGCACCCGCGCCTATCCGGTGGGGGCCATCGAGCTGGCCTTCTCGCGCCAGCAGATCGACGAGGACCTGCGCGGCCAGATCGTCCATACCGCCGCCGCCAACATCCTCCTGACGCTGGCGATCGTGGGCTGCGTCTTCGTGGTGGGCCGCCGCATGTCGGAGCCGTTTGCCGACATCCAGGAATCGCTGGAAAAGCTGGCGCGCGGCGAGACCGACATCCGCCTGTCCGGCATCGGCCGGCGCGACCAGGTCGGGCGCCTGTCCTCGGCCGTGCGCAGCTTCCGCGACACCCTGAACCGCCTGCGGCAGGCGGAACAGGTGACCAATGGCCTGCTGCGCGAGAAGAGCCGCATCGAGCAGCAGTTGCGGGAACTGAACGAAGACCTGGAACAGAAGATCGCCGCCCGCACCGAGGAACTGACCCAGTCCAACCTGCGCGCCGAGGCGGCCAACGTGGCCAAGTCCGAATTCCTGGCCAACATGAGCCACGAGATCCGCACGCCGATGAGCGCCATCATCGGCATGGCCTACCTGGCGCTGCGCACCGACCTCAATCCCAAGCAGCAGGACTACGTGGGCAAGATCCACCGCGCCGCGCTCTCGCTGCTGGGGATCATCAACGACATCCTCGACTTTTCCAAGATCGAGGCCGGCAAGCTGGACGTCGAGCAGGTGCCGTTCTGCCTGGACGACGTGCTCTCCAACGTGGCCAGCGTCACCAGCCAGCGCGCCGCCGACAAGCAGCTCGAATACCTGTTCCACGTGCCGCACGCGGTGCCGCGCCAGCTGGTGGGCGACCCGCTGCGCCTGGGCCAGGTCCTGATCAACCTGGTCAACAACGCGGTCAAGTTCACGCCGGGCGGCGAGCTGCAGCTGTCCTGCATTCCGCTGCGCGGCGCAGCGAAAGATAAAGTCCGCCTGCGCTTCGCGGTGCGCGACACCGGCATCGGCATCAGCGAAGAGCAGCAGGCCAAGCTGTTCCGCGCCTTCAGCCAGGCCAACGGTTCGACCACCCGCGAGTACGGCGGGACCGGCCTGGGCCTGTCGATCTCCCAGCAGCTGGTCGGCCTGATGGGCGGCTGCATCGCGGTCGAGAGCGCCCCCGGCGCCGGTTCGACCTTCCACTTCGACCTCGATTTCGCCTTGTCCGGCGAGCCGGAAACCGTGCTGCAGGTGCCGCCGGAGCTGGCGGGTGCGCGCGTACTGGTGGTGGACGACAGCGCGCTGGCGCGCGCGGTGCTCCGCGAATCGCTGGCGGCGCTGCCGCTGCGCGTGGAGTGCTGCTCGGACGGGCGCGGGGCCGAAGGCGCGATCGCCGCGGCCGACGCCGCCGGCATGCCTTACCGCCTGCTGCTGACCGATTGCGGCATGCAGGGCATGGACGGCATCGAGCTGGTGCGCCGCGTCAAGGCCAACGCCGGCCTGCGTCACCAGCCGCTCACCATCCTGGTCAGCGCCTTCGGGCGCGACGGCGTGCAGGCCGAGGCGGAAGCCGCGGGCGTCAACGGCGTGCTGTACAAGCCCTTCGTGCAGTCGGCCCTGGCCGACGCCCTGGCCAGCCTGTTCGCACGCGCTGCCTTCGAGGGCGGCGCCAGCGGCGTGGCGCGCGCCAGCGCCCAGGGCTCGCGCGTGCTGCTGGTCGAGGACAACCTGGTCAACCAGCAGATCGCGCGCGAACTGCTGGAATCGCAGGGCATCGATGTCGACGTCGCCTCGACCGGCCGCCAGGCCCTGGACAAGCTGTTCGAGGCCGGCCCCGGCGCCTATCGCCTGGTGCTGATGGACCTGGAAATGCCCCAGCTCGACGGCCATGCCGCCACGGTGGAACTGCGCCAGGACCCGCGCTTCAACGAGCTGCCGGTGATCGCGATGACGGCGCACGCGCTGGCCGAGATCCGCGAGCGCTGCCTGCGCGAAGGCATGCAGGACTACATCACCAAGCCGGTCGATCCCGAGAAGCTGTACGCCACCCTGGCGCGCTGGCTGGGCAAGGGCATGCCTGGCCGCCCGGGCCAGGCAGCCCCAGATCCGGCCGCGCTGCAGGGCCTGCCCAAGCTGACCGGCCTGGACACGGCTTTCGGCCTGCGCAACGTGGGCGGCAACGCCAGGCTGTACCTGGAACTGCTCGACCGCCTGCGCGGCTCGCAGCGCGACGCCGGCAGCTGCATCCGCGCCGACCTGGTTGCGGGAAGATTGAACGACGCCGCCAGCCGCGCCCACTCTCTGCGCGGCGTGTGCGGCAACATCGGCGCGCGCGAAGTGCAGGCCCTGGCCCAGGAAGTGGAAGAGCAGGCCAAGCGCAGGACGCCGGATGCCGCGGCGCTGGGACGCGGCGGCGCGGCGCTGGAACAGGCCCTAGCCAGCCTGATGGCCGCGCTCGACCGCCACTTCGCCAGCGCCGGCACGCCGGCGGCCGACAGCCCGTGCGAAGCCGGCCAGGACGCGCAGGAGGCGATCGCCCAGCTGGACGGCCTGCTGGCCGAGTTCTCGGGCGAGGCGACCGATTACTTCGACAGCGTGCGCTGCGCCCTGGCCGGGGTAATGCCGGCCGCCGCGCTGGCGCGCCTGGAGACCCACCTGTCGCGCTACGAATTCGAGGAAGCCCGGGCGCTGCTCAAGCAGGCCAGTGCGACGCCCGGCGACTCCCCATCTGACATCGCGGAACACCTATGACTCTCGCACTCCGGGACAAGGCGGCGGACAAGCCGACCATCCTGATCGTCGACGACACGCCCGACAACATCATGCTGCTGTCGCGCCTGTTGAAGGACAAGTACCACACCAAGGTCGCCACCAACGGCAGCACCGCGCTGCAGATCGCGGGCAGTTCGCCGGACCTCGACCTGATCCTGCTCGACGTCATGATGCCGGGCATGGACGGCTACGAGACCTGCCGCCAGTTGAAGGCCAATCCGGCCACGGCCGACATCCCGGTGATCTTCCTGACCGCCAAGAACCAGGTCGAGGACGAGGCCATGGGCCTGTCGGTGGGCGCGGTCGACTACCTCGGCAAGCCGATCAGCCCGCCGATCCTGTTCGCCCGGGTGGCCACCCACCTGAGCCTGCGCGCGGCGCGCCGCGTACTGGAGAACCAGAACCAGGTGCTGGAACGCATGGTCCAGCAGCGCACCGCCCAGCTGACGATGATGCAGGAGGCGATCATCATGGCCATGGCCTGGATGGCGGAAACCCGCGGCAGCGAACGCGGCAACGAGAGCGGCGGCAAGCATCTCCGCCGCGTGCAGCAGTATGTGCGCACCCTGGCCCTGCAGCTGCGCGGCCATCCGCGCTTCGCGGACAAGCTCACGGACGAGAACATCGACCTGCTGTACCAGTCGGCGCCGCTGCACGACATCGGCAAGGTCGCCATTCCCGACCGCATCCTGCTCAAGCCGGGCAAGCTCGATCCGGAAGAATTCGAGATCATGAAGCTGCACGCGGCCTACGGGCGCGACACCATCATGCTGGTCGAGGAGCACATCGGCGGCAGCAACAGCTTCCTGATGTTCGCGCGCGAGATCGCCCATTCGCACCAGGAGAAATGGGATGGGACCGGCTATCCGGAGAAGCTGAGCGGCGAGGACATCCCCTTGTCGGCGCGCCTGATGGCGGTGGCCGACGTCTACGACGCGCTGATTTCGCGCCGCGTGTACAAGCCGGCCTTCTCGCACGAGCAGGCGCTGGAGGTCATGCGCCAGGGGCGCGGCACCCACTTCGATCCGGATGTGCTCGACGCCTTCTTCGCGGTCGAAGGCGAATTCGCCCGCATCGCCGCGACCTGGCGCGACGCGGAAGACGAAGAAACCACGTTCGCTTGACATGCGTCCCTATCGTTCAACGGGCAAATCGTTTATATTGTTTGCCCTTTTGAACGATGGAGCAGCACATGCCGAGAAAGACGCCCGCCAGCCCGGCGGCGAAAACGGCGAAGACGGCCAAGGCCACCAAGCCAGCCCCTAAGGCGGTCCCCAAGGCGGCGGCGCCCAAGGCGGCCGTGACCAGCAAGAGCAAGACCGGCGTCAAGACCGCCGTCAAGGCCGCCGCCAGGGCGGTGCTGGCTCCGCCGGCGAAGAAGACCGCACGCAAGGCGGCCGCGCCGGCAGCGGCCCCGCGCGAACCCGTGTCGGAAGCGCGTCCCGTCCTGGTACGCGACAGCTTCACCATGCCCGAGCAGGAATATGCGGTGCTGGCCGAGGTCAAGCAGGCCTGCCTGCGCGCCGGCATCGACGTCAAGAAGAGCGAACTGCTGCGCATCGGCGTGGCCCTGCTGGGCCAGCTGGACGTGGCCACCCTCAAGACCGTGCTCGGCGCGCTGCCCCAGCTCAAGACCGGACGTCCGCCCACGCAGAATTAATGGATCTGCGATGCGCTGGTCAGCTCCTTCAGTTCGCGGATCGGAATATTCGACTTTTCGTGCATGCGCAGCAGGATGGTCGCCCCCACGTTGAGTTTGCGGTGGCGGATCTTGCTGATGATCGGAGGCTGGACCTCGAGCACGCGGCACAGCTCGGCGTCGTTCTTGAGCTGCATGCGTTCGATCAGGGTGTCGAGTAGTTTATTGGGCACGAAGCTCGATGGCTCCAGGGCGCGCGCGCGATGCATCGCTGCGAGCATTTCCTGTTTTTTCTGTCGTACGCTCATGGCGGATCTCCACAATTAGGCACATGGATTCAAGACAGATCGACTGTTCTGGAAGGTAGCCCTGCCTGTTGTGGTGGCTTATGCGTGGCGGGTCGTTGTGATACTACTACGATTGCGTCTTACGCAATGCACGCTATTTAACGAATAGATGCGCGAACAGATGCCAAAAGCATTCTTTCTTCGCGGAATTTACGCCAATTTCAATCCGGATCGGGTCAGCAGCAGGACTTCGTCGGCCATCGCGGCGGCGGCGTGGGAGTGGGTGACCATGATGGCGCCGGCGCCGTGGGCCCGGGTTTCGCTGCGCAGCAGCTTGAGGATGCCGTCGGCCGTTTCCGGGTCGAGGTTCCCGGTCGGTTCGTCCGCCAGCAGCAGGGCGGGGCGGTGCACCAGGGCGCGCGCGATGGCGACCCGCTGCATCTCGCCGCCCGAGAGCTGGCGCGGGAAATCGTCCCCGCGTCCGGCCAGGCCCACCGCCGCGAGCATCGCGTCGGCGCGCTCGCTGGATTCCCGGTTGAGCAGCAGCGGCAGCGCCACGTTCTGGCGCAGGCTCAGGTGGGGCAGCACGTGGAAGG
The DNA here is from genome assembly GCF_018119395.1 of Massilia sp. ZL223. Taxonomy (GTDB): domain Bacteria; phylum Pseudomonadota; class Gammaproteobacteria; order Burkholderiales; family Burkholderiaceae_D; genus Telluria. The sequence continues at coordinate 25,604 of NZ_JAGPWD010000009.1, forward strand.
CCTGGAAGATGAAGCCCATGCGCGTGCGGCGCAGGCGGGTGGCGGCGTCGTCGTCGAGCGCGGACATCACCATGCCGTCGACGATCACACGTCCCGCATCGGGCGCATCCAGGCCCGCGATCAGGTTCAGCAGGGTCGACTTGCCCACCCCCGACTCGCCCATGATGGCCACGAAGCGGCCCGCTTCGAACACGTGCGACAGGCCGGCCAGCACGCTGCGGCCGCCATAGGATTTGCTGAGCTGGTCGAGTTCGAGCATGGCTTATCGCGTCATCATCGGGTCATCAACGGGTCAAGCTGCGCCGCAGCAGGTAGCTGGCTGCGTCGACGACGGCCACCAGCAGCAGCATCGCGATCACCACCGTGGCGGCGCTCTGCATCTGGAACAGGGACAAATGGTACTTGAGCATCTGGCCCAGGCCTCCGGCCCCGACCACGCCCAGCACCGCCGCCGCGCGGATATTGTTCTCCCAGCGGTACAGCGTGTACGACAGCATCTGCGGCAGCGCCTGCGGCAAGGTAGCGTAGAAGAAGGCGCTCAGGGCCGGCGCGCCGTTGCTGCGCAGGCTCGCTTCCGGCAGCGGCGGCACGTTCTCCAGCGCGTCGGCGAACAGCCGTCCCAGCACCCCGCTGGTATGCAGGGCCAGCGCCAGGGTGCCGGCCAGCGGGCCCAGGCCCGCCGCGATCAGGAGCACCGCGGCCCAGACCAGCTCGGGCACCGAACGCAGCACGTTGAGCACGATGCGCAAGGGGGCGCGCACGGCCGCGCCGAGCCGCCCGGACGCGGGCAGGGCCAGCGCCAGCCCGGCCAGCGCGGCAAGCAGGGTGCCGACGGCCGACATGGCCAGGGTCTCGAACAGCGCGTCCAGGCATTTGCGCAGGAAGCTCGGGGCGAGATCGGGTGGCGCGAAGCCGGCCAGGAATTCGCGCGCCGAGCCGATGGCTTCGACCGTGAAGAAGGCGCTCCATTGCAGCGGCAGCGAGGCGAAGCTGGCCGCGACCAGCGCCATCAGTCCGGCGAGCAGTGCCAGCGTACCGTAGGAGGGGCGAGGGCGCGGCGGCAGATTCATCCCAGCCTCCGGCGCAGCAGCTTCGAGACCAGGTCGGCGCAGGCCACCAGCAGCACGAACACGATCAGCATGGTCGCCACTTCGCCGCCCGCCATCATCTTGGTCGATTCGTCCAGGCGCTGGCCCAGGCCGCCGGCGCCCACGAAGCCCATCACGGCCGAGCCGCGGATCGCGCACTCCCAGCGGTAGACGGTGTAGGACACCAGCTCCGCGCTCGACTCGGGCAGGGCGCCGTAGAGCAGGGCCGGCAGGCGCCCGCTGCCGTTGGCGAGCAGGACGTCGGTGGCGTGGGCCTCGGAGGATTCGAGGATTTCGGCATACACCTTGGCCAGCATGCCGCAGTAGGACAGGGCGATGGCCAGCACGCCGGCGGTGGGGCCCAGGCCGACGATGCGCACGAACAGCAGCGCCCATACCAGCTCGGGGACGCTGCGCAGGAACACCAGCACCCAGCGCAGCCCCTGGCGCAGGGCGGCGCCGGCGGGATGCATGCGGCCGGTGCCCAGGCGCGACACCGACAGGCGCTCGGTGATCAGGATGGTCGCGGGGATGGCCGCGGCAAGCGCCAGGCTCAGGCCCGCGGTGGCGATGGCGATGGTCTGCCAGGTGTCGCGCAGCACCATGCGCAGGAATTCCGGCTCGAGCGAAGGGCGCAGGAAGTCGCCCAGGAACATGGCCGTGGCGCGCAGGCTTTGCGGATCGAACAGGATCCAGGGCTTGAATTCGCTGGCCGCCAGCATGGGCCACAGCAGGGCCAGGAAGGCGAGGGAAGCGGTGACGCGGGTGCGCCAGGCCGGATCGCGGAACTGCGCGCTCATTTCAGTAGCAGGCGCCGACCGCCAGCCGGTCCGGCGTTTCGTGCGGCGGCTGCGTCTGCGGCTGCACGCTTTCGTTGGCGTACAGCTCGGCGATCATGGCGTCGCTGACCTCGGCGCTGGGCGCGTCGAACACGATGCGGCCCTCGCGCAGGCCTACCAGGCGCGGGAACTGTTCGCGCGCGAGGTCGACCTGGTGCAGGCTGCACACCAGGGTAGCGCCGCGCGCCGAGGCTTCCTCGCGCAGGATGCTCAGCGTATGGCGCGCCAGCAGCGGGTCGAGGGCGGCGATCGGCTCGTCCACCAGGAAGGCTTCGGCGCTCGAGAGCAGCAGGCGCGCCAGGCCGCAGCGCTGGCGCTCGCCGCCGGACAGGCGGTCGACGCGCGCGTACAGCTTGTCGCCGAGGCCGAAGCGCGCCAGGGCTGCATGCGCGGCTTGCGGGTCGCTGGGGTGGACCAGCGAGGCCAGCGCGCGCCACAGGCTCCAGTGCGGCAGGCGCGCGGCCAGCACCGCCGTCACCACGCGCTGGCGCGGCGGCAGCGGCGGCGTCTGGGGCGCCAGGAACAGATGGGCGCGCAGGCGGTGCCGCTCGCCCTGGCTCAGGCGCCACGGCTCCTGGTGCAGCACTTCCAGACGGCCCTCGGCGGGACGGTGGGCGCAGGCCAAGGTGGACAGCAGGGTGGTCTTGCCGGCCCCGGAAGGGCCGATCAGGGCCAGCTGCTCGCCGCGCCGCACTTCCAGGTCGAGCGCGTGCAGGGCGGGCGCCTTGCTGCCCGCCAGGTGGCGCACCGTCACGCGCTGGAGCCGAAAGGTGGTCATGTAAGCGCCGGGATTACTTCAGCAGGCCCGCGTTGCGCGCGGCCGCTTCGATGGCGGCGTAGTTCGCGGTCTTGGTCGGCACGAATTTGGTCGCGCGCTGCAGTTCCAGGATCTCGCGGCCTTGCGGCGTCGATGCGTCCAGCGCCAGGAAGGCGTCCGTGATCTTCTTCTTGAGCGCCGGGTCCATGTCGCTGCGTACGGTCCAGTTGTAGTCGTAGTAGCCCGGCGTGGTGTAGAACACGCGCACCACCTTCGGATCGACCTTCTTGGCTTCGACCAGCTTTTCCCACACCGAGATGTTGAGCGCGCCGGCGTCGACCTTGCCGCCCGCCACCGCTGCGACGGTCGCGTCATGCGCGCCCGAGAAGGCGACGCGCTTGAGGTCTGTATCCGGATTGATCCTGGCGCCGAGCAGGAAGGAACGCGGCATCAGGTGGCCCGAGGTCGAGGATTCCGAACCGAAGCTCAGGGTCTTGCCGCGCAGGTCTTCCAGCTTGTTGATGCCGGGCTGGGTGGTGATGAAGACCGAGCGGAATTTCTCGTCTTCGGCGCGCTGCACCAGCGGCGTGACCTGGCCCTTGCTGCGCACGTTGGCTTGCACGAAGGTGAAGCCGCCGAACCAGACCATATCGATCTTGCGCTGGATCAAACCTTCGACCGAGGCCGCGTAATCGGTCACCGGGGTAAACTCGACCTTGAGGCCGGTCGCCTTGGCCAGGTAGTCGCCCAGCGGCTTGAACTTGCGCTGCAGTTCGGTCGGCGCTTCATCCGGGATGGCGGAGACGCGCAGCACGCCGCTGCTGCTCTGGGCAAAGGCTGCGCCGGTGAAGAGCAGGGCGCCGGCCGAGGCAGCGAACAGTTGGTGCAGGAAACGACGACGGAGGGAAAGGGTCATGACGGTTCTTCTTTTTGAGTCAGGGAAATGGTGCGCCGAAGGGGAAGCACGCTAGAAACTGGCGGGTGCGGTGCAATGGCGGATTCCGCTATGATAGCAAAAACTGCAAGAGTTCCAGGCCATCTCGCATGGTGCGGCATGGCGGCACGAATGATAAACCTTATGCTGACATCCTGCACGACCGACAATCTGTCCAGCGCTGCGATGGCGCAGGTTGCAAATGCGCACGTAGCCGACGAATTGCATGCGGGCCTGCTGGCGCCGGAGGCCTGGATCTCGCCCAAGTTCCTCTACGATGCGCTGGGCTCCAAGCTGTTCGAAGCCATCTGCGAGCTGCCCGAGTATTACCCGACCCGTACCGAGGCCGGCATCTTCGAGCGTCATGGCGCCGAGATCGCGCGCGTCGCCGGCAGCGGCGTGACCCTGATCGACCTGGGCGCGGGCAACTGCGCGAAAGCGGCCTCGCTGTTCCCCCTGCTGCAGCCGGCCCAGTACGTGGCGGTGGACATCTCGGCCGAGTTCCTGTGCGACGCCCTGGCGCGCCTGCGCCAGCGCTTCCCGCATATCGCCATGGAAGGCCTGGGCATGGATTTCTCGAACCGCTTCGAGCTGCCGCCGCAGGTAGCGGCCGAGCGCCGCCTGTTCTTCTATCCCGGCTCGTCGATCGGCAACTTCACGCCCGAGGAAGCCCACGGCTTCCTGCAGCGGCTGCGCGCCCAATGCGGCAAGGACGGAGGCGTGCTGATCGGCATCGACCTGGCCAAGGACAAGGCCGTGCTCGACGAAGCCTACGACGACGCGCTGGGCGTGACGGCCGCCTTCAACCTGAACATCCTGCGCCACGTGAACGCGCTGGTGGAAGCCGACTTCGACATCCGCCAGTGGCGCCACCACGGCTTCTACCGGCCCGAGCTCGGCCGCGTGGAGATGCACCTGGAGGCGCGCGCCGCCCAGGACGTGCACTGGCGCGGCGGCAGCCGGCGCTTCGAGCCGGGCGACTGCATCCACACCGAGAACAGCTACAAGTACCAGCAGGCCGACGCCATCGCGCTGCTGGAGCGTTCCGGCTTCGAGGCGACCCATGTCTGGACCGATCCCCAGCGCTGGTTCGCGGTCATCCACGCGCAGGCGATCTGAATGGACGCGCTGCGCACAGGGGGCATGCCGATGGGCGAACTGGCGCAAGCCTTTGCCGCCGTCCGCCAGCGCTCGCTGGGCATTGCGGCGCCGCTGTCCGCCGAGGATTGCTGCGCCCAGTCGATGCCGGACGCCAGTCCGGTCAAATGGCACCTGGCGCACACCACCTGGTTCTTCGAGACCTTCGTGCTGGAGCCGCACGAGGAAGGCTTCGCGCCTCACCACCCGGCCTTCCGGATGCTGTTCAACTCCTACTACAACGGCATCGGCGACAAGCATCCGCGTCCGCGCCGCGGCTTGCTGACACGGCCCTCGCTGGACGAGGTGCGCGCCTACCGCGAGGACGTCGACCGGCGCGTGCAGCGCCTGCTGGAAGGACAGCCGCGCGAGGCGCTGGCCAGGCTGGTGGTGCTCGGCCTGCAGCACGAGCAGCAGCACCAGGAACTGATGCTCACCGACCTCAAGCACCTGCTGGCCCAGAATCCGATGTATCCCGCCTACACGCCCGATGCGCTGGACGGCGCGGCGGCGCCGCCGCCACTGGAATTCATCGAGTTCGACGGCGGGCTGGCCGAGATCGGCTACGGGGGCAGGGGCTTTTGCTTCGACAACGAACTGCCGCGCCACCGGGCCTACGTGGCGCCGTTCTCGCTGGCTTCACGCCTGGTCACGAACGGCGAATACCTGGAATTCGTCGAGGCCGGCGGCTATCGCGATCCGGCGCTGTGGCTGGCCGAAGGCTGGGACCGCGTCTGCGCGGGCGAGTTCAGCCGGCCCTTGTACTGGCTGCGGCAGGACGGGACATGGCAGGAGTTCACCTTGCACGGCGTGCAGGCGCTCGACCTGGCGCGGCCCGTCACCCATGTGTCGCTGTACGAGGCCGACGCCTATGCGCGCTGGCGCAATGCACGCCTGCCGACCGAGTGCGAATGGGAATTCGCCGCGCGCCAGGCTTCGCTGTCCGGCGGCAGCCTGCACCCGGACGGCGCCGACGGCGAGGGCCTGCAGCAGATATTCGGCGCCTGCTGGCAGTGGACCAGCAGCAGCTACGGACCGTATCCGGGCTACGCCCCGGCGCCGGGAGCCATCGGCGAATACAACGGCAAGTTCATGGTCAACCAGTATGTCTTGCGGGGTTCCTCCTGCGCCACGCCCGACGGCCATGCGCGCCCGAGCTACCGCAATTTTTTCCCGGCTGGAGCGCGCTGGCAGTTCACCGGGATCAGGCTGGCGCGATGATCCGCGCGCGAGACTGGCGTGCGCGCCTGCTCGACCACCGCGCCAACCGCTACGTCCTGTCGCATCCGCTGGCCTTCACCCTGCAGGTCATCAAGTGCTTCCGGGCCAACCAGGGCCTGCTGCTGGCCGGCGCCGTCGCCTATTACGCGCTGCTGTCCATCGTGCCTTTCCTGATGCTGGTCGTGGTGGTGCTGTCCCACTTCATCTCCCAGACCGAGCTGCTCGACACCCTGCGCCGCTACCTCGAGCTGCTGGCGCCGGGCCAGTCGCGCTCGATCGTCACCGAGGTCGCGAACTTCCTCGACAACCGGCCCATCATCACCTGGGTGCTGGCGCTCACGATGCTGTTCTTCAGCTCCCTGGCGTTCACGGTGCTGGAGAATGCGATGAGCGTGATCTTCGTGCACCGTTTCGCGGTGAGGCGCCGCCATTTTCTGGTGTCGGCCGTGCTGCCGTACTGCTACATCGTGGCGCTGGGCTTCGGCATCATGATCGTCTCGCTGGTGGCGGGCGCCCTGCAGGTGATGGGCACCGAGAGCGTCTGGCTGTTCGGCTACGAATGGTCGCTGGGCGGGGTGTCGGGCGCGCTGCTCTACCTGCTCGGCCTGGCGGGCGAGATCCTGGTGCTGACCTCGATCTACCTGGTGATGCCGGTCGGCCGCCTGTCGGTCTGGCATGCCCTGATCGGGGGCGTGACGGCGGCCTTGCTGTGGGAGCTCGCACGCCACGTGCTGGTCTGGTATTTCTCGACCGTGTCGCAGGTGAACGTGGTCTACGGCTCCATGACCACGGCCATCGTGGTGATGTTCAGCCTGGAGATCGCGGCGACCCTGCTGCTGCTGGGCGCCCAGACCATCGCCGAATACGAACGGGTGGGACAGCTGGGCGGGGGCGCGCCGCCGCCGTCGACCGACACCTTGACGACCGAACCGGCGCCGCCGGTCACCGGTTCCTGAGTATTGCGCTTAATCAATTTTCCCTTCCAACCGTAGTGGCAGAGTACGGTCTTGCGCCAAACCAATCGGGCGCAACAAACCTGGAGGGATGTGATGAGCCAAGTCTTCTTGCCGTTCTTCCAAACTTACGCAAAGCTATCAGTGGTTAACTTTGCCGCTGGATTCCTGCTTCACCGGGGCCGGTTTCGTCCCGCGCTTGCGCGCAGGGCCAGAGCCTTCCCCTCCACAGGCAGTCACGGTGGAACTCACCGCGATATGCTTCAGATTGACGGCCGCATTGACGTCGCGCTCATGCGCCGTCCCGCAGTCCGGGCAGTTCCAGTGGCGGATCGCCAGGCCGAGCGCTTCCAGCCGGTAGCCGCAGCTCGAACATAGCTTGCTGCTCGGGTACCAGCGGTCCGCCAGCACTACCTGACCGCCGCGCCAGGCCGCCTTGTATTCCAGCTGGCGACGCAGCTCGTAGAAACCCATATCCGAGATCGCCCGCGCCAGGTGTCCGTTGGCCAACATGCCCTTGATGTTCAAGTCCTCGATACCGATCGCGTTAAAACGGCGCGTAATGCTGGTACTCAGCTGGTGCAGGCTATCGCGACGGATGTTGCCAATCCGGGCATGCAGGCGCGCCAGTTTCACCTTCTCCTTAGCCCGGTTGCGCGACCCTTTCACCTTGCGTGACAGGCCGCGCGACAGGCGGCGCAGGCGCGGCAGCAGGGTACGCAGCGCCTTCGGTCCTTCGAACTTCTCCCCAGTCGACAGGGTCGCCAGCGCCGACACTCCAAGATCCACCCCGACCGCGCCTTGGTTTTCGGCTGGCGGCAGGGACAGTTCAAGGGTGTCGACGGTGATGCTGGCGTACCACTGGTCGGCCACACGGGAAATCGAGGTCGATACGATCCGGCCGGTAAAACGCAGGGCTTCGCGCATGCGGACCCAGCCCAGCTTCGGGATGCGGATCCGCTTGTCCTCGACCCGGAACTGGTCGTTGCTGAGAGTGAAACGGTCGTCACGGCCCTTGCGGCGAAAGGTCGGGTAGCGGGCACGCTTGTTAAATAAATTATCGAAGGCACGGCCCAGCTGCATGATCGCCATCTGGGGCGCATTCTTGGTCACTTCCAGCATCCAGGGAAACTGTTCGCGTTTGATGGCATTGAGCTGGCGCCGCAGCGCCGCTTCGGACGGCTTGGGCAGCGATGGATCGGCCTTGCAGGCTGCGTACTGTATGCCCCACTCGACTAAAGCCCAGTTGTAGGCGAAGCGCGCCACGCCAGCCGCCCGGGAAAGGTACGTTGCCTGGACATTGTTGGGATCGAGCCGGATGCGGTGCGCTACGAGCATTGCGCCTCCTTGACGGTGCCCACGCCCTCGATACTGGTGGAGACTCCAATCGCCTTTGCGGCGGCACCGATTGTGGTTAGCTTGGTCATAATGCATATGACCGCACAAATTCGAATAAGTTCTGGGCTAACCGTTCAAACCCTGCCGGTCGCACTGGCGCTTGGCGCCTTGCTGCTGGTCCTGCTCGCGGTGACGGCCATCCTGGTCTCGCTGCGCAAGCCGGTCCGGGTGCGGGCGCCGGACTGGGTGCATGGACGCGAGTCCGAGGCAGCGCAGGGCGACGATGGGGAGCGGATGGTCCGTCTTGGCTGCCGCCGGATCGAGCCTACGGCCGGCCTGTCCGAGCCGCCCGACGGCCGGCGATGAAGGACTCGCGGCCTGGCCGCATGAGGCGCGCTCGGCTACACTGCCGAACATGGCGCACTTTACATTCTGCTGGGAGCTGGGCGGCGGACTCGGTCACGCCGGCCGCATCCGCTCGCTCGCACAGCCCTTGAGCGCGTGCGGCCACCGGGTCAGCCTGGTGCTGCGCGACCTCGTCCTCACCCGCAAGCTGCTGGCCGACCTGAAGCTGCCGAGCTTCCAGGCCCCGGTGTGGCTGCACCGCACCGCCGGCCTGCCGCCCGAGCCGGCCAGCCTGGCCGAGATCCTGCTCGCTTGCGGCTACCTCGACGCCGACGCGCTGGCCGGGCTGGTGGACGGCTGGCGCGCCCTGTTTACCCTGGACCAGCCCGATCTTGTGATCGCCGATTACGCACCCACTGCGCTGCTGGCCGCGCGCAGCATGGGGATCAAGAGCGCATCGGTTGGCGCCGGCTTTTATATGCCTCCGGCACACGCGCCTTTGCCGCCGCTGGCCCTGCACGGCGAACTGCCGGCCAGCCGCCTGGCCGCCGGCGAACAGCGCCTGCTGGCGTCCTGCAACGCGGTGCTGGCGGCGCACGGCGCAGCCCCGATCGCGCATGGCGCCGACCTGCTGGTGGGCGATCATCCGCTGCTGTGCACCTGGCCGGAGCTGGACCATTACGGACGCGGCGGCGCCAGCACCTGGCTGGGACCCAACCTGCCGGCCGGCGGCGGCATCGCCCCGGAATGGCCCCAAGGAGAAGGGCCGCGCGTCTTCGTCTACTTGTCGCGCAACGGGGAGGAAGACGGCGCCTGCCTGGCGGCGCTGGTCCGCCAGGGATGCCGGGTGCTGTGCTATGCGCCCGCGATCGCGGCGGGCAAGGCGCCGCCATTCGCCGCGCCGGCCTTGCGCTATGCCCGCGCGCCGCTGGCGCTGGAGCAGGTGTTCGCGCAGTGCGAACTGTTCGTCGGGGTGGCGGGGGAATCGAGTGTGACGCGCGCCCTGCTGGCGGGCGTGCCGGTGCTGTTGATGCCGCATTCGGCGGAGAGCTTCATGCTGGCGCGCCGGGTGCGCCATCTTGGCGCGGGCATCAACGTGGCCGAGACCTCCCGTCCGCACGACTGGGACGGGATGGTGCGAGCGCTCCTTGGCGCGCCGGGCTACCGCGCGGCGGCGAGGGCCTTCGCCGCGCGCTACGCGGACTACCGCCCCGTCGAGCAGGCGTGCATGCTGGCCGGGCGCTTCGAGCAGATGGTGGCTTAGGCGACGCGTACGCGCGCTGCGCCGGCTTCCATGCGGCCGATGACCGCGGCGTCGCCGAAGCCTTCGCGCTGGAACAGGGCCAGCACCTCGTCCACGGCGGACGGATCGCAGGAGACCAGCAGGCCGCCGGAGGTCTGCGGATCGGTCAGCAGGGCTTGCTGGGCCGGGGTGATCGCCGGGTCCAGGTCCACGTCCTTGCCGTAGGCGTCCCAGTTGCGGCCGGAGGCGCCGGTGAAGAAGCCGTCATGGGCCAGCTGCAGCACGCCGGGGAGCAGCGGCACCTTCGCCATGTCGAGCTGCGCCGCCAGCCTGGCGCCGCGCGCCAGTTCCAGCAGGTGGCCCAGCAGGCCGAAGCCGGTGACGTCGGTCAGCGCATGCACGCCCGGCATCTCGGCCAGCAGGCGGCCCGGCTTGTTGAGCTTGGTGGTGTTGGCGATCATCGCCGCGTAGCCGTCCGCGTCCAGCTTGTCCTTCTTGAGGGCGGCCGAGAGCACGCCGACGCCCAGCGGCTTGCCGAGCACCAGCACGTCGCCGGCGCGCGCGTCCGCATTGCGCTTGACCTTGGACGGATGCACCAGGCCCATCACCACCAGGCCGTAGATCGGCTCGACGGAATCGATGGTGTGGCCGCCGGCGATCGGGATGCCGGCTTCCGAGCACACCGACTCGCCGCCGCGGATGATCTGGCCGATGGTCTCCAGGGGCAGCTTGTTGACCGGCATGCCGACCAGGGCCAGGGCCATGATAGGGGTGCCGCCCATCGCGTACACGTCGGAGATCGCGTTGGTGGCGGCGATGCGGCCGAAGTCGAAGGGATCGTCGACGATGGGCATGAAGAAATCGGTGGTGGCGATCAGGGCCTGCTCGTCGTTGAGCTTGTAGACCGCGGCGTCGTCGGCGGTCTCGATGCCGACCATCAGCTCCTTCGGCACCGGGAAGCCGCTGGACTTCTGCAAGATCTCGGCCAGCACGCCGGGAGCGATCTTGCAGCCGCAGCCGCCGCCGTGCGAGAAGGAAGTGAGTTTGATGGCTTGTTCGGGCGTGGTGCTCATGTCGGTTCCAATCGTTATTTGTTGCGTTACATTTTTGCGCGCAGCAGATTATCCACCAAGTCGCGCAGGGCCGCTTGTTCGGCCCCTGGCGCGAACAGGCGGGCGCGTTCGGCGCACTGGCGGCGCAGCAGCGCGTAAAAAGCCGGGTCGGCGATGCTGCGCTCGATCAGGCGCGCCAGGGCCTCGTGGTCGCCGGGCGGGAAGTAGCCGGCGTAGTCCGCGCCCAGCATCCCGCGGTTGCCGCCGATGTCGGAAGCGAAGACCGGCACGCCGCAGGTCACGGCTTCGATGATGACGTTGGCGCCGCCTTCCATTTTCGAGGCGATCGCCATGGCGTGGCAGCGCTTCAGGCGCTGGCGCGCGTCGGCGTGGGGCAGGGGGCCGAGCCAGCGGTAGCGCGGGCGAGGCTGCATTGCCGCCTCGCCCAGCGCCGGGTCGAGTGCGCCGCCGATGTGCAGCAGGCGCGGCGCCCGGGGGGGGGGGGGGGCCGCGGGGCGGGGGGGGGGGGGGGGGGGGGTTTTTGGGGGGGGGGGGGGGGGCGGGGCGGCCCCCCCCCCCCCCCCCAAAAACCCCCCCCCCCCCCCCCCCGGGGGGGCCCCCCACGGTTCAAGAGCTGCGGGCCAGAAGTGTCAGGCTTACCTGACGCGCTTATACCAGGCCGCATCCTCGAACAGCCGCTGGTAATCCTCCACAAACGCATCGCTCGCCCCCAGCTCCTTGTCGATCCCCATCACCCCGAACAGCGCCAGGCTGTCGTGGAACAGGCGCAGCACGCGCTGGCGCAGCAGCGGGCCGAAGTCGGACAGGGCGCGGCAGCAGACGATGGCGTGGAACTCGTTGAACGAGGCGTCCGTGACCAGGCTGTACTGCGCCCAGGTGATGCGCTCGCGCAGGCGCGGCAGCAGGCGGGCTTCGCCGTTCGCCACTTCGAAGTAATCCGCCAGGCGCCCGGTACCGCCGCTCTGCTCGTACTGCGGCTGGAACTCGGCCAGCTGGGCGACCGGCACCGTGGCGTCGCGCAGCTCGGCCAGCAGTTCGTCGCTGGCCAGGGTGGCGAACACCTGGGTGCGCGCGTACAGCTTTTCTTCCGCCAGCAGGATCGCCAGGGTCCAGGCCTCACCCACGCCGGCCGGCTCGGCCAGCCAGACCCGGGGCAGGGCGGTGGGACGCAGGCTGTCGCCGAGGGCGATGCGCTGGCGCCGCACCCAGTCGGGACGGTCGAACAGCGGCGCGCCGGCCACCGCCAGCGTGCGCACCACGGCCAGCGCCGCGCCCGACTCGTGCAGCACCTTTTCCTGCAGCGCCGACACCGTTGCCAATCCGCGCTGGCGCAGCAGCGCCAGCAGCTTCCTGCGCAGCAGATTCCTGTCATACCCGCGGAAATCGAAACCGAAGCGCTGGAACAGGGCTTCCAGCAGCAATTCGATCTCGAGATCCTCGGTCGCCTGAAGGGTGGCGAACCCGGTCATTGCATCCAAGATGGCTCCATGCACGCAGCCATCAGTGCAGCCAGACGCGCATCATCGACAGCAGCTGGGCCACGTCCACCGGCTTGGTGATGTAGTCCGAGGCGCCGGCGGCGATGCACTTGTCGCGGTCGCCCTTCATCGCCTTCGCGGTCAGCGTGATGATCGGCAGCGAACGGAACTTCGGAATGCGGCGGATCGCCCGCATCGTGTCGTAGCCGTCCATCTCCGGCATCATGATGTCCATCAGGACGATCTCGATGCTCGGGTCCTTCTCCAGCACCTCGATGCCGTCGCGGCCGTTCTCGGCGAACTGCACCTGCATCTGCTGGCGCTCCAGCAGGGTGGACAGCGCGAAGATGTTACGCAGGTCGTCGTCGACGATCAGGACCTTGCGGCCAGCCAGGCCGCCGTCCAGCGCGTGGATCTCTTCCAGCATGCGGCGCTGGGTCTCCGGCAGCGATGCCTGCGAGCGGTGCAGGAACAGCGCCGTCTCGTCCAGCAGGCGCTCCGGCGAGCGGGCGTCCTTGATCACGATGGTCTTGGCGTAGCGCTTGAGCTTCGTGACTTCGGCGCGCGACAGTTCCTTGGCCGTGTAGATCACGATCGGCAGGTCGCGCAGGCGCTCGTTCTTGCTGATCTTGTCCATCAGCTCGAAGCCCGAGATGTCCGGCAGGGTCAGGTCCAGCACCATGCAGTCGAAGTGCGAGCTCTCCAGCGCTTCCAGCGCGCCTTTGCCGTCTTCCACGGTGACGATGTGGATGTCGGTGTTGCCGATCAGGGAAACGATCGACTCGCGCTGGGCCATGTCGTCTTCCACCACCAGCAGGCTGCGCTTGCCGCCCATCAGGAACTTCTGGATGCGCTTGAATTCCTCCTGCAGCTGCTCGCGGCCGACCGGCTTGTTGATGTACGAGATGGCGCCCTGGCGCAGTGCGCGCTCGCGCTCGCGCAGCGAGGACATCACGTGCACCGGGATGTGGCGGGTGTTCGGGTCGCGCTTGAGGCGGTCGAGCACCGTGAAGCCGTCGATGTCCGGCAGGTCGATGTCGAGCAGGATCGCCGACGGCAGGTAGTCGCGCGCCAGCGACAGCGCCGAGTCGCCGCGGTGGGTGACGATGCCCTTGAAGTTCTTCTCGCGGGCGAAGTCGAGCAGCACCTTGGCGAAGCGCTCGTCGTCCTCCACGATCAGCACCGACGGGTCGCCCGGGGTGACCAGGCCGCGGTCGTCCGCCATCGATGCGTATTCGATCACGGCGCCGGAGGCGTCCAGCACCTCGACCGCCGCGCTGTCGGCATGTTCCTGGGCGGCAGGCAGCTGGGCCGCCGGCGGCTGCTGCACCGGCGGCGCCAGGCGGGCCGGCTGCGGCTGGCGGGTCTGTTCGTAGTTGATGAAGCCCGCGCGGTTGTACGGCAGGTAGAGGGTGAAGGTCGAGCCGACGTTGACGGTCGATTCGACGCGGATTTCGCCGCCCAGCAGGCGCGCCAGTTCGCGCGAGATCGACAGGCCCAGGCCGGTGCCGCCATATTTACGCGCGGTGGAGCCGTCGGCCTGCTGGAATGCCTCGAAGATCAGCTGCAGCTTGTCGGACGGGATGCCCACGCCGGTGTCGCGCACCGAGAAGGCCAGCACCGCGTCGGCGTGCACCAGGTTCGGGTGGTCGGCGGTCCAGCCGCTGGCCACCAGGCTGATGGTCAGCGCGACGTTGCCGTGGCTGGTGAACTTGAACGCGTTCGACAGCAGGTTCTTCAGCACCTGCTGCAGGCGCGTGGTGTCGGTCATCAGGGCGGTCGGCAGGTTGTCCGCCAGGTCCACCTGGAAGCCGAGGTGCTTGGCTTCCGCCATGTGGCGGAAGGTGCGGTCCACGTAGTTGCGCAGGTTCGAGAAGCGGTACTCCGACACGTCCAGGGTGACGGTACCGGATTCGATCTTCGACAGGTCCAGGATGTCGTTAATCAGGGTCAGCAGGTCGGAACCGGAGCCGTGGATGGTCTTCGCGAATTCCACCTGGCGCGCCGACAGGTTGCCCTCGGGGTTATCCGAGAGCTGCTGCGCCAGGATCAGGAGCGAGTTCAAGGGCGTACGCAGCTCGTGCGACATATTGGCCAGGAACTCGGACTTGTACTTGGAGGACAGGGCCAGCTGGGTCGCCTTTTCTTCCAGCGCCAGCTTCGCCTGTTCCACCTCGCGGTTCTTGCGTTCCACCTCGATGTTCTGCTCGGACAGCAGGCGCGCCTTCTCCGCCAGTTCCTGGTTGGTCTGCTGCAGTTCCTGCGCCAGCGACTGCGACTGGGTCAGCAGCGATTCGGTACGGCTGTTCGCCTCGATGGTGTTCAGCACCACGCCGATCGATTCCATCAGCTGGTCGAGGAAGGACAGGTGGGTTTCGGTGAAGCGGTCGAGCGACGCGATTTCGATCACCGCCTTGACCTGCTGCTCGAACAGGATAGGCAGCACGACGATGTTGTTCGGCGGCGCCGAGCCCAGGCCCGAGGACACCACGATGTAGTCGCGCGGCACGTCGGTCAGCCAGATGCGGGTCTTCTCCAGCGCGCACTGGCCCACCAGGCCTTCGCCCGGCAGGAAGGAAGTCGGCAGCTTGCGGCTGGAACGGTAGCCGTAGCTGGCGATCATGCGCAGGCGTGCGTCGGATTCCTGCGAATCCATCATGTAGAACACGCCGTGGTGGGCCGAGACCAGCGGCGCCAGTTCGGACAGGATCAGCTTGGTCACGGCCTGGAGGTCGCGCTGGCCCTGGAGCAGGCGGGTGAAGCGCGCCAGGTTGGTCTTCAGCCAGTCCTGCTGCGCGTTCTTCTGCGTGGTCTCCTTCAGGTTACGAATCATCTCGTTGATGTTGTCCTTCAGGTAGGACACCTCGCCGCGCGCTTCCACCTGGATCGAACGCGACAGGTCGCCGCGGGTCACCGCGGTCGCCACCTCGCCAATGGCGCGCATCTGGTTGGTCAGGTTCGCCGCCAGCTGGTTCACGTTCTCGGTCAAGTCTTTCCAGGTGCCGGCCACGCCCGACACGTTCGCCTGGCCGCCCAGCTTGCCCTCGGTACCCACCTCACGGGCGACTCGCGTCACCTCGGATGCGAACGAGGACAGCTGGTCCACCATGACGTTGATGGTGTCTTTCAGTTCGAGAATCTCGCCCTTCACGTCCACGGTAATCTTCTTGGACAAGTCGCCGCGCGCCACGGCGGTGGTCACCGCCGCGATGTTACGCACCTGGCCCGTCAGGTTCGACGCCATGAAGTTCACGTTGTCGGTCAGGTCTTTCCAGGTGCCGCCGACGCCCGGCACATAAGCCTGGCCGCCCAGCTTGCCTTCGGTACCCACCTCACGCGCCACGCGCGTCACCTCGGATGCGAATGAGGACAGCTGGTCCACCATGACGTTAATGGTGTTCTTCAGCTCCAGGATCTCGCCCTTCACGTCCACGGTAATCTTCTTGGACAGGTCGCCGTTCGCCACCGCGGTGGTCACCTCCGCGATGTTACGCACCTGGCCCGTCAGGTTACCCGCCATCGAGTTTACGCCGTCGGTCAAGTCTTTCCAGGTGCCCGCGACGCCGGGCACGTTCGCCTGGCCGCCCAGGCGGCCTTCGGTACCCACTTCCCGCGCCACGCGGGTCACTTCGGATGCGAAGGAGTTCAGCTGGTCCACCATGACGTTGATGGTGTTCTTCAGTTCGAGAATCTCGCCCTTCACGTCCACGGTAATCTTCTTGGACAAGTCGCCGTTCGCCACGGCGGTGGTCACGTCCGCGATGTTACGCACCTGGCCGGTCAGGTTACCCGCCATCGAGTTCACCGAGTCGGTCAAGTCCTTCCAGGTGCCCGCGACGCCTTTCACGACCGCCTGGCCGCCCAGCTTGCCCTCGGTACCCACCTCACGCGCCACGCGGGTCACCTCGGATGCGAAGGAGGACAGCTGGTCCACCATGACGTTAATCGTGTTCTTCAGTTCGAGAATCTCGCCCTTCACGTCCACGGTAATCTTCTTGGACAGGTCGCCGTTCGCCACCGCGGTGGTCACCGCCGCGATGTTACGCACCTGGCCCGTCAGGTTGGACGCCATGAAGTTCACGTTGTCGGTCAAGTCCTTCCAGGTGCCCGCGACGCCAGGCACGTAGGCCTGGCCGCCCAGCTTGCCTTCGGTACCCACCTCACGCGCCACGCGCGTCACCTCGGATGCGAAGGAACGCAGCTGGTCCACCATGACGTTGATGGTGTCCTTCAGCTGCAGGATCTCGCCGCGCACGTCCACGGTAATCTTCTTGGACAAGTCGCCGTTCGCCACCGCGGTGGTCACCTCCGCGATGTTACGCACCTGCGAAGTCAGGTTACCCGCCATCGAGTTCACCGAGTCGGTCAAGTCCTTCCAGGTGCCGGCCACGCCCTTCACCTGCGCCTGGCCGCCCAGCTTGCCCTCGGTACCCACCTCGCGCGCCACGCGCGTCACTTCGGAGGAGAAGGAGGAGAGCTGTTCCACCATGGTGTTCGCGGTCATCGCCGCGCGCAGGTACTGGCCCTTCAGCGGGTGGCCGTCGACCTCCAGCGCCATGGTCTGGGACAGGTCGCCCTTCGCCACCGCGCCGATGACGCGCGCCATCTCGGTGGTCGGGCGCACCAGGTCGTCGATCAGGGTGTTGACCGAGCTGATGATCGTGCTCCAGCCGCCCACCACGCCCGGCAGGTCCGCGCGCTGGGTCAGGTGGCCCTCGCGGCCGACCACGCGCGACACTTCGGTCACGGTCTCGACCATCTTCTGCTTGGTTTCGATGATGTCGTTCAGCGTATCGGCGATCTTGCCGGACACGCCCGTCCAGTCGGAGGGCATACGAACAGAGAAGTCGCCCTTTTTGAGTGCCATCAGGGTGTTCAGCAGCAACTTGACGTCCAGCTGTTCGCCCATATCGGTCATCGTGTTCATCGACTAAATCCTTGTTTCCTAGAAGAGAGGGATCGGCAGGTGCAGGCGGCCTGCGGACTGTTACAAATTCAACGGTGAAAAGATACTCTTGTGTCTGCCCAAGTCAAGCGTTGCTGTTGAGCTTTTAACATTTTCAGAATGAAACTTGCAATATTGAAATGTTCAGACGCGAATCCGGGCGAGCGTACCCGAAAGCGCAAAGTGGACGGCGCACGATTGGTGAATCCGTTGTGTCTTTACTACAACAATAACTTTAGGTTGTAGGCCTATATTAGAAAATTATTTCTGGGTTGTTAATTTTCGTGAATCTTTAAGGGGGGGAAGTCAACTAGCATAGCGGTGTTGCATAGCTAACCGTGTCATAACCGAGTCCGCCTCCATGATCGATACCGCCTCACTTGCCGAGATGATGCACTGCCGCGACGTCCTGTCCTGGTCCGACCTGCTGTTCAAGCTGGCGCGCGGTCAGGGCTTCGACCGCGTCCTGTACGGCGTCGCCAATTCGCGGCACAGCCGCTTCGACTCGGCGTTTTTGCGCAGTAACTATGCATCGGAGTGGCGCGAACGCTACGACCGCAAGGGCTTCGCCCAGTTCGACCCGGTGGTCGGCCACTGCATGACCAGCAGCCTGCCGATCGTCTGGGAGCCTGCGACCTTCGCGGAGCCGGCCCAGCGCGCGATGTATGAAGAGGCGAGTGAATTCGGGATTCGCAGCGGCGTCACCCTGCCGGTCCATGGACCGCAGGGTGAGTTTGGCGTGCTGAGTTTTGCGTCGGATGCGGAGCCGGACGAGGCCTTCCACAAATCGGTGGCCGAAGTGCTGCCTGGCCTGTCCTTGATCCGCGACTACGCATTCGCCTCGTCGGCGAAGTTCCGGGTTCAGGAATCCCGGCAGGAAAGTGCTCCGCGGCTAACGCGGCGCGAGCTGGAAGTACTGCAATGGGTGGCGGCCGGTAAGTCTTCTTGGGAAATCGCCCGCATTACGACCTGCTCCGAAGCGACCGTCAATTTTCACCTGGCGAATGTGCGCCAAAAATTCGGCGTCAACACTCGCCAGCAGGCGGTCGTCAAAGCGATCGCCCTCGGCCTCATCAGCCCTGAAGATCCCCATCGTTAAGCTTACCGTTGATATAGAGGCGCAGCAGGATTGCAACCGGGGCGGGAATCGCCAGGCCGGTTTCGAAGCGGCTGCCGCTCGACTGGGTGACCCCGAAGCGGCTCCAGAACTTCTCCTGGCTTTCGCGCTTGCTGATACGGAGGCGGCGCAGCTCGTGCGGCGCCATGCGCAGTGCCCCCGCGGCCTGTTGTACTACTTGCTGGGCCTGGAGTTCGGCCGCCAGCGCGTCGCACATCAGATCGTTTGCCATGGTACTTCCTTTCCTGAAGAAACGTTAAATACAACAGGAAGAAGTATTCCACCGTCCCGCCCCGCCGCCACCTAGCAGAGCTGATAGTGTAGTGACATCGCTCGAAAGAAGGCCCTTCAGCGCAGCTGTTCCAGCAGGAAGGTATACGTCAAGGCATACATCCGTGCGGTCTGCGCATTGTCGGCCGCGCCCGCATGTCCGCCCTCGGTGTTTTCCCAGTACAGCACGTCGTGGCCTTGCTCCAGCATGCGCGCCGCCATCTTGCGCGCGTGGCCCGGATGGACGCGGTCGTCGCGGGTCGAGGTGGTGAACAGCACGCGCGGATAGTGCCGGTGCGCGAACACGTTGTGATAGGGCGAATAGCGCGCCAGGTAGGACCATTCCGCCGGGTCGTCCGGGTCGCCGTACTCGCCCATCCACGAGGCGCCGGCGAGCAGCTCGTGGTAGCGGCGCATGTCCAGCAGCGGCACCTGGCAGACCACGGCGCCGAACAGCTCGGGGCGCTGGGTGAGGGCGGCGCCCACCAGCAGGCCGCCGTTGCTGCCGCCCATGATGCCCAGGTGGCGTGGGCTGGTCAGGCCGCGCGCGGCCAGGTCCTCGGCCACGGCGATGAAATCGTCGAAGGCGCGCTGGCGGTGCTGCTTGAGCGCCGCCTGGTGCCAGCGCGGGCCGAACTCGCCGCCGCCGCGGATATTCGCCAGCACGTAGATGCCGCCCGCGTCCAGCCAGGCCGCGCCCGTCAAGCCGCTGTAGAAGGGCTTGAGCGCCACCTCGAAGCCGCCGTAGCCGTAGAGCAGGGTGGGGTTGGCGCCGTCGAGCTTGGTGTCGCGGTTCATCACCACGAAATACGGGACCATGGTGCCGTCCTGCGAACGCGCCGCGTGCTGGCCCACCGTATAGGGATGGGCGTCGAAGAAGGCGGGCATGGCCTTGAGCGGCTCGCGTCCGTCTTCGCCCACGCGCATCAGGTAGAGCGTGGTCGGGTGCAGGAAATCGGTCACGGTCAGGAAGAACTCGTCGGATTCGTCCGGGTCGAGGGCCGCCACGCCGAGCGCGCCCATGCCCGGCACCGCGACTTCGCGCCGCTGCCAGCCGCCGTCCCCGTCCACGTGGCGCAGCTCGACCACGCGGTTCTTGACCTTGTCGAGGATGGTCAGGAGCAGGGCGCCGCGGGTCACCGCGACGCCGTCGAGCGAGGTCTCGGGTGTGGGCGTGAACAGCAGCTGGAAGTCCAGGCCGCCCTGCATGAAGCGCTCGAAATCGGTGGCCAGCAGCGCGCCTTGCGGGTAGAGCAGGGCGCCCGGCTGCCAGTCCGAGCGCAGCTCGATCACCAGCTGGCCGCGCACCGTGAAGGCATTGGCGTCGAGCGGCTTGGGCACGGGGACCAGCTGTCCGCCGCGGCGCAGGAACAGTTCGCTGGTATAGAAGCCGATCTGGCGCTGCACGAACTCGCGCTCGAAGCCGGGCGTGCTGTCCTTGTGGCCTGATGCCGCCAGGTCGTCTTCCCTGGCTTCGTAGACGGTGAGCGCGCTCTCCAGGGGCGTGCCGCGCCTCCATTCCTTGACGATGCGCGGGTAGCCGGATTCGGTCAGGCTGCCCGGGCCGAAATCGGTGCCGACGAACAGGGTGTCGCGGTCGATCCAGGCGACGTCGCTCTTGGCCTCGGGCAGGAAGAAGCCGTCCGCGACGAAGCTGCAGGCGTCCAGGTCGAACTCGCGCATCTCGTGGGCGTCGCCGCCGCCGCGCGAGAGCGAGACCAGCACCCGGTCGCCGTGCGGTTCCAGCCAGGCCACGCCGGCCCAGACCCAGTTCTCGTTCTCAAACCTGGCCAGTTCGTCCAGGTCGAGCACGGTTTCCCATTGCGGTTCGGGCTGGCGGTATTGCGCGAGGGTGGTGCGGCGCCAGATGCCGCGCACGTGATCGGCGTCGCGCCAGAAGTTGTAGCACAGGCCGCCGTGCACGCCGACGTAGGGAATCTTTTCGCGGGAGTCGAGGATGGCCTTCAGGCGCTCGCGCAGCGGGGCGAAGCCGGGTCGGCTCTCGAGTTCGCCCTCGGACTCGGCATTGCGCCCGGCGACCCAGGCCCGGGCCTGTTCGCCGTCGATCTCCTCGAGCCACAGGTAGGGATCGTGCGGATTCCCGGCTTCCTTCGAACATTCTTCAGCGAACTGTTGCATTACAGCCTCTCCCCTTATCCCTTTGTCACCTGCGGCACTTATACTAGCAATTTTCAGGGGCCGAGACCGCCCGCTAGGAACAGCATGATGCGATCGAAACAGGGCAGCGCGGGCGCCGGGGCGGAGACGTCCGCGGGCTCCCACGTCCGTCCGGCGCGTCCGTCGCGCATGGCGCTGCTGTCGGGCGGCGGCATGGTCCTGGCGCTGGCCGCGGGCGCGGCGCTGCACTATGTGACGGCGCATGCGGTCGAGGAGGATGCGCGGCGCCGCTTCGACAACCTGGCGCGCGGGGCCCAGGAACGCCTGAACGCCGCGATCGCCTCCTATGGCCGGGCGGTGCGCGGGCTGACGGCCCTGCATGCGGCCGGCGACACCGCGGACGGCACGCTGTCGCGGCGCGCTTTTGAGCGCTACGTGGGCGCCCTCGACCTGGCGCACGACTACCCGGCGATCGAGGCCGTTTCCTTCGCCGCGTATGTACGAGAATCCGAACGCGAAGCTTTCGAGAAGGCCGTGCGCGCCGACCGCAGCGTCGATCCCAACGGCTATCCCGACTTCGCGATCCGCTCCGACGGACCGCGTCCCAGCTACGAGGTGATCGTCTACCAGTATCCGTCCAGCCTGCCCAGCGGCCGGGTCGGGGTCGACATCGCCGCCCATCCGCTGGTGGCCAGGTCGCTGGCCCACGCCCGCGACAGCGGTGCGCTGAGCGCTTCCGGCAATCCGGTGCTGATCCGCCACCCGGTGCCGCACTACGTACTGGGCATGCGCCTGCCGCTCTATCGCGGCGGCGTGCAGCCGCTGACGGTGGAGGCGCGCCGCGCCGCCTACCTCGGCTCGGTCGGCATCGCCTTCTCGGTGCAGGAGCTGGTGGGCGGGGCCCTTGGCTTCCTCGAAGACCAGCCGGTGCGGGTGAGCCTGTACGGCAGCAGCCTGCCGACCGGCAGCGGCAAGCTGGCGCCGGTGGCGGGCGACCGGCTGCTGTTCGGTGCTGACGTTCGCTCCCCCTTCCGCGAGGGCGCGCAAGCGGTCAAGGCGGCGCAGGACGACTTCGTCTCCCTGCTCGGCGTCGACTACGCCGGCAGCCAGTGGAAGGTGCACTTCTCGGCGCCGCGCAGCGGCATGATGGTGGGCGCGGACCGCTACCTGCCCGGCGCCGCGCTGGTGTTCGGCTTCGCCGGCACCCTGCTGGTCTACGGCCTGTTCCTGGCCCAGTACCGCGCGCGGCGCGAAGCGGTGCGCCAGCGCCTGCTGCTCGATTCCGTGCTCGACAACCTGGACGCCCACGTCTACCTGAAGGATGGCGCGCGCCGTTTCCGCTATGTGAACGCGAAAGGCGCCGACGCCCTGGGCCAGCCGGCCGGGCTGGTGGCCGGCCGCCGCGACGACGAGCTGATGTCCGCCGGCGCCGCCGACGCCGCCTGGGAACGCGACCGCGCCGTGCTCGAGAGCGGGCAGCGCAGCGCCGGCCAGGTGGAGCAGGCGGCGCCGGACGGCACGGCGCGCCAGCTGTGGAGCGTGCGGGTGCCGGTGCAGGTCGGCAGCGCCGGCCCGGCGGTGCTGTGCGTGTCGACCGACATCACCGAGCTGCACCAGCTCAAGGCGCAGGCCGACGCCGCCAGCAAGGCCAAAAGCGACTTCCTGTCGAACATGAGCCACGAGATCCGCACGCCGATGAACAGCATCATCGGCATGACCCACCTTGCGCTGCAGGGCGCGCCCGATCCGCGCCAGCGCGACTACCTGGAAAAGATCCACCATTCGGGCCAGCACCTGCTGGGCATCATCAACGACATCCTCGACTTTTCCAAGATCGAGGCGGGCATGTTCAAGCTCGACCAGGTCAGCTTCATGCTCGACAGCCTGATGCGCAATGTCGAGACCCAGCTGGGCCAGGCCGCGGCCGCCAAGGGCCTGGGCTTCGACGTCGACATCGCGCCCGAACTGATGCGCCCCCTGCGCGGCGACCCGCTGCGCCTGGGCCAGGTGCTGCTGAATTTCGCCGGCAACGCCGTCAAGTTTTCCTACCGCGGCCGGATCCGGCTGCGGGTGCGCCTGGAACGCGCCTTCGGCCCCGAGGTGCTGCTGCGCTTCGAGGTGCGCGACCAGGGCATCGGCATCGAGCCCCAGGCACTGAAGCACCTGTTCACGCCCTTCCAGCAGGCCGACGGCTCGCCCACCCGGCGCCACGGCGGCACCGGCCTGGGCCTGGCGATCAGCCGCCAGCTCGCCGAGCTGATGGGCGGCACGGTCGGCGTCGAGAGTACGCCCGGCCTGGGCTCGACCTTCTGGTTCACGGCCCGCCTGGCGCTGGAAGAAAGTTCCGGCGCCGCGGCGGCCGGCCTGGGCGCGGCCCCGGCGCCCCAGAGCGCCCGCCTGGACGGCTGCGCGGTGCTGCTGGTCGAGGACAATCCCTTCAACCAGCAGGTCGCGCGCGAACTGCTGGAGCAGGCCGGGGCCGCCGTGGTGGTGGCCAACCAGGGCGAGGAAGCGCTGGCGGCGATGGCCGGCCAGCGTTTCGACTGCGTGCTGATGGACATCCAGATGCCGGTGATGGACGGCCTGGAGGCCACGCGCCGCATTCGCGCCAATCCGGACCTGGCCGGCACCCTGGTGGTGGCCATGACGGCCAACGCCGGCGTGGACGACCGCACCCGCTGCCTGGAGGCGGGCATGAACGAATTCCTGACCAAGCCGGTAGTGCCGGAGCTGCTGGCCGCCACCATCGCGCGCTGCCTGGGCCGCACCTCGGCCCCGGTGCCAGACGTTGCCACGGTGGTGGCGACGGTCTCGGCGCCAGGGGCGGGCGACCCGGCCGCGCAGGCGGGCGCGGTCGGCGGCCTGCTCGACATGGGGCAGCTGGGTATCACCGCCAGCGGCGACCGCGCCAAGATGCGCAAGTACGCCTTCATGTTCCTGGAGGCGGCGCGCGAAGCGCTGACCGAGATCGACGCCGCGCTGGCGGCGGGCGACCTGGAGCAGGCCGGCCGCGTCGGGCACCGTATCAAGTCCTCGGCGCGGGCCGTGGGCGCGCGCGCTTTCGGCGCCGTGTGCGAAGACCTGGAAGCCCAGCCGGGGCGCCAGCAGGGCAAGAACGGGCCAACCAGCACGGCCCAGGCGCGGGCCCTGGTGGCGCGCCTGCGCGCGATGCTGGCGCGGCTCGAGCGCGAGGTCACGGCGCAGCTCGGCGACCGGGCGGGAGATCAGCGCTAGCGGGGGGGTGTCACGGGCGCCCGGCAAGGGCGTCCGCACTACCGCCGAGCGCCCAAAACGGGTAGACTTTGCCCCTCGGCTGTTCGAATTGAAACCATGTCATCCCCGATCTCTCCCGGCTTGTTAATCTTGCACGGCAACCATCTCGAGTTGCTGCGCAGCGCCGTGTTCGACTGGATGCGCAGCCACCCGCTCGGCCCCCTGGAAGAAGAAATCATCCTGGTGCAATCGAACGGCGTGGCCGAATGGCTCAAGATCGCGCTGGCCGAGGAACTGGGCGTGTGCGCCGCCACCCGCGTGGCGCTGCCGGCGCGCTTCATGTGGGAAGCCTACCGCGGCATGCTGGGGCGCGAGCGCGTGCCCACCCGTTCGCCTTTCGACAAGGATCCGCTCACCTGGCGCCTGATGCGCCTGCTGCCCGGGCTATTGCAGGAGCCGGGCTACGAGCCGCTGGCGCGCTTCCTGGCCGACGGCGACGCCGAGCGCCGCCTGCAGCTGGCGGAGCGCCTGGCCGACCTCTACGACCAGTACCAGGTCTACCGCGCCGACTGGCTGATCGACTGGGCCGCCGGCCGCGACCAGCTGCGCCGCGCCGTGGGCGATCCGGTGCCGCTGGCGCCGGACCAGAAATGGCAGGCCTGCCTGTGGCGCGCCGTTCACGCCAGTGTGCCGCCGGAACAACGTTTTTCCGGCCGCGCCACCATCCACCAGCAATTCCTGGCCGCCAACCTGGAGAACCGCCAGCCGGTGTCGCGCCTGCCGCGCCGCGTGATCCTGTTCGGCATGTCGACCCTGCCTTACCAGACCCTGCAGGGCTTCGCCGCGCTCTCGCTGCACACCCAGGTGCTGGTGGCGGTGCCGAACCCCTGCCGCTTCTACTGGGGCGACATCATCGAAGGGCGCGAGCTGCTGCGCGCGGCGCGCCGCCGCCAGCCGCTGCGCGAGGGCGCCGACCTGTCCGGCGTGCCGATCGAGGAACTGCACGCGCACAGCCATCCGCTGCTGGCGAGCTGGGGCCGCCAGGGGCGCGACTTCGTGCGCATGCTGGACGAATTCGACAGCGGCGAAGGTGCTCGGCAGGGCAACCTGCGCGTCGACCTGTTCGCCGAGGACGAAGGCGAGACCCTGCTGGCCCAGGCCCAGGCCGCCGTGCGCGACCTGCTGCCCCTGAGCGAGCACCCGCACGTCCCGCCCGCGCGCGAAGACCGCTCGATCGAATTCCACATCACCCACAGCGTGCAGCGCGAAGTCGAGGTACTGCACGACCAGCTGCTGTCCTGGTTCGCCCGGGACCCGAGCCTGCGCCCGCGCGACATCGTGGTCATGGTGCCGGACATCGACGCCTTCTCTGCCGCGATCCACGCCGTGTTCGACCAGCACCGCCGCAGCGACCCGCGCCACATCCCCTTCGAGATCGGCGACGTGCGCGACCGCAGCGTGAATCCCTTGCTGGCCGCCCTCGAATGGCTGCTGCGCCTGCCGCAGCAGCGCTGCCGCCAGAGCGAAGTGCGCGACCTGCTCGACGTGCCGGCGGTGGCGCGCCGCTTCGGCCTGCACGCCGAGGACCTGGCCATCCTCGGCCGCTGGATCGAAGGCGCGGGCGTGCGCTGGGGCCTGGACCGCGAGCACCGCGACGGCCTGGGCCTGGGCTCGGCGGGCGAACAGAACGCCTGGATCTTCGGCGTGCGCCGCATGCTGCTCGGCTACGCCAGCGGCGTGGGCCGCAGCTTCGGCGAGATCGAACCCTACGGCGAAGTGGGCGGCCTGGACGCGTCCCTGGCCGGTTCGCTGGCGCAGCTGGTCGAAGCCCTGCTCGCATGGCGCGCCGTGCTGGCCGCGCCGCGCCGTCCCCTCGAGTGGGGCGAGGCCGCGCGCGGCCTGCTGGCCGCCTTCTTCTCGCCCCAGGACGAGGCCGACCGCCTGACCCTGGCCCAGCTGAACGAAGGCCTGCAATGCTGGCTCGAGACGGTGGACGCGGCCGGCTTCGACGAACCGGTCTCGCTGGCCGTGCTGCGCGAAGCCTGGCTGTCCCAGCTCGACCAGCCGACCCTGAACCACCAGTTCGTCTCGGGCGGCGTGACCTTCTGCACCCTGATGCCGATGCGCGCCGTGCCTTTCCGCGTCGTCTGCCTGCTCGGCATGAACGACGGCGACTTCCCGCGCCGCGCCCAGCAGACCGACTTCGACCTGCTGGCATTGCCCGGGCTTGCCCGTCCGGGCGACCGCTCGCGCCGCGACGACGACCGCTACCTGATGCTGGAAGCGATGCTGGCGGCGCGCGACAAGTTCTACGTCAGCTGGGTCGGCCGCAACGTGCGCGACAACAGCGAGCAGCCGGCCTCGGTGCTGGTGGCCCAGCTGCGCGACTACCTCGTCAACGGCTGGGACCTCGACCTGTCCGAGCGCACCGTCGAACACGCGCTGCAGCCCTTCAGCCGGCGCTACTTCGAGCGTGGCGGCCTGCTGACCTATGCGGGCGAATGGCGCTCGGCCCACGGCGCGGAAGAAGGGAAAGAGGGCGACGATCTGCCGCCGTATGAACTGGAGCCGGGCTTCGTGCTGCGCCTGGGCGAACTGGGCAGCTTCCTGCGCCAGCCGGCGCGCTACTTCTTCCGGCGCCGCCTGGGCGTGAGCTTCGCCGACGCCGCGGTCGTTGGCGAGGACGAGGAACCCTTCGCCCTCGACGCGCTGGAGCGCTTCTTCATCGAAGACCACCTGCTGGACGACAGCGGCCCCGCCGAGGGCCTGCACGAGGTGCGCGCCACCTTGAAGAACCGCGCCGAGCGCCTGGCGCGCGAAGGCGTGCTGCCGATCGGCCTGCTGGGCCGCCAGTGGCAGGAACAGCTGGTCGACGGCCTGGTGCCGGTGCGCAGCAGCTGGCTGCGCCTGGGCGCGCGCTTCCCGCAGCCGGCGCCCAAGCTGGCCGTCAGCCTGGTGTTCGACGACGGCCTGGCGCTGGAAGACTGGATCGACCGCCTGAGGAGCGACGGCGAGCGCAGCGCCTGGCTGGTGCAGATCTCGTCCAAGGTGCTGGACAAGCAGGGACAGCCGCGCGGCGACAAGCTGATCGGGCCCTGGCTGCGCCAGCTGGCCAGCGCCGCCTGCGGCCATCCGGTGGCGGGCTACCTGGTGGCGCGCGACGCGGTGCTGGAAATGGCGCCGCTGGAGCAGGATGCCGCGCGCAAGGCCTTGCGCGAGCTGGCGCTGCTCTGGCGCAGCAACCTGGACCAGCCGCTGGCCGTGGCCTGCAAGACCGCGCTGGCCTACCTGGCCGAGGGCGACGCCCGCACGACCTACGACGGCGCCTTCGAGATCTCGGGCGAGGTCACGGAGCCTTGCCTGGCGCGCCTGTGGCCGGACTTCGAAGCCTTGACCGCGGCCGGCGACTGGCCGCAGGTGGCGGTCCAGCTCTACGGCCCGCTGGCGCGCTGGCTGGACGAACAGGTGACCGTGACGCCGATCGGGGGAGACGAGGCATGAGCATTGAACTTGCTCCGCTGTCCTTCCCGCTGCACGGCTCGCGCCTGATCGAGGCCTCGGCCGGCACCGGCAAGACCTGGACCATCGCGGCGCTCTACCTGCGCCTGGTCTTGGGGCATGGCGGCGAGGACGCCTTCGTGCGCCCGCTTTTGCCGTCCGAGATCCTGGTGATGACCTTCACCCGCGCCGCCACGCGCGAGCTGTCCAACCGGGTGCGCGAGCGCCTGGTGCAGGCAGCCGCCTTCTTCCGCGGCGAACTGGACCTGATCGATCCCTATTTGCGCGACCTGGCCGAGGCCTACCCGGAGGGCAATGCCCGCAGCGTGGCCGCGCACCGCCTGATGCTGGCCGCCGAGACCATGGACGAAGCGGCGATCTTCACCATCGACGCCTGGTGCCAGCGCATGCTGCGCGAGCACGCCTTCGACAGCGGCAGCCTGTTCGACGAAGAGCTGGTCACCGACGAGCGCGCGCTGTTCGAGGACGCGGCCCACGATTACTGGCGCCAGCATATTTATCCGCTGGGCGCCGAGGCCCTCGACACGGTGCTGGGTTCCTGGAGCAGCGTCGAGGCGCTCAAGGAGAGCGTGCGCGAGCTGGTCTACCGCACCGCGCTGCTGGGCGAGCTGCCGGAGGAGCCGCTGGGCGCCCTGGTCGGCCGCCTGGTGGCCGCCCAGCGCGCCCAGTTGGCCGCCCTGAAGGATGGCTGGCATGAACGCGCGGGCGAGATGGAGCGCTGGATCGCCGGCCATCGCGAGCGCAATCCCAAGTGCTTCAACGGCAACAAGATGCGCGCCGATTCGCTGGTCAAATGGTTCGAGGCGCTGCGCAGCTGGGCCCTCGATCCGGACCTGCACCTGCCGGCGCTGCCCGACACGGCCTGGAAGCGCCTGAGCGAAGACGGTATCGTCGACGCCTTCAGCAAGGACTTCCATGCCGAGGTGCCGGAGTGCTTCGGCTGCACCGCCCAGCTGCAGGAAGATCTCAAGGCGATCGACCCGATCGCGCACGCGCTGCTGCGCCACGCCGCCGGCCACATCGCCCAGCGCATGCGCGAACTGAAGCGCCGCAACCGCCAGTTCGGCTTCGCCGACATGCTCGAGCGCCTGAAGGACGCGCTCGAAGGCGAGAACGGCGAGGCGCTGCGCGCCCGCATCGTGGCCCAGTTCCCGGTGGCGATGGTCGACGAATTCCAGGACACCTCGCCCGACCAGTACCGCATTTTCGACCTGCTGTACCGCGTCGCGGACGACGCCCCGCAGCAGGGCCTGTTCCTGATCGGCGACCCCAAGCAGTCGATCTACGGCTTCCGCGGCGCCGACATCCACAGCTATCTGTCGGCGCGGCGCGCCACCGAGGGCCGCCACTACAAGCTGGGCACCAACTACCGCTCGACCGCGCCGCTGGTGTCGGCCGTGAACCGCGTGTTCGCCGTGGCCGAAGGCGTGGACGGCGATGGCGGCTATCCGCAGGGCGCCTTCCGTTTCCGCCGCGGCGAGGACAATCCGCTGCCTTTCGAGCCGGTGGCGGCCAAGGGCCACCGCGAGCGCCTGGTCGGCATCGACGGCGCCCAGCCGGCCATGACGGTGGCCTGCTGCCACCGCGAAGACCTGAAGGGCGAGGAATACCGCGAGTTCTTCGCCCACCACTGCGCCGAAGACATCGTGCGCCTGCTGAACGACGAGCGGGTCGGCTTCTCCGACGGCGAACGCTTCCGGCGCCTGATGCCGGCCGATATCGCGATCCTGGTGCGCGACCGGCGCGAAGCCGCGGCCGTGCGGCGCGCCCTGGTGCGCCGCATGGTGGCCAGCGTTTACCTCTCGGACAAGGATTCGGTGATCGAAAGCGAAGAGGCGGCCGACATGCTGCGCTGGCTGTACGCGGTCGCCAATCCGCTCGACGGCGCCCTGGCGCGCGCCGCCTTCGCGACCCGCACGGCCGGCCTGCCGCTGGGCGAGCTGGCGAAATTGTCGAGCAACGAGGAAGCCTGGGAAGAGCGGGTGGAACAGCTCAAGGCCCTGCACGGCAGCTGGCAGCGCCAGGGCGTGCTGGCCATGCTGCGCCGCTTCGTGCATGAACTCGGCCTGCCGGCGCGGCTGCTGCGCG
This sequence comes from Massilia sp. ZL223, assembly GCF_018119395.1. Taxonomy (GTDB): domain Bacteria; phylum Pseudomonadota; class Gammaproteobacteria; order Burkholderiales; family Burkholderiaceae_D; genus Telluria. The sequence continues at coordinate 55,280 of NZ_JAGPWD010000009.1, forward strand.
AGCCGGGCGGCGAGCGCCGCCTGACCAACCTGCTGCACCTGGCCGAACTGCTGCAGGAAGCCAGCACCCAGCTGGAAGGCGAGCAGGCCCTGATCCGCTGGTTCGCCGAGCAGATCGAAGGCCTGGGCGAGGGCGGCGACGAGCGCGTGCTGCGCCTGGAGAGCGACGCCGAGCTGGTCAAGGTCGTCACCGTGCACAAGTCCAAGGGCCTGGAATACCCGCTGGTCTACCTGCCGTTCGCGGTCACCGCGCGTCCGGTGGAAAAGGGCAGCCGCGCCTTCTTCGAATTCATCGACCAGAACGGCGAGCGCCGGCTGGACCTGAGCCTGAGCGCCGAAGCCCAGGCGGCGGTCGACCGCGCGCGGCTGGAAGAAGACCTGCGCCTGTTCTACGTGGCGCTCACGCGTGCGCGCCACGCGGTGTGGCTGGGCACGGCCGTGGTTCTGCACCGGGGCAAGAACCGGCTGCACGAATCCGCCTTCGGCTACCTGCTGGCCGGCGGCGAAGCGATTCCCCCGGCCGGCCTGCGCGAACGCCTGCGGCAGCTGTGCGGGGGCATTGAGTGCATCCGCCTGCTCGACCTCGAGGAAGACCAGGCCTCGACCGCCTTCGCGCGCGAGGACGAGCGCCCCGACCTGCTGGAGGCGCCGCGCTACGCGGCCAGCTTCGAGCGCGACTGGGCGATCGGCTCCTTCACCTCGCTGACGCGCCATGCGGTGGCGCCGCCCGCGCCAATGAGGGCGCAGGAACAGACCCTGCTGGAAGAAGAGCCCTCGGTGGCGACCCCGCCGCGCATCGAGGACGCGCCCTGGCACCGTTTCCCGCGCGGCTCGGTGCCGGGCAACTTCATGCACGAGCAGCTCGAATGGCTGGCCGGCGAAGGCTTCGGCTGCCTGGAAGATCCGGCCTGCGAGCTGCGCCTGGTGCAGCGCATCGAACGCGCCGGCTGGGCCAAGCGCATGGACGACGCCCTGGCCTGGCTGAAGGCCATCGTCGGTACCGAGCTGCCGCCGCTGGGCGCGGCCCTGGGCGACTTGCAGGATCCGCTGCCGGAAATGGAATTCTGGTTCCCCAGCGAGCGCCTGGACCTGCCGCGCCTGGACCGCCTGTGCCGCGAGCGCATCTTCGGCGGCGCCGTGCGCCCGATCTTGCCGGAGCGCGCCCTGCACGGCATGCTCAAGGGCTTCGCCGACCTCGTGTTCGAGCACGACGGCCGCTTCTGGGTGCTGGACTACAAATCGAACGCGCTGGGACCGGGCGACGCCGCCTATACCCAGGCCGCGATGGAAGCGGGCATGATGGAGCACCGCTACGATATCCAGGGCACGATCTACATGCTGGCGCTGCACCGCCTGCTGCGTGCTCGCCTGGGCCGGTCCTACCGCCCGCGCGAGCAGCTGGGCGGCGCCGTGTTCCTGTTCCTGCGCGGGATCGCCAACCCGGCCACGCGCGGCTGCTGCACCCTGGCGCCGGACCTGGAGCTGCTGGACGGCCTGGAACGACTGTTGAACAAGGAAGGCCATGGCGAAGACTGAAGGCAGCACGGTGGGGAGCACTGCGGCCCTGTGGGCCGAGATCGGCCGCCTGACGGACGAGGGCGAACTGCGCCGCCTGTCGGGCGCCTTCGCGCGCTTCGTCGCCTCCCTCGGCAACGCCGCGCCGCCGCTGGTGCTGGCCGCCACCGTGCTGTCCGAGCTGGAAGGCCATGGCCACAGCTGCCTGCAGCTGTCCGACCTGGCCGACGCCCAGGCCGCCGCCGTGCTGCTGGGCTGGAGCGAGGAGCAATGGAAGGCGCTGGCGGCCACCGCGGCGCCACTGCCGCGCGGCACGAAGGCCTGGGCGGCCCAGCTGGGCGCCTGCGAACAGGTCTGGCACGTGGACGAATTCGACTACGACCAGCCGCTGGTGCTGGACGGCGAACGCCTCTACCTGCGCCGCTACTGGCGCGACGAGCTGCTGGTGGCGCAATCGGTGCGCGAGCGCGCCAAGGCGCTGCGGCCGGTCGACAGCGAAGCCGTGCGCGCATGGCTGGACACCCTGTTCGCCTCGCAGCGCGCGGCCGAAAAGCCCGACTGGCAAAAGCTCGCCTGCGCCATCGCCCTGCGCGGCGCGGTGGGCATCATCACCGGCGGCCCCGGCACCGGCAAGACCTATACGGTGGCGCGCCTGCTGGCGCTGCTGTTCGCCACCGCGCCGGAAGCGGGCAGCCAGCGCATCGCCCTGGCCGCGCCGACCGGCAAGGCGGCCGCCCGCCTCAAGCAGTCGATCGACAAGGCCCTGAACGAACTGGCCGAGCGTGTCGGCGCCAAGCTGCCGCTGCGCGAACTCACCGCGCGCATGGGGGCCGCGCGCACCCTGCACAGCCTGCTGGGCGCGCGTCCGGACAGCCGCGCCTTCGCCCACCACCGCGGCAATCCGCTCGACGTGGACGTGCTCATCGTCGACGAAGCCTCGATGGTGCACCTGGAGATGATGGCCTGCCTGCTGGACGCGCTGCCGCCGACCGCGACCCTGATCCTGCTGGGCGACAAGGACCAGCTGGCCTCGGTGGAAGCGGGCGCGGTGCTGGGCGACCTGTGTCACAACGCCCAGGCCGGGGCCTATTCCGCCGCTACGCTGGCCTATGTGCGCGAGGCCAGCGGCGAAGAGCTGCCGGACGCCTTCCTGGGCAGCGGCGGCGCGCTGGCCCAGCAGACCGTGATGCTGCGCCACAGCCGCCGCTTCGGCGGTCCGATCGGCCAGCTGGCGCTGGCCGTGAACGCGGGCGACGGTCCGCGCGCCGAGGAGGTCTTGCGGGCGGGCGAGGGCGGCGTGCGCTGGATCGACCACGCCCAGCCGCAGAACCTGCTACAGCTGGCGCAGTCGGGCTATGGCCCTTACCTGGAACTGCTGCTGGCCGGGCCGCAAGGCGGGCATGAGGAATGGGTGCGCCAGGTGCTGCTGCGCTTCGAGTCCTTCCGCATCCTGTGCGCGGTGCGCGACGGCGAGTGGGGCGTTGCCGGACTGAACGACGCCATCGCCCAGCGCCTGGAAAGCGCGCGCCTGCTGCGCCGGGGAGGGGAATGGTATGTCGGCCGCCCGGTCATGGTGACCCGCAACGACTACGGCACCAAGGTCTTCAACGGCGACATCGGCCTGACCCTTGCGGACCCGGAGCGCCCCGGTTCGCTGCGCGTCTACTTCCTGGAGGGCGACACGGTGCGCAGCGTGCTGGCGACCCGCCTGCGCAACGTCGAGACGGCCTTCGCGATGACGGTCCACAAATCGCAGGGCTCCGAGTTCCGCCACACGGTGCTGGCCCTGCCGCGCGAACGCAGCGCGATCCTGACGCGCGAGCTGGTCTACACCGGCATCACGCGCGCCAGCGAAGTGTTCACCCTGGTGACCCCGGCTGGCGAGGTGCTGCTGGATGCGATCGGGCGGCGTACGCACCGCACCAGCGGCCTGCGCGACATGATCGGCTAAATGGAAAAGGAGCCTGACGGCCCCTTTCGTATGCTGCGTCCGCTGTTCAGTTGCGGCGCTTGCGGGTGACTTTCACCTTGGCTTTGCTGCGCTTCTTGACCACCTTGAGCTTGCCGGTGCTGGCGCTCGCCTTGATGCGGGCGCGGCTTGAGCTTGCCTTGAAGCGCGGGGCGCGGCTGGAAGCCCGGGCCACCTTGGTCGCCGGCTCGCCGGTGATGAAGCGGCGGATGTTGAGCGCATCCAGGATGCGGGTCGACGAGGCGCCGGCGTTGAGCAGCACCATGGTCGCGTTCTTGCCCGCGGCCTTGATGTTCATGATCAGGCAGCGGCCCGCTTCCGAGGTGTAGCCGGTCTTCGACAGGCCGATGTCCCAGCCCTTGGCGCCCACCAGGCGGTTGGTGTTGCGGTACTCGACCTGGCGGCCGTTGATGCTGATGAGATCCTTCGACACGGTGGTCATCTCGGTGATCTCGGGGTACTTGGTCGATGCGGTCGCCATCTTGATCAGGTCGCCGGCGGTCGAGCGGTTGTGCGGCGACAGGCCGGTCGGCTCTTCGATCACGGTCTGGCTCATGCCCAGGGAAGCGGTCTTGCGGCGCACGGCGGCCTTGAAGCCGGCGGTGCCGCCCGGGAAGGTGCGGGCCAGCGCGGCGGCGGCGCGGTTGTCCGAGGACATCAGGGCCAGATGCAGCACGTCGCGGCGCGAGATCAGCGCACCGACCGGCACGCGCGAGCTGCTGTGCTTGAAGGTGTCGACGTCGCTGCGGTCGATCTCGATCAGCTCGTCCATGTCCAGCCTGGCGTCGAGCACGACCATCGCGGTCATCAGTTTGGTCAGGGAGGCGATCGGCACCACTGCGTCGGCGTTTTTCTCGAGCAGGATCTTGCCGGTATCGTCTTCCACCACGAGCACCGATTGCGAACCGAAGGGCACGGCGAAAGCCGCAGCCGAGATCGACATCAATACGGTGGCGAACAATTTTTTGATCATTGTTGGGTCTGGAATCCGGGTTGAAGTTGACAGTCTGGGAGGCGCCGAGGCTGGCGCACAATCAACATCTATCTGTAGGGCAACTACAGGAAGGACGATAGCACCACTCCGCCGCGCATGTCTATGGCGTACAAGCAAAATCGCCCTTGGAAAGGGCATTTATCGCAGAAAATATGGCGTACATGCGTCATTCCTTGTCGAGCGCACTACAAAGCTGCTCAGCAGTATACCTCGACTCCAGAAACGACAAGCCCTGCACACGGCAGGGCTTGTGACACAATCGTAAGGACGCCAGGCGCTTACTTCGACTGGTAGATCTTGTCGAATTCGCCGCCGTCGTCGAAGTGGCGGTCCTGCGCCTTCTGCCAGCCGCCGAACAGCTCGTCCACCGTGAACAGGGTGATCGGCTTGTAGTTGGCCGCGTACTTCTTCATCACCGCTTCGTTACGCACGCGCAGGAAGTGCTTGGCGCCGATTTCCTGGCCTTGCGGCGAGTACAGGAAGTTCAGGTAGGCGGTCGCGGGCTTGCGCAGGTTGCGGCGGTCGACCACCTTGTCGACCACGGCCACCGGCGACTCGGCCAGGATCGAGACCGACGGGTAGACCACTTCGAAGTTGTCGCCAAACTCGGCGCGCACCATGCTCACTTCGTTCTCGAAGGTCACCAGCACGTCGCCGATCTGGCGCTGGGTGAAGGTGGTGGTGGCGGCGCGGCCGCCGGCGTCCAGGATCGGCACGTTCTTGAAGATGCGGCCCACCAGGTCGCGCGCCTGCTGGTCGTTGCCGCCTTTCTTCAGCACCGAGCCCCAGGCGGCCAGGTAGGTGTAGCGGCCATTGCCCGCGGTCTTCGGATTCGGGATGATGACCTGCACGCCGGGGCGGGCCAGGTCTTCCCAGTTGCGGATCTGCTTCGGGTTGCCCTTGCGGACCAGGTAGACCATGGTCGAGTAATACGGGGCGGCATTGTTCGGGAACTTCTTGGCCCAATCCTTCGTCACCAGGCCGCGCTCGGCCAGCATGTCGATGTCGTTGGCCTGGTTCATGGTCACCACCGAGGCTTCCAGGCCGTCGGCGACGGCGCGTGCCTGCTTGCTCGAACCGCCATGCGACTGCTTGACGCTGACCGTTTCCCCGGTCTGCTTCTTGTAGGTTGCGATGAAGGCCGGGTTGATGTCCTTGTAGAGTTCGCGCGCCACGTCGTAGGAAACGTTGAGCAGCTCGGTGTCGGCCGCGCTGGCTTGCAGGGGCAGGGCGGCGCCCAGGGCCAGGGTCAGGATCCAGCGGCGCAGGGAATTCGGGGAAGTCGTCATGTTCTTCTCGCTTAGGAAATTAATAGTGCACAAGGACCATGTTCCGCAATTTCGCACCGGAACGGAACGACAGATTTGTCATAACCATATACGGCTTACGCACGCGCGTTCCCCATTGTGCAGTGCGAAAGCAGAGCCTCCCCCTTTTGTGTATAGTCGAGGCCTTGCGACGCGCCGGCGGCGCCCGTTCGTTATGTTTCCAACGTTGATGATTGATGTCCACCCGTATTGACATTCGCAAGGCCGCCCCCGGGGACGCGCCTGCCGCCTGCTCCCTGCTGCGCCGCTCGATCGAAGAGGGGCGCCGGGACGACCACCGCGACGACCCGGAGGTACTCGGCCCCTGGCTCGGCAACAAGACTCCGGCCACCGTCGCCACCTGGTTCTCCACGCCCAGCAATTTCGCCCTGGTCGCCGAAAGCGAAGGCCAGCTGGTCGGCCTGGCCTTGCTGACCCAGGCCGGCAAGGTGGCCCTGTGCTACGTGCTGCCCGAAGCCTTGCGCTGCGGCGTTGGCCGCGCGCTGCTGGCCGCCGTCGAGGAGCAGGCCCGCACCTGGAATATCAACAAGCTCTTCCTGCACAGCCCGGCTGGCGCCAGCGCTTTTTTCGAGCGCCACGGCTACCTCAATGCCGGCAAGGAAACGTCCTGCTTCGGCCTCGAATGCGACCTGCTCTGGAAACGGCTCGACCAGGATTGCCAGCTTGAAGAGGGCGCCGCGCGCAAGCGTTTCTGCAACTGCAGCGGATAAGCAACATATCCCGCCTCTAGATTCCCATCTACAACGCTTCTCGGCGTGTTTCCAGCTTTTACGTGCTCCTGCCTTCAGCTATAGTACGCGTCTCGCATTGATGAGTTCGTTATGGCTTCACGTAGAGATTTCCTGAAACAGGGCGCCGGCCTGTGCGCCCTTGGCGCCCTTGGCGCTCAGATTGCCGCCGCCGCATCGTCCACCACCGAGATGTCGCCGCCGCCGGATTTGTTCGATGCGCAATTGCTCGACCTGGATTTCTGGGTCAAGCCGCGCACCCTGTCGGTCGTGCGTCCCGCCAGCGGCGAGCGCGCCAAGGTGCTGTACTGGAAGGACGGCGAGGTCATCGACTCGGCCTACCAGGAACTCTGCCACCTGCTGCGCGACGTCAACGGCCGCGAAACGGCGCCGATCGATCCCAAGCTGCTCGAAATGCTCTGGGGCACCCAGGCCTTCATCGCCCGCTACGGCCTGACCCAGCCGCTCGAGATCCTGTCGGGCTACCGCACCGAAGCGTCGAACAAGCGCCTGATCGAAGAGGGCGTCCCGGCCGCGCGCAAGTCGCTGCACATGCTGGGCAAGGCGGCCGACATCCGCGTCGCCGCCCTCAACGAGGAAGTGCTGGGCGGCCTGATCCGCAGTTTCCGCCAGGGCGGGGTCGGCTACTACTACCGCTCCGGCCCGAAGGGCGGCTGGATCCACGCCGATACCGGCCTGCAGCGCACCTGGAAAGGCTGATCCGGACGCGTGCGAGGGGCGCAAAGAACTTGCGCTAGTATTTGTTGTCATGGTCAGGGGGCCAGACCCTGGCTAATCATTTCCTTAAATTAAGGAGGCTGTGATGGCAACAATGAACGCACCAACGATGGACCGCAGGACCACCGGCGAGCGCCGGGTGTCCATGCGTCCACATACCCGCTCCGCGATGTCCGGGCTGGATTACCTGGCGATGGCGCTCCTGATCATCGGTGGCCTGAACTGGGGCATGGTCGGCCTGTTCGATGTCGACATGGTCGCGACCTTGTTCGGACCGGGCAGCCCGGCGACCCGGGTGGTCTATGTGCTGGTGGGCGTGGCGGCGCTGTATTCGGTCTACACCACGGCCAAGATGGCCGGCAGCAAGCGCGGCTTGTAAGGCATGCGGGTCGGACTGATCTCCGACACGCACGGGCTGCTGCGCCCGCAGGCGCTGGACTTCCTGCGGGGCAGCGCCCATATCCTCCACGCGGGCGACATCGTCGCGCCCGACATCCTCGACCGGCTTGCCGGGATCGCGCCCCTGACGGCGGTGCGCGGCAATAACGACCGCGGCGCCTGGGCCGAGGGCTTGCCGCATACCGTGCGCCTGGACCTGGGCGGCGTCGGCATCTACATGATTCACGATCTCAAGGAGCTGGAGGGCGATCCTGCGGCGGATGGCGTGCGCGTCGTGGTGGCGGGGCATTCGCACAAGCCGGCTTGTGTGGAGAAGCATGGCGTGCTGTATGTGAATCCGGGGAGTGCGGGGCCGAGGAGGTTTTCCTTGCCGATTTCGGTGGGGGAGTTGTTGATTGAAGGCGGCAGCGTGCAGGTCAATCTGGTGACGCTGGACCTTAGTTGATGGGGTCTCGGGTTTGCGTGCAGGCCGCAGCCGTTACTCCTACCTCGAAGCCCATATAATCCCGTAAGATAGCGTTCGACCTCATTCAAACGCAGCACATGACCACCCAACCCGATTCGCCCCGCTTCAAACCCCGCCTCTGGACTCCCCTCGAGACGCCGCAGGACGTCGAACTCTGGATCGACGAGCACAACCGCTTCCTGCAGGAGACCGTCAAGCCCCAGGAAACCGGCGTCGGCATCTGCTTCACGCTCGGCGAAGGCGGCAACATCTACATGCAGACCACCGCCGACGCGGTCATCCTCGACGTCGAGCCCGACGCCTCCTGGATCGCGCCCCTGATCTCGGCCGCCACCGGCGCCGAGCCGCCGCGCGGGCAGATCTGGGTCCTGCCCGACGACAGGCTGGTCCAGCTGATTCTGGGACTGTCGATGCTGGTCGAGAGCACCACGCTCGTCACCGGCCACCATTTCGGCTCGCAGGGCCGGCGCGCCTGGTGACCAAACCCGCCCCTCGCTAGGCACCCAAGCCGGTTTTCGGTTATAAAGTCAGCTCGATATTGTTCGGAGTAAAGTGATGGGCAAGCAAGTGACGAAGCGGGGTCGGCGCGCGGCGCTCGCCCTCGGTCTGGCAAGCGGCGTGCTCCTGGCGCTGCCGGCGGTGGCGGCCGACCTGATGACGGAAGCGAAGGCGCGCGGCACCCTGCGCATCGCGATGGAAGGCACCTACCCGCCGTTCAACTACAAGGACCCCAAGACCGGCCAGCTGGCCGGCTACGATGTCGACGTCGCCCGCCTCGTGGCGGGCAAGCTGGGCCTGAAGCCCGAATTCGTCACCACCGAATGGGCCGCCATCCTGGCGGGCCTGGCGGCCGGCAAGTACGACGTCATCGTCAGCCAGGTCGGCATCACGGCCAAGCGCCAGCAGGCCTTCGATTTCTCCGTTCCCTACACCTACTCGAGCCCCCAGCTGATCGTGCGCAAGAACGAGCGCGCGGCCTACGCCAGTCTCAACGACCTCAAGGGCCGCAAGGTCGGCGTGGGGCAGGGCAGCGTGTTCGAGCAGCAGATCAAGGCGGTGCCGGGCGTCGAGGTGAAGAGCTATCCGGCGGCCCCGGAAAACCTGCAGGACCTGGCCTTCGGCCGCATCGACGCGGCCCTCAACGACAGCCTGATGGTGTCCTACCTGCTCAAGCATTCGCAACTGCCGATCAAGGCCGGTCCGCGCGTGGGCGCGGTCGAGCGCATGGGCGTGGCCATGCGCAAGGGCAATCCCCAGTTCAAGGCGGCGGTCGACAAGATCATCAACGACGCCCGCGCCGACGGCAGCCTGAAGCAGCTCTCGCTCAAGTGGTTCGGCGCCGACGCCAGCCAGGAACCCAAGTGAACGGCCCCCTGTGACCCCTGCCGACGCCGCCCCCTGGAGCGCGCCGCTGCTGGAACTCGCCGGCCTGCTGCGCGACGCGGCGCCGGTCATGCTCACCGGCGCCGGGTATACGCTGCTGTTCGCCGTCGCCTCGATGGTGGGCGGGCTGGCGCTCGGTTTTCCCGTGGCCCTGATGCGCATCGCGCCCTGGCGCGTGCTGCGCCTGCCGGCCTCGCTCTACGTGAGCGTGATGCGCGGCACGCCGCTGCTGGTGCAGATCTTCGTCATCTACTACGGCCTGCCGAGCATCGGCATCGAATTCACGCCGGTGGCGGCCGGGGTGCTGGCGCTCTCACTGAATGCCGGCGCCTATCTGTCGGAAAGCCTGCGCGGTGCCGTGCAGAGCGTCAGCGAAGGCCAGTGGCGCGCCAGTTTCAGCCTCGGACTCGGCTGGTGGCAGGCGCTCGGCTACGTCATCCTGCCGCAGGCGCTGCGCGTGGCGGTGCCGTCCATGAGCAACACCCTGATCAGCCTGATCAAGGACACCTCGCTGGTATCGGTGATCGCCCTGACCGAGCTGATGCTGGCGACCAAGGAAGTCATCGCCGCGACCTTCCAGCCCTTGCCCCTGTACCTGGCCGCCGCCGCGATCTACTGGTGCCTGAGCCTGTTCTTCGAATTCCTCCAGCGCCGCGCGGAGCTGCGTCTCAACCGTTCCTACCAGCCTCGTTGAGCAGCTGTCTAGTGTTGTAGAAATGCATTTGGCATATGTGCAACACATCTCGACAGCATCATCGACCAGTGTTAGTCTTTTTGGAAATACTGACTGTCGGCAACGATTGGCGGAGGAATTATGGAGTATGGCCAGCTAAGGCCGCCCCTTGCATCTTCCACCCCGGAAGCGGCAAGCCCTGACGCCGAGGCCGCCGCGCTGCCCGGTGGCGACGCCATGTTTTCGCCGCCCGCCCAGCCCACCGCCGGCTACAACGAGCTGTTCCTGCTGGCGCCTTTCGGTTTCTTCCTGCTGGGGCTGGACGGCGCCATCCTGCAGGCCAACCTGTGCGGCGCCAGGATGCTGGGCCTGCCGCGCGAGCGCGCGCTCGGCCTGCGCCTGCGCGAGGCCTTGGCCGACACCGACCGCCCCGTCTTCGACCGCTTCCTGATGGCCACCCGCGGCGCGGAACCCGAGCCGCGTTGCGAAGTGATGCTGCGCGCACAGGACGGCAGCGCAAGCTGGGTTTGTTTGACGGGAAGCTACGACGTCGGCACGCGTGCTTGCCGCGTGGTGGCGGAGCGAACCGGCAGTCGCCTGGAGGCGCTGGCGCGCAGCGAGGAGCGCCTGCGCCGCATCGTGCACTGCGCCGACGAGGGCGTCTGGGAAGTCGATGCGCACGGCAACACCACCTTTGTCAACCCGCGCATGGCGGCGCTGCTCGGCTACCAGATCGAGGACGTGCTCGACTTGCCCGTGGGCCGTTTCATGGACGACGAGGGCAGGGCGCTGCTGGAGCGGAACATCGCGCGGCGGCGCCAGGGCGAGGTGCGGCGCTACGAGTTCAAGTTCATCCGCAAGGATGGGGGCGCGCTGTGGACCTGTGTCGCCATCAATCCACTGTTCGATGCGGGCGGGCGCTATCTTGGCGCGCTGGCCCTGGTCAACGACATCACCAGCCAGCGCGAGGCCGCGGCGCGCATCTGGCGCCGCGCCAACTATGACGATTTGACCGGCCTGCCCAACCGCCACATGTTCATGGACCGGCTGGCGCAGGAGATCCGCCGCGTCGACCGCAGCGCGGCCTTCCTGGCGCTGCTCTTCCTCGACCTTGACCGCTTCAAGGAAGTGAACGACCGCCTCGGCCACGCGGCCGGCGACCGCCTGCTGGCCGAAGCGGCGCAGCGCATCGGAGCCTGCGTGCGCGCCGCGGACACCATCGGGCGCCTGGGCGGCGACGAATTCACCGTGGTGCTGTCCGGGCTGGACCGGATCGCGACCGTCGACCGGATCGCCCAGTCCATCGTCGATGCGCTGGCGGCCCCGTTCGTGCTCGACGGCCAGCGGGCGGAGGTGTCCGCCTCGATCGGCATCGCGCTGTATCCGGCCGACGCCGGCCAGCTGTGCGACCTGATGGCGCGCGCAGACCAGGCGATGTACGTGGCCAAGCACGCCGGCCGCAACCGCTACAGCTACTACACCGACGGCGCCCAGCAGGCCATGCTGGCGCGCCAGGCCATCGCGGCGGAGCTGCGCACGGCGCTGGCGGCGAACCAGTTCGAACTCCTGTACCAGCCGATCGTGTCGCTGCGCAGCGGGCGGGTGCGCAAGGCCGAGGCCCTGCTGCGCTGGCGCCATCCGCGCCGCGGCCTGCTGCGCCCGGCAGAATTCATGCCCTTCGCGGAGTCGAGCGGGCTGATGGTCGAGATCGGCGACTGGGTGCTGCGCGAGGCGGCGCTCCAGGTGCAGCACTGGCAGCAGCACGTGGATCCCCAGTTCCAGGTAAGCGTCAACAAGTCGCCGGCCCAGGTCCAGCGCGAACCGGGCCAGTACGACGCCTGGCTGGCCTTCCTCAGGGAGCGCGCGCTGCGGCCGCGCAGCGTGGTGATCGAGATCGGCGAGAGCATGCTGCTGGAGGGAATGGATGCGGTGATCGAGCGCCTGCGCCCTTACCGCGCCATGGGCCTGCAGGTGGCCCTGGACCATTTCGGCGCCGGCTATTCCTCGCTGGCCCACCTGGTGCGCTACGAGCTCGATTACGTGAAGATCGACCACGGCTTCGTCGACGCGCTGGACCGCGAAGCCAACGGGCTGGCGGCCTGCGAAGCCATCATCGCGATGGCGCACAAATTGGGAATGAAGGTGGTGGCCGAGGGCGTCGAGACCGAACTCCAGCGCACGCTCTTGCGCGAGGCCGGCTGCGATTATGCGCAAGGGTATGTCGTCGGCGGACCGATGTCTGCCGACGAACTGGAAAGGCTGGCGCTGGCGGCCAGCCCTTGACGGCGCACGAGGACGCCGTAGTAGTGGTTGAAGTGCTCAGCGACTAGCGGTTGCCGCGCTGCTTGTCGATGCTGTTGTCCTGGCTCCAGGCTTGAGACGCATCTTTCGCGCTCTCGCCTTGTCGCGAATCCAGGTCGTCCAGCGCCGGTGTGCCGCCGGATGCGTGCTGCCCGCGTTGCTGGCTGCCCTGTTGCCCCGATTGCTGGCTACCCTGCTGCTGGCCGGACTGCTGGCTGCCTTGCTGCCGTTGACCCGACTGCTGGCTGCCTTGTTGCTGGCCGGATTGCTGACTACCTTGCTGCCGTTGACCCGATTGCTGGCTTCCTTGTTGCTGACCGGATTGCTGGCTGCCTTGCTGCCGTTGACCGGATTGCTGGCTACCCTGTTGCTGCCCCGACTGCTGGCTGCCGGATTGCCGCCCCGATTGCATGTTGCCCTGTTGCTCCTGGTTCAGCTTGTCGCGCTGGACATTGGTGTCCATGTCGTTCAGCTGGTCGTAGCTCGGGCCTTTGGTGCCATGTCCCTTGTTTTCACCCATGGTGGTCTCCTCATTGAGTGTGTCGAGAAACCCCATCATAGGCTTCTTGGCAATCCCGGCAATCGGAGAGGGGAAGGGAGCGCCGTAGGACAGGTCGCACATACTCAGCCGTCGCGACTGCTCCCACATTGCCTTGACTCAATACCCTCCGGCACGGCGTGAAGCCGCTGGCGCCGTGCGAAGGGGATTGGTTCAGCGTCCAGGAAGACCCTGCAACTACCCCTTACATATTGGGGTAGTTCGGACCGCCGCCGCCTTCCGGCGTCACCCAGACGATGTTCTGGGTCGGGTCCTTGATGTCGCAGGTCTTGCAGTGCACGCAGTTCTGGGCGTTGATCTGCAGGCGGTCCTTGCCTTCGTCGGTCTTGACGAACTCGTAGACGCCGGCCGGGCAGTAGCGCTGTTCCGGGCCCGCGTAGGTGGCCAGGTTCACGTCCACCGGCACGCTCGGGTTCTTGAGCGTCAGGTGCACCGGCTGGTCTTCGCCGTGGTTGGTGTTCGAGATGAACACCGAGGACAGGCGGTCGAAGGTCAGCTTGCCGTCCGGCTTCGGATACACGATCGGCTTGAACTGCGAGGCCGGTTTCAGGGACTCGTGGTCGGCGTGCTGGTGGTGCAGGGTCCATGGGGCCTTGCCGCGGAAGACGATCTGGTCGATGCCGGTCATGATCGTGCCCAGCACCAGGCCCTTGGCCATCCATGGCTTGAAGTTGCGCGCGATGTGCAGTTCTTCATGCAGCCAGGACTTCTCGAAGGCTTCCGGATAGGCGCTCAGTTCGTCGCCCTGGCGGCCGGCGGCGAGTGCGTCGAAGGCGCTTTCCGCGGCCAGCATGCCGGTCTTGATCGCGGCGTGGCTGCCCTTGATGCGGCTGGTGTTCAGGAAGCCGGCGTCGCAGCCGATCAGCGCGCCGCCCGGGAACACAGTCTTGGGCAAGGACTGTAAACCCCCTGCCGTGATGGCGCGCGCGCCGTAGGAGATGCGCTTGCCGCCTTCGAAGAAGTGGCGGATCGCCGGGTGGGTCTTGTAGCGCTGGAATTCCTCGTAGGGCGACAGGTAGGGGTTCTGGTAGGCCAGGCCGACCACGAAGCCCACCGCGACCTGGTTGTTTTCCAGGTGGTAGAGGAAGGAGCCGCCATAGGTGCTGTTGTCCAGCGGCCAGCCGGCGGTGTGGATCACCAGGCCGGGCTTGTGCTTGGCCGGATCGATTTCCCACAGTTCCTTGATGCCGATGCCGTAGGTTTGCGGGTCCTTGCCCTTGTTCAGGTCATACCTGGCCATCAGCTGCTTGCCGAGGTGGCCGCGCGAGCCTTCGGCGAACAGCGTGTACTTGGCGTGCAGCTCCATGCCGAGCTGGAAATCCGGACCAGGCTCGCCGTCGCGCTTGACGCCCATGTTGCCGGTGGCGACGCCCTTGACCGAGCCATCCTCGTTGTACAGGATCTCGGCGGCCGGGAAGCCGGGGAAGATCTCGACGCCCAGGCTTTCCGCCTGCTGGCCCAGCCAGCGCACCACGTTGGCGAGCGAGATCACGTAGTTGCCATGATTGGTCAGAGCCTTCGGGATCGCGAACGACGGGGTGGCGTAGGACTTGGTCTCGGTCAGGAACAGCACGCGGTCTTCGGTGACGGCGGTGTTGAGCGGGGCGCCTTTTTCCTTCCAGTCGGGGATCAGCTCGTCCAGCGCGCGCGGGTCCATGACGGCGCCCGACAGGATGTGGGCGCCGACCTCGCTGCCTTTTTCCAATACGCAGACCGATACTTCCTGGCCCTTTTCCGCGGCCAGCTGCTTCAGCCGGATCGCCGCCGACAGGCCCGCCGGGCCTCCGCCGACGATGACCACGTCGTACTCCATCGCTTCACGCGGTCCGTATTGTTCGAGAATATTGATTGGCTCTGTCATGGTTTTTATAAGAATCTGTAAAATAAGCACGAGTGTGCGGTTTTTTTCTGCCGATTGCAACTCCGGCCGCCATTTTAAAGGCAATATTAGATGCGGCAATCTAATACTGATGTTTTGTGTAATGATGATGGCTTCGCAACAAGGTCGCGCGGCATCGCGCCGGGGAGCCATCCGTGGGGATTGAAGTTAATTTCGAAGGCAAGATTGCAATGGTGACCGGTGCTTCCAGCGGCCTGGGCGCGCGCTTCGCCAAGGCGCTGGCGGGGGCGGGCGCGCAGGTGGTGCTGGCCTCGCGGCGGGTCGAGCGGCTCAAGGAATTGCGGGCGGAGATCGAGGCCGACGGCGGCGCGGCCCACGTGGTGCGCCTGGACGTCACCGACCTGGACAGCATCAAGGCCGCGATCGCGCATGCCGAGACCGAGGCCGGGCCGATCGACATCCTTGTCAACAACTCCGGGGTGTCGGCGACCCAGAAACTGCTCGACGTGAGCGAAGACGACTACGCCTACATCATGGACACCAACCTGCGCGGGGCCTTCTTCGTCGCCCAGCAGACGGCCAAGCGCATGATTGCGCGCGCCAAGGGCGATCCGCGCAAGCAGCACCGCATCGTCAACATCGCGTCGGTGGCGGGCTTGCGGGTGCTGCCGCAGATCGGCGTGTACTGCATGAGCAAGGCCGCCGTGGTGCAGATGACCAAGGCGATGGCGGTCGAGTGGGGCAAGTACGGGATCAACGTGAACGCGATTTGTCCCGGCTACATCTCGACCGAAATGAACGAGGACTATTTTGATACCGAACAGGGCCGCAAGCTGATCGACGCCTTGCCGCGCAAGCGTCCCGGCAAGCCGGAAGACCTCGACGGGCTGCTGCTGTTGCTGGCGGCGGAGGAAGCCCACTTTATCAATGGCGCCATCATCACGGCCGATGACGGGATGACGGCGCAGTAATCGGCGCTGCCAGCGCCGCAACCGGCGCCGCACTGCGCGGCGCAACAAGCGTGTGGAAACAAAGGAAGCAATGAGCAGTAAGAAGTTCGTGCATGCGATGCGCATGCCTATCCGCTGGGGCGACATGGACGCCATGGGTCACGTCAACAACACCAACTATTTCCGGTATATCGAGTCGGCGCGCATCGCGTGGCTGGAAAGCGTGGGTGGCCTGCCAGAGCCGCGCGGGGAAGGGCCGGTGGTCGTTAATGCTTCGATGAATTTCCTGAAGCAGCTGACCTATCCGGGCGAGATCGAGGTGCGTACCTTCGTGGCGCCGCCGGGGCGCTCGAGCGTGGAGGTGTCGCACGAGATTCGCCTGGTGGGCGCGGATGGCCAGGCGGGCGACCTGCATGCCGAAGGACTGGCCAAGGTGGTCTGGGTCGATTTTGCGAAGCAGAAGTCGGCGCCCTTGCCGGAGGCTTTGCGGGCGCAGTTGCCTGCGGCTGAGTGAGTTGGTTCCGCTGATCGCGGGAAGCCCCTTGCCTTTGCAGGGGCGACACAGGTGGCGGGACCCAGAGAATCGCTGTGGTCTCGTCGCAGCATGTTCGGCAGCCTTCCAAGCTGCGCTGGTCGCATCGTTCAACACACGTTTGGCCCGGGCCGATCCCGCCTGAGAGCGCGCCACGCAGTTACCCGCCTGGCGGCGCAAGCAATGGCGCAAACGCCCGCTCCACTAACCACACCATCGCCAGCAGCGCGATGCCGGCCGAACCGCCGGTGAGCACCATCCTGCGATAGAAAGCCGTGGCGCGCAGGTGATACGCAAGCGGCAAGAACAGCGCCACGATGGCCAGCTGGCCCAGCTCGACGCCCACATTGAATCCCACTAGCGCCAGCGCCTGCGATTGGCCGGCAAGCCCGAGGTCCGCCAGCACGCTGGCGAACCCGAAGCCGTGCAGCAGGCCGAACACGAAAGCGGCCGCCCAGCGGCGCAAGGCTTCCAGCGGCCACAGGTTGTTGAGCGCCGCGACCGCCACCGAGGCCGCGATCAGGGATTCGACCCAGCGCGAGGGCAGGGAGACCAGCTGCAGGGTCGCCAGGCTCAGGGTGAGCGAGTGCGCGAGCGTGAAGGCGGTGACGATCCTGACCACGTCGACGGCCGCCGTGCGGAAGGCGGGCGCGGCGCGCCACTGTCCCTCGTGCCGCAGCAGCACCGCCGGCAGCAGCAGCGAGAGCAGGAACAGGATATGGTCGTAGCCGATCCAGATATGCCAGGCGCCGTTGCGCAGGTAGTCCAGGAACTGGCCGAGCCGGGATGCCGTGGCCGGGATGAAGCGCTGGCGCTGATGGTCGTTGCCGAAGATCGCGCTCTGGACCGTTCCCGTGCGCCCGAGGCGCAGCAGGCCCTTGTGCTGGGGATCGATATCGAACAGCAGCCGGTAGTCCAGGTCGAGCGCACGGATCGGCCGGGCGCAGGCGGCATGGAAGCGCAGCACGGTGTAAGCACCGTCGGTGTGGCGGTCGACCAGCTGCTCGCGAGCGCTCAGGCGGCAGGCCTGGCCGTCGCCCGACACGGCCAGGCGCGACAACGCATAGGCGGCAATCGCGCCATGGCGGGCGCGCACTTCGCCCCAGGTCAGCGCGCCGTCGCCATCCAGGTCGAGGCCGATGGCAGCGTCCAGGTCGCGCAAGGCGATATCCCAGCGCCCCTCGACCTCGGCGCCCTGCACGTCCAGGACCAGGTGGCTGTCGCTCGGCTTGTGCGCATGCGCCGGCCGCATGCAGGCCAGCACCAGCAGCAAGAGCAGGCCAAGGCGCGTCATCATCGCAGGCGCGCCGTTCGTGTGGCGCTGGCCTGGGCGCGCAGCCTGGCCAGGGCCGCATCTTCCAGGCCGACCCGGTCGATCCAGGACAGCGCATCGGCCACGGCCTCGTTGTTCCCGGCGGCGATGCCGGCTTCCAGCAGGATGCGAACGTCGGCCGGCTCCTTTTGCACCGCCCAGTTGGCGCGCGCCAGGCGCAGCGCCGCGCCGGCGTCCCGTTCGAGGTGCAAGGCATAGCGCGCTTCTTCACGCCGGTGCACCGTGTCGCCGCGCAGCGCCGCCGCCCGGAACCGGTCGCGCAGGGCAGTCCGCGCCGCTGCCGCGTCCGGGGCGCCGAGCCTGTCGAGTGCGATCGCCAGGCGCAGCAAGAGCGCGTCCACCTTTTCCCTGCCGCGCAGCAGCGCGGCGGCTTGTCCGGGCTGGCCCTGGTCGAGCAGCACATCGGCGCAGGCGCCCAGCGTGTACGCGTCAGTGGGCGCGAGCGCAAGCGCGGCCCCGAAATGCTGCCGGGCGGCGCCGGCATCTCCGCGCCGGGCGGCCATCTCGCCCAGCAGGGTAAGCACCCATTCGTCGACCTCGGTGGGGCTCCCCCGCTGGGCCGTGTACGCGGCCAGCAGCGTCGCATAGCTGGTCCGGGCCGCACCGTTCAGGTTGTCGACGGCCGCAAGGCAGGTCTGTGCAACGAGTGCGGGCGCGATCCCTTGCAGACGCGCGCAGCTGTGGCGCGCGCCGTCGAAGTCTCCGGTCACCTGTTGTACTGTGGCCCGCGTCAGCCAGGCCTGGGCGTTGCTCCCGTCATTGCGCACCAGCTCGTCCAGGTCGCGCAATGCGGCATCGAACTGATGCGTGCTTTGCCGGATGGTGGCGCGCAACAGCTGCACCTCGGCGGGCGGCCTCGGCATATTCCACCATGGGCCCAACACCGACTGGGCATAGCCCAGGTGGCGCGGATCGCCGTCCTTGCGCGCCAGGGCCAGGTAGCGCCGCGCCAGTTCGGCCGCCAGCGTGAGGTTCGCCGGCTCCTGGCGCAGGCCGGCGCGCATGCGGGCCAGCTCGCGCTGGCCTGGATCGCTGCGTGCCGGCAGCCGCTCCAGCACCTCGCTGTCGCGGCTGGGCAAAAAGGCTTCCGCCTGCCCGGGCAGGGGAAACAGCGCCAGGACGGCAAGCAGGCCGCACGGCAGGCTGCGCAGCAGCCCGCGCAGCAATCCGCGCCACTGCGGCCACGTATGCCTGCGCCGGTCAGGCTGCTTGTCCGCGGCAAGCCGGTGATGCCGGAACAGGCGCCATTCGCCTGCCGGCAGCTGGCCTGACCGTGGCGCCCCATGTGGCTCCGCATATAGCTGCGCACGACGCACCGAAGCTGGCACCGCGTGTGGCGCCGCATGTGGCAGCGGATGTGACGCCAACGCCTTCGTCGACATTGCCGGACTCATCTTGCGCCAGGAATCGGGGTATTCAGGTAGGGGAAGCCGGGCAGGAAGGGCTGGGCGGCCTGGTCGACGGCGTCATGCAGCCTGAGCGCGGTCGCACCCAGGGGCACCTGGCTCGGGTTGCAGTCGGGGCCGAAGCCCAGGGCGTTGTTGTTCCCGTTCGCGATGCACAAGCCGCCCAATGCCGCGACCAACGTAATGTCCACGACATCGTCCTTGGGCCGGCGCCCGTTCGGGTAGCCGGCAAAATCCGTCCCGCCGGCCAGGATATTGCCAACCAGCCCAAGGCGGTTCTGCTGTTGGAAGGGCACGGCGGGGATGGACGTGTTCAGGCGCAGCATTTCGGAGGGCGTTGGATTGGTGGGCCGGTTCACGTTGGGAATGCCGGTCAGGAAGGTGACCACCAGGTCCTGGCGCGGCAGGTTACGCGGCGCGGCGCTCCCTGCCGGCAGGCCGAAGGCGATCTCGACCAGCCTCGGGAAGGTGGGATTGGTGACATATTTGCCGAATTGCCTGTCGTTGCCCGGCACCGAGGCATTGAATTTGTCCTTGTCCGGCAGGCCGACGACCACCTCGTTCACCAGCGGCATGCCGAGCCGCGATACCTGGACGAATCCGCCGCTGTAGTTGACCGAGGTCTGGTGTCCGGACGGCGGGTAGGGATTGACCTGCTGGTTCTGGCGCACGCTGGCCGTGCTCCAGACGCCGATCACCGGATCCGACGATTTGTGGGAGAGCAGGCAGCTCTTGTGGACCTCGAGCGCCAGCGAGGTGATGTTCTTGTCGGCTAGCGGATTGGGCGCGGCGTTGATCTGCGCGGGATCGGTGATCAGGGACAGGGGCGCGTTGATCAGGTCGAAGATGGGGCCGAGGTTGACCGCGAATCCTTCCTGGCGCTGCCCGACGAACACACGTCCCGGTGTGGCGCAGCCGGGAATCTGGACCTCGTAGATGTGCTGGGCGGCATAGGCGGCGTAGTCGGGAATGGTCTTGGTGCCGATATTGTCGGCCGGCTTGTCGAAGAGCGTGGCGCCGCTTCCCATGCGCGTGAGCGGCGCCGCATAGCCGCCCCGGCGGTGTCCGCGGACGAGGGTGACCGAGAATTTCTCGTTGACGTTCAGCGCCGGCGAATTCCGCGCATTCACGGGCCCGGACTGGCTCAGGGGAATGGCCACATTCTGTGGTCCGATCGGCAGGGTAATGCCACGGAAAGCATTTTGGAAGCGAAACTGGAAAGTGAGATCTTCCCTGGCATCGCCATTATTATCGACGTGAATTTCATAAATGGCGTTTGGATCCATTTTGAAATAATTCGGACCGCCGTAGGAATCCTGCAGCGGCTGGTAATTGGCGATCAGCGTCACATAACCCGTGCGCCCGCGTTCGTAGCTGTTGAATGCGTACACATCGGTGCCGTCGACCTTGGGCTGGGTCGTGATGAATGGCGCTTCTCGGTGACTGGACGCCTGCGCCGGCAAGCCCAGCGAAAGCGCGAGCAGCGGGCAGCCGGCGGCAAGCATAAACTTTCGGAAAATTGCCCGAGGTGGATATTGCATCGGCATGATTTTCTCCTCGATAAATGCACGTAGCAAACGTCAATGACCCATGCCGAAAATTGTCCCGCGTTTGACGACGCCCCTATTCGAATTGCGTCAATCATTCGCGTCCCTGTTCTGCGAACTAATCGAGATTTATGCTGGCTGATGTATTGCGGCTAGATGAATTTCTTTTGAAAATCTTGGCTCGGCAATATTAATTCCACAAGCCATGTCATTCATGGATGGTTGGCGCAAATAAGGCGGTCAGGAAAACCGCTGGCCTGCAAGGCTTGGCGGCGCAGCCGACCACGCGATGCGCCTTGGTGGGAAGGTGAGGGAGGAGGGCAGGTGCTGTCGCGCGAGGCGAGCCCGGCACGCGGCAGACGGCGCAGGGCGCCCGGGGCCGAAGACCGTGCCGGGGGAGGTGGCGCTACCTGGTCACGCCGACCAGCTTGTGCACCAGCTCCGAAGAGGTCGAGGCGGAAAATTTGCGCATCAGGCTGGCCCGATGCATTTCCACCGTGCGCGGCGACAGGTCGGTCTCGCGCGCAATGATCTTGCTGGTCTTGCCTTCCACCAGCAGCGCCGCGATCTCGCGTTCGCGCGGCGTCAGCTCCGCCGTCACCGGCCGCTTCTCGCTCACGTCCTCGAAGGTCCAGACCCCGGCGCCCAGCGGCTGGGCGGGATCGAGGGCTCGTCCGGTCACGTGGCACCAGAACAGCTCGCCGTTGGCGCGGCGCATGATGCGCTCGTCCGAATAGCGCCCCCTGGCGTTCATGATCGGGATGATGCGGTCGCCGGTGCGCAGGAATTCGTCCATCGTCGGATAGAGCACGCGGAACGATTGCCCGTCGAGTTGCCCGCGCGCATAGCCGAACATCGAGGCCAGGGCTTCGTTGCAGGACTGGATCACGCGGTCGACCGAAACGCACATGCCGACCGGCGCGTGCTGGAAAATCATTTCGTAATCGATCGCGTAAGATGGGGTGGTCTGAGCTGGGTCGACTGCTGTGTTCATCGGCGGTGGCCCGTATTTCTACGGTATTGAACTTCGGTGTCGGCTATTTTATGCTGAGAATCTACTCTTGCAGTATAGAAGAGCTGTTCGGCTTAATTTATAAAAGGGACGGGTATGAACAAAGTGTATCCTGATGCGAAGTCGGCCCTGGCCGGTATCGTTCAAGACGGCCAGACCATCGCCGTCGGCGGCTTCGGCCTGTGCGGCATTCCGGAAGCGCTGATCGAAGCGCTGCGCGACTCCGGCGTGAAGAACCTCACCGCCATTTCCAACAATGCCGGCGTGGACGGTTTCGGCCTGGGCCAGCTGCTGGAAACGCGTCAGATCAAGAAGATGATCGCCTCCTACGTGGGCGAGAACAAGGAATTCGCGCGCCAGTTCCTGGCCGGCGAACTGGAACTCGAATTCACCCCGCAAGGCACGCTGGCCGAGAAGCTGCGCGCCGGCGGCGCAGGCATCCCGGCCTTCTACACCAAGACCGGCTACGGCACCATCGTGGCCGATGGCAAGGAAACCCGCGAGTTCGACGGCGAGCACTACGTGATGGAGCGTGCGCTGGTGCCGGACGTGTCCCTGGTCAAGGCCTACATGGCCGACAAGGCGGGCAACCTGGTGTTCCGCAAGACCGCGCGCAACTTCAACCCCAACGTGGCCACCGCGGGCAAGATCTGCATCGTGGAAGTCGAGAAGCTGGTCGAGATCGGCGAGATCGATCCGGACCAGGTGCACACCCCGAGCATCTTCGTGCACCGCATCGTCCACAACCCGACGCCGGAAAAGCGCATCGAACAGCGCACCGTGCGCGCGAACTAGAGAATCACTTCGGAGACAAGAACATGGCATGGACTCGTGATGAAATGGCCGCCCGCGCGGCGCAAGAGCTGCAGGACGGCTTCTACGTGAACCTGGGGATCGGCCTGCCGACCCTGGTCGCCAACTACGTACCGAAGGATATCGAGGTCTTCCTGCAGTCGGAGAACGGCCTGCTCGGCATCGGCCCCTTCCCGACGGAAGCGGAAGTCGACGCCGACCTGATCAACGCCGGCAAGCAGACCGTGACGGCGCTGCCGGGCGCAGCCTACTTCAGCTCGGCCGATTCCTTCGGCATGATCCGCGGCGGCAAGATCAACCTGGCGATCCTGGGTGCGATGCAGGTGTCCGAGCGCGGCGACCTGGCCAACTGGATGATTCCGGGCAAGATGGTCAAGGGCATGGGCGGCGCGATGGACCTGGTGGCCGGCGTCAAGCGCGTGGTCGTGGTGATGGAACATGTCGCCACCGCCAAGGATGGCTCGACCTCGCACAAGATCCTCAAGAAGTGCGACCTGCCGCTGACCGGCGTGGGCGTGGTGGACCGCATCATCACCGACCTGGGCGTGATGGACGTGACCGACACCGGCCTCAGGCTGGTCGAACTGGCGCCTGGCGTCAGCAAGGACGATGTCCTGGCGGCGACCGGCTGCGAGCTGGACGTATCGGCGGTCTGATCCTGTGAAAGGGGGCGGCAGCGGCCGCCCGGACCGACAGCCCGCCGAGCGATCGCGCGGGCTGTTTGCTTTTCGGGCTTGACGATGGCATGCGAGAGCGCTTGCCGCCTTGCTCGCCTGCGGCGGCGCTTGCGAGCAGGAGGGGAAAACAAAAAGGGCGGCATGCGCCGCCCAGACCTGTCCGGCGAGCGTCCTCGCCGGCAAAGTCAGCCTAGTCCAGGGACCACACGTACTTGACCTTGGCCCATGATTCGACCGGATGTCCGGCGGTCCGCGCCGGGTAGAAGCGGCACAGCGAGATGGCGCTGCGGGCTACCTCATCCAGGGCGGGATGGCCCGAGCTTACGGCGACCTTGGCTTCCCTCGCCTTGCCGTCGGCCGCGACCAGGAAGTCCAGCTCGACCGTGCCTACCTGCTTTTGCGCGAGCGAGTCCTTCGGGTAGACCGGCTTGGCGCAGGAAGCGAAATCGAGCAGGGCATGGGTATCCGGCTTCTTCGGCGTGGCCGGTGCGGCATGGGCGAATGCACCGATGCTCATGGCCGCCAGCGCCAGTGCGGGAATGGCCGCCTTCCAGTTCGACACCCGCGTTTCGGGACGTAGCAAGCGTGTGATGCGTGACATAAGATCTCCTCCGTTGGCCGCTTGGGCCAGGTGGTGGGTTGAAAACTGGAGTTTCTCCAGCTCGGAAAGCGCAAGGGCCAGGCGCCGCGGTTCGCCGAGCGTCCTTGCTGCGATATCGTCTGCGATCTGCTCACGCTCGGTGCGGATGCGGTGCGACAGCCACCACACGGCAGGGTGATAGAACAGCAGGGTCTCCACGACGTTCTGGACCAGGTTGACCAGGTAGTCGTGGCGTTTGACATGGGCCAGTTCGTGCGCCAGCAATGCTTCCAGCAGATTGGGCGCCATGCCCGACACCAGCGAGGCGGGCACCAGCACGACCGGACGCCACCAGCCGGCCGTGATCGGGCTGGCCAGATGGGCGACGACGCGCAAGCGCACGCTGCGCGTGATGCCGAGCTGTTCGGCCAGGCGCTGCAGGCGCGCCTGCCAGAGGGCGTCGACCGGTTCGCGCGCGGCGGCGCGGCGTATCCACAGCAGGCCCGCCACCATGCGCAGGGAGAGCAGGGCGGCGCAGGCGGCCCAGCCGAGCACGATCCACGCCAGGTGGTCTTGCACCAGGGTCTCCCAGCCGATGCCGCTGACCGATCCACCGCCGGCGCGGCCGGTCCGCAGGAAGGCGTCCGCATGCTCGGCGCCCACCTCCTGCAGGCGCTGCACCAGCGTCGCCGCCGGCCACAGCACGCAGGCGAGCAGGCCGATGCAGGCCGCCAGGTAACGCTGTTCCGGACGCGCGTGGCGCAACATGCCCAGCGCAGCGGCGGTGAGGCAGGCCACCAGCGCACCCTGCCACAGGAAGTCGACCAGGGTCCAGCCGATCGCGCTCACCACGACGGCGGCGTTCATTCCTTGCTCTCCGGCTTGTCTTCGCGCAGGAGCCTTTCGATCTCGTCGCGCTCCTTCCTGGAGATGCCGCTCTTGAGCGCCGCCAGCACCAGGGCCTTGGCCGAGCCGGCGAAGGCGCGCTGCATCAGGTCTTGCAGCAGGTTGGTCTGCAGCGCATCGCGGGCATGGGCGGGAGCGTAGACGTGGGAGCGCTCGCTTTCGTCGCGGATCAGCAGGCCCTTGCCGTGCATGACTTGCATGAGGCGCAGCACAGTGGCGTAGGTCACGTCGGGCCGGGTCTTGAGCATGTCCTCGTGCACCTGCTTGGCGGTGGCGGAGCCCAGGGGCCACAGCACTTGCAGCAGGTCGAGTTCGGCGGGCGTGGGCTTGGGGGCGTCGGCGGGGCGGGGCATGGGATCCTCTTGAAATGTGTGCACGGGGTCTAGAGTAGTTGGTCTAGACCGATGTGTCTACAACTTTCTTCAATCGGAACGCATAAAAAAGGCGCTGTCGCTGTTACGTGTGGAAGAGGCCCATCGCCGCTCGTAGGAATCGCTCAGGCGAAGCGATGCGCGCGCCGTCCAGCGCCCATTGCCAGCCCAGGTAGTTCGGCAGGTAACGCGAGGCGACGCCGTGAAAGCGCGCCAGCCATTGCCGGAAGCGCCGGTGGTAGGCGTTCACGTTTTGTACATGGATCGCTCCGCGTACGCGCTCGCCGGCGCGCAGGTTGACGCATTCGTGAGAAATGCCGGCTTCGCGCGCGAAGGCCCGGTAGGCGGCATGCGCATCGGTCACCAGCAGCACGTCCGGATCGAGCACGGGCAGTAGATGCCGGAACAACTGCTTCTTCGTCACCGCGCCCCGGCCGGTGACGAAATCGTGTGTTTGCCCGGTGCGGTCGCGGGCAACCAGGACGCAAACGTGCTCGTGCGAGATGCCGCGCGTGGAGGCCACCCCACCGCGCCGGCGCGCCGGGCGGTTCAGCTCGCGCGAGCCCTTTTGCGATTCGAGCAGGAACAGCTCGTCGGCTTCGGTGATGCCGTTCAGGCGCTGCGGCCTGTCGTGTTTGGCAAGCTCCAGGAAGCGGTGGCGCCAGCGAAAGCTCGTGTTCCGGTGCACGCCGACCGCCTTGGCCGCCGCGCGGACGCTGTTGGCGTCGAGCATCTTGTCGAGGTAATC
Source organism: Massilia sp. ZL223 (assembly GCF_018119395.1). Lineage (GTDB taxonomy): Bacteria > Pseudomonadota > Gammaproteobacteria > Burkholderiales > Burkholderiaceae_D > Telluria. The sequence continues at coordinate 81,047 of NZ_JAGPWD010000009.1, forward strand.
GAGCCATTTGGCGCGATGGCGCAGGCGCGACAGCGGCGTGCCGCTCAGGGCGGTGAAGGTCTTGCCGCACGCGCGACAGCGATAGCGCTGCAGGCCGCGGTTCCGGCCATGCTGATACGGCCGCTCGGCCTTGCACGCCGGGCAGCAGGGCGCCGGCCCGTCCATTCCTTCGATCGCTTCGCAGAGCCGGTCCAGTCCGAGCGCCGGCGCCAGTATCTCCAGGAGTCTGCCGCGCTGATTTTTGGAAAGCAACGGGAGTTGCCGCAACCACTTCGTGAATCGCCTGCCTTCCATTTCCGCCCTCCGCCGTCGACATCGATTAACGACATTTGGACAAGGACGGAACTCGGCAGTTCAATTTCTACACTTAACGCGGACAGCGCCATAAAAAAAGACCGCACCCTCGGGTGCGGTCTTTTCGGGGAGGGCGCAGGCGATCAGGCCGCTTCGCGTACTTCCTTCAGGCTCTTGTCGTCCTCGATGGCGAGGCGGCCGTTCAGGACTTCGTCCATGCGGCTGACATCGAGTTCCTTCTCCCACTTCGACACCACCACCGTCGCCACGCCGTTGCCGACGAAGTTGGTCAGGGCGCGGCATTCGCTCATGAAGCGGTCGATGCCGAGGATCAGGGCCATGCCCGCCACCGGGATGGTCGGCACCACGGCCAGGGTCGCAGCCAGGGTGATGAAGCCGGCGCCGGTGATGCCGGACGCGCCCTTCGAGGTCAGCATGGCGACGAACAGGATGGTCAGTTCCTGGGTCAGGGTCAGGTCGGTGTTGGTCGCCTGGGCCACGAACAGGGCCGCCATCGTCATATAGATGTTGGTGCCGTCCAGGTTGAACGAGTAGCCGGTCGGCACGACCAGGCCCACCACGGGCTTGGAGCAGCCCAGCTTTTCCAGCTTGCGCATCAGGGCCGGCAGGGCGCTTTCGGACGAGCTGGTGCCCAGCACGATCAGCAGTTCTTCCTTGATGTAGGAGATGAACTTGAAGATCGAGAAGCCGGTCATCTTGGCGATGGCGCCCAGCACCACGGCCACGAACAGGAAGCAGGTGAGGTAGAAGGAACCCATCAGCTTGGCCAGCGGCAGCAGCGAATCGAGGCCGTACTTGCCGATGGTGAAGGCCATCGCGCCGAAGGCGCCGATCGGGGCGACTTTCATGACGATGTTCACGACGCCGAAGATCACGTGCGAGAAGTCTTCGATCAGCTTGGTGACCGGACGGCCGCGTTCGCCCATCATCGACAGCGAGAAGCCGAACAGGATGGCGATCAGGAGCACCTGCAGGATGTCGCCCTTGGCGAAGGCATCGACGAAGGTGTTCGGGATGATGTTCATGATGAAGTCCACCGTGCTCTGGCTGTGCGCCTTCTCGGTGTACTGCGCGATCGACTTGGTATCCAGGTGGGCCGGATCGACGTTGAAGCCGGCGCCCGGCTTGACGACGTTGGCCACAACCAGGCCGATGGCGAGCGCGAAGGTCGATACGACCTCGAAGTAGAGCAGCGCCTTGCCGCCGACGCGGCCGATCTTCTTCATGTCCTGCATGCCGGCGATACCGGCGACGACGGTACAGAAAATCACCGGAGCGATGATCATCTTGATCAGTTTGATGAAGCCGTCTCCCAATGGCTTCATCTTGGTGCCCAGTTCAGGGTGGAACACCCCGAGCAGTACGCCGACGAAGATGGCGAACAGCACCTGGACATACAGGATTTTGTAAAAAGGCTTTTTCATGACAACTCTTCAACGAGGTTGGTGGTCGTGCCATCTTCGTTGAATCCCGCATGCATAGCTATTGTGGAAATCCGCAAGCGGGAAGCGACCCGGATCCGGCCAAACGCCAGCGCCGATAAGGGGAACTACGTAGGCGCTACGCGAGTCTCGACGCGTCCACATCCGCCGTATTCCGCATCCAGCGCGTCCTTGCGCGGGCAGCCGGCGCTGCCTTTGGATGAGCTACTGCTTGCGTGAACTCGCAGGACGTTTCGCCATGGCCGCTTTCACTTTCGCGCTGACCTCGTCCTCCTCCAAGCCGTACATGGGACCCGAACCATCGCAGATGCCTATCTCGGTCTGGCCCTTCTCCAGGAACAGGATGTAGGTCTCCGCGACCGTCATCGGTATGCCGCAATCGCCGCCTCCCATACCCGTCTTGAGGGTCAGCTTCCGTGTGCGTGCTTTGCCTTTCAAGGTGTTGCGGACCTCGAAGCTGGCTTCGACACTTGGCCACTCTCGACCGCTTCCGCCCTTCACCAGCTTGGCCTGCTGGAGGTGGGCGACATGAATCGAGTCGGAGTTGGCGATAAAATCATCCAGGGTCCGGGCGACGCAGCTGCATGCGGACGCGTCGGTCGACGCGAGTGCCAGTAACAGCAGGAGTGATGCTGGAGTCTTCATGTCGGTTTGGGCAGTTCTGGAGTGGAGGTGTTCTACTGGCGCACACAGCTATTGACGGCGGTAGACCGCGCCGCCCTTCATCACGAAGCTCACCTTGGCCGAGGCGCCGATGTCCGCGGTCGGATCGCCGTCGACCGCCACCACGTCGGCCAGCATGCCTGGCTTCATCTGGCCGAGCTCCTTCGACTTGCCGAGGATGCCCGCCGCCACGCTGGTGGCCGAGCGCATCGCCTCGAGCGGCGTCATGCCGAGTTTGACCATCCAGGCCAGCTCGCGCGCATTGGTGCCGTGCGCGAACACGCCGACGTCGCTGCCGTGGCCGATGGTCACGCCCAGGCGCCGCGCCAGGCGGAAGGCGTCGTGGGCCTGCTGCATCGACGGCGTCGGTGTGCCGCCGCGCACGTGCTTCTGGAAGTATTCGCCGATCGCTTCCGGCGCCGTCAAGGTCGGGATATAGGCGACGCCGCGCTCCTTCATCAGCTTGAAGGTGGCTTCCGATGCGCCATAGCCGTGCTCGATGGTGTCGACGCCGGCCAGCACCGCCATCCGGATCGCGTCGTCGCTGCTGGCGTGGGCCGCGACCTTGCGGCCGGTGACATGGGCGGCGGCGACCATGGCCTTCATCTCGTCCATCGTGAAGGTCGGACGCGCGCTGCCGTCGACGCCGGTGCGGTAGTCGGCATAGAACTTGATCCAGTCGGCGCCGCGCGCGGACTGTTCGCGCACCGCCCTGGTCACTTCGTCGATGCCGGTGGCAGGCTGGGCGCCGTAGGGCAGCTCCATGTCGGGACGGTAGCTCTTTTCGGCCGGGCCGTAGCTGTAGCTGGCGACGATGGCCTTGGTGGCGATCAGCAGGCGCGGGCCCGGCGCCACGCCTTCCTCGATGGCGCGCTTGATGCCGGCGTCGGCGTAGTCGGCGCCTTCGGTGCCGAGGTCGCGCAGGGTGGTGAAGCCGGCCTGCAGGGTGTCGGCGGCATGCTTCGCGGCCAGCATGATGCGGTAGGCGACCGGTTCCTTGATCACCTGGTCGTCCCAGGTGGTCTCGTTATACGGGTGCAGCAGTACGTGCGAGTGCAGGTCGATCATGCCCGGGATCAGGGTCTTGCCGGGCAGGTCGATGCGTTCGGCGTCCTGCGGCGCCTGGAGCTTGTCGGCCGGGCCGGCGGCCGCGATGCGGCCGTTCGCGACCAGCACGGCCCAGCCGCGCTCGGGCGCGCCGTCGCCGGTCCAGACGCGTTCGGGGGTGATCAGGATGGGGCGCCGGTCTGCCGCGTGGGCCAGTCCGGCGCAGAAGAGGGAGGAAACTAGAAGCAGCGACTGTGCCCAGGTCCGCATGGTGGTGGTCTCGTTGTTGTTATCGAGACCGCATCATAGCGAACTCAGCCGGGGCGCGCTAACTTACTGCGCCGCCCAGCCGCCGTCCATGTTCCAGGCCACGCCGCGCACCTGGCTGCCGGCCGGGCTGCAGAAGAACACGGCCAGCGCGCCCAGTTCCTCGGGCGCGACGAACTCGCCCGACGGCTGCTTTTCCGCCAGCAGGGCGCGGCGCGCATCGTCGTTGCTCAGCTTGTCGCGCGCGGCGCGGTCGTCGACCTGCTTCTGGACCAGCGGGGTCAGCACCCAGCCCGGGCAGATCGCGTTGCAGGTCACGCCGGTCGTGGCGAGTTCCAGCGCGGTGACCTTGGTGAAGCCCACCAGGCCGTGCTTGGCGGCCACATAGGCCGACTTCTGGGCCGAGCCCACCAGGCCGTGCACCGAGGCCAGGTTGATGATGCGGCCCCAGTTCTTCTGCTTCATGCCGGGCAGCGCCAGGCGGGTGGTATGGAAGGCCGAGGTAAGGTTGATGGCGAGGATGGCGTCCCACTTCTCGACCGGGAATTCCTCGACCGGCGCCACGTGCTGGATGCCGGCGTTGTTGACCAGGATATCGACGCCGCCGAACTTGTCCGCCGCGAACTTTATCATGGCCTCGATCTGGTCCGGCTTCGACATGTCGGCATTGTGGTAGGCGGTCTGGACGCCGAATTCCGCGCCGATGTCGGTGTAGAGCTTCTCGATCTGCTGGGCGTCGCCGAATCCGTTGAAGACGATATTCGCGCCTTGCTCGGCCAGCGAGCGTGCGATACCCAGGCCGATGCCCGAGGTCGAACCGGTAACGAGAGCTGTCTTGCCCACTAACATCTTGGAATCCATTGTGTCCTCTATGGCGAATGTGAAGGGTGATCGGGAAGCTTCCTCAGAATTGGTAGAATTCTAATCGTAATGCCCGGTAAAATGTTGCGTTGCAGTGTAGAGAAGCGAACAATCTTGTTATATGGAGCAGCCCCATGTCTGAACCCAGCTTGAAGAGCGTGCAGTGCAGTTCGCCTGCGGGCCTGCACCGGGTCGCGTACAAGGAATGGGGCGACCCGCACAACCCCAAGGTCCTTGTGTGCGTGCACGGCGTCACCCGGGTCGGCGACGACTTCGACCATCTGGCGCGCGCGCTGTGCGACCGCTACCGCGTGGTCTGCCCGGACATCGCCGGGCGCGGACGCTCCGAGCGGCTGCGCGACCCGTCCCATTACGTGATCCCGCAGTACGTGGCCGACATGGTGACCCTGATCGCACGCGTCACCGCGCCGGGCGACGCGCGCGAGGTGCACTGGTTCGGCACCTCGATGGGCGGGCTGATCGGCATGATGCTGGCCTCGCTGGAGGGCACGCCCGTGAGCCGCATGCTGGTCAACGATATCGGGCCCGTGCTCGACCAGGGCGCCATGCAGCGCATCGGCGAATACATCGGCCAGGACATTCGTTTCCCCAGCTTCGAGGCCGGGGCGGAATACGTGAAGGCGGTCTCGATGTCCTTCGGCCCGCATACCGAGGAAGAATGGTTCAAGCTGTCCAGCGACGTGCTGCGCCAGGAGCCCGACGGCCAGTGGGTGCGCCACTACGACCTGGGCCTGGCCCAGCCGTTCAAGGCTATCACGCCCGAGCGCGCCGCCAGCGACGAAGCCCAGCTGTGGGCGGCCTGGGATGCGATCCGCTGCCCGACCCTGCTGGTGCGCGGCGAGCACTCCGACCTGCTGTCGCGCGAGACCGCGGCCGAGATGACCGCGCGCGGACCCAAGCCGCGCCTGGTCGAGATCCCGGGCGTGGGCCACGCTCCCACCTTCATCCAGGCATCCCAGATCGCCATCGCGCGAGAATTTTTCACCGGCTGACCCGAGCAGCCAACTTTACGAAAGCAATCATGGAAATCAAACGTATCCACGTCGGCAAGCGCCTCTCCGAAATCGCCATCCACAACGGCACCATCTACCTGGCCGGCCAGATCGCCGAAGACACCGCCCAGGGCATCGAGGGCCAGATGCGCGAGGTGCTGGGCCACGTCGACCGCCTGCTGGGCGAGGCGGGCAGCGACAAGTCCTGCATCCTGATGTGCCAGATCTTCATCTCCGACATGGCCAACTTCGCCGGCATGAACGCCGTGTGGGACGAATGGGTCGCCCACGGCCATACCCCGCCGCGCGCCACCGTGGAAGCCAAGCTGGCCAACCCCGCATGCCTGGTGGAGGTCTGCATCACCGCCGCACTGCGCTAAGCCGGGATGGTATCGACCGCCGCACTCGGCGACGCCCGGGCCCAGCTGGTCCAGGGATTGAGCCTTGATGACTGCGCGCGCGTGAACGCCGCGCTCGACTACGCCAGCGACGCCTATGGCGAACGCCTGGCCACGTCCGGGCAGAACGCGTTCGAGTTTTCGCTGGGCGTGGCGGGCACGCTGGCCTACCTGCGCACCGACACCGAGACCCGCATCGCCGGCCTGCTGTTCGAGCTGGCGACCCTCGACCCGGCCGCCGCCGCGAAACTCGAGGAGCGCTTCGGCCAGGAGGTGGCCGACCTGGTGCGCGGACTGTTCCAGCTGATTCGCCTGCGCGACCTGACCGCGGTCCAGGCCCCGGTGGGCAGCGGTAAGAACGCCGCCCAGCAGGCCGCCCAGCAGGTGGAAACCCTGCGCAAGATGCTGCTCGCGATGGCCTCGGACATGCGCGTGGTGCTGATGCGCCTGGCCTCCTGCGCGGCCACCCTGCGTTATTTCGCCGAGCAGAAGCGCTTCGACGAGGTCACCCACGCCTACGGGCGCGAGGTGCTGGACTTCTACGCGCCGCTGGCCAACCGCCTCGGCGTCTGGCAGCTCAAGTGGGAGCTGGAAGACCTGTCCTTCCGCTTCATCGAACCCGAGACCTACAAGCGCATCGCCAAGATGCTCGAAGAAAAGCGCATGCAGCGCGAAGGCTTCGTGGCGTCCTCGATCGCCAGGCTGCAGGAGGAACTCGCCGCCGCCGGGGTCAGGGCCGAGGTGTCGGGACGTCCCAAGCACATCTACAGCATCTTCAACAAGATGCGCGGCAAGGAGCTCGACTTCACCGACCTGTACGACGTGCGCGCCTTCCGCGTGATCGTGGCGGACGTGAAGACCTGCTACACCGTGCTGGGCGTGGTGCACAACATCTGGACCCCGATCCCGAAGGAATTCGACGACTACATCTCGCGCCCCAAGCCCAACGGCTACCAGTCGCTGCACACGGTGGTGACGGCCGAGGACGGGCGGCCGCTGGAAGTGCAGATCCGCACCCAGGAGATGCACAACTTCGCCGAATACGGCATCGCCGCCCACTGGCGCTACAAGGAAGAGGGCGGGTCGAACTTCAAGAGCCAGAAGTACGACGAGAAGATCGCCTGGCTGCGTCAGCTGCTGGCCTGGAAGAGCGACGTCGCCGACGTCGTGGCCGGCCAGGAGGACCTGCAGCGCGAATGGGTGGAAAAGCTCAAGGCCGCGACCCTGGACGACCGCATCTTCGTGCTCACGCCGCAGGCGCGGGTGCTGGAGCTGCCGGTGGGCGCCACGCCGATCGACTTCGCCTACCACCTGCACAGCGAGGTCGGGCACCGCTGCCGCGGCGCCAAGATCGACGGCGTCATGGTGCCGCTCAACACCCCGCTGAAGAACGGCCAGACCTGCGAGATCATCACGGCCAAGGGCGGCAGCGGCAGCCAGGGCCCGTCGCGCGACTGGCTCAGCCCCGGCTACACGGTGTCGAGCCGCACCCGCACCAAGATCCGGGCCTGGTTCCACGCCCAGGAGCTGGCCGAGACCCTGGCCCAGGGCCGGGCGCTGGTCGAGAAGTCGCTCCAGCGCGAGGGCAAGACCGCGGTCAACCTGGAAGCGCTGGCGCACAAGCTGGGCTTCGCCAAGGTGGACGACCTGTTCATCCAGGTGGGCAAGGAGAAGTTCAGCCTGCGCCACGTGGAAGCCGCCCTGCACGAAGGCGGCGAGCCTGCGCCGCAGGAAGACGCCGCCGTCATCAGCAAGAGCCGCGCCTCGAGCGTGGAGCAGGGCGCCAAGTCGGGCGTGCTGGTGGTGGGCACCGAAGGCCTGATGACCATGCTGGCCAAATGCTGCAAGCCCGCGCCGCCGGACCCGATCGTCGGCTTCGTCACGCGCGGCAAGGGCGTGTCGATCCACCGGCTGACCTGCAAGAACTTCGCCGAAATGCAGGCCAAGGCGCCGGAGCGGGTGATCGAGACCGAATGGGGGCTGGCCGGGAACGACACCGTGTATCCGGTCGACCTGTTCATCCTGGCCCAGGACCGGCAGGGGCTGCTGCGCGATATCTCCGAGGTGTTCTCGCGCGAGAAGATCAATGTGACCGGGGTGAATACCCAGAGCGCCAAGGGACAGGCGCGCATGGTGTTCACGGTGGAGATCGGGGCGACGGCGCAGTTGCAGAAGGCGCTGGGGGCGATAGGAGAGGTGTCGGGGGTGGTGGAGGCGAGGAGGCAGTAGGGGTCTTCACGCAAAACTTGGGTCCCCGCCTGCGCGGGGATGACGTGCCAGAGCAGCGGGGGCTATGTGATGCCCGTAGCTGTTGAACGTCATCCCCGCGCAGGCCGGAACAATGCCACTGGCATTGTTCCGCCCAAGTTCGCAGCGCACCAAAACGCATCCATGCACCACGAACCCCGCGCAAACCGTTGTTAAACCGGTATCATTCGTTCCATGCGCCGAACCCTCAACCTCGCAGCCCGCCCCAGCCTCTGGGGACTCGCCGTCGCGCGCTACCTGCGCAGCTGGTGGTACATGGTCCACCTGGGCGCGGTCGCGGTCGTGATGGCGCTGTCGCCCTCGACCTATCACCGCGCCAACCGGCTCGCGGCCTCGCGCTACATCTATGCCAGCACCTGGCAGGTGCTGCCCTGGTTTACGCTCGCCTCGGCCCTGGTCGGCCTGGTGATCATCCGCATCGTGCTGGTCACCGCCAAGAGCTATGGCCTGTCGCACTACGCCCTGGAGATGGTGGTGCGGGTGCTGGTGCTCGAACTCATCCCGCTGTCCGCCGCCATGTTCGTCGCCCTGCGCGCCGGCATGGCCTTCGACGCCTCGGCCCTGGGCCTGGCGCGCGCCGGGTTGTCGCCGCAGGCCGCCAGCGACGAAGCCCTGCGCCGGGTGCGGCGCGACCTGGTGCCCCAGCTGATCGCCAACGCGGTCGCGGTTCTCAGCCTGGCCATGGTCACCTCCACCGTCATGCTGGTGCTGGCCTACCTGAACGTCTACGGCCTGTCGCCCTGGGGCATCTTCGACTACACCCGCACGGTCGGGCGCGTGTTCGAGCCGGTGGTGACGGCCGGCTTCGTGCTCAAGACCGTGCTGTTCGGCCTGGCCGTGGCCCTGATCCCGACCGCCGCCATCCTGGAGCTGCAGCGTTATCCGCGCCGCGTCGTCTCCACCGTCCAGCCGGGCGCGCTGCGCCTGCTGTTCGTGCTATTGGTGATCGAGGCGGCCTCGCTCGCACTCAAATATATCTGAACGAAGGAAGTCCATGACGGAAGCCCAACCCGACGAACCCGCCCATGTCGAAGCCAAGGCCATCATCCTGCTGGTGCTGGTCGGCGCCCTGATCGCCGGCTTCGTGCTGTACGTGATGTACGCGCGCGGCGTGTTCGAGCCGACCCAGCGCCTGACCCTGGTCACCGACGATTCCTCGGGCGTGATCCCGGGCATGGACATGACCTTCGCCGGCTTCCCGATCGGGCGCGTGCGCCAGGTCGACCTGGCCCCGGACGGCAAGGTGCAGATCCTGGTCGACGTCCAGAGCAAGGACGCCAAGTGGCTGCGCACCTCGAGCGTGTTCACCCTGGAGTCGAGCATCGTGGGCGAAACCCGGCTGCGCGCCTACACCGGCCTGCTCAACGATCCGCCGCTGCCGCCGGACGCCACCCGCACCGTACTGCGCGGCGACGCCACCGCCGAGATCCCGCGCATCGTCGCCACCGCGCGCCAGCTGCTGGAAAACCTCGAGACCATGACCGCGTCGGAATCCGACATCAACGCCAGCCTGGCCAACATCCAGGCGGTGACCGGCCGCATGTCCGGCAAGTACGGCGTGCTGGGCGGGGTGCTGGGCGGCGACGAGGAAGCGCGCAAGCTGGGCGAGGCGCTGGACCGCGTGAACGCCATCCTGGCCAAGGCCGACACGCGGGTGTTCGGCAAGAACGGCGTGATGGACGACAGCCAGGCCGCCATCCAGCAGCTCAACGTGGTGCTGAAGGACGCCAGCGAGACCTTGAAGAAGGTGGATGCGGTGCTGGTCGAGGCCCAGGCCGTGGGCGCCAACGCGCGCGTGGCCACCCAGGACCTGGGCGCGCTGCGCGGCGAGGTCGACGCCAGCCTGCGCAAGGTAAACCGCCTGGTCGACGAGATCAACCGCAAGTGGCCTTTCGCCCGCAGCAACCAGGAGATCAAGCTGCCATGAGACTCGCTCCCGTATTGATCCTGGCATTGCTGGCGGGCTGCGGCAGCAAGCCGCTGCCGCCCGACTGGCAGGCCAACGCCAAGGGCTCGCTCGACGCCTTCACCGACGACTACCTGAAGGGCAACAGCGCCGCGGCGGAGGCGGAGTTCCGCCGTGCGCGCCTGGAGACCACGGCCACCGGCCGCCCGGACCACGTGGCCCAGGTCGAGCTGGTGCGCTGCGCCGCCCATGCGGCCAGCCTGGTGTTCGACGATTGTCCCGGCTACGCGGCGCTGGCGGCGGACGCCACGGCGGAGCAGCGCGCCTATGCCGACTACCTGGCCGGCCGCTGGCAAGGCTTGAGCGCGGCGCTGCTGCCCGAACAGCACCGCCCGGTGCTCGCCGGCGGCCAGCTGGCGGCCGTCGCCGATCCGCTGGCGCGGATGGTGGCGGCGGGCGCGCTGTTCAAGGCCGGGCGCATCACGCCGGAAGGCATCGCGCAGGCGGTGGACACCGCCTCGAACCAAGGGTGGCGCCGTCCGCTGCTGGCCTGGCTCGGCGTCCAGGCGCGGCGCGCCGAGGCGGCGGGCGACACGGCAGCGCTGGAACAGATCCGCAAGCGCATCGCGCTGGCGTCCGGACAGCGCTAGGAAGGCGGGCGTATGCGCATTTTCAAATCATCGGCGCTGCAAATCGCCGCGATCGTCCTGGCGCTGGCCGTGTTCGGCGTCGTCGGCGCGAAGTTCGCCGGCAGCCGCGCCGAGCAGGCGACTCTGGCGCGCATGGAAACGGTGTGGCCGGATTTCGCCGCCATGCAGGAGCCGGAGCGGATGTTCCTGATCCAGCTCTCGCTGAACTGCCAGGTGGTGCGGCGGCCCGCCGAGCGGGCCGAGGTCGTCGAATGCCTGCGCAGCGGCGCCAGGCAGGCTGGGACGGATGCCCCGGCGCGGCTCGAGCGCCTGTTGCCGCCGGGCTGAGCCACTGCTTCCGTCCGGGCGCGGATCAGCGCAGGGCCCAGGGCAGGGTGTTGTGGATGTTGGTAGCCGCAATCGCCGCCTGTCCGGTGGCGACCGCGATCTGGTTCAGGCCGCGCGTGACGTCGCCGATCGCATACAGGCCGGGCACCGATGTGCGCAGGTGGTCGTCGACCAGCAGCTTGCTGCACTCGACGGTCAGCGCGCCGAGCGAGGCGGCCAGGTCGGAGCGGGCGGTCTCGCCGAGCATGGGATAGAAGACGTCGCAGGGGTAATCCTCGCCGTCGGCCGTGTGCAGCACCGGCTTGAGGTCCTCGCTCATGGTGACGCCCACCAGCGGCGAGCCGACCAGGCGCACTTTGGCCGCGTCGAGCTGGCGCCTCTCCTCGTCGTTGATGCTGGATTCCGCGCTGCGCTCGAACAGCAGCACGTCCTGGCTGAAGGTGCGCATGAACAGCGCATGGCCGACCGGATTGACTTCCGAGGTGACCACGCCGATGCGCTTGTCGATCACGTCGTAGCCGTCGCACACAGGACAGAGGCGCACCGCGCCGCTGGCCACCGCCTCGTCCCAGCGCTCGACCGGCATGCCGGCGTCGGCCACGCCAGTGGCTAGCAGCACGGTGTGGGCGCGCAAGGGATTCGTATCGCCCTCCGGGCTCAGGTAGTCGCCGACGAACAGGCCATCCTCGATGCGCAGCCCGGTGATCTCACCCGGAATCACATGCCCGCCATAGTTGCCGAGCTGGGCGCGCAGGTTCTCCAGCAAGTCCTTGCCGTTAATGCCTTCGGGAAAGCCGGGGTAGTTGTGCGAGACCGGAATCCAGCTCAGCCGGCTGTGGCCCTTGTCGACCAGCGCGACATTGCGGGTGAAGCGGCGCAGGTAGATGCCGGCCGTAAGCCCGCCGGGGCCGCCGCCGATGATGAGGGTGTCGAATACGGTCTGGTCGAAGTCCATGCGCCGATTATCCGGACCGCGGCCGGTCCGACTATCGGCGTGCTCCCCAGCGGCTGGTAAGAACGAGCTTACAAGGATTTGCCGCCGGCGGCTTCCGGCTGCAGGGTGACGTGGTCGATGCCGTGGCGCGCGCGCAGCATGGCGCGCACCGCGTCCAGCACGGCGGGCCATTCCTCCAGCGAACGGATCTCGAGGTGGCCGATCAGGGCCGGCTCGCCAGGCGACATGTCCCAGACATGCAGGTCGTGTACCGACAGCACGCCTTCGATGCCGGCGATGTCGTTGCCGACCTCCAGGTAGTCGATCTGGTGCGGCACGCCTTCCATCAGGAAGTGGTAGGACTCGCGCAGGATGCCGACCGTGGACTTGAGGATCAGCAGGCAGACGAAGATCGACAGGATGGGGTCGATCCGGTACCAGTCGGTGTAATAGATGACGACGCCGGCGGCGATGGCGGCGATCGAGCCCAGCAGGTCGCCCATGACGTTGACCAGGGCGGCGCGGGTATTGATGCTCTGGGTGTCGCGCGACAGTACCCAGGCGACCAGCAGGTTGATGGCGGCGCCGATGGCGGCGACCACCAGCACCACGCCGCCCTGCACCGGTTCCGGATGCATCAGGCGCTGCGCGGCCTCCCAGCCGATCCAGCCCACCAGGGCCAGCATCGCCAGGCTGTTGACGAATGCGGCCAGGGCTTCCGCGCGCACGAAACCGAAGGAATGGCGCGCCGAAGGGGGGCGCTTGGCGATCAGCTGGGCCATCAGGGCCAGGCCGAGTGCGGCGGCGTCGGTGACCATGTGGCCGGCGTCCGAGATCAGGGCGAGCGAGTTCGAGATGAAGCCGGTGACGACCTCGATCACCGCGAACAGCAGGGTCAGGCCGAGCGCCACGCCGAGCGCCTTCTGGCTGCGGCCTTCGATGGTGTGCGAGTGGCTGGCATCGCCATCGAGGTGGGCGTGCAGGTGGGAAGGATCGACGGGCCGGGAAGTCATGTGGAGCGTGGTGGTTTGGACAATCCGCTAGTGTAAGGCATAGCCGTCCTCTGAGGGCGGATGGGGCCGGCAGGCAAGTATTTCCGTGCGAGGGTTGCTTATCGGGAGGCCGATCCTTATAATGGCGGCATCGGGCGGTTAGTTCAGCTGGTTAGAATACTTGGTCGACATCCAAGGGGTCGCAGATTCGAATTCTGCACCGCCCACCAAAATACTCTGTAAGAGCGAGAAAGGCACTCACGGTTATGACACCGCGAACTACAACCTGGTTGTGGGGGAATCGCTAGACGCGAAGGGGTGTGCTTTTGCTCAACACAACGGAAAAACGCGGCTAGTCCGCGTTTTTTTTCGTCTGTACAATTTTCCAAGTTCCAATTCATCAAATCTCACCGGCGCCTGCGCCACGAATGGAGAACAGCATGCTGAACGTTCGACTTCCCGATGGTTCCAACCGTCAATTTGACGGTCCCGTCACGGTCGCCCAGGTGGCCCAGAACATCGCCCCGAGCCTGGCCAAGGCCGCGCTCGCGGGCAAGGTCAATGGCAAGGTGGTCGACACTTCCTTCCTGATCGAGGACGACGCCGACCTGGCGATCGTCACCGACAAGGATCCGGAAGGCCTGGACGTCATCCGCCACTCGACCGCCCACCTGCTGGCCTATGCGGTCAAGGAACTGTTCCCGGAAGCCCAGGTCACCATCGGCCCGGTCATCGAGAACGGCTTCTACTACGACTTCTCGTACAAGCGTCCGTTCACCCCGGAAGACCTCCAGGCGATCGAAAAGAAGATGCTCGAGCTGGCCAAGAAGGACGAGCCGGTCACCCGCAAGGTGCTGCCGCGCGACGAAGCCGTGGCCTATTTCAAGTCGATCGGCGAAGACTACAAGGCCGAGATCATCGCCTCGATCCCGGCCAACGAGGACGTGTCGCTGTATAGCGAAGGCCAGTTCACCGACCTGTGCCGCGGCCCGCACGTGCCCTCGACCGGCAAGCTGAAGGTCTTCAAGCTGATGAAGCTGGCCGGCGCCTACTGGCGCGGCGACTCCAAGAACGAGATGCTGCAGCGTGTCTACGGCACCGCCTGGGCCAAGAAGGAAGAGCAGGAGCAGTACCTGCACATGCTGGAAGAGGCGGAAAAACGCGATCACCGTAAACTGGGCAAGGCGCTGGACCTGTTCCACTTCCAGGAAGAAGCCCCGGGCCTGATCTTCTGGCACCCGAAGGGCTGGACCGTCTGGCAGCAGGTGGAGCAGTACATGCGCACCAAGTACCAGGTCAACGGCTACAGCGAAGTCAAGGCGCCGCAGATCCTGGACCGCAGCCTGTGGGAAAAGACCGGCCACTGGGAAAACTACCGCGACAACATGTTCACCACCGAGTCGGAGAACCGTTCGTACGCGCTCAAGCCCATGAACTGCCCGGGCCACGTGCAGATCTATAACGCCGGCCTGCGTTCCTACCGCGACCTGCCGCTGCGCTACGGCGAATTCGGCCAGTGCCACCGCAACGAGTCCTCGGGCGCGCTGCACGGCCTGATGCGCGTGCGCGGCTTCACCCAGGACGATGGCCACATCTTCTGCACCGAAGAGCAGATCGAGGCCGAAGTGACCGCCTTCCACGCCCAGGCGATGGAAGTCTATGACGATTTCGGCTTCGAGAACATCGACGTCAAGATCGCCCTGCGCCCGGACAGCCGCATCGGCTCGGACGAGGTGTGGGACCAGGCCGAGGAAGCGCTGCGCTCGGCGCTGCGCGCCTGCGGCGTGAGCTGGACCGAACTGCCGGGCGAGGGCGCCTTCTATGGCCCGAAGATCGAGTACCACCTGAAGGACAGCCTCGGCCGTCCGTGGCAGGTCGGCACCATGCAGGTCGACTTCTCGATGCCAGGCCGCCTGGGGTCGGAATACGTCGCCGAAGATAACACCCGCAAGGTCCCGGTCATGCTGCACCGTGCGATCGTCGGCTCGATGGAGCGCTTCATCGGCATCCTGATCGAGAACTACGCGGGGGCGCTGCCGCTGTGGCTGGCGCCGGTGCAAGTGGCCATCCTGAATATCTCGGATGCCCAGGCCGATTACGTCAAACAAGTCGAAGCCCAGCTGCGCAAAGCCGGCCTGCGCGTCCACGCTGATTTGCGGAACGAGAAGATCACCTATAAAATACGCGAGCATTCCGTCCAAAAACTGCCTTATATCCTCGTTGTCGGGGACAAGGAGCGGGATGCCAACACTGTGGCCGTGCGTGCCCGCGGCAATGTCGACCTGGGCGTGATGTCCGTCGATGCGATCGTGGAGCGTCTGGTAGGCGAAGTCGCCGCCAAGACGAAATAATCCCGGCCGAACTTCATATTCTCAAAGGAAACAACATAGCTACTGACAAGCAGAATCGCATCAATGGCGAGATCACCCACCCCGAAATGCGTCTGAACGGGGTCAACAACGAGCCGCTGGGCATTGTGAGCCTGGCAGAAGCGTTTCGCCTGGCTGAAGAAGCGAACGTGGACCTGGTGGAGATCGCGCCGAACGCGGTTCCTCCGGTCTGCCGCCTGATGGACTACGGCAAGTTCAAGTATTCGGAACAGAAGAAGGCGCACGAAGCCAAGCTGAAGCAGAAGGTCATCCAGGTCAAGGAAATCAAGTTCCGTCCGGGCACCGATGAAGGCGACTACAGCATCAAGCTGCGCAACCTCATCAAGTTCCTGGAAGAGGGCGACAAGACCAAGATCACCCTGCGTTTCCGCGGCCGCGAGATGGCGCACCAGGACATCGGTATGCGCATGCTCGAGCGTCTGCGCGGTGATCTGGAGCCTTATGGCCAGGTCGAGCAGTTCCCGAAGCTCGAAGGTCGCCAGATGATCATGGTGGTCGCGCCGAAGAAGAAGAAGTAATTCTTCCTTCAGTGTAGAAGTCAGGACCGGATTCGGACCGTGGCGTTTGCCGCGGTCCGCGCCGGTTTTTGCGTTTTCTGCATCGATTTCGTTTTCACTCCTCCTTTCGATTCCTTTCCAGCGGTACGTGCCGCCGGCCGTTCTCGCTGCGCCCCGGCCTCCCTCCTGCGGTGTGGCGTCTTTCCTCGTCTCTCTTGTCGCGAACCTGATGCAGCGTTCACGCGGCGGCCGCGCGCGCGGTTTTCAAATCTCACCCTCTGAATTTTTCTCATGCCGGATTTCTCCGGCTGGCTTGCTTATTTTCTCTTTGAAATATGTATGCCGCATGATATTTCACGGATCAGGGACGTGAATATGGCATTTCGGCGATAAAAGGATCTTTGATTTTCCAGGCTCTTTCTATCGAATTCTATCGCGGAATGCTTGAAGGATATTCGCAATCAATAAAATTAACGCATGGCGAGTAATCGCAACATTTTCTGTTGTGGGTCAATTGGGTGCTTGTTATATTCAGCTCGCCCTTTCAAGCTGAATGGCGAATTGGGCGAAATATAATCAATTGAATGAGACAAGGAAAGTTATGCACCCATTTGCTTTAAATGACGAAGTTCTGGCCCAGATCGGCGGTGGCTTCCGCTTCGAGGACGTCATCATCGAAAACCCGCTGACCCCGATCGCACCGTTCCCGAAAACTCCGGGCGAAGAGACCACCATGGCGATCGGCGAAGAAGGCGGCGGCTACCCGGAGCCTTCGCTGGCCTGATCGGCAGCGCGCCGGCCGCGCGCTGTGCTGCCCACATGACGTGGGTGAGGAGCGTGCCGGCCGGCGTCCGGTTCGTCCCATCGTCGGACGTTCCATTTTTTAGACAATCGTGTGCACCATTCCTGCAAGGATCGCCATGCAAACCCTGAATACCCAAGAGATCGAACTGATCGCCGGCGCCGGAACCCCAATGCCGATCATCATCCCGGGCGGCCCGCTTCCGTACAACCCGTACGTGGACGACATTGCCTGAGCATACGCTCCGACCTGGTACGCATCATTAAATCAAGAGAGAGAACAATGCATCCTTTTTCGCTGACTGAAGAACAAATCAACGCCGTGTCCGGCGCAGGTACGTATATCGAAGACGAAATCGCCCGTCATCTCAACGGCGGCTACGGCACCATCGGCTCGCCCTGCATCCTGACTTGGGGTATTGGTGAAGCCGGCGGCTCCTACCCGGTCTACGACATGATGTAATTCTGCGCTGCCGGTATGGCCGGTCCGTTCCCGCCGACATTCGTCAGGGCATGCGCCGAATGCGGGGCGGAGCTGCCTTATCGGCGCGCATCAGGGGCGGTCAATCCGCCTCGCGATCGATAAGAGAGAGACATAAATGCATCCTTTTTCGCTGACTGAAGAACAGGTCGATGCCGTTTCCGGCGGCCGCCTGGATATTCACTATTACGACGATTTCACCAATGACGGCATGGGCGGCTACGGCTGGCCGAATCCTGTTATCACCTACGCTATCGGCGAAGCTGGCGGACCATTCGATCCGGCCAATTACATTATGTAATTCGCCCTTGCTGGCCATGTAGGATCCGTTTTCGGCACCGTACACATGTTCGGTGCTGTTTTTCCTTGGTATTACCGGAAACGGATAATGTGTCCGGCATATCTGCGCCCACGAATAAAAACATGAGGAGTTAAAAATGCATCCGTTTTCCCTGACTGAGCAGCAAATCGAAGCAGTTTCTGGCGGTAATGTCGAATTCGTTCCCGGCACGTTTTCGGCCGGCATGGTCACCGCCGAAGACGGTGAGAGCGGCAGCTGCTTCCCCGAGATGCCGTTCCCGGAGCCGGGTATTCCGCTCGAAGGCCTGACTTTCTGATCGTCAGCCTGCGTCCGTGCGCCGCCGCCCAGTACCGGCGGCGGCGCCGATTTGCGGGCGGGGGGGGCGCCAGCCCGGCCTTGCAGCGCGCAGCCCATCGGCTCTCCCCCTTGCTAACGCCACTGCAACAAAGCGCAGGCGCTATTTATTCCGTCTCGAAATTCTATGAAACACTTGGTACTCGGCCATGCGCGTGATCCGCATGCGCAACACATGATGGCACGCCTCACCGCACGCGGACACCACGCCGCCTTGATTCAAACCCATGTCTTCCCATCCGCATTTGCCATGAGCCTGTTTCCGGGCCGTTCCCTCGGCTCCCTGCGCCTGGAGGACGGGAGCAGCATCGACCTGGAAGGCATTGGCTCGGTCTACTGGCGCAACTTCGGCGGCGTCGAGGCGGAGTCGACCAGGGCGACGCGCGGCACCCCGGCGGACATCGCCTATTACGACAGCATGGCTTGCATGCGGTCCTGGTTCCAGATGAACAACCAGACCCGCTGGTTCAACAGCTGGGAGGCCTACCAGTCGCACCAGGAAAAGCCCCATCAGCTGGGCCTGGTCGCCAGGGAAGGGGTGCGGATTCCGCGCACCTATGTCGGCAACGATGCGCAGCACATCCTGGCCTTCGCCAAGATGGTGCCGGAACTGATCTTCAAGCCGGTCTACGGCGGTTCGCATACCCAGCGCATCACCGCGCACCACCTGGCCGGCGAGCACCTGGCCAAGGCCCTGAAGCAGGCGCCGATCACCCTGCAGGAATTCATCCCCGGGACCAACGTCCGGACCTATGTCATCGGCGACCAGTGCTTCACGGCCGAGTTGCATAGCGAGCAAATCGATTTCCGCGCCGACCGCGAGACCAGGGCGGCACCCATCGCGACGCCGCCCGAGGTGGCCGCCGCCGCCGCATCCATCATGCGCGTCCTGGGCCTGCGCTGGACCGCGATCGACTGGCGCCGCAGCCCGGAGGGCGAGTATTTCTTCCTGGAGGCGAATCCCAGCCCGATGTTCATCGGCTTCGAGCGCCAGTCCGGCTATCCGATCACGGATACCCTGATCGACGCGATGACGGCCTGAGCGGGGAGGGCGGTGTTGCAGATGCCGCCTTCCCTTGCGCGCAAATTGTGCTAGAATCGACGGTTCCTGTTTTTAGAAGCAGGTTGTAGCGAGCTCGCTCTCGCTGCAGGACAAGTGAAAGTAGGCATCTAAGAGCAGCGTCGCTGCCACCTGCAATCCTGTCGTACATATGAGGCTGTCCATAAAAGGACAGATGACTATGCCAAAAATGAAAACCAAGAGCTCCGCGAAAAAACGTTTTCGCGTGCGTCCGGGCGGTACCGTCAAGTCGGGCATGGCGTTCAAGCGTCACATCCTGACCAAGAAGACCACCAAGAACAAGCGCCAGCTGCGCGGCACCCGTAACATCAATGCGTCGGACGTCCAAAGCGTCTACCGCATGATGCCATCTGCTTAATCTCACACAAAAGGAGCTACCATGCCTCGAGTTAAACGTGGGGTTACTGCACGTGCCCGTCACAAGAAGGTTCTTGAACTTGCTAAAGGCTACCGTGGCCGTCGCAGCAAAGTATTCCGTATTGCCAAGCAAGCAGTCATGCGCGCTGGCCAGTACGCATACCGCGACCGCCGCAACAAGAAGCGCGTCTTCCGCGCTCTGTGGATCACCCGTATCAACGCGGCTTCGCGTTCGCACGGCATGACCTACAGCGCATTCATGAACGGCCTGAAGAAGTCCGCGATTGAACTGGACCGTAAAGTCCTGGCCGACATGGCTGTGCACGACAAGCCGGCATTCGCCGCGATTGTCAACGCAGTCAAGGCCAAGCTGGCTGCCTAATTCAGTCAGTTAGCTAGCAAGACCAGCACGGCGGCAACGCCGTGCGAAAAAGAGCGGGGCAAGGGTCAAACCTGTGCCCCGTTTTTTGATTGTGGCTCCTGCCACTCTAAACAGGAAAAGAATAAGCATGAACTCGCTGGAAGAACTCGTCGTCGCGGCCCAGGCTGACTTTGCCGCCGCAGCGGACGCCGCCGCGCTCGAAAATGCAAAAGCCAAGTACCTGGGCAAGACCGGCCAGGTCACCGACCTGATGAAGGGTCTGGGCAAGCTGGATCCCGAGCAGCGCAAGGCGCAGGGCGCCCTGATCAATGCCGCCAAAGAAAAAATCGAACAGGCACTGACCGGCCGCCGCGACGCGCTCGCCAACGCCATCCTCGAAGCCCGCCTCAACCTCGAGGCCATCGACGTGACCCTGCCGGGCCGCGGCCGCGCCAAGGGCGGCATCCACCCGGTGATGCGCACCTGGGAACGGGTCGAGCAGATCTTCCGCTCCATCGGCTTCGACGTGGCCGACGGCCCCGAGATCGAAACCGACTGGACCAACTTCACCGCACTGAACAGCCCGGAAAACCACCCGGCGCGTTCGATGCAGGACACCTTCTACATCGAGGGCAGCGACAGCCAGGGCAAGCCGCTGCTGCTGCGTACCCACACCAGCCCGATGCAGGTGCGCTATGCGCGCACCCACACCCCGCCGATCAAGGTGATCGCGCCGGGCCGCACCTACCGCGTCGACAGCGACGCCACCCACTCGCCGATGTTCCACCAGGTCGAAGGCCTGTGGATCGGCGAGGACATCAGCTTTGCCGACCTCAAGGGCGTGTACCTGAACTTCGTCAAGGCCTTCTTCGAGACCGACGACCTGCAGGTCCGCTTCCGTCCGTCCTACTTCCCGTTCACCGAACCCTCGGCCGAAATCGACATCGCCTTCGGCAGCGGTCCGCTGAAGGGCCGCTGGCTGGAAGTCTCGGGCGCCGGCCAGGTGCACCCGACCGTGGTGCGCAACTTCGGCCTGGACCCGGAAAAGTTCATCGGCTTCGCGTTCGGCTCCGGCCTCGAGCGCCTGACGATGCTGCGTTATGGGATCAACGACCTTCGCCTCTTCTATGAAGGCGATCTCCGTTTCCTCAAGCAGTTCAACTAAACCCCTCGAAGAAGAAGATTATGCAATTCTCCGAAAACTGGCTCCGTTCCATGGTCGATCCGAAGATGAATTCGGACGAACTGTCGCACCTGCTCACCATGTCCGGCCTGGAAGTGGAAGAAGTGGAACCGGTCGCGCCCCCGTTCTCGAACGTGGTGGTGGCCGAAGTCAAGGAAGTGGCCAAGCACCCGGACGCCGACCGCCTCAACGTTTGCCAGGTGGACGTGGGCACCGGCACCCTGCTGAACATCGTGTGCGGCGCGCCGAACGTGCGCGCCGGCATGAAGGCGATCTGCGCCAAGGCCGGCGCCGTGCTGCCGCCGGGCGCCGACGGCAAGCCCTTCGAAATCAAGGTCGGCAAGCTGCGCGGCGTCGAGTCGCAGGGCATGATGTGCTCGGCCAAGGAACTGAAGATCTCGGAAGAGAGCAGCGGCCTGATGGAACTGCCGGCCGACGCGCCGGTGGGCGCCAACATCCGCGACTACCTCGGCCTGAACGACCTGAAGTTCACCATCAAGCTGACCCCGAACAAGGCGGACTGCCTGTCGGTGCTGGGCGTGGCGCGCGAAGTCGCCGCCCTGACCGGTTCGCCGCTGCACGTGCCGACCACGCGCCTGGTTCCGGTGACCAGCGACGACAAGCTGCCGGTGAAGGTGTCGGCCCCGGACCTGTGCGGCCGTTTCGCCGGCCGCATCATCCGCGGCCTGAACGCGCGCGCCGCCACTCCGGAGTGGATGAAGCGCCGCCTGGAGCGCAGCGGCCAGCGTTCGGTGTCGGCCCTGGTCGACATCTCGAACTATGTCATGCTGGAAGTCGGCCGTCCCTCGCACGTGTTCGACCTCGCCAAGATCCACGGCGGCCTCGATGTCCGCTGGGGCAGGAAGGGCGAACAGCTCAAGCTCCTGAACGGCAACACCATCGAGATCGACGAGTGGGTCGGCGTGATCGCCGACGACAAGGAAATCGAGTCCCTGGCCGGCATCATGGGCGGCGACTCGACGGCCGTGTCCCTCGACACCACCGACATCTACCTGGAAGCCGCATTCTGGTGGCCGAACGCCATCCAGGGCCGTGCGCGCCGCTACAACTTCTCGACCGATGCCGCGCACCGCTTCGAGCGCGGCGTCGACTACGCGACCATCCCCGAGCACATCGAGCGCATCACCTCCTTGATCGTGGAAATCTGCGGCACCGGCGATACCAGGGTCGGCCCGCTGGACGACCAGATCGTCAACCTGCCGCAGCGCCAGCCCGTGACCATGCGCACCGCGCGCGCCGCCAAGGTGATCGGCGTGCCCCTGACCGATGAAGTCGTGGCCGACATCTTCACCCGCCTGCAGCTGCCGTTCACGCATGAAGCCCGTGGCGACGGACCGGGGGTGTTCAGCGTGACCTCGCCGACCTACCGCTTCGATATCGAGATCGAGGAAGACCTGATCGAGGAAGTGGCGCGCGTCTACGGCTTCGAGAACATCCCGACCCTGCCGCCGGTGGCGCCGAGCGCGATGCTGATCGAGCCGGAAAACACCCGCTCGCTGTTCGCGATCCGCCATGAGCTGGCCGACCTGGGTTACCAGGAAGTGGTCAACATGAGCTTCGTGGAAGCCCAGTGGGAGCAGGACTTCGCCGCGAACGCCGAGCCGATCCGCCTGCAGAACCCGATCGCCAGCCAGATGAGCGTGATGCGCTCGAACCTGATCGGCAGCCTGGTCGCCAACGTGCGCTACAACGTCAACCGCAAGGCCGGCCGCGTGCGCGTGTTCGAAGTCGGCGCCGTGTTCCACCGCAACCCGCAAGCCGTGGACGGCCCGCTGGCGGTGGCCGGTTTCGACCAGCCCAAGCGCGTCGCCGCCATCGCCTATGGCCCGGCCGTGGACGAGCAGTGGGGCGAAAAGACCCGTGCGGTCGACTACTTCGACGTCAAGGCCGACCTGGAAGCCCTGTTCGCGCCGCGCGTCCCGCGCTTCGTGAAAGGCGAGCATCCGGCCCTGCACCCGGGCCGCAGCGCCGTCGTCGAGCTGGACGGCAAGGTGGTCGGCTTCATCGGCGAATTGCATCCGCGCTGGCTGCAGAAGTACGACCTGCCGCAGGCCCCGGTGCTGTTCGAGGTGGATGCCGAAGCCCTGCGCCAGCGCAAGGTGCCGAGCTATGCCGAGATCTCCAAGTTCCCGGGCGCCACGCGCGACCTGGCGCTGGTGGTCAAGCAGGACGTGGCGGCCCAGGCCGTGCTCGACGCCTTCCAGGCCGAGCTGGCCGCCAACGCCGCTGGCAAGATCGTGCAAGGCATTGTTTTGTTTGATGAATATCGCGGCAAGGGCCTGGAGACGGATGAAAAAAGTCTTGCTTTCCGCTTTAGCTTGCAAGATACTCAATCGACGCTGCAGGACGACGCCGTGGACGCCATCATGGGTGCATTGGCCGAGGCCGCGAAGAACAAGCTCAACGCGAAGCTGCGTGCATAAGACATCTCTCCAGAACTCGTTTGACTTGAAGGCAGGGCTTCAAAATTAATAACAACGACGTTGATTCGGCCGTACTCCAGGAGGCCCTCGCGGCCGACCTGGATCGCGCAATGCATGTGGCGCGGGTGCGGAAGGAACAGGAAAAGGCATTACCGACCTTGACCAAGGCCGAGCTGGCCGAGCTGCTCTTCGAGCAGGTCGGCCTGAACAAGCGCGAGGCCAAGGACATGGTCGAAACCTTTTTCGACGAGATCCGCAATGCGCTCGAACGGGGCGAAGCGGTCAAGCTGTCCGGCTTCGGCAACTTCCAGTTGCGCGACAAGCCGCAGCGGCCGGGCCGCAATCCCAAAACCGGGGAAGAAATTCCCATCACGGCGCGCCGCGTCGTGACTTTCCACGCCAGCCAGAAGCTCAAGGGAATGGTTGAAGAGACCAATCCGTCGGGCACGCCTTCGGGCTCGCTGGCACGTGCCGCTTGAATAGCTGGTGAATGCGCCGATGAACGACCGTCCGAACAAGACCGAGCCGACCGTGCTGCCGCCGATCCCGGCGAAGCGCTACTTCACCATCGGCGAGGTCAGCGATCTGTGCGGGGTCAAGCCCCATGTCCTGCGCTATTGGGAGCAGGAGTTCACCCAGCTCAAGCCGGTCAAGCGCCGTGGAAACCGGCGCTATTACCAGCACCATGAAGTCCTCCTGATCCGCCGCATCCGCGAGCTGCTGTACGAGCAGGGCTTCACCATCAGCGGCGCCCGCAACCGCCTCGACAGCCGCGCCAGCGCGCTGGCCGGGGCCGAAGAGCCGGAGCTGCCGGACATGGCGCCGGCCGTCGATGTCGAACACATGCGCGCCGAACTGCTGGGGATCCTCGACATTCTCAAGAACGGTCCGCAGCCGGCCTGAGCTGAAAACCTCTATTGGATTCGACGGGATTGTGTAGCAGGACGCTACCCAGGCACGTCCAGAGCTCAGGCATTCGTGCGCTGCTGTTGAAGCCCAGCGCCGGAGTGTTAAAATGTCACTCGCGGTTAGGCTGAATCAACGCATGCAAGCTGGGCGGATGAGAACCCGGTACTTTCCTGCGCAAGGAAAATTTAAGGGAAGACAATGATACGCGTTGCCATTTGTGACGATCACCAAATAGTTCGAGCAGGTTTCAAACAGATTTTCTCGTCGTCGGGCGAATTCGAAGTCGTTGCCGAGGGCGCTACCGGCCGTGAGGCCCTCGATATCGCCCGTCGCGAGATCTGCGATGTGCTGTTGCTCGATATCGCGATGCCGGACCAGAGCGGCATCGACATCCTGCGCACGATCCGCCAGGGGCAGCCCAATCTGCCGGTACTGATCCTGTCGGGCTATCCGGCGCAGCAATACGCGCTCAACCTGTTCAAGATGGGCGCGAACGGCTACCTGAACAAGGAATGCGAGGCGGACGAGCTCAAGACCGCCGTGCGCACCGTCTACCAGGGCCGCCGTTACGTGAGCTCGACCGTCGGCGAACTGCTGGCCCAGAGCTTCGACCGCGATCCGAACACGGCCTTGCACACCGAGCTCTCGGACCGGGAATTCCAGGTCTTCCTGCGCCTGGCCAAGGGCGCGACCGTGTCCGATATCGGCAATGCCCTGTCGCTGTCGATCAAGACCGTGTCGACTTACCGTACCCGCATCATGGAAAAGATGGGTCTGCAGTCCAACAGCGACCTGACCTATTACGCCATGAAGAACAATCTCCTCGATTGATTCCCGCTGCGCGCGCTTCGGCGCGCGCATCTTCTTCCTCCCAAGTAGTTCCTACGGGCAGCCGTCCCCGCTGCATGCGTGCGGCCGCCCGGCCGCCCACACCCTTCCGACTTGATCGTCCCGGCCATGCCCCGCATTTCTATGCGGCCGAGTCCGCTCAACCTTCATCAATTGCGCGTAAGATGAAGCGCATCCCGCAGCCGAGAGAGGGGGCAGGCATCGGTCTCGCAAATCTTTTCTGGTACGCAATTTGTGTATTTCTCCTGCAACCAATTTGAAACATTGAGTTACAGGAAGGCATTTCGCAGTGCAACATTTCCTTCAATCCGTCTATAATCAGGCGACGGCAACGTTGCGCGAAAGGAAGCCTCAGGATGACCACTTCAACCGCTCGGGCCGGCAAGCCTGTCCGCACCCTGCCGCTCAACAAGACCCTGCTGTGCCTGGCATGCGTCATTCTGCTGATCGTGAATGGCGTCTTCCTGGTCCGTAACCTGGACGACCTGCGCGCCGCCAATGCGCTGCAGACCCAGACCGCCCGCGTGTCGGACGAACTCCAATACCTGAACCTGCTCGTGACCGACGCCGAAAGCGGACTGCGCGGTTACTTCCTGTCGGGTTCCGATGTCTACCTCGGCCCGCTGCACGCCGCGCCCCAGCAGATCGACAACCAGCTGCGCGCCCTCGGCGTGCTGCTCGCCGACAGCCCCTCGCAAACCAGGAACCTCAACCAGCTGCGCACTCTTGTCCAGAAGAAACTGGGCCTGATGCACCAGGCGCTCGAGGTCTACCGCCAGGGCGGCTTGGTCGACATCGTCGCTATCGCGGCGGCGCCCGACGAGCGTGCCGACATGGATGAGATCCGCCTGCAGGTGGTGATCATGACCCATGAGCAGACCGAATTGCTGGCGGCGCGCACCGCCGCCTTCTACCAGCAGTACCGCCACGCCGCGCTGTTCGGCGTGGGCATCAATGCGGCCGCCATCATCGTCTTGCTGCTCTTCTATAAGCTGATTCGCCGCGCCTTCAAGCTGCGCCTGCGGGCAGAGCAGGCGCTGCAGCAGTCGAACGAGCACCTCGAGCAGATGGTTGTCGAGCGTACCGAGCAGCTGTCGGTGCTGTCCCGCCACCTGATCAAGGTCTCGGAAGAAGAAAAGTCGCGCCTGGCGCGCGAACTGCACGACGAGATGGGCGCCAACCTGACCGCGATCGGCATGGACCTGACCACGGTGGGCGAACAATTGCGCCTCAGCCATCCGGAGCTGGCGGCCAAGCTCGGCCGCGCGCGCCGCACCCTGGTCGACACGGTGCAGCTCAAGCGCCGCATCATCGAAAACCTGCGCCCGAGCCTGCTCGACAACATGGGCTTGTCGGCCGCACTGCAGAGCTATTGCGCCGATTATGCGCGCATCACGGCCCTCGACTGCGACGCCCTGATCGACCGCCAGGCCGATGCGGCCGGCCCGATGCAGGCCATCGCGCTGTTCCGTATCACCCAGGAAGCGCTGAACAATATCGCCAAGTACGCGAAGGCGCATTCGGTGATCATCAACCTGTCCCGCGAAGAAGATGGCTGGGACCTGGAAATCACCGACGACGGCATCGGCATCGCGGAAGGCGCCATGGCCAAGTCGAAATCGCATGGCTTGCTGGGCATGCGCGAACGCGCCTTGCTGCTGGGTGGGACGCTGGAGGTGGAGCGGGGAGTGAACGGCATCGGGACTTGTGTGCGCGCCTGGATTCC
This sequence comes from Massilia sp. ZL223, assembly GCF_018119395.1. Lineage (GTDB taxonomy): Bacteria > Pseudomonadota > Gammaproteobacteria > Burkholderiales > Burkholderiaceae_D > Telluria. The sequence goes on from NZ_JAGPWD010000009.1 coordinate 107,864, forward strand.
GGCGCAAGCCCCAGGTGGGGAAGGGACGGCCGCATCAAAGGCCGTGCCCGGTCAAACCGAGGATCCGCCGCCGGCCTTGCCGGAGACGGATCCCCTCAAACTCAACGCGCCACATCCATGAGCAGGCGGTCGTATTCCGACTTGGCGACCTTGTAGCACTCGCCGGCATATTCTTCCAGGCCGGCACGGTCCAGGACGGTGATATTGCCGCGGCGATACTGGATGAGGCCTTCATCCTGCAGCTTGCCGGCGGCGGCGGTGATGCTTTCGCGGCGCACGCCCAGCATGATCGAAATCAGTTCCTGGGTCACTTTCAGCTCGTTGGTCGGCGAACGGTCCAGGCGGTCCAGCAGCCAGCGGCAGAGCTTTTGCTCGATCGAGCTGTGGCGGCCGCCGACGGCGTTCTGGGCCATCTGGGCGAACAGGGCGTTGGTGTAGCGCATCAGGAGCTGCGGCAGGGCGCCGCCGCGGTTGAAGGCGTCACGCAGGTACTGGGTCTTGAGGCGGTAGCCGTAGCCGGCGCTCTGGACAACGGCGCTGCACATCGCACGTTCACCCATGAAGAGCGACACGCCGACCACGCCTTCGTGGCCTACCACGGCGATCTCGGTGGTGGCGCCGTCTTCCATCACGTAGAGCAGCGACACGATTGCCGTGGTCGGAAAATACACGTATTCCAGTTTGCTGCCATACTCGAACAACTCCTTGCCGAATGGCAGAGGGACGAGTTCCAGGTGCTCGAACAGGGTTTCCAGGTCTTGGCGCGGGAGGGCGGCCAGCAATTCGTTTTGCTGGGTGCCGCTGTAGCTGACAACGGGGCGGGACGCTTTCGACTCCTCACTGGCAGGGAGCTGGTTCTTCGCTTTTTGCGTGGCACCACCAAGTTGAGTGTTGTTCATTTGTTGTCCTCTTTGATCTCTAACATGCTTCATGAGCGACTTGTGGAGGCCGGGGCTTTCGTTGCCTCATCGCGATGTGTGTACATTAAAGCTATAGTCCGGTGCCGAACATAAGATTAGCAGTCGCACCCATGTAGGCTGTATGCATGATGTTTTGTCAGTCCAGTCCTACTAGACAGGATGGCGAAATTCACGCCTTTTGTTTGGTTTAGGCAACGAAAATAGCCCATAATGGGCGCTTTCCTGGTGGCGGAGCGACAAGGCAAAGATGGGGCCGCAAGTATTGCTGGTGGAAGACGACGCTGTCCTGGCCGACGGCCTGATGCGCGCACTGCAGGCCCAGGGCATGCAGGTGGCGCTTGCCCGCGACGGCTCGAGCGCCGACCAGCTCTTGCAGGGCGCAGCATCGGCCGGCGCGTCCACCTCCGCCGACGCTCCGCCGCCCGACGTCGTCGTCCTCGACATCGGCCTGCCCGGCATCGACGGCTTCGAGGTCGTACGCCGCCTGCGCGCCCGCGGCGGCGCCATCCCGGTCTTGCTGCTGACCGCCCGCGACGCCGTCGAGGACCGGGTGCGCGGCCTGGAGACCGGCGCCGACGACTACCTGGTCAAACCCTTCGCCACTCCTGAACTGGTCGCCCGCATCCGCGCCCTGGTCCGCCGTCACGCTCCCAAGCCCGCCGTCCTGGCCCTCGGCCGCCTCGCGCTCGACAGCGCCACCCGGCGCGCGCGGGTAGGCGAGCGCAGCCTCGAACTGTCGGTGCGCGAGTGGGGCGTGCTCGAATACCTGCTCCAGCACGCCGGACGCGTCGTGTCCAAGCAGCAAATCATCGACGCCATCCTGCCCTGGGGCGAAGACCTGACCCAGAACGCGGTCGAGGTCTATGTCTCGCGCCTGCGCCTCAAGCTCGACGGCGCCGGCGTGGCGATCCGCACCATCCGCGGCTTCGGCTATCTGCTGGAAGCGGAAGCGCCGGGCGCATGACCAGCATCCGGCTGCGCCTCCTGAAGTGGCTGCTCGGCCCCATCCTGCTGCTCAACCTGGTGCTGGCGGGCCTGGTTTACGCCCTGGCCTGGACCCCGGCCCAGGTGGCCTTCGACCAGGGCCTGGCCGACACCGCCGCCACGCTGGCCGGCCGCATCCGCGACGGCGCGCCCGCGTTCGTGCCGGCCACGCTGGCCGGCCAGGACCGCCTGTGGTACGTGGTGCGCGACGCCGCAGGCGCCCACCTGGAGGGCAGCGTAGGATTCCCCGCGTTGCGGCCGGGCGCGCCGGCCTATGACGCCGCGATCGGCGGCGAGCCGGTGCGCGTCGCGGCGCTGCTGGTGTCCACGCCGGACGGTCCGCGCCAGGTCGGCGTCGCGCGCACCCTGCGCCAGCGCCTGGAAGTGCGTTCGGCCATCCTGCGCTCGCTGTTCGTGCTCGTCACGCTGGCCACGCTCACCCTTGTAGGATTGGTCTGGCTATCGGTGAGCAACGGCTTGAGGCCGCTGGCGCGCATCCGCGCCGACCTCACGGGACGCGGGGCCGGCGACCTCGCGCCCATCGCGGCCGACGAGGTGCCTTACGAGATCGCGCCGGTGGTAAGCGGCTTCAACGAATTGCTCGACAAGGTCGAGGCGGGCGCGCGCGCCCAGCGCGACTTCATGGCCGACATGGCGCACCAGCTGCGCACGCCGCTGGCCGGCCTGCAGCTGCAGCTCGAATGGCTGGCCGCGCGCCACGCCGGCGACGCCGAGACCCTGCGCTCGCTCGGCCTGATGCGCCTCGCCAACGAGCGCATGATCCGCCAGGTGAACCAGCTGCTGGCGCTGGCCCGGGCGCGCCAGGGCCAGCCCGGCGCGGCCCACGAGGCGCTCGACCTGGCCAGCCTGGTGCAGGATGCGATCCAGTACTTCGTCGAGGAAGCCGCGCGGCGCGGCATCGACATCGGCTTCGAGCTGGCGCCGGCGCCGCTGCGCGGCGACGCCTTCCAGCTGCGCGACCTGGTCGACAACCTGGTCGACAACGCGCTGCGCTACACGCCGCGCGGCGGCAGTGTGACGGTGATCGCGAAGCAAGAGGGGGAGGGGGTGCTGTTCGCCGTGGAAGACACGGGGCCGGGCATCGCGCCGGCGCGGCGCGCCCAGGTCTTCGAGCGCTACGTGCGCCTGGACGACAAGACTTCCGGCAGCGGCCTGGGCCTGGCCATCGTGCGCGACATCGCGCTCGCGCACGGGGCCCGGGTCGCGCTGGAGGATGGCCCGGGCGCACGCGGCACCCGGGTCACGGTCCGGTTTCCCCGGACCGCGGCGCCGGATCAGTCGGCGCCCGAGGTATAGCTGTAGGTGCGCTTGCGCTTGGAAGTGATGGCCGGGCGGATCTTCTGCGGGGCGATCGGGACGCTGGCGCCGGGCGCGCCATCCGAGCCTTTCTGCACCGCGCCGATGACCACCGTGGTGGCCTTGCCGTCGATCGGCACGCCGCTCGCCAGGACCGGCGAGGGCGGCAGGCCGCCGCCCACGAAGGGCGAGGAACGCTCGCCGCCGCAGGTGCCGGCCACGCCGATCGCGCCGCAGCCGTTGAGCAGGTTGACCCAGTAGCCGCGCGCTTCGCCCAGGGTGGTGGCGCAGGTGCCGGCCGAGGCCTTGATCGGGCGGTTCGAGCTGAAGGTCACCATGCCGCCCGCGATCAGGGCCGAGGTCACCACTTGCTCACCCTGCCCATTCTGGTTCAGGTCCATGTACCAGCCTTTCAGGCTGCCGGCCGGCAGCACCGCCGGCGCGGACGCGCTGTTGGTGGCGGTCACGTCTTGCAGGCCGTCCAGGTCGACGGTGGCCGCGCCCAGGGCGACCGACAGGTCGTCCTTGTAGACGTAGAAGCGGTTGGTCACCTGCTCGAAGGGATAGTGGGTGGCCAGCGGATGCTCGCGGTCGCCGCTGCCGATGGCCACGTAGACATAGCCCTGGGTGGCCAGCAGCGCCGGCGCGAACAGGAACTTGCGTCCGCCGCCGCTGGTGCGCGCCACCATGCGCTTGGTCCAGGAACCGCTGGCCAGCGGCAGCTTGTCGGCGCCGGTGAAATCGATGCGGTACAGGTTGCCGCCGGTATCGGCCGCGTAGGCGTAGTCGGGCATGGCGTCGTTGTTGATGTCGACCATGGCGATGTCGGCCGCCACCGCGCGCTCGGTGGAGAAGCTGCGCAGCACGGCGCCGGTGTCGGCGTCCAGCACGTAGATGGCGTTGCCCTTGGTGGCGCCGCAGGAAGGCACCTTCGCATTGCCGTCCTCGCAGGCGTCGTAGCCGCCGCCCACCACCACCACCGGGCTGGCGCCGTTGTTGTAGCCCTTCAGAAAGGCCACGCTCGGGGTCGACCAGGTCTGGCCGATGGCTTCCATACCGGCCGTGCACCCGACCTGGTCGCCCAGGTTGGGGCAGCCGGCCTTCCACTTGTACTGCGGATTGTCCGGGTTGCTGACATCGAGCGCATAGATCATGCGGCCGCCGCGGCGCATGGTCGGGTAGATCCAGACGCGCGAGCTGTCCGCGTTCTGGTAGACGCCGGTCGAACCGTCGAAGAAATAGTCCTTGGCCGTCGGCGCCGGGGTAATGCCGGCCGGCTGGTTCGGGTAGGCGACCAGCGGCAGGTTGCTCTTCAGGCGCGACAGGCGCGGGAAGAACTCCGGCGCGATGAAAGCCCAGCGCTCGACCCCGGTGGCCGCGTTCAGCGCGCGCAGGGTGCCGTCGTTGGCGCCGTAGTAAACGGTGACGCCGGTCGTGCCGCCATAGTTGACCGGCAGCGGACGCGAGTGAATCACGTCGCCGTGGATCGAGGGCCGCGTGGTGTTGCTGGGGCCGCCACCTTTTTCATTGTTGGTGTCCTCGCCGCGGATGAACTTGACCAGGTTGGTGTCCATGAGGCTGTTGGTGGTGGTCAGCGGGGTCAGGATGCTGCCGAACTGGGTCAGCACGTTGCGGTTGACCGCGCTCGAGGTGCCCGTGCCGGCCGGGACATTGCCCTGACGCAGGATCTGGGCGGCCGCGCCTTTTTCCACGAAGGCGCCGTCGGGCGCATCCGAATACTTGTTGTAGCTGCTCACGCTGCAGGTGCCGGCCGGGTCCGGCTTCAGGCCCAGGCCGCTCCAGTAGGCGCCGCTGTCGCTGGTCCAGAAGCTGGTGGCGCAAGGCGTCACGAAGCCGGTGTTGGCGTTGACCGCCGGCTTCTTGTTGACGTCGCCCAGGTCGATGCCGCTGCCGCTGGTGATCAGCTGGTAGCGCTTGAGGTTGCCGAACCAGCGCGGTTTTGCGTCCGGGTCCGGGCGGAACATGCCGATGAACACCTGGTTCTCGTTCTGCGAGCGGTTGGTGGCGTTGACCGGGAGGCTGGTCGAGGCGAAGGTGGTGTTGACGGCCTGGATCTCGATCAGGATTTCCTTGATCGCGTCGACGATCGCGTCCTCGTTGCGGGCCGCAAAATACTTGCCGCCTCCGGCGCGCGCCATGCTCAGCATCAGCGAGGTGTGCTCCGAGTTGGGCTGGGCGTTGTAGACGTCGATCGTGTAGGTGGTGACGCTCGGGCGCAGGGTGCCGTCGCCGATCGGGACGCCGCGGTCGTGCATCAGGCGCGCCCATTCGTCGGCGTTGCGCGGGCCGGTGTCGGTGCTGTAGGTCCCGGTCTCGACGTTGGTGATGATGGTGTCGGTGGCGTCCACGTTGTAGCGGCTGGTGTTGGCGGCGCAGGTGCCGGCCGGGCTGGCCGCCACCGTGCCGACCTTGCAGCCGTCGGTATAGCCACTGCAGGTGCTGGCGAAGGCCGCAAGGCCGGCCGCCGCCGCGGTGGGGTTGGCATAGCAGGCCGCCGTGGTGCCGATGGTGGTGGTGGTGCTGATGCTCTTGCTGCTGAAGTTGGGCAGGCCGAGCTGGGTCACCGGCGTGGTGTTGCCGTTGAGCTTGTTGAGCTCGGCGGTATTCGTCGCATCGTCGGCGGTCGGCCCGCTGGCGTTCGGATTGCCGATGAAGATGACGTAGGTCTTGCCGCAGGCGTTGTCGGTGCTCAGCGGCGACTTGAATTGCGTGAAGGCCGTGGTGTACCCGGCGCGGTCGGCGATGGTGGAAAGCACGCCGCCCGGCGAGACCGACTTGCCGCCGGCCAGGTAGTTATACACGTCGTACATCAGGTTGCCGTAGGGCGTGTTGGAATTGCGCTTCTCGTCCGGGCTGTTGATGCTGTTGTAGATCGTGGTGAGCTGGCTGCTGAAGGCAGTCCGGTTAGTCAGGTCCATCGGCTGGACCGCGTAGCGGATGAAGCCGCCGTTCAGGTTGGCATTGCCGACAGTGACGAATTCCATCATGCCCAGGTTCACCGTGTCGTCCAGCCCGGCGACCACGCGCTTGATCGCATTGACTTCCGACTGGCCCTGGGTGGCGCCGCCCGGCCATTTCTGGTTCTGGCGCGCCCAGTTCGAGGTGTTGTCGAGCACGATCAGGATGCGCGGGTTGATGTTGTTGCCGGCCGAGGCGCCGGTGAAGATGTCGATGTCGTCGGCGCCGGCCGGCAGGCTGGCGGCCAGCAGGGCGAGCGAAGCGCTGAAGGCGAGGGCGCGCGGAAGTGGATGGCGGAACATGCGGGCTCCTTCAGGTGGTGGGGCAGTTGTTGGTGACGTCGTCGCGCGCAACGCGCACGGCCACGCCCTGGGTGACCTGGACTTCGGCCTCGGTCTCCATGTCGGTGGCGACGGCATTGATTTCCCAGACGCTGTCGGCGCAGGCCGAGTTGCCGTCGACCGCGCCGCTCACGCCGAAGCTCTGGGTGCTGCCCATGCTGCACACCAGGTCTTCTTCCCGAGCCAGGTCGAGCTGGGTATTGCGGATCGCCGGCGCCTTGACGCACTTGGGCCGCGGCGCGAGCTTGACGCGCACGTCGTCGGTGCCGTCGCCGTTGGTGTCGACGCAGCGCTCGTTGGCCTCGCCGCAGGGCTTGTTCAGCACATGGCCGGGGGTCTCGGAAAAACGGGGCGTGCTGATCACTTCCTCCAGCACTTCGCGCGCGGCCGCCGTGGCCTCGTCGCGCTGCTGCATGTTGCTGACGATTTGCAGGTTGGACTTGCCGACGTTGAAGGTGGTCAGGGCGATCAGGGTCAGCAGCACCAGCATGACCAGGGCCGTGACCAGGGTGATGCCACGTTCGCGGCGGCGCAGTTTCATGGCGGTCTCCGTCATGGCATTCTCCTTCCAGCAGGATTGGGCAGGGCCACCTGCGCCTGGAACACGTGGCGCTTGTAGGCGTCGTTGGCGGCATCGACGGTGTTCTCGCTGCCGTCCGCGTTCAGGCCCAGCGTATAGGTCTTGCTGTCCTCGTAGCCGGCGGTCTCCTGGCTGTTGCGGGCCAGCAAGTTCACGCGCACGGCCACCACGCTGCGCCAGTTGGCCACCGCGCAGGCGGCGTCGGCGCAGCTGTTGGCGCCGGCCGGGTTGGCCGAGGTGGCGTCGGGCACGCCGTCCTTCGCCAGGTCCATGCCGTATTCGAGCTGCAGGTTCTCGATGCCCTCGGCCAGCGGCACGACGCTCCAGGTGGGCGCGCTGCCGTCGCTGCCCAGCTCGGCGCGCTTGAGGGTGGGGATGCCGTCCCCGTCCTGGTTGTTGTTGGCGATGTAATAGATGTGGGTGTGGTAGCGGCGGATCGCGGCCAGGGTGCCGCTGTTGGGCGTCTGGGTGCAGTTGCGCTGGTGGCGGTTCAGGTTGGCGGTGCTCAGGCTGAGCGCGTAGAAGTCGTCGACACTGGACGAATCGAGCTCGGTCGGGTTGTTGCACAGCGAGGCCTGGAAGAAAGGCCCGCCTTCGGTGGTCGGGGCGCAGCTGCCGACGCCGGCGACACAGGTGGCGGTGCGGCGCACCACCAGCACGTCGGTGCCGTCGCGCACGTCGTCCAGGCAATCCAGTCCGCTGGCGTCGTCGTCCACGCCCTGGACGGCCAGGGGCAGGCCGGCCTTCAGGTCCGCCAGGCTGGCGGCGCAAGGCGCCGGCAGGGCGGCCGGGTCGCTCAGCGCGCCGGGATCGAACTCGGCGTAATAGCCGGCGTTGCGCAGGTCGACCGCCAGCAGGTCGATCGCATAGCGGCCGTTCTCGACCTGGCGGTGGGCCTTGTCGATCTCGCCCTGGGTGCGGATGTTCTTGACGAACATGGCGGAAAGGCCGCCGAGGATGGCCAGGCCAATGGCCACGGCCACCAGCAGTTCGGCCAGCGAAAAGCCGCGCGCGCGGCGCAGACTAGGGGAGTAGGGACGCATCGCGGCTCCTTGTCGACGACTTAGATACAGCCGGGCAGGCCGATGGCCACGCGCGCCGACACGGCGCGGCGGTTGGTGTCGGGACCGTAGGCGTCGCGGCCGCAGGACTGCGAGGGGGCGCGGGTCTCATGCATGCCTTGCCAGGCCACGGTGACCAGGTAGACGGCCGGAACGCAGACGCCGGGGCTGGCGTCCGCCGCACGCACCAGCTCGACGCAGCCGCGCGCGCCTTCCATGGCGCCGGCCTTGTTGCCGTCCGCGCGCTCCTCGGCCGCGCCCTTGAGGGCGGCGCTCCATTCGCACAGGTCGCGCGCGGCGCCGGCGGCGACCGTCGCGCAGTCGTCGCCCACGGTGCTGCCGGTGCCGAGCGGGTTGGCGGTCTTGTAGTCGGCGGCATTGGCGCTGTTGCCGCTCAGCCGGGACTGCATGTCCTGCAGCAGCACCGCGGCCTGGGCGCGCTGGTAGGACTCGATGGAACCGACCTGGGCCTTGGCCTGGAAGGCCGCCAGGCCCAGCAGGCCGAAGGCGACCACCACCATGGTGATCAGGACTTCGATCAGGCTGACGCCGCGCTGGGACGAAAGGGAGGGCATGGTATTCATGGCGTCAGCACTCGCTGGAAGTCTGGCTGGGGCGGCCGGAGAGATCGACCGCGACGCAGCGGCGGGCGTCGCTGCCGCTCACGCTGATGTCGAAGGAGGGCAGGCTGGCGCCCTTGACGCGGCCGTTGGGCAGGTAGACCACGCTGGCCGGGCCGTCGATGGCGGCGCCGGGCACGGCGGGATGGTCGTCGAGCAGGCGGTCGGCGTCGCCCGGGTCGGCGATGTCCCAGCCGGCCTGCCAGCCGGCGTCCTTGGGCGCCAGCGTCACTTCGGCGTTGCGCTTGATCGCTTCGCTGCGGGCCCGGTTGAGGGCGGTATACAAGTCGGTGCCGGCGCTGCGGCCGCGCATCGCGGCGACCAGGCTGCCGTAGGCGGGCGCGGCGACGGCGGCCAGGATCGCCATCACGGCCAGGACCGTGATCAGCTCGGGCAAGGTGAAGCCGCGGGCCGGCGCCGCATGGCGCGCGCGGATTACCATTTGTCGCCCGGGGTGCGGGTCCCGGCCTGGTTGATGGTCAGGGTGACGTCGCCGGCCTGGCTGGCGCCCGGCTTCGGGGTGGCGGTGATGATGTAGCTCTGCGGCGGACCGTCCTCGAGGTCGATCGTGATCTCGTACCGGCTGTCGACGTTGTCGGGCACCGGCGCCAGGTCTTCCACGCTGGAGGCGTAGCCGCGGGTGTCGGCCAGGAACTGGGCCTGGGCCTGGGCCAGTTCCATCAGGTAGGTCTGGGCCGCGCTGCGCTGGTTGCGCACCATGTACGCGGTGTAGGACGGATAGGCGAAGGCCGCCAGGATGCCGATGATGGCGATCGTCACCATCAGCTCGATCAGGGTGAAACCGCGCTGGCGGGGGGCAGTGGCTGGGATCATGGTCGGCCTCGCTGAAGCAATATGCATGGAATGTTGCCCAGTATAAACACTGAAGCTGTCAAATTGCTGAATCCAGGCTGACAAAATGCTGACAATGAGACGAAACCGTAGGAGAAGGATGTGGCGCGGTTCACACAAGCCGCCCCAAGAACGGTAAAATCGCCGGTTTTGCACGAACCCGAATTGGCCGCGACTATGGCAACCGACACCGCAGCACCCCTGAATGACTCCCTCGATCCCGCGCCGGCCGGCAAACCCGCCGCCGTGATCGCGCGCGAGGTGAACCGCCGCCGCACCTTCGGCATCATTTCCCACCCCGACGCCGGTAAAACGACGCTGACCGAAAAGCTCCTGCTGTTCTCGGGCGCGATCCAGCTGGCCGGCACTGTCAAGGGCCGCAAGAGCGGCCGCCATGCGACCTCGGACTGGATGGACATCGAGAAGCAGCGCGGCATTTCGGTGGCGTCCTCGGTGATGCAGTTCGAGTTCCGCGAGCACGTGATCAACCTGCTGGACACCCCGGGCCACCAGGACTTCTCGGAAGACACCTACCGAGTGCTGACCGCGGTTGACTCGGCCCTGATGGTGATCGACGCCGCCAAGGGCGTGGAAGAGCAGACCATCAAGCTGCTGGACGTGTGCCGCATGCGCGACACCCCGATCGTCACCTTCATGAACAAGCTGGACCGCGAGACCCGCGATCCGCTCGAACTGCTGGATGAAGTGGAATCGGTGCTCAAGATCGAGTGCGCGCCGGTGACCTGGCCGATCGGCATGGGCAAGAACTTCCGCGGCGTGTATCACCTGCTGAAGGACGAAATCATGCTGTTCAAGGCGGGCGAGGAGAAGGCCGACGGCGCTTTCGAGATCGTCAAGGGCATCGACAACCCGAAGCTGGCCGAGATGTTCCCGCTCGAGATCGAGCAGCTCAAGATGGAAGTGGAGCTGGTGCACGGCGCCTCGCACGTGTTCGACCTGGAACGCTTCCTGTCGGGCGTGCAGACCCCGGTGTTCTTCGGTTCGGCGATCAACAACTTCGGCGTGCGCGAGATCCTGTCGGCGCTGGTGGACTGGGCCCCGGCCCCGCGCGAGCGCGACGCCACCGTGCGCGCGGTCAAGCCGGAAGAGCTGCCGTTCTCGGGCTTCGTCTTCAAGATCCAGGCCAACATGGACCCGGCCCACCGCGACCGCATCGCCTTCCTGCGCGTGTGCTCGGGCCGTTTCGAGAAGGGCATGAAGGTCAAGCACCTGCGCCTGGGCCGCGACGTCAAGCTGTCCTCGGTGGTGACCTTCATGGCCTCGAGCCGCGAACAGGTCGAGGAAGCCTACGCGGGCGACATCATCGGCCTGCCGAACCACGGCAACATGCAGATCGGCGACAGCTTCAGCGAAGGCGAGCTGCTGTCCTTCACCGGCATTCCGTACTTCGCGCCGGAACTGTTCCGCACGGTGCGCATCCGTAACCCGCTCAAGATGAAGCAGCTCCACAAGGGCCTGCAGCAGCTGGGCGAGGAGGGTGCGGTGCAGGTGTTCAAGCCGGTGCTGGGTTCGGACCTGATCCTGGGCGCGGTCGGCGTGCTGCAGTTCGAAGTCGTGGCCAGCCGCCTGCTCAACGAATATGGCGTGGACGCGGTGTTCGAGAGCAGCAGCATCAGCAGCGCGCGCTGGGTGTCGAGCGAGGACAAGAAATCGCTGTCGGACTTCGAGAACCAGCTGGGCCACCAGGTGGCCTACGACGCGGCCGGCAACATGGCCTTCCTGGCCACCTCGGGCGTCAACCTGCGCCTGACCCAGGAGCGCTGGCCGAAGCTGACCTTCCACGCGACCCGCGAGCACGCGGCCAAGCTGGACTAAGGCGCCGCCGGTTTCATGTGGCAGCCCGCCCGCGTTCGCGCCGGCGGGCTGTTTTCATTTGAGCCGCGCGCTGCCGACCTATTCGATCGAACAGGTAGCGCGGCGATGCCTGGCGCGTAGAATCGTCGCTGCCCGTCCACGCCGACAAGAGGAAGCATGCCACACCCCGTTCGCCACGAATCGTTCCCGCGCCTGGCCCTGGCCGCGCTCTGCCTGCTGGCCGCGCCGGCCATGGCCACCCCCTATACCGCCGCGCTGAAGTCGCGCAACTACCTGGACGCCGAGCGCCTGGCCAACGCGGCCCTGGCCGGCGCGCCGCGCGATCCGCAGGCCCTGGCCGCCAAGGTCGACGTGATCGTGGCCACCGCGGCGGAAGCACGGGTCGACGAAGCCGTGTCGCTGGGCGAGGCCTGCGTCGCCGCCAACCCGCGCGAGTCCGTCTGCCATGACGCCCTGGGCACGGCGCTGGGGTCGAAGGCGATCGGCGCCGGGATCTTCTCCGCCATGGGTTATGCGGGCAAGATCCGCGACGCCTTCCGCAAGGCGGTCGAGCTCGACCCGAACAACGTCGGCGCGCGCTTCTCGCTGCTGCAGTACTACCTGATGGCCCCCGGCATCGTGGGCGGCGGCGTGGACAAGGGCCGCGCGCTCGCGGCGGACACCGCCAGATTGAGCCAGGAGACCAGCCAGCTGATGCAGGCGCGCATCGCCACCAGGGAAGAAGACTTCGCCCTCGCCGAGCGCCTGCTGCGAGCGGTGAACGTCGCTCCTGGCAGCGACCTGGCCGACCAGCGCCGCGATGCGCTGTGGAGCCTGGGCGGCAGCCTGATGATGGAAAAGCGCTACGCCGACAGCGAGCGCGTGTTCCGCGAACTGCAGGCCGCCTATCCGGACAGCGAACTGGGCCTGTACGGCCTGGCGCGCGTCCGCCAGGAGCAGGGCAAGCATGCGGAAGCGGTGCCACTGCTGGAGCAGGCCGCCAGGATCTATCCGCAGGGCGCGGTGTACTACCGGCTGGGGCAGTCGCTGCAGGCCGGCGGCAACAAGGCGCGCGCGGTGGGCGCCTACGAGAAGGCGCTGGGCGCGGTGCCCGGCCTGTCGAAGAAGCTGAGCGCCGACGCAAGCGCCCAGATCAAGACGCTGAAAGAGTAAGCGCCATCCTGTACCGGCTGCTTGCCGGGCGTCCGCGCGGGTGTTGCACTCGAGGTCCTGAGACCGCTCACGCCGGCCCCGCGCTTGCCTGGGCCGGCAGGCGGCCGTCCCTGGGCCGCTGCCGCCCGTTGAGCAGCACGCCGATGAAGGTATGGCGGACCAGCAGCTGGTAGCTGAGCAGGGATGCCACCGTGGTCGCCGCGACATTCAGCATCATCTTCGGGACCACGCCGAGCGGCCAGGTGTAGACCATGGCGCCGAATCCGATCGTGCCCAGCATGTGCACGAGGAACACCCAATACGAGCTTTCCGATACATAGCGCAGCACGCGATTCTGATGCTGCATATAGCGCAGGAACAGGCCGATCAGGGCGAAACTCCAGCACCAGCTACTCAGGTTATAGACATAGGCAATCACGGCTTCGATATGGGGAACGGTCCCCGGTTTTCTGGTGAAGATATCGAATGCAGCGAGCGCGGCGATGAATACCACCAGGCCCGCAATCGCGTATTTCCAGCAATGTTTCGTGAAATGCGGGAACAAGGCCTCGCGCGAACGATATAAGAGCAGGCCGGTGACGAAGAACAGGCCGTTATGCACCATTTCCGGCAATTGCGGAATGAAGGAGCCGCTGGATGCCATCACGCCGGCGCGATAAAACGATCCCACGATTGCCAGCGGAATGGTCAGCAATAGCGGACCCCACCAATTGCCCGCCAACGCAAGAAACGCCGTATCGATTCCCTCGCGCACGCGCACGGAGATGCGGCTCCACACCGGCGCCAGGGCGGCACTCAGCGCGCAGAACCAGATCAGGTAATAGAGGAACCACATGTGCATCGTATTGAAGGGCGAGGCGCCGGCGCTCTTTTTCGCCAGCAGCGAGAGTTCGATGCCTGCGGTACCGCGCGCCATGACGTGCAGGTAAACCAGCATCACGATGGTCGTGCAGACGATGAGCACCGGCCAGAACACGACAAAAGGCAGCAGCAGCCTGCGCATGCGGTGCGCCAGCATGCCCCTGGCGCCGCGGCCCGCGATCAGCATCGCGACGAAATAGCCCGCCAGGATGAAAAACACCGGCATGCGGAAAGCGTGGATGAACAGGAGGATCAGGTCGGCAATCGGCGAGGTCTGCGCATCGCGCCAGGGCAGGGGCGAGTCGCCCGTGGTGTGATTGACGGCGACGTGCAGCAGAATGCCGAGCCACATCATGACGGCGCGGAGGTTATCGAATGCGTGCAGCCTGCCGGAGTGTTCCATTTTGTCTCCATTTCTTATTGGCGTTCACCGAAATAAGCTCGGCTATTCATGCTTGCACCGCGAGATATCGCGGCGCTTGCGATAATATCAATACCGGAAATGGAAAATTTCGGCATATTCGGCCTCAAGGCTGGTATTTATTCCTCTCGCATGAGTCTTGCCGCAATTGGAATCCAATCAAAAATAATTGCGATCTTATTCCGTGTACCTCACCAGTTTTGTTTGGACATGGTACGCTTGCATTACCCACCACACTCTCAAAGGATGAGCATGGCCAACATCGATTTGTCGAACTACAACCTGGCTGAACTGAAAGGCCTGCAATTCGAAGTCGAAAAGCAGATCAAGTCGCGCCAGCAGGAAGAGGTGAAGAAAGCGCGCGAGCAGATCCTGGCGCTGACCAAGAACCTGGGCGTGAGCGTCGACGAACTGCTGTCCGCCAAGGGCGGCAAGCCGGGCAAGTCCGGCAAGGGCAAAGGACAATCGGCGGGTGGCGCGGCCCGATACCGCAATCCGGGCGATACGTCCCAGACCTGGACCGGACGCGGACGCCGCCCGGCCTGGGTGACCGAGGCCCTGTCCGGCGGCAAGACCCTGGACGACCTGAAGGCCTGATAGCTGACCCATAGCGCCGCGCCGGGCCAGCGGGTCCGGCAGTCCGTCTTTGCGCTGGCACAAATACCAGGCGCCGGTCATGGGGTAAATTCGTTGAATGCACTTGGGAAACTTTGTGCTTCAACCGGAGGACGCCATGACCCCATCGCTGTTAATCTGCGCAGCGCGCGCCGCTTCCCCTTCGCCGCAGCCCGCACGCATGGGGTAGGCCATGCTGGCCCGTCTCCGCATCGGTCCCAAGCTGCTGCTGGCGCCCGGCGCCGTGCTGTTCCTGCTGGTGCTGCTGTCCTGTTCCGCCTACTACGCGATGGTGCGCCAGAACGCCTCGCTCGAAGAGATCGTCGGGCGGCGCGCCGCCAGCATGCGCGCCGCCAGCAGCCTGGCGGCGCAATCGCAGAAAACCCATGCCGATATCTACCGCCTGCTGAGCTGGATGGGCGGCAGCTTTCCCATCGCCCGCACCGAGCCGCTGCGGCGCGACATCCTGATCGAGCATGAACGCATCGCCGATGGCCTGAGCCAGCTGGCGCGCATGACCGGTCCGCACGCGGCCGAGCGCCGCCACGTGGAGCAGGCGATCAGCGCCCACCAGGCCTATACCGCGGCGGTGCGCGACGTGATCGAGCTGGCGCCGCTCGACGGCTCGATCTCGGCCAACGCCATGCTCAAGGCCGAAAGCGCCTTCGCGGTGGTGGCCCAGCGCCTGGCCGACCTGGCCGTGATCGAGGAAACCCTGTCGCGCCAGGCGTCCAACAGCGCCCAGTCGGATTTCCGCGTGATGTCGACCCTGATGCCCATCGTGATCGTGCTGGCGATCGGCATCTCGCTGGCCATCACCTTCGCCGTGCGGCGCCTGCTGCTGGACGAGATCCGCGGCATCGGCGCGGCCGTGAGCGGCCTGGCCAGCGGCGACCTGACGGTGCGCGAGCGCGCCTATGGCGGCGACGAGATCGCCGAGACCTCGCGCGCCCTGGACGCCGGCATCCGCAACCTCAACGGCACCCTGCGCAGCATCCTGGAATCGGCGCGCGTGATCGGCATCGCCTCGCGCGACATCAAGCTGGGCAGCCTGAGCCTGGGCAGCCGCGCCGTGTTCCGCGCCGGATCGATGCTGGATACCGCCAGCTCCATGAAGGACCTGGCGGCCAGGGTCAACCTCACGGCCGACAGCGCGCTGGAGGCCAACCAGCTGGCGGCGTCGGCAGGGGAGGCGGCCGACGCGGGCGGCAGCGTGGTGGACCGCCTGCTGGCGGCGCTGGATTCCGGCAAGCGCAGCGCCCATCGAGTGGTCGAGATCGTGGACGGGCTGGACGCCCTGGCGGCGCAGGCGAACACGCTGGCGCTCAATGCGGGCCTGGATGCGGCGCGCGCGGGACCGGACGCCGCGGGCATGGCGGCGGTGACGAGCGAAGTGCGCCATCTGGCGCGCAGGGTGACTGCGTCGGCTGGAGAGATCCGGCTGCTGGCCACCCAGTCGGTCGCCGAGATCGACGGCGGCACCGCCTGGGCGGCGCAGGCCGGGACCAGCATGCAGCAGATCGCCAGCTCGGTGCGCCAGGTCGAGGATATCGTCAGCCGCATCGGCTCGGCCAGCCAGGGCCAGGAATCCAGCCTGGAGGACGTGAACCAGGCCATCGTGCGCATGGACCAGGTGACGCGCCAGAACACCAGCCTGGTCGAAGAGGCGGCCATGGCCGCGCGCACCCTGCAGATGCAGGCGCTGGCGCTGTCGCGCACCATGTCCGGTTTCCGGCTGGAAGAGCCGCAGGCCGAGCCGCCCGAACAAGCGGCGGCCCAAAAAGAAGACGGCGACGTCCCGCGCGAATTCGCGCGCGAACGCCGCCGTCATCCGAGCTCCCACTTGCGGCTCGCGTCGAGCCGCAAATAAGCTGGTCGATCAGCGATTATTCGTAGTCGCTGATCGGCGCGCAGCCGCAGAACAGGTTACGGTCGCCGTACACATTGTCGGCACGGCCGACCGGCGGCCAGTACTTCTTCTTGCGCAGCGAGGCAACCGGGAAGGCCGCCACTTCACGGGTGTAGCCATGCTTCCAGTCGTCGGCGGTGACCACCTCCGCGGTGTGCGGCGCGCCCTTGAGCGGGTTGTCCATCTTGTCGTACTCGCCGCGTTCGACCTTCACGATCTCGGCGTGGATGGTGATCATCGCTTCGATGAAGCGGTCCAGCTCGGCCTTCGACTCGGACTCGGTCGGCTCGATCATGAGGGTGCCCGGCACCGGGAAGCTCATGGTCGGGGCATGGAAGCCGAAGTCCATCAGGCGCTTGGCCACGTCTTCGTTGCTGATGCCGGTCTTGTCCTGCAGCGGGCGCAGGTCGATGATGCACTCGTGCGCGACCAGGCCGTCGTGGCCGGTGTACAGCACCGGGTAGTGCGGGGCCAGGCGGCGCGCGATGTAGTTGGCGTTCAGGATCGCCACTTCGGTCGCCGCGGTCAGGCCTTCCGCGCCCATCATCGCGATGTACATCCACGAGATCGGCAGGATCGAGGCCGAGCCGTAGGCCGCCGCGCTGACCGCGCCGATGCCGGCTTCGTCGCGGACATAGCCGGTCGACAGCTGGTTCGGCAGGAACTTGGCCAGGTGCGCGCCGACGCCGATCGGGCCGACGCCCGGACCGCCGCCGCCGTGCGGGATGCAGAAGGTCTTGTGCAGGTTCAGGTGGCTGACGTCGCCGCCGAAGGCGCCCGGCGCGGCCACGCCGACCATCGCGTTCATGTTGGCGCCGTCGACGTAGACCTGGCCGCCGTGGGCGTGCACGATCTCGCACAGTTCCTTGATGCCTTCCTCGAACACGCCGTGGGTCGACGGGTAGGTGACCATGACGCAGGCCAGGTCCTTGCTGTACTGCTCGGCCTTGGCCTTCAGGTCGGCCAGATCGACGTTGCCATTCTCGTCGCAGGCGGTGACGACCACCTTCATGCCGACCATGCTGGCCGACGCCGGGTTGGTGCCGTGGGCCGAGGACGGGATCAGGCAGATGTTGCGGTGGCCTTCGCCGCGCGACTCATGGTACTTCTGGATCACCAGCAGGCCGGCGTATTCGCCCTGCGAGCCGGCGTTCGGCTGCAGCGAGATCGCGGCGTAGCCGGTGGCGGCGCACAGCATGGCTTCGAGCTGGTCGATCATCTCGCGGTAGCCCACGGTCTGGTCGTTCGGCGCGAACGGGTGGATGTTCGAGAACTCGGGCCAGGTGACCGGGATCATTTCCGAGGTCGCGTTCAGCTTCATGGTGCACGAACCCAGCGGGATCATGGTGCGGTCCAGCGCCAGGTCCTTATCGGCCAGCGAGCGCAGGTAGCGCAGCATCTCGTGCTCCGCATGGTAGCGGTTGAAGGTCGGGTGGGTCAGGTAAGCGCTTTCGCGGGTCAGGGCGGCCGGGAAGGCGTCCGCCACGTCTTCGTCCAATGCGTCGATATCGACGTTCTTGCCGTTGCCGAAGATGGCGAACAGCGCAGCCAGGTCTTCACGGGTGGTGGTCTCGTCCAGCGACACGCCCACGTGCTGGTCGTCGACGCGGCGCAGGTTGATGCCGGCGTTGACGGCGGCCGCGTGCAGCGCGGCTGCGTCGCCCTTGACGGTCAGGGTGTCGAAGTAGGTGGTGTTGGTCACTTCCGCGCCGAGCTGCTGCAGGCCGCGCGCCAGGATGGCGGTCTGGCGGTGCACGCGCTGGGCGATGCGCTTCAGGCCTTGCGGGCCGTGGTAGACCGCGTACATGCCGGCCATCACGGCCAGCAGCACCTGGGCGGTACAGATGTTCGAGGTCGCCTTTTCGCGGCGGATGTGCTGTTCGCGGGTCTGCAGCGCCAGGCGGTAGGCCTGGTTGCCCTGCGCATCGACGGTCACGCCGACCAGGCGGCCAGCCATGCTGCGCTTGAATTCGTCGCGGGTGGCGAGGTAGCCGGCGTGCGGGCCGCCGAAACCGAGCGGCACGCCGAAGCGCTGGCTGTTACCGACGACCACGTCGGCGCCCCATTCGCCCGGCGGGGTGAGCATGGTCAGGGCCAGCAGGTCGGCGGCCACGACCACCATCGCGCCCATGGCGTGCAGGTGTTCCACGGCGGCGCGGTAGTCGCGCACTTCGCCGTTCACGCCCGGGTATTGCAGCAGCACGCCGAAGCAGGTCTCTTCCAGCTTCTCGATGTCGCCGGCCGCGATCACGCGCACTTCGACGCCGATCGGCTGGGCGCGGGTCTGGATCACTTCCAGGGTCTGCGGCAGCACGTCGTCGGCGACATAGAACACTCTCGACGAGGACTTGCCGACGCGCTGCAGCAGGGTCATGGCTTCGGCGGCGGCGGTACCTTCGTCCAGCATCGACGAGTTGGCGATGCCCATGCCGGTCAGGTCGGTGATGGTCTGCTGGAAGTTCAGGATCGCTTCCAGGCGGCCCTGCGAGATCTCGGGCTGGTAGGGGGTGTAGGCGGTGTACCAGGCCGGGTTCTCGAAGATGTTGCGCAGGATGACCTTCGGGGTGTGGGTGCCGTAGTAGCCCTGGCCGATCATCGACTTCATGACCTTGTTCTTGGATGCCAGCGCGCGCAGGGTGGCCAGCGCGTCTTCTTCGGTGCGCGGCTCGACGAACTGGCCCAGGTCCAGGGTGTCCTTGCGGCGGATGTTGGCGGGAACCACGGCGTCGATCAGGGCGGCGCGCGAAGCGTAGCCGAGGGTCGACAGCATGGCTGCCTGTTCGGATTCGGACGGGCCGATATGGCGCGGGATGAACGAATCGCGGGCTTCAAGTTGGGTGAGGCTGGAACGGGTCATGATGGTGGCCAGATGAATTGCCGGCGCCTTGTGGGCTGGCGAAGATGAGGAATTCGGGACTTCGTGAAACTAAAAGGGCGCGCCGCATTCAGCGGCGCGCCCTCGGCGACATTAATTGTCGGTGGTCTTGCCGTAGGCGTCGGCGTCCAGCAGCTTGTCGACAGCGCCGGCGTCGGTCGGCTGGAGCTTGAACAGCCAGGCGCCGTAGGCGTCCTGGTTGATCGAGTCCGGCGCGTCGGCCACGGACTGGTTCACCGCGGTGACGGTGCCCGACACCGGAGCGTAGATGTCGCTGGCGGCCTTGACCGACTCGACCACGGCGGCGTCGTCGCCGGCGGTGAAGGCCTTGCCGACCTGCGGCAGTTCGACGAACACGATGTCGCCCAGTGCGTCCTGCGCGTATTCGGTGATGCCGACGGTCAGGGTGCCGTCAGCCTCGCGGCGGACCCACTCGTGGGACTCGGTGTATTTCAGGTCGGTAGGGATGTTCATTAAAGGCTCCTGGTATGGGTGACGCGGTGATTATATTGCTTGTTCTTTTAGGCGGCGAGGACTTTGCCGTTACGCACGAACGGCAGCTTGACGACGGAAGCGGCCAGCTGCTTGTCGCGGATCACGACTTGCACGGTGTCGCCGACCGCCACGTCCAGCGGCACGCGCGCCAGGGCGATCGCCTGCTGCATGCTCGGGCTGAAGGTGCCGCTGGTGATCTCGCCTTCGTTGCCGGCGGCGCTGAGGACCTTCTGGTGGGCGCGCAGGATGCCGCCTTTTTCGCGCAGGATCAGGCCGACGAAGTTGGCTTGCTGGCCCTTGGCCTGCAGGGCGGCCTTGCCGATGAAGTCGCGCTCGGAGACCAGGTCGATGGTCCAGCCCAGGCCGGCGTCCAGCGGGTTCACGGTCTCGTCCATGTCCTGGCCGTACAGGTTCATGCCGGCTTCCAGGCGCAGGGTGTCGCGGGCGCCCAGGCCGGCGGGCTTGATGCCGGCGGCGGCGAAGGCGTTCCACAGGGCTTCGGCCTTGGCTGCCGGGACGCCGATTTCGAAGCCGTCTTCGCCGGTGTAGCCGGTGCGCGCCACCATGACTTCGCCGAAGGCGGTGTCCGGGACGATTACGACGTTGAAGGGCTTGAGCGCTTCGGAAGCGGCCTTGGTCTCCGGCAGCACTTCCCAGGCCTTGGCGCGGGCGTTCGGGCCCTGGACCGCGATCAGGGCGATCGGGTCGCGATTTTCATCACTACTATCGCGGCGCTGGGTGATGACCAGGCCGGAATTCGTGGCGGCGTTCTGCTGGTTCATCCAGGCCACGTCCTTGTCGGCGGTGCCGGCGTTGACGACGATGCGGAACCAGTCTTCGCTGAAGAAGTAGACGATCAGGTCGTCGATGACGCCGCCTTCGGGATTCAGCATGCAGGAGTAGAGGGCCTTGCCCGGGACCTGCAGCTTGTCGACGTTGTTGGCCAGCAGGCCGCGCAGGAAGCTGCGCACGTTGGCGCCCTTGAGGTCGACCACGCACATGTGGGACACGTCGAACATGCCGGCGTCGGTGCGCACCGCGTTGTGCTCTTCGATCTGGGAGCCGTAGTTGACCGGCATGTCCCAGCCGCCGAAGTCGACCATCTTGGCCCCTAGGGCACGGTGAGCGGAATTGAGCGGAGTCGCTTTGAGCGTCATGGAATCCTCAGGGCAGTTGAATAGGGGTGCGGGCACGTCGCCGTGCGCTGTTTTCCCCTCTGTCCTTGGTACCTGAGAGATAGCGGCCTGGCCGCCTGCCCCTTCGGTGGGCCGCTTGTGTCGCGGCCGCTCTCCAGAGTTGAGCCGCCGCGCGATGCGCCGCCGCTCCTTGACCGGTCCTTTTGCCTGAGAGTTTGTGGGTAGTGCCCCTTCGGCGGCAGCGTGCTGCGCTCTCCCTGTCAAGACTGTGGAGGATATGCGAGAGGGCGGTTGCTGTCAACCAGCTAAGGGGGAAACCAGGGGAAGGAAGGGGCGGCCCCTACCCTCAGAACGTCGTTCCGGGACTCGGCGTCCCCCTCGGCCGGAACCCAAGTTCGTTGGACAGCCGGCAGCCAAAACGTGGGCGGGAACGCGAGCAAACTTGGATCCCGGCCTTCGCCGGGATGACGTTGGTAGGTAGGACGGTTACGCGGGCATTTCGATTCCTAAAAGCATTGCCGCGCACTATTGACGCACGGCATCCGGGCTCGCGGGCCGGTTTTGCTACACTTATCACACTCACTTTGCAGGCGGAAAAAACTATGAGCGAAGACAAAGCACAACAGGAAAAAACAGGCTGGTTCACGCTGTCTGGCGACGTCAATAGTGACATGGTCCACCGGGTCTTCGACGCGGTCGCCGCCATGACCGAGGACGGCATCGAGACGGCCCATGTCCTGGTGCAGTCCAACGGCGGCTATGTCAGCGACGGCCTGTGCCTGTACAACTTCATGGCCAGCTCGCCGATCAAGTTTGTGATGTACAACGGCGGGGCGGTGGCCTCGATCGCGGTCATCCTCTACCTGTGCGGCACGGAGCGCTATTGCAGCGAGACGGCGCGCTTCATGGTCCACAAGTCGCATGCGACCGCCTCGCCCGGTTCGCGTCCGGATGCGCTCAACATCATCGTCGAGGGCCTGCGTGCCGACGATTCGCGCACCGAGTCGATTCTGCGCAAGACCGTCGAGCTGACCCCGGAGCAGTGGAGCATCCACCAGTATTCGGACCTGCATCTGAACTCGCGCGACGCCAAGGCCGCCGGCCTGGTCAACGACATCCGCGATTTCGCGCCGCCCAAGGGTGCGATCCTGCGCAATATTTGAGTCGGCCCAACAGGCTCGGTAGCCCGATACATCGGCTTGGCCGATGGCCGCGGCCCGTTTATTCGTCAGGCCTATGGATAAGGCAAGGAAGCCGTGGCGCTTTGTCCGACACATAGAAAAGCCCGCCGGCTCGATGCGCGGCGGGCTGGACAAGTGATGCCTGCTTCCGGCGGGGCCGGAGAAAACAGGATCAGCGTTTGTCGTTCTTGTGGCTCTGACGGCCAGCTTCGGCGTGTTGTTCCGGAGTACCGCCGCGGGTGCCGCCGCCCGAGCGCGAGCCCGAACCTGCCGAGCCCGACTGTTTGTTGCCTTCGCTCTTGCTGCTTTGCTGAGAGCCGCTTTGGTTGCGCTTGCTACCTTGCTTCGAGGCCATGGTGCTTCCTTTCATAGTGGGAAAAGATCCTGCTCGGCTTTACCGACCGGCCGTGTCCGAATGGATTCGAGGCATTTCCGGTGAATCAATCATGCTTATCGTGTTGATGAATCGCTATCGGAACACCCCTTGATGCGTTGTAGGAGGTGCTCCTACAATCTGAAAGCATCTATTTCCTGATGAAACGCTCGATCACATGCTTCGGCGTGTCGTATTTCTTACGACATATGCATTAAGGCCTATTGCTTTGTGGAAATAATATGGCAGAATGGAGGGATCGATCTTCTCCCCACGTCCATGGCCACCCCATCCGCACAGACGCCCGCCGCCCGCAAGGCCGCCGCCGACCGGCAGGCGACGTTGGATGAGCTCGTCGGTATCGCCAGCCGCCATGCGAATGGCCAGCTAATGGAGATGTGCCACCGCATGGTCGCCGCGCTGCTCGACATGACCAGCGCAGGTCCCGATCCCAAGCTGGCCGCGCGCCGCATCAAGTCCGGCAACCTCCTCAAGGAAAACGCCTACGCCTATTTCCACCTGGCCTGCACGGGCATCGAACTGGCCCTGCGCAAGGAACTCGGCCAGCTCTCGCCCCAGCCGCGCCCGGCCGCGCAGGTCGCCCTCAGCCTGGTGCCGCTGGAAGAGATGGACCAGAAACTCGCCTTCGGCGTGGTCAGCCGGCCCTTCGACATCCAGCATTCCGAACAGCTCGCCAGCCTGGGCGTGCGGCTCGGCGTGCTGCTCGGCCGCGATCTGGTGCGCGCCGCCGTCAATCCCTTCCGTCCCGAAGTCCTGCTGGTGGCGCTGGAACAGGCCTGGCGCGAGTTCGAGCCGGACCAGGAAGCGCATGCGCTGATCGTGCCGCTGCTGCGCCCCGGCCTCGTGTTCGACCTGGGGCCGATGTACGAAGCCCTGAACGAGCGCCTCAAGCCCGCGCGCGGACGCGGCGGCGAGCGCTTCGCCAAGACCGACGACAGCGCCGCCCGCAAGGCCGAGCGCGCGCGCCGCGACGCTTCGGTGGCGCAGCAGCTGCGCGGCCTGTTCGGCAGCGAAGGCGCGCCGCAGATGGCCGATCTCGATATTCCCCTGATTCCCGACCTGCCCCAGGGCGGCGGCGGCTGGCGT